>UQDA01000003.1 GCA_900539715.1 uncultured Lachnospiraceae bacterium | reverse complement strand
ATTTATAATTCCTCCTAGTGAAGAATGCGGCAGCCGCACTTTTGCGGCCGCCCCGCCATTCTTAGTTTATTATTTTGTGTAATCGTAGAAGCCCTTACCTGTCTTCTGGCCCAGCTGTCCGCCGCGTACCATCTTCTTCAGAAGGGGATGAGGACGATACTTGGTGTCGCCTGTCTCAGTCTGCAATACTTCCATGATAGCCAGAACGATGTCCAGACCAATCATATCGCCCAGAGCCAGAGGTCCCATGGGATGATTAGCGCCCAGCTTCATAGCTGTATCGATATCTTCTACAGATGCAACGCCTTCTGCATAGATGCCGATAGCTTCATTTATCATAGGAACGAGGATTCTGTTTACAACAAAGCCTGCAGCCTCGTTTACCTGTACGGGAGTCTTGCCGATCTCAACAGAGATAGCTTTGATCTTCTCAACAACCTCATCAGGAGTGTTCAGACCTGCAATAACCTCAACCAGCTTCATAACCGGAGCGGGGTTGAAGAAGTGCATGCCGATAACGGGATGATCCAGACCTGCGCCAATCTCTGTGATGGACAGAGAGGATGTGTTGGTAGCGAAGATGCAGTCTGCTTTGCAGATATCCTGCAGCTCTTTGAATGTCTGCTTCTTGATCTGCATGTTCTCCAGAGCAGCCTCTACAACGAGATCGCAGTCTGTGCAGATATCTTTTACGCCTGTTGTGATCTTTGCAAGGATGGAATCAGCAGCTTCCTGAGTCATTTTGCCTTTTGCGATTCTCTTCTCGAAGCCCTTTGCAATCTTCTTCTTGCCGTTTGCAGCGAACTCTTCATTGATGTCGCAAAGAAATACTTCGTAGCCTTCTGTCTGGGCAAATGCCTGTGCGATACCGGAACCCATTGTGCCGGCGCCAATAATACCTACCTTCATGATAGTCTCCTCCTAAAATGATATATGAATATTCTGTTTTTCAGAAAAATCAGCAGTTCTTGAAAGGCTCTTTTACCTTCTCCTTGTTCTTGTCAAGGAAGAAAGCCATGCCGTATCTCTGATCCTCGCTCTCGAAACAGTCGCCGAACAGCTTCTCTTCGATAACGATCGCCTGGTCCATATCTACCTGCATACCGTCATTGATAGCCTTCTTGCAGTTGCGGACTGCGATCGGAGCATTCTTTGCGATGGTGGAAGCCATCTTCTCAGCTGCAGGCATCAGCTCTTCCTGAGCATATACTGCATTTACCAGACCGATGCGGTATGCCTCGTCAGCCTTGATGTTACGTGCTGTGTAGATCATCTGCTTCGCCATACCTTCACCTACCAGACGCGCAAGTCTCTGTGTGCCGCCGAAACCGGGTGTAATGCCCAGACCAACCTCAGGCTGGCCGAATACAGCATTCTCGGAACAGATACGGATATCGCAGCTCATGGATATCTCACAGCCGCCGCCAAGAGCAAAGCCGTTGATTGCTGCGATTACGGGTATCGGGAAAGTCTCCAGCTTGCGGAATACATCGTTGCCCTTCTTGCCGAAAGCTTCGCCTTCCGCTTTTGTCAGGGTGCTCATCTCACCGATATCTGCACCTGCAACGAAGGATTTCTGTCCTGCACCGGTCAGTATCAGGCATCTTACCTCGTCAAGGTTTACATTGTCCAGAGTCTCGTTTAACTCGTCAAGAACGGTGGAATTAAGGGCGTTCAGCGCTCTTTCACGATTGATTGTGATGATCGCATACTGACCTTTCTGTTCATACAATACGAATTCCATTGTCTTCCTCCTGCTTGTTTTTTTACATGACGCGGAGAATGTCCCTGAAAAGGAGGCATTCTCCGAATATAAGGGAGATATCCCTTAGTCTCTTTCTACGATTGTAGCACAGCCCATGCCACCGCCGATGCACAGAGTAGCCAGACCCTTCTTCAGGTCTTTTGCTTCCATCTCATGCAGCAGGGTTACCAGGATACGGCAGCCTGATGCGCCTACCGGATGACCCAGGGCAACTGCGCCGCCGTTAGGATTCAGCTGCTCATCTGTAAAGCCAAGCTCCTTCTGAACTGCTACGGACTGAGCAGCGAAAGCCTCGTTTGCCTCGATAACATCGAAGTCTTCGATCTTCATGCCGGTTCTGTCCATAACCTTACGGGTTGCAGCAACAGGGCCGATACCCATGATCTCAGGAGCAACACCTGCCAGAGCACCTGCTACCCATGTAGCCATAGGCTTAACGCCCAGCTCTTTTGCCTTCTCTTCACTCATAACAACAACTGCTGCAGCGCCGTCGTTGATACCTGAAGAGTTGCCGGCTGTTACGATGCCGTCTTTCTTGAATGCAGGACGAAGCTTCGCGATGCTCTCAGCTGTCGTGCCGGGGCGGGGACCTTCATCCTTATTGAAAACGATTGTCTCTTTTTTCTTCTTAACTTCTACAGGAACGATTTCCTTGTCGAACGCGCCTGCTTCCTGAGCAGCAACAGCCTTCTGCTGGGACTTTGCAGCAAAAGCATCCAGCTCTTCTCTTGTCAGGCCCCACTTCTCGCAGATGTTCTCTGCTGTGATACCCATATGATAATCATTGAACGCATCCCACAGGGCATCATGAACCATGGTATCTACCAGCTTGCCATCGTTCATTCTGTAGCCGTAACGGCCCTGCATCACTGCGTAAGGAGCCATAGACATGTTTTCCATACCGCCTGCTACAACGATATCAGCGTCGCCTGCTGCGATCATCTCTGCAGCCATGTTTACACAGTTCAGACCGGAACCGCATACAACGTTGATGGTAACTGCAGGAGTCTCGATCGGAAGACCTGCCTTGATGGAAGCCTGACGCGCAACGTTCTGTCCCTGACCTGCCTGGATAACGCAGCCCATGTAAACCTGATCTACCTGATCAGAGGGAACGCCTGCCCTGTTCAGTGCTTCTTTGATAACGATAGCGCCCAGGTCCGTTGCCGGAGTCGTGCTCAGTGTTCCGCCCATTACGCCGATCGCTGTACGGCAAGCGCCTGCTAAAACAATTTTCTTAGCCATGTCTTTTCCTCCATTCAATTGAAAATGCCTTGTATTCGGGCTCTCTTTTTCTAATTGTTAATTTTTTATCATTGCCCGCTGCGAATATTATACCATAGGGAGGTTTTAAGGGCAAGCCCTATTCTTTTTGACTTTCCGCTTTTAGCGCGCGTGATTTTGAACAGACGCGTATGGCGGCAACTGCATCCTCCCACCCGCCTTTCTGAAATCCAGTCTTCCATACAGGCAGACAGACGCCGTTTCTTAGTTTTAAGACAAGGTACACATCCAGCCGCATCAGCTTTTCTATCTCCCGGCAGGATATGGTATGAGCTGCTTTGCAAATCCTACCGCCTGTTTTATTTTCTAAATTATATCACAGCTTCCGCAGTGCCCGCACCTGCTTGCAAAGAAAAAATCCGGGAAAAAACATAAATTTGTTCTTTCCCGGATTTCTGCTCATTTATTCATATTCCTTTTTATCACCTTCAGCCGCGTGAACTCCTCGCGTTCCTTTTCCTCCAGCGCGTTGCTGATGTCGCGCACCAGAACGGTGTAGGTCGGTATCGTGATGTTTTTCAGCGCGTTGGCACGCTTCTGGGTCTTGCGGATATTCATAGCAAGACGGTAAGCGGAATTTTCTACCATAGACAATCGGACGGTAAGCTCTTTTACCTTTAAAAAGCGCTCCCGCGCCAGGTCCACTGCCGCGCTGGAATTGTAAAAGCCGTAATAGGGGATGCTCTTATCCTCCTCACAGCTCACCAGCGGAATTTCAGTGCCCATGATGCTGCGTGTTTTCACACGGACGGTCTCTTCCGCCGGGATAGCCTGCGCTATCTCCTGAACATAGTGTATCCCGACTTCGATGTTCGCCTGCTGCAGCGCCTGATACGCCTCTGTAAAAGTCGAATCTATCTCCGACTGTATCGTTTTTGCTTCCTCGATGAGGTTCATCAGCTCGCGCACCAGAATATTCCGCTTTTTGTCCATCAGCTCATAGCCCTGCTTTGCAAGCTCCAGAGAGCTCTTTGCCAGCATCAGGTTTCCCTTTGTCGGAAATGCGTTTGTATTCATGCATATCTCCTTTTCGGAAAATTGAAACTGTTTATTCTAAGCGACGCCCTTCCTGGTCATAATACTCGTCCAGTATCTTCGTATCCACGCGGTCCAGTTCCTCTCTCGGCAGCATCCGAAGAAGGCTCCAGCCTATCTCGAGCGTATCTATGATAGTACGGTTTTCTTCTTCCCTCTGACCGACAAAATATTTCTCGAACATCTTGCCGAACGCCAGATATTTTTTATCCAGCTCGGAAAGCTCGTCCTCGCCGATAACGCTCGCCAGCGCCCTTGCGTCCCCTACCTTTGCATAGGAGGAAAACAGCTGGTTTGCCACCGCCTGATGGTCCGCCCTCGTATAGCCTTCGCCGATACCGTCCTTCATCAGACGGGACAGGCTCGGCAGCACGTTGATAGGCGGATACACTCCCTGTCCGTGCAGCGTTCTGTCCAGAACTATCTGTCCTTCCGTGATGTAGCCTGTCAGGTCGGGGATGGGATGCGTGATATCGTCATTCGGCATCGTCAGTATCGGAATCTGGGTCACAGAGCCGTTGATGCCCTCCACGATGCCCGCGCGCTCATAGAGCGTCGCAAGTTCCGAATACAGATAGCCCGGATATCCCTTTCTGGAGGGAATCTCGCCCTTGCTGGAAGAAACCTCGCGCATCGCCTCCGCAAAGGAGGTCATGTCCGTCAGGATGACCAGAATGTGCATATGCTTTTCAAACGCAAGATACTCCGCAACAGTCAGCGCCACCTTCGGGGTGATGAGACGCTCTACCACCGGGTCGTTCGCCAGATTTAAAAACATCGCCACATGGTCGGAAACGCCGCTCTCTGCAAACGTATGGCGGAAATATTCCGCAACATCATACTTTACGCCCATCGCCGCAAATACGATGGCGAATTTTTCGTCAGAGTCTTCGCCCAGAGACGCCTGACGCACGATCTGCGCCGCCAGCTGGTCGTGAGGCAGTCCGTTTCCTGAAAAGATCGGGAGCTTCTGCCCGCGTATCAGTGTTGTCAGACCGTCTATCGCAGAGATACCGGTACGGATATAGTTACGGGGATATTCTCGGGAAACCGGATTTAAAGGTTTTCCGTTTACATCAGCGTACGTTTCCGCCGTCACCTCGCCCAGATTGTCTATCGGCTCGCCGATACCGTTGAATGTCCTGCCGAGCAGCTGGTCCGTCAGACCTATCTCCATCGGATGCCCTGTCAGACGGGTGTGCGTATTTTTCAGGGAAAGGTTGTCCGTCCCTTCAAACACCTGCACGACCGCCTTATCCTCGTTTATCTCCACGATACGGCCCAGCTTCTTTTCTTTGCCGTCCGCCACGATCTCCACGATCTCGTCATAAGCAGCGCCCTTTACGCCCTCCAAAACAACGAAGGGACCGTTGACACTGTTCAAGCCTAAATACTCTATTGCCATTTTTTACCTCCGCCTGTTATGCGTTGCGGGCGATCACGTCGTCATAGAACTTGTCGATCGCCTTTTTGTAATCGTCAAATTTATCCAGCCGGTCATTTTCCACATCATACTTAATGGAAATGACGCGGTCAAATATCTTATCCTCTCTCAGGACAGATACCGGCATGCCGATCGCCACAAGCGCCTTTGATTTCTCATACAGATACAGTATCGTTTCCATCATCTTCTGCTGTTTTGCAAGAGGTACGGACGTATCCTGCGGATGGAAGGCATTCTGCTGTAAAAATCCGAGCCGTATCACTCTCGCTATCTCCAGCGTCAGCTTCTGATCGTCGGGCAGGACATCGCTTCCTATCAGCTTTACTATCTCCATCAGGCTGCTTTCCTGATTTAATATCGCCACAAGCTGGTTTCTGTCGTCGATAAACTCCGCTCCCACATTGTCCGCATACCAGCTTGCCAGATCAGGCAGGTATTCGCTGTAGCTGGTCAGCCAGTTGATTGCCGGGAAATGTCTCGCATAGGCAAGACTCTTGTCCAGTCCCCAGAAGCAGCGCACAAAACGCTTCGTATTCTGAGTAACCGGCTCCGAAAAATCGCCGCCCTGCGGGGATACCGCACCGATGATGGTCACGCTCCCCTCTGTCCCGTTTAAGTTTTCCACCATGCCGGCTCTCTCATAGAATGCGGAAAGGCGGCTCGCCAGATATGCCGGAAAGCCTTCCTCTGCAGGCATTTCCTCCAAACGACCGGACAACTCGCGCAGCGCCTCCGCCCAGCGGGAGGTAGAATCCGCCATGATAGCCACATGATAACCCATGTCGCGGTAATACTCTGCCAGTGTCAGACCTGTGTAAATGCTCGCCTCACGCGCCGCCACGGGCATGTTGGAGGTATTCGCAATGAGCACGGTCCTGTCCATCATCGGATTGCCTGATTTAGGATCTATCAGCTTGGAGAAATCCTCCAGTACTTCCGTCATCTCATTGCCGCGCTCGCCGCAGCCGATGTAAACGATAAGGTCCGCATCAGACCATTTTGCGATTGCATGCTGCGTCATCGTCTTACCGGTACCAAAGCCTCCGGGAATAGCAGCCGTTCCACCCTTTGCAATAGGGAACAGCGTATCCAGAATACGCTGCCCTGTCACGAGCGGCCGGGATGCCGGATAGCGTTTTGCATTAGGTCTGGGCACGCGGATGGGCCACTTCTGAGTCATCGTCAGG
This sequence comes from uncultured Lachnospiraceae bacterium, assembly GCA_900539715.1. Taxonomy (GTDB): domain Bacteria; phylum Bacillota; class Clostridia; order Lachnospirales; family Lachnospiraceae; genus Gallintestinimicrobium. The sequence continues at coordinate 157,697 of UQDA01000003.1, read as the reverse complement.
CTGACCACGTTGTCATCGGGTTTCATCAGCGTCACGAGTGTGTCGTTTATCGTGTATTCGCCATCGGGCACGACTGTTTCCACGATACCCTCCATATCGGGCGGTATCATGACTTTATGCGTAATAGCAGGAGTCTCGGGCACTTCCGCGATGATCGTTCCTCCGCTCACCCGTTCGCCCGGCTTTACGCACATTTTAGTCTGCCATTTCTTCTGTGTATCAAGGGAATCCATGGAAAATCCCCTGTCAATATATTTACCGGATTTTTTCTCTATCTCCGCCAGCGGACGCTCAATACCGTCAAAAATGTTCGAAACAATGCCCGGCGCCAGCGTTACCGAAAGAGTTGCACCTGTAGGGTACAAAAGCTCTCCGGGCTTTAAGCCTGACGTCTCTTCGAATACCTGAATGGTCGCAAGTTCGGGAGAAAGACGAATTACCTCGCCTACCAGCTTTTCGCTGCCCACATATACCATTTCGCTCATTTTCAGATCAGTCCTGCCCTTTACGGTTACGAGCGGGCCGTTAATGCCGTATATTTTTAAAGACTTTTCCATCTCTGGCTCGCCTCCTTTCCTTCAAAGGCTTCTTTTAACCTGGTGTTAAAGGACTGGTCTATCAGGATACCGCGCTTTTCAATGACCGCGCGCACACCGCCGCCGAAGCTGTATTCACTCACAGTCAGCGCCGTATTCGCTCCTGCAGAAACCGCCCCTTTACGGGCGATGTCTTCAGGGTCGATATATATCACCACATCGTCACCGTCTGCAAACTCAAGGATTTTTTTCACCTGTGCGACCAGATATCTTTCATAATCTCCTGTCGCCATAAAACGTTCCAGCTTTCCCTTTACCTCGGAGTAAAGCTTTTCATCCAGCTCGCGCAGGAGCTTTCCGGTCTTTTCCCGTATCTCCATCTGCTTTTCTGCAAGGTCGGCATTCTTTTGCTTTTCCAGGCTCTCCTCTTTCAGTTTTAAGGAAAGCTCAGACTTGCGGCGGGCTGTCTCGCAGTAGCTTTCATATACCTTGTCCAGCCCTTTTTTATAATCTTCTATCTGTTTTGCATTTTCCGCGTTAACCCTCTGTGTGGTCACGTCCATAAAATGCTGCAGCTTTTCGTCTATCGTCATATAAATCCTCCGGAAATTCCAACCGCCGGCAGCCCCGTCGGTCAGATGTTTATCCCTATCGCCTCATTCACATAAGATGTAATAAAATCCGGGGCACGGCCTGTGCCGTGCCGGTCGGGAATTTCTACGATGAGTGGTAATTTCCGCTCCAACCTGATGTGGTCGATGATGTCCGGGAATTCCTTCCCGAATTTTTCCGTCAAAAGCAGGATACCGATCTCCTTATCGGCAAGCACCTTGTCGATTTCTGCCTTCAGCTCCTCTTTCTCGTGGACCACCGCGCCCTCCACGCCTGCCAGCCGCATGCCGGTCAGCGTGTCAATGTTGTCGCTGATGAGATACATTTTCATCAAAGCTTACCCAGGATCATGAATGCAATGATAAGACCGTACAGGCAGACACCTTCGGCAAGACCTACGAAGATCAGGGACTTACCAAGGATGGAAGAATCCTCGCTGATAGCGCCCAACGCCGCGCTGGCTGCACTGGCTACGGCGATACCGCCGCCCACGCAGGAAAGACCGATGGACAGACCTGCTGCCAGATAGCCAAGACCTGTGGACAATCCGGTTGCTGCCGCAGCAGTTGCCTCTGCGGTCTCTGCTGCGGACGCATTACCTGAAAACATCATGAAGCCTGTAAATAACATCAGCCCGAAAAACATCACGCCGTTTAACGCCAGCGTGGATTTATATCTCTTCTTTGTCTGCTCCCCTTTTACGAATACACGGAACGGAACGATGATGCAGGCAGCAAATGCTGCGAATAATAAAATTTTTGCCATGATAAATGACCTCCTTAAATGTTTTCTTCCTTTGTAAAATAAGGTTTAAATTCTCTTCCGTCCCCTTTGTAGAAACGGCTGAAAAATTCATAATACTGAAGACGCAGTACCTGAATACCGACTATCAGGCCTTCCATGCCCATGACCACAAGGTTGCCGATGACCACGATAGCCCAGTTCGGGGATGCCCCGTTTTCCGCGCCCGCAAGCATCATCACCACCTGCATCATCGCAGCGTGGCTGACTGCAAACGCACCGATACGCACAAATGAAAGCGTATTGGAAAAATAGCTCAGACACACTTCAAAAAGTTCGAAAAACGCCTGCACAATGAACATCCCGACGCCCGATTCCTCCGTGTGCTTCTTCTTTTCCAGAAGTGCGGTTAAAGGCTCCTTGCATGCAATGACAAGCAGGGGCAACACAAACAGGATGATGAGCGCCACCGCAGCCGGAAGGGTGTTGCCCGTCATAAACAGCACAACGACCAAAACGACCGCTCCGTAAAACACCATGCCCGCTACTCCGTTCGTATCAAACAGCGCCTCGCCCATCTTTTTTGCCTTGACCGCATTTATAATATGGAATACCATCGTCAAAAGTATCAGGCCCATGCCGAGCGCGATCGTTACGATGAATACCGTATTAAGCGTACCGATAAACGGCAGGTTCGTCATCGCCTCAGCCGGATGCAGCCACAGCGCCGGAAGGATATGCTCGAAGCCGAATATACTTCCGTATAAAAATCCGAATATCGTCGAGAAAAATCCGCAGCTCGCGATAATTGCTGCCAGATCCATCTTTTTTAAGAAGTATAAAAGCAGGCCTCCGATAAACAGCACCAGTCCCTGTCCCACATCTCCGAACATCGCTCCGAATATGACCGAATAGGTGATCGCCACAAACAGCGTCGGGTCAAATTCCTGATAGTTCGGCAGTCCATACATCCTGATGAACATCTCGAAGGGACGGATGAGCGCCGGGTTTTTCAAGCGGGTCGGAGGAACCATCACGCGCCTGTCCGGGTTTTCCTCCAATGTACAGAAAATCGACGGATCGTTTTCCAGCTCTTTTTTCAGACTGTTCGCCTCGTTTCCGGCCATCCATCCGCACAGGATGAAAAACGTTTCGTTCTTAGCTTTTGTAAATGCTGCCAGCTTTCTGACGTCGAACATCTTCGCCGCATAAGCCAGAGATTTCGCCGCACAGGACAGCTCTGCGCTTTTTGACGCAAGCTCACTTTTTAAAACAGCCTCTTCACCGGCGACCGCATCTTCCAGCTCACGAATCTCTTTTCTCAGCCTCTCGCACGCCTCGTCCACTGTTCCTTCATAAGCATCCTCCACAAAAATCCGCTCAAAATGCAGAGAGGAATAGATGGCATCCACCTTTTTTGCTTCCGCTGCCGGAACAAAATAAATGCCCCAGACATAATTTTCATCCTGACGGCACTTTTCGAATATCGTACACATGTCGTCGTAGGCATAGGTCTTTAACCTTTCATAATAAGCCACAGGCAGCCGTCCGAACCGGAAACGCACCTCCTTGAAATGCAGTATTCTGGAAATATCGAAGTGAAGCTCCTGATACGGAGCTATCCCCGCAAGAAGCTCCATTTTCTTTTTCAGCTCATTCTGCAGGCCGTCCGTCTTTTTGTCCGACTCCTGTATCTTCTCCCGCGCCCATACCACTAAATCTACGGCTTTTTCCGCATCCATGCGGGTCAGTCCCGACGCGTCGCTTCCGTAATGTGCCGCAATCTCTGCAGCCTTCGCCGCAGGCTCCCGATAGGGGTTTACCTCCACGCCGGGCGTGAGGTTATTGAGGTTTTTCAGCACCCCTACTGCGTTCTCCAACTGTATCTCATACCGGCCAAGATACTTTTCCGTCACGGTATCAAGCTGTTCCTTACGCCCGATAACGCTTACAAATTTCATTTTTTCAATCAATTACCACACCTTCCTTTACGCCAGATATTCTCTGATTTTTTCAGCCGGCAGACCGTATCTGACACACTCCATCGCGGTGATTATGCGGTGTACTTCCTGTTCCTTCTTATATAAGTACACCTCCAGGCATGCCGCCGAATAAGGGTTATGCCCCATCAGTGCCCTGTGCACCGCCTCCTGGATGTTTGTCCCCACTCGTTCAAGATCGATCGATCCTATATCCTGAAAATATTTTCCGTACTTTGTCGTCCCTACGCAGGCAAGCATTTCTTCTATGCTCTCAGCTTCCGCCATCCGTTTGACTTCCTCCAGCTTCAGGCGGTAATGCACCGGGATGATGAGCGCATACACCTGCGCCGCATCCATCCGGTAATAGCGTTTCGCACGGTATATCCATTCCAGATTAAGCGTATCTATCTGCGTCCCTACAGACTGGATGACCGCCTCCCTGTCTTCCTTTTTCAGTTCTCTGCGGACACGTTTCCACAGATTTTTAAAGTAAAACATGTCCAGCGCGAACTCATAGTCAAACAATGTCGCCCTGCCGCTTCCGCCTACATTCCGCAGCACATCCGCATATACCGTTCCCGTCAGCGCCGCCGTCAGGGCGTCCATCGTCTCAGCCGCGGCTGTCTGCTGCAAAGAAAAAGATGAATGTCTGTCAAACACCTCCAGATCGGAAGTATCCGCCTCCTTTTCTTCCTTTCCCATGATGGCGCGGACAATGTTTTTCAGACAGATAATCTCATAACGCTGAAAGTAGGCATCCAGAAACGCCCTCTGTTCCAGATTGGAAAATCTGTACAGCTTGGAAAAATCCGCATAGAAGGAACGCCGTATTATTCCTTCCGCCTGCCCCCGGTGCAGGTCGTTCTCATTTTCATTTCCCAGAACTGCCGCGTAGGACGGTTTCTTTTTCAGCCAGCCGATCACCTCAGGCACGCTTTGCAGATTGCTTATCTGGTCAAAGTCCCCCTTTGTCAAAAGCTTCCCGCTCATTGCCCTTACCTTGGTCGTCAGGCCGCTGTAACGAAATAAACTCATCTGCTCACGTCCTTATCATGGATTGCAAAATTTCATCCGAGATTTTATCATGCTCGGTGTCATACTTATGCTGAATCTGCAAAAGCTGTTTTTCCGTCTGCTCACGCAGCGCCTCCAGCTCCCGCGCCTTTTCCTGCTCCATGCGCTCCCTGAGCGCCCTGGTCCTGTCGGCAGTCTCCTGCTCCAGCATGCCGTCAAACGCTTTTTTCTTCTCTTCCGTCCGAGCGGCAAGCTCTTTTTTCTGCCCCCCCCCCGCGTCCTGCATCTGCTGGGCGGCATCTTCCACAGCCACGAGCCGGTTTAATACCTCTTCTATGGACTGCTCCATACTCACATGCCTCCTTTTCTTCAAACTTATGCTTTTCAATTCGCTCCGGGCGTATTATACTAGATTTACATTCCATTTAAAAATATAAATCTGATATGCGTATTATATCAAAATCGTATCATAGAATTAATCCTTTGCCCATTTTTTCAGAAAGGAGGCATTTTTTTGCCCGCCAGTTTCGATTATTACCGCATTTTTTATTATGTCGCCAAGTACAAAAACTTTACCCGCGCCGCCTCTGTCCTGCTCTCCAGCCAGCCCTCTGTCACACGAAGCATGCAGAATCTGGAAAGCGAACTTGGCTGCCGGCTTTTCATCCGGTCCCGCCGCGGCGTCACTCTGACTCCCGAGGGCGAAACTCTCTACCATTATGTTGCTCCCGCCTATGAGCGTATCCTCCGGGGAGAGGAAGAACTGAATATGTCCCTCGGTCTCCATGGCGGCTCTGTCAGCGTCGGTGCTACGGAAACAGCGCTTCACTGCCTTCTTTTAGATAAGCTTGCCCTGTATCAGAAAGAATATCCCGATGTCAAACTCCGCATCAGCAACGGCGTAACCACACAGGTTCTTTCCAATCTAAAAGAGGGACGTACGGATATTGCCGTCGTCCCTACTCCATTTCAGATTGAAAAACCATATATAGCGGTGCATCTGCGCCCAGTCAGGACTATTCTTGTCGGCGGTCCCAGATTTTTCGGGCTCTGCCACCATAAAAACTCCTTAAAGGCGCTGAAAAAATATCCTCTCGCCGGACTCCCCAACGCCACTATGTCCCACCAGTTCTACGAAGACTTTTTCGCAGAGCATGGGCTGACACTTCACTATGACATTGAACTGGCCAGCGCCGACCTCTTACTCCCGGTCGCAACACACAACCTCGGTCTCGCCTTTATGCCCGAAGAAATGGCGGCTCAGGCGCTTGCCGAAAAGCGCGTGTGCCCCATTCCTCTAAAGGAAGAAATCCCTCAGCGGCATATCTGCCTCGTGCGCGACCCTGCCCGCCCTCTCGGCGCTGCGGCCCGCTGCCTTGTTGAAATGCTGCTTCCTCCAGATCAGGGCTAAGCCTCAGCTAAACAACATTTTCTCCATCTGATCCAGATGGTCTGCCACATGACCGATGAATTCCGCATTCGTCGGTCTTTTTCCTTCTCCGCAGCAATATCCGAAAACATGTCTCTGTTCTTCATTCCCGCCTTTGTCCCACGATGTCCTGATTGCATGTCTGATAGACTGCTCCACTTTATCTGCGGACGTTCCGTATATTTTTGCAATAGACGGATAAAGCCTTTTCGTTATCCCGTCCAGCTCTCCCCTGTCCTTCCTGCATATCTTTACAGCTGTTTTCAAATAGGCAAATCCTTTCAAATTCGCCCTGACACCCAGCCGTATCAGCAAATCGGAATTTTCGTTGCCGGACGTCTCCTGACATCCGCCCGGATACGGCGGCTTGTTCGACACGATAACCTTTAGGCCACTGTCCTGTCTTACCAGCTCCGTAAGCCGGAGAAGTTCGCTTCTGCTGCATTCCTGTGCAGATATCCATATACAACTCATCTTTATCCCTCCCGTGAAAAATTGTCTCGCAATTTTAGTCACGTCTCCTATTATAGTCATATAGCTCGTATTTTTAAAGTAACTATTATTGAACTATTTTCATTATAAAATTATCTTATAGTGTATATTTTCCCGTTTTTATACGCATTTTTACACTTTTATATCGTTTTTACGAGTCATCCAGGGACATCAACACGTATCCCCTTGTCAACTGAGGGTATGATATGCTAAAATAAGAAAAGTATGGCTAAATTCAATTGCCGGCAGCCCCCTGCACAGGACTGCGAGATTCACTTCAGATACGGAAAGGAATTTTTTTCATGAAAAAAGCGTTTATTATCGGCGCAGGCCCTGCAGGTCTTACCGCTGCCTATGAGCTCTTAAAGCAGTCAGATGAATATGAAGTTACCGTTTTTGAGGAAAGCTCCTATATGGGCGGCATTTCCAAAACTGTCAATTATAAAGGAAACCGGATGGACATGGGCGGACACCGCTTCTTTTCCAAGGTCCCCGAGGTCAATGAATGGTGGGAGAAGATGCTGCCCATGCAGGGAAAGCCCGCGTGGGACGATATCCAGCTCGACCGCACGATGCCCTGGGCTGACAATGGTCCCGACCCCGAAAAGGAAGACCGTGTAATGCTTAAACGAAACCGCGTTTCCCGTATCTACTATGATAAGAAGTTTTTTGATTATCCTATCAGCTTAAAATGGGAAACCTTCGCAAATATGGGACTGTGGACCGACATCGTTGCCGTATGCAGCTACCTCTGTTCCGTCATCCACAAACGTGAAGAAAAATCCCTCGAGGATTTCTATATCAACCGTTTTGGCAAAAAACTCTACTCCATGTTTTTCGAACACTATACCGAAAACCTCTGGGGACGCCATCCCAGCGAGATAGATCCCAGCTGGGGCGCACAGCGTGCAAAAGGACTTTCAGTCTTTGCCATTATCAAGGATATGTTCGGAAAACTCCTCCCGAACAAGGAGAACCGCCATGTAGAGACTTCCCTGATAGAATCGTTCAGCTATCCTAAATTAGGTCCCGGCGAGCTCTGGGACGTGACTGCCTCCGAAATTGAAAAGCTCGGCGGTCACATCCTGAAAAACTGCCGCGTCGTTTCTTTTGAAAAAGACGGCGACAAGATTACTTCTCTGACCTATGAGCATGACGGAAAGCAGATCAAGGCAGAAGCAGATCTCTTTATCTCCTCCATGCCCTTAAAGGATCTTGTCGGCGGTATGAACGATGTTCCTGCAAAGGAAGCTTCCATCGCTGCCGGACTGCCTTACCGCGATTACCGGACGCTGGGCGTGCTCGTTCCGAAGATCAACTTAAAAAACAAGACCAAAATGAAAACTATAGGAAATATCATTCCGGACAACTGGGTATATGTCCATGACCGCACCGTAAAGCTGGGACGTTTCCAGGTATACAACAACTGGTCTCCTTACATGGTTGTGGATTTGGAGCACACTGTCTGGATAGGACTTGAGTATTTCTGTACCGAAGGCGATGAACTCTGGGAAATGAGCGACGAAGATTTTTCAAAGCTTGGCGTTTCCGAAATGGTCAAGATGGGGCTTATAGACCGCGCCGAGGACGTGATAGATACTCATTCGGAATCTGTTAAAAAAGCTTATCCTGCTTATTTTGATACCTATTCCGATATCGACACTCTTATCGCATGGCTCAATACCATCGAAAACCTTTATTGCGTCGGAAGAAACGGCCAGCACCGCTACAATAATATCGACCACTCCATGTGCACCTCTTTCGAGGCTGTGCACAATATCTTAAATGGCATTTCAGACCGCTCCAATATCTGGAACGTCAACACGGAAAAAGAATATCACGAAGCAAAAGCGTAAAAAGTGTGCACTACGGCGCACACTCCGCGCCAGGCGCACTGCAAAAAACGCACAGCCCAGTTTAAAAAACTGTTCTGTGCGTTTTTATTTTGTCAGTATATCCGCGAAACGCGTCAGTATACCTTCTGCGATACCGTCTTACTTTGTATACTTTCCGTAACCGGCTTTCTTCATCGCTTCCTTTGCAATATCGGTACGCAGCTTCGTGTCGATAAAGTCACAATGCTTACAGAAATCCCAGTTCTGTCTGCCATCCTTTACTTTCATACGCAGCTGCTTGTACAGCGGGCTGTTCCACGCATCCTTTAAGGAAATCTCATTTAAGTTACCAAAATCCGTCACCTCAAAGTTATCGCAGCAGCAAATACCAAGCTTTCCGTTGGGCGTGATCCACATATCCGTAAAAGGCATCAGACATGTTTCCTTGATGATCTTCTCGGTTGCCTTTTTGTTCGGCGAGCTGCCCGCGCGGTTTGTCAGCACTTCCTTCAGATAACGCATCTGGATAAGGATATCCACATCCTTGAACTCTTCGGGATGTGCCTGCACATAATCATAAATCTCCTTGATATTGTCATGCAGCTTCATATCCAGACAGTAATTGTTGATAATAAGCTGGTTCACATAAGGAATGATGGACTTTACCTTGTCGATATCCAGAATCAGTCCGTTCGTAGACATAAAGATAAAACAGTCCGGAAGCTGTTTGCGCGCGTACTTATGGAACTCCACAATACGGGTATCCAGCCACGGCTCGTTATTTCCGTACAGGGTCAGATGTCCCTTGTAATCCCATTCCTTCAACTGGTCGATGATACTGTAGTAAAGCTCCTCGCTCATCCGTGCGTAAGGACGCTTCTCCGCATTTTTGTTCGCGGTACAAAACTCACAGGTAGAATTGCATCGATTGATAGTCTCCAGATTTACCACATGAGGATGCGGAACCTCCGGCGCATTCAAAAAGTAATCAATATAATCCTGCTGAACCTTCCCCCTTGTTAAAAACTGAAACTTCAAATAACTTGCAGATGCAAGCCTGGGAAAGTATTTTCTCGCATTCCAGCCGAATTTTCCGGCAAAATTCTCGATTCTGATAGGCATTTTCATGTCCCCCTTATCTTTATCTATGGACAAAATATTTTCAGCTGTATGAAACGCTGGATGAATCAACGTCTCTTCAGTATATCATTTTCCGTATTTCTTGTCAAATTTCGTATAAGTAGACCGTATAGGGCGAATCATCATCCGAATATATACCGCGCAGGAAAAATCCCAGCTCTTCCGCATTATCCAGCTCATATCGGGAGAATAAATATTTTCCGCCCATTTTTACAAACTGTTCGCTGTCCAGATACAAATGCCTGTCCTCCAGCAGCTGATTCCGATAAGGATTATAGATACTTTCCCCGCTGCCCGCATACAGGTAGGCACGTGCGCCCCATTCCCCGTAATAAGTCTGCCATTCCGGCACGCGCTCATAGGACGGCAGAATAAGCTTTGTAAACTCTTCCTTATAGCTCTGCGGATAAAAGCCCAGATAACCATCCAACGTAGAGATACCGCTGTATTCAAGAACTGCCGGATTCAGGCCGTACCCGGCGCTGTATTCCCCGTCATAACCGATATCCGCTTTTATCTGCTCCATCAGGTCCGTACTGAAATATTCCCGGAAATTCAGCATGTTCACGTTCGTATGTTTTACCGCCCGATACAACTGATGATATGCCGTATAATAAAATTCATTATAGACCGCCGGCGTCATTACGATGACCGCAACGCCGATGCATGCCAACAGATTAGCGGCACGTCTCCAAAATACTCTTCCCCTGTCATACAAAAATTTCAGCGCCAGAAAAAATGCCGCATACCATAAAAACGGATTGAAAAATACCGTCCGGTTAAACTGGAATCCCTTCAGCGGAGGCACGATCGTTTCAAACAGCCGCCTGAACCCGCCCCAGAAATAGATACCGTATATGATGCAGTTAAATATGATAAATAAAATTGTCCACAAAAGTGCGCTTTTTCCGAAGCTTCCCGCTTCCGCAGCATTCTGAGCGCCGATCGGTGTATTATGCTGCATCATAGCCTTTCGCCTTTTTACTGCCAGAATTGCCTGCCAGATGAGCATTGCCGCACACACCGGAAGCACAAAATACGCATGATCAGAAGCCGCATGGAATACAGGCTGGACAAACGCACCCCATATTTCCTTTAAAATTTCTGAAAATCCCAGATTGCTCTCCACCATCGTTTCCCGTATCGTCGGAACGTCCGAAAACAGCATCTGCCCGAACAGCCTGTATTCAAAACAGACATACCCCGCCGCCAGAACAAACAGCGCGCCAAAAAGCCGTCCGCAAATTTTTTTATCTCTGACAGATAAGATGACCACCGCACACACCAGATACGCGAGTATAAAAAATCCAAAATAAGAAAAATATGATAAAAACGGATATCCGAACAGTGCGGTATACCACAGTTTTCCTTCTCCGAAATATATTTTCCGCAATATCAAAACCGCAAGCGGAACAGACGCAAATGCAATTCCGTATGCCGGAAACAATGGCAGTATTCCGTAGCAGAGCCCCGCTGCCCACGCTATCCCGCGATACTTCGCAAAGTCTTCTTTATAAATATCCTTTGCAAGCAGCACAAACGAACCCATACCAATCCCTATCTTCAAAAAGTATCCGGTCATATACGCCGGAAAAACCGGAAGAAAAGCAAACAGGATATTATAAAGATTCCATTCCCCGCTCAGGCAATCCCTGCTGATGCCGCCCAGCATCGGCACCTGTGCCCCTTGTGCAAACCAGGTATCCGAGTGGCTCATCACCTGAAAATGCGCCACGAACAGATCCAGATTATCCTGCACTGTCAGATAGCTTTCCTCACCGAAAAACAGAAATGTGAGCGCAAATGTGCCGATGCACCCTGCTGTCAGGAGCACAAACCACCACCTGTCGAGCCATCCCCAAAATCTCTTTGCCATAAATTACTCCCTCCACCTGTCCAAAAAGAGCTTTTGCGGCATCCGCAAAAGCCCTTTTTCATCCGCAGCTTATCCTTCGTAAGGAACTACGCTGCCTTTGTAGGTATCGTTGATAAAGGTTTTGATCTCGTCAGACTTCAGCACATCTACAAGAGCTTTAACGCCCTCGTTCTCCTCATTGCCTTCTTTAACCGCGATCACGTTCACATATTCCTGAACCGCCTCGGAATCAGCCGACTCGATTGCTACCGCATCCTCTGTGGACAGCCCTGCTTCCAGCGCATAGTTACCGTTTACCACGCCAAACGCAACATCCGGAAGGGTACGTGCCACCTGCTCTGCTGCCAGAGGAACGATCTTGATGTTATGAGGGTTCTCGATGATGTCAATCTCTGTCGCCGTGATGCCTGCTTCAGGATCCAGCTTTATCAATCCCTGTGCCTCCAGCAAAAGAAGTGCTCTCGCACAGTTTGTCGTATCGTTGGGAACCGCTATCTCTGCGCCATCGGAAATTGCCGTAAGGTCGCTCTCCTTGCCGGGATAGATGCCGAGGGGCTCATAATGAATCTCGCCCACATTTACAAGGTGTGTTCCCTTTTCTTCATTGTAGCTGTTCAGATAGTTCACATGCTGGAAATAGTTGGCGTCGATATCGCCGCTCTCCACTACCTCGTTAGGCTGCACATAATCTGTAAATACAACGATCTCCAGATCCCAGCCTGCCGCTTCCATCAAAGGCTTCGCAGCCTCAAGAATCTCCGCATGAGGAACTGCTGTCGCAGCCACGGTCACAGTGCCTTTGGATTCTGCCGGATCTGTCTCAGCTTTGGCTGTATCACTTGTTTCCTCAGCTGACGCTTTTTCTGATGCCGTTTCCACGACTGCGCTCTCTGCCGCTGTCTCTGCCGCCGCAGGCTCAGAAGCGCCGCAGCCTGCGAGCACGCCTGTGCCGAGCGCAAGAGCGCATACCAGTGCCAATACCTTTTTCTTCATAATAGTTCTCCTCCTTTTCCGGATGGACCGGAAGCATTTATTTCATACAACAAAACACCTATTTGCAGACTGTCCGTCAGCTATAAGTTGCTCTGCCGTCATGAACAAAAAAGATCAGCTCGACTGTCTCTTATCCAGCTTCCTGGAAAGCCGGTTTCCAACCGCCTGTATGATCTGCATCAAGATAACGAGAAGCACGACCGTCGTGATAAGAAGGCTCGGCACCCATCTGGAATAACCGTACCGTATCGCAATATCTCCCAGACCGCCTCCGCCGATTGCGCCGGACATCGCCGTATAACCCAGCACCGTTCCCAACGCGATCGTAGAACCTACTATCAGAGATACCCTCGCTTCGCCAATGAGCACCCGCGTCACGATCTGCCATACTCCTGCGCCCATACTCTGCGCCGCCTCGATAACGCCCTTGTCCACCTCCAGAAGAGAGGATTCCACAAGCCTCGCCACAAACGGGGCAGCCGCCAGCGTCAGCGAAATAATGGTTGCATTTGCACCATAGGATTTTCCGACTATCAGGCGCACCAGCGGCGTCGCCAGTATCATCAGTATCAAAAACGGAATGGACCGGGTAATATTTACAATGATATCCAGTATCTTGTATAATGCCTTTTTCGGCTTTAATCCTCCCGGAGCGCATACCACCAGCAAAACGCCGACCGGAAGCCCTATCACATACGCCATCAGCGTAGATACCAGCGTCATGTAGATGGAGGTTCCCGTCGCTTCCAGCAACATCAGGATTTCTTTACTGCTCAACATAATCATCCAACTCCTCCACCGTAAGATTTCTTTCGCGCAGATATGCTATCATCTTCTCCGCCGTTCCTTCATCCTCAGGAAGCTGGAGCACCATCTGCCCTCTGGCGATACCGCCGATATCCCGCGTATCCGCCATCAGTATATTTACGCTCGCCCTGCATTCCAGAACCATATTGGCAATGACCGGCTCAAAGGAAGAATTTTCCGTAAAAACAATGCGGATACAGCGCCTGCTCTTCATCAGAGAAACCTTCTGCTCTCCCTGGAATACAAGCTTCTTTGCCGCACGGGATTTCGGGGAAGCAAATACCTCTTCCACAGTCCCGCTCTCTGCAAGCATCCCCGCATTGATGATTGCCACATGACTGCATATCTCCTGCACTACTTCCATGGAATGCGTTATTATCACGATCGTAATGCCGTATTTCTTATTGATTTCTTTTAAAAGAGCAAGGATAGATTTAGTTGTCGTCGGGTCAAGGGCACTCGTTGCCTCATCGCATAAAAGTATCTTCGGGTCCATCGCCAGAGCCCTCGCGATAGCCACTCTCTGCTTCTGTCCTCCGGAAAGCTGCGCCGGATAAGCCTTCTCCTTCTCCGAAAGCTCTACGATACGCAGATATTCCCTCGCCTTTTCCCTCGCCTGCTTTTTGGGCATCCCTGCTATTTCCATCGGGAAACACACATTGTCCAGCACAGTATCCTGCATCAGCAGGTTAAAATTCTGAAATATCATCCCCACGCGGGTGCGGAGCTGACGCAGCTGCTTTTCGCTCAAAGCGGACAAATCCTGCCCTTCCACATAGACCGTGCCCTGAGTCGGTCTCTCCAAAAAGTTCAGGCACCGCACGAGCGTGCTCTTACCTGCGCCCGACATGCCGATGATGCCGTAAATATCGCCGGCTTCAATGTCGAGGCTGATATTTTTCAGCGCCTCGACCGTATTCTCTTTTCCGGCAAACGTCTTGCTGACGTTTGAAATCTTTATGATCGGTTCCATTCTTTTCTCTCTGCCTTCCCGGCGCATCGTCATCCATCACGCCAAGATTTCCTAAACAAATCAGTAATTATTCGTTTCCTATCATACCACAAACTTATTCAATATGTAAATAGCAGGATAAGCGCCCCTATCAGAATACACATATCCGCAAAATTGAACACGACCCGGTCCACCGCCTGCACTCCGGTCCGCAGGCTCATATAATCCACCACATATTTCCGGGAAAGCCGGTCGTATGTATTGGAAAATGCGCCGCCCAGCAAAAACGCCAGCCCCGTCTTCAAAAGCCCGTTCCCTTTCTGCCCCAGAGAAATGATAAACAGCAGGAGCACAGCTGCCGTCAGCGCAACGGACATACCGCGCACAAGGGCGCTCTTTTTTTCACCCGCATTCAAAAAGGCCCCTCTGTTATGATAGCGGGAAAGCATGACCTTCCCGCCCAGAACAGGTTTCGGCGCATCAAATGCTTCCGAATCCTCCACATGATTTTTCATGCCCTCATCCAGAAGGAAGATTCCTGCAGCGATTCCTGCAAACTTATGGTTATTCCGTATAGTTTCCTGCAATTTCATCGAAAGTCCTCCTCATGTCCAACCGTCCGTAGCCCCACAGCCGGCTGGGATATTCTCCCTGCTCCTGCCTCTGCGCCCCCCGGTTCAAAAAGCTCCTGATACCGCGCCCCGAAATCCGCCTGTAATTATTTTCATAAACGCACCACTGAAACATCTGCGCGACCGCCCCGGCAGTCAGCGCAGCCGCCATGGAACCGCCGCTGTACGGCCCGTTCACCGTGCTCACGCCCACTCCGGGAGCTGCCAGATCCGGTTTTATCTTCCCCATTCTCGAAAATCCTCTGCCAGATCTGTAAAAAAAGCTTCCGTTCCCGCTGTTATACGAGGTGACCGTCACCGCATCCTCCGCATAGGACGGCATCGTAAGCGTGACGTCCGGATCCGGGGCAAGAAACGACACCTCTCCATCCAGAAACTGCTTCGGCAAAAGCCACAGATCGAATATGCTCCCCGACAGAGAACGAAGCCCCCTGACGCTGATCGTCCACACCCCCGGGGAAGGCAGGGTAAATCGCAGCAGGATAAGCTCATTTCCCGTATTTGTCTCATTCATCATGTAATCGATGCGTACCCTCGTCTTTTCATATACAAACGTATAATCCACGGACGCACCGAGCCTGAAATCCGTCTCCGGTATCAGCTCGCCTCCCGGCGAGCGCACACTGATGCGGAATACAGCAGGAAGCGTGCCCCAAAGCTCCGCCGTAAAGCCCCGCACATTTTCCCCTACCCGTATCTCTGCCTTCGTCTCCTCCTCTTTCAGCGCCGCCCGGAAATGCCCCGCCGTATTTCCTTCGTTCCCGCCGCCGATCACAACCGCATGGGATATGCGCGCCGCAATGCTCTGCAGGTATTCCGACAAAAGCGAGCCTCCCGTATGGCTTCCGAGCGACGTTCCTGTCCCGAGACAGATGACCAGAGGGCGGTACAGAGGGACTGCAAACTGCTGCACATATTTCACAGCAAACATGATATCGTCCGCACTGTAAGCGGGAACCTCCTCCGCAACCTGATAAAACTCCCGCAGATACCGCTTTGCCGGACGGAGCTTTACGACTACGATGTCTGCATCCGGCGCCGCGCCGGTAAACGCCGTTCCTTCCTGCAGACGGCTCCCCGCCGCAACGCTCGCCATCGCCGTTCCGTGCCCGTTCTCATCCCGCTCCGGCACGACTGAAAAAGGATCTTCTGAAAACAACGCCTCGTTTATTTTTTTGCGGGTGTATTCCGAACCATATCCGATACCTTCCGGCGCCGTTCCGCTCTGGTCGGTCTGATCCCATATCGCCAGTATCCGGCTGCTGCCGTCTGAAAAGCGAAACACCGGGTTTTCATATGAAATCCCGGTGTCCAGAAATGCCATGACCACGCTGCGGCCGGTCAGCTCCAACGGAGGCTGCTGCTGCGCCAATATCCCGGAAACTTCCAGCGGTCCTGCGTCAAACTCCCTGCTCCCCATCGCAGGAAATCCTCCCAGACCGTACAGCTGCGGAATATACCGGTACAGATAATTTGCCGGTGAAAGCGGCATCGCCCTCGCAATCTCCATATAATAAACGCCCAATGCGCCGTCTATCTGCTTGTAACAATACCAGTCGCCGCTGCGCTCCTGTTCTCCCGGAAGATAATCCAGAAGAATCCCCATATAATCTTCGGAAACAATCATATCCCTGCAGTCCATTCCACTCCTTCGGGATGATGCGCCTTTTAAAACTGCGCTCCCTGCACATTTGCTCAAAGCTTATGATGGAATGCAGGAATTTATGCATATATAGATTTTTTTCCGTCATGTACTATTCAGACTGCGCTTCCGTTGTTTTCTCCTCTATCTGTCCGGCGTCTGACACTTTGTTGAGCTGGTCTATCTCCTCCAGCGTATGCCCGTTTTGACGAATGTCAATCAGCGGTCCGCCCGTTCCCCGGATATAATCTCCGGTAATGGTTACCCGCCCGATATTATCATCCTTGGGTATCTCATACATGATATCCAACATAAATTCTTCAATGATAGAACGCAGCGCACGGGCGCCCGTATCCTTTTGGGTCGCCTTTTCCGCGATAGCTTCCAGCGCATCGTCCGTAAACTCCAGCTTTACCTCATCCAGCTCAAGAAGCTTCTGATATTGCTTCAATATCGCATTCTTAGGCTCCTTCAATATTCTGACAAGCATATCACTCCTCAGACCTTCCAACGTACATATTACAGGCAAACGTCCCAAAAATTCAGGTATCATACCAAAGGCACGCAAATCCTCAACCGATACCTTTGATAAAATATCCTTTTCCTTGTCCCATCGGTCTTTTAATTCCGCATCAAAACCAATCGATGTCTTTTTACGCAAACGCTGCTTGATGATTTCTTCCAGATCCGGAAATGCGCCGCCGCAGATAAACAGGATATTTTGGGTATTTACCGTTGCCAGCGGAACCATCGCATTTTTACTGTTGGCACCCACAGGCACTTCCACCTGTGCGCCCTCCAGAAGCTTCAGCATTCCCTGCTGTACCGATTCGCCCGATACGTCGCGGGACGTTGTATTGTGCTTGCGGGCTATCTTGTCTATCTCATCGATAAAGATGATGCCCTGTTCCGCCCTCTCCACATCGTTATCGGCAGCCGCCAGAAGCTTGCTTACCACGCTCTCGATGTCATCGCCGATGTATCCGGCTTCCGTCAATGAGGTTGCGTCCGCGATAGCCAGCGGCACATCCAAGAGCCGTGCCAGCGTCTTCACCAGATACGTCTTTCCGCTTCCTGTCGGCCCGATCATGAGGATATTGGATTTTTCAATCTCTATCTCGTCCATTGTCCCCGTTGCAACGCGCTTATAATGATTATAGACTGCCACGGAGATGACTTTCTTTGCATATTCCTGTCCGATAACATACTGGTCCAGCTTTTCTTTTATCTTATGCGGTGCGGGAATGGACTTTAAATCCAGAGGGGGCTTCTTTTCCCCGCTCTTTTTCTTGAGCTTCTGTTTTTTGGGAATACCGTCTGCTCCCATAAAATCCCCCAGATTGATAAAACTTATCTTCGGAAACCCTTGCTGGCTGTCACAACTGCCGTCCTTATCCTCCTGTCCTTCCTCCCCATCTGCTTCGCCTGAAACATGGGGCATCTGAACATTTTTATCGAACTGCTGGTTGAGCATATTAAGCATCGCCGGATTGTTCAGCATCCCCTGATAGTCAAACTGGCTCACCGCATCCATCGTCTTGTGCATGCAGTCGTCGCATACGCATATATTGTTCGGCAGGTGGAACATCTTTCCCGCCTTGCTCTCCGGACGGCGGCAGATAAAGCAGACGTCCTCATATTCCTTTTTATTTTTATCGTCGGAGCCTTCCGGACCATTCGTACCCTGTAAGTCTTTTTCATCCATAACCTTCTATCCTCCTTGTCCTGTTTTCACATCCGTCCGCTCTCTTACGGCCAGAAACGGTTGTTCTGCCGGGAATTTTTCTGTTCCTCCAGCTGCTTTTTCCGGCTCGCCTCCTCTAACTCATCGTAAGAGGATAAAGTGACAGTCACCTTTTTGGGCTGGTAGCCGTTCGGGCTTCCCTGCATGATCGTTATCTCCACCGTCTCCCCGACCTTGTAATATTCCATCCGGGCAGTCAGCTCATTTTGATTTTTTACAGTAATGCCGTCAAACTCCGTAATAATATCGCCGCGCACAAGGCCTGCTCTCTCCGCCCCGGTCCCTTCGTAGACCTCCGCCACGAAAATCCCTTCCGGCATATTGAAGTTTGCCGACAGGTCGCTGGTCACATTGATGCAGGAAATGCCGAGGTATCCCCGCTCCTCCTCATTTACCTTATCCTTTGTCTCCCGCAGCATCAGCTCACTGATGATCGGTTTTGCAGTGGATATCGGTATCGCATAGCCCATACCTTCTACCGCCGCTCCGCCTATTTTGTTGGAATTTATCCCTACTACTTCGCCCCGGATATTCAGCAGGGCTCCGCCCGAATTTCCCGGGTTTATCGCCGCATCCGTCTGTATCAGCGCATTGCTTGCTCCCGTCTCGCTCACTTCCAGACTTCTGTTCAATGCACTGATGACCCCTGTCGTCACGGACTGTCCGTATCCGAGCGCATTGCCTATCGCGATCGCCGGCTCCCCTATCTGCAGATTATCGGAATCTCCCATCTGCGCCACACATATGGCAGCCTTCGTATCCGGCTCGATACCGGAAAGCTTTACCGCTATCACCGCAAGATCCACAGCCGAATCGGTTCCCTTTACCTGTGCCTCTACGCTGGAGCCGTCGATAAACTGCACATAAAGCTCCTCCGAGCCATCCACCACATGATTGTTCGTCACGATCAAAAGCTCCGTGTCATTTTCTCCGATGATGATGCCCGAACCGCTCGCTGTTTCATTCTGAGAATAGGTCTGCCCCCAGAAATCCTGCACCTCTTCCACGAAATTATTCGTGATAGACACACATGCGGGCATGACAGCTTCCACAACTGCCGTCACATCGGTCACCACCGTTTGCACGCCCTGCTCCACTGTTCCCGCAGAAGCGATCTCGCCGTCCTTTTTCGGAACCGGTGTCCCTGTCGGAGCGTCGCCGTTTTCCGGCTCTTTCCAGTCTTCTTCCGGCAGCTGCGCACTGCCGTCCGGCTGTCCGAAAGCCGGTGCCCCCGATTCGGTAGTCATATCCGGCTCCTGTATGTTCACCGCCAGAAAACTGATGCCGATACAGCAGCAGATAAAGATGACTGCCAGCGCACATACTGCGATAATCTTCCCCGCCGAATGCTTCCTGCGCTTTTCCGGCTTTGGTTCATCCGCCGTATTTTTCCAGCCGCTGTAACCGTTTTCCCTGTCTCCCTGTTCCTGATAGTAACCGTGATACTGATACCGGGAAGCGTCTCTTTCCGCTCCCGCATCCTCTCTGGGTTCTTCTCCCTGAGGATTCGGATTGTATTCGTCACCCATCGCGCCAACCTCTTCTCTCTTTGTTTTTGATGCCGTACTCTTGTCCACTACGGATATTTTCCTGTAATACCTGCATATAAAGCCTGTATTTTATAATATACAGTATAATGGCTACCTGTGTTTATTTTGTGAAAACTCCGCGTCTTTTTCGGTTTTCCGCCAGTAACCCTTCTGCATACTCAAAAATACGACCAGCCGCCCGGGAAGCCTTTCATAGCGTTTACCCAGCCTGTAGCCGAGCCATTTCATACCACTCTGCCAGACAAGCTTCGGCAAAAACCAGGGCGCCTTTTTCAACAGATACCCCGCGGTCTGCTTTACCAGCTTCATACCTTCCCCTTCCGGCGGAACGCCCTCAAACACTCCCGGATACTGGGCATGGGAAACGCCGAGATCAAAATTGCGCGTAAGCTGCTCCCATCCTGAATAATTGTGGGAATGCACAACCTGAGCCTTCGCCGCATAGCCGATCGAATAGCCCGACTGCACCGCCTTTGCCGCCAGTATCATATCCTCGTTAAAGATAGTCGGGGATGCGAAGCCCCCAAGCTCTTCAAAAATCTCTCTCCGGTAGACCGCGCACACATTGGAGCAAAAGTACGTCTTGATTCCCATCCTGCCGATATCCGCTTTTGATTTGTAAAATTCCTGCTCCGGATAGTTAAACTGCCGCGTATACCGTTCTATCAGGCTGCAGTCGTCCTCCGCCAGCTGGCGCGCATATGCCGCCGCCGTGCCGTCCCTTCCCAAAAGCGTCTTCATGAGATTTTCAATGAGATATCTGTCCGCCGGGAGCGCATCCTGCGTCATACACACAAAAAAATCAGCGTCCGACCGCCGCACCGCCATATTGCGCGCGCCCCCATGGTCGAAGCTCTCCTTTGGAATATGGAACAGCTCTGCCTTCGGATGGGTATGGCAAAAGGCTTCGCAGTCCATAAGCTCTGCGAAGCCCTCCTTTTCCGTATTCACAATTATGATCCGGTTTACCGGTTCCGTCTGGTCTTCCAGCCGCTCCACCAGCTCCAAAAATCTCTTTTGCGGGTGGTAGGTGGGAATGATCACATCAATTTTCATACGCTATCACTTTTTGTAAACACCTGTATCACTGGAAATCTTCTGGCTATACTGCTTCACCTGTTCGGAAGGAGTATAGTCTGTCACATCGAATAAAAATTCATGCAGCATTTTTACATTTTCCGCAAGGTCGACCGGCATAACACAGGAACCCTTTTTGCCGACTGTCCCTGTTGTCCGTGCACTTTCAAAAGGAACGCCGTCCTGAGCCACCACTTCATAGCTCGCCACGTCCTTCAGCACGTCAGCCATCTCCTCCACGCCGAGGTTTGTATACACATGCTCCAGAACCTTGTTCAAAATCTCCACGAGCGTCGCGGGATTTGCCTGTTTCGCCTTGTCCAGACATGCCAGCAGCACCTTGCGCTGACGTTCCGCCCGCCCGAAATCATTGCCCACATAACGGATACGGCAGTAAGCTGTCGCCTGCAGGCCGTTTAACGTCTGAAGTCCGGGCTGGGTCACCTTTACGATATCCTCGTTGAGCGGATCGTTTTCATCCTCGGAAAACATACTGCGCTGATAATTGTTCAGGTCTTTTATCTCATTCTCATGCACATCTATCTCCACGCCGCCCAGCGCGTCAATCGTCTCTATCAGTGCATCGAAGCCGACCGTCACATATTCCTGGATATTTAAGTCAAAGTTCATGTTCAGCATATTGATCGCCTGCTCAGGTCCGCCCTGTGCATACGCCGCGTTCGCCTTGTTGTAGGCGTCCGTCCCGAGGTTTAAGTACGTATCACGATATACGGAAACAAGCTTTACATCTCCGGTATCCTGATTAATGGACGCTATCATTATCGTATCGGAGCGGTTGCCCTTGCCGAGCTTGCCTGTTCTGGAATCAACGCCAAAGAGGGCGATATTTCTATACCCCTTCATCTCTTTGTTTTCTTCCACCTCCGAATTGAACGTAATGTCCTCCGGATTTATCTTTACCTTGTCCATCTTCGTTATCATCAAAACACTCACAAGAGCTGTCAGCAAAACGACCAAAGCCACGATCTCGACAGTAAAGAGGATGATGCGTTTTCTCTTTTTCGCCTTCCGCTGTTTCGCGGACATCTTCTTTCCTCCGGTTCTTGGAGCAGTTCCCTTCGGAGGAACATTTTTACCTGTGCTTTTCTTATGGTTACCTGAATTTGTCGCCATCCTTTTCTCTCCTTACGTGTCTGCGTCAATACGCGTTTTCATTGATGAAGCCTTTAAAGATAGTCAGAAACATTATCTTGATATCAAATTCAAGACTCCAGTTTTCAATGTAATAAATATCGTATTCAATCCTCTTGCGGATCGAAGTATCCCCTCTGTAGCCGTTTATCTGCGCCCATCCGGTCAGCCCCGGCCGTACCTGATGCTTTACCATATAACGCGGAATCTCTTCCTTGAACTTCTCCACATACTGAGGCCGCTCGGGGCGCGGTCCCACGAGGCTCATATCGCCTACCAGGATGTTGAACAGCTGCGGGAGCTCGTCGATGCTCGTCCGCCTCAGAAATCTCCCCACCTTTGTCACGCGCGGGTCATCCTTCGTCGTCCAGCCTTTCTTCTCTTCCTTCACATCCTGCACATACATCGTCCGGAACTTGTACATTTTAAAAGGACGGTTATGCTGCCCTATCCTCTCCTGACTAAAGATGACAGGTCCCTTGCTCGTCGCCCGTATTGCGATGGCTACCACGAGCAGGAGCGGAGATGTCACCACAAGCCCCACAAAGGAGCCCACGATATCCACCGTGCGCTTCATCACCGCGTTGACGGTATTGCTCAGAGGCACATACCTGATATTGATGACCGGAAGCCCGCCCAGATCCTCCGTGTACGGCTTTCCCGGTATCAGGCTGTTGTAATCCGGTATAAATTTTGTATGGACGCCGGACTTTTCACAGAGGTTCACTATCTCCTCCAGCCGGTCATAATCCTGAAGGGAAAGCGTCACCGCTATCTCGTCCAGCTTGTTTTCCGGGAGGATATACAAAAGGTTGTCGATGGAACCCATCACCTTGACGCCCTTATAGACCGCGCCCCTCGGCACATTGTCATCCAGAATCCCGCGGACCGTATAGCCCCACTGCGGATTCGCGATGATACGGTCGATATAGGCTTCCGCCGCGCGGGAATATCCCACCAGCAGAATATGCTTCTGATTATAACCTTTTTTGCGGAAAAGATGCAGGATACGGCGTATCAGCGCCCGCACCAGTATCCCGTCCACCGTATTCAGACCCGCAAACATGATCAGCATTCCTCGCGAAAAATGCTGAAGATCCCGATTTACGGACTGCGCCAGGTTCAAAACCGCAAGAACGAGGATGATACCGACCAAATTTGCCTTGATGATATTTAATATTTCATTTTCAGTGCGCTGTACCCGCTTAGGCGTATACAGCTTACACCAGTAATACAGTATCAGATAACCGGGCACAACAAAATACAGGGCCGTAAAATAAGTCCCCATATCCAGTACGCCTATTCCTTTATCTGCAAAACGACTCCCGAACATCAGCCACCATGCCAGCACGTACGAGCCTGCGGTGACCAGCGCGTCCACGACTACATGGAGCCTGTTTAAATATTTCTGGTTATCCTTTATCATTGCTGCACTTCCCCGTATACATGTTGTAGTATACAATACCTTTTTAAAAAGCACAAGGCAAATCTGCCGCCGTTACTGTTCGCCTGCTTACCAGCAAACAGTAATATTCGCGGAATTATTGAAAATTTTACTGCGTAAAAAAGGCCCGCTCATCCCGGAATCACATTCACACCAGCCTCAAAGACGCCGGAACAGATTCGCCCACAGCTCAAGCTGAAGCCTCACATAATTTTCCAGATGACACAGACGAAAGCGTACCTTTTTTGCCCGTGCATCCGCAGTCCGGCACATTCTGAATCCCTCTGCAAGCCCTCCCGCATAATCTTTTCCATGCCCTTTTAGTGCAAAAAAGAGCAGCTTGATGAAAAAGCCCGCCGCCAGAAACGGCAGATTCAAAAGCAGCTGCAAAAGCGGCATATTTTTATAGATAAGATACACATTATTCCGGGAAGAATGCCTTATCTTAAAGGTATTATAACGGGAACCGGTGGAACCGCTGCCCGCATGATATACGACTGCTCCGGGCTCTGTCACGTTCCGATATCCTGCGATGCGCGCCCGATATCCGATATCCACATCTTCCAGATAGGCAAAATGCGCTTCGTCGAAAAGCCCTGTCTCTTTCAGATATTCCGCACGATACATCGCCGCCCCTGCGCAGTTTGAAAATACCCGCCGGGACGTTATATAATTCCCGGACGGCTTTCCTTTTCCGATTGCATACGCCCAGCCAAACGCCGAATACAGGTCGCCGGCTGTGTCAACTTTATCAGGCTCCTGCATGGAGAGCATCTTTGCCCCTGCGGAAAATATCCGTCTGTCCTTCTCCATCGCCTCTTCCAGTCTGCCGATGCAGTCCGGTGCGACCTCCGTATCATTGTTCAGCAAAAATATATATTCCGTCTCCGCTGCTCGTATCCCTGCATTTACCGCTCCGCAAAATCCTCTGTTTTCCGGGAACGTCAAAAGTCTTACCTGGGGGAAATTCTCCCGCACATAGCTGCAGCTTCCGTCAGTCGAACCGTTGTCCACCATAATGATAGACGCACATACCGTGCTTTTGGTCAGGCTTTCCAGACATTTTTTTAAAAAATGTTTTCCGTTATAATTCGGTATGATAACGGTTGTCTTCATGCTCCTGTCTCTTTCCTCCATACTGCGGGTCCCATAAGATAAGGTATCCCTGCTCCCGCACCCTTTCGCAGAAATTTCTGCTCCTCTTCCAGCCAGACTCGCCTGTTGCCTCCATCGTCTCCTCATAAAGCGGCTCCAGCTCTTTCCGCACCTTCATGCTCCGCAGGTCAGCCGTTTGCGCCTCCTGCTGCAGCGCCGCCCTGTGCATCGGTCCTGAAAAGCCTTTTCTGAGTCCGGCATAACGCATCGTACCATCCGCTTCGTATATCCCGCTGAGAAATGCTCCTCTGCGCGCCGGAAGCGGTCCCGCCAGCGCACCGACCTCACTGCGCTGCAAAAACACGCCTCCCTCATAGTCTACCCGGTAAAAGCCCAAATGTTTCAGCGGCGTTACCCGCACCTTCCAGCCCTTTTCCCGGCAGAAATCCTCAACCGCACGCTGTCCCGCCTCATAGGCATATGCCTTGCTTCTGGGATTTGCCGCCGTAGAAGCGTCATGACAGCGCCAATGATACAACACCTTCGGCACATGTATAAATGCCGCTCCCGCTGCAAAAGCGCGCAGGACAAGGTCATAATCCTGTGCCCCGTCAAAATCCGCACGCAGCCCCAGCCGCTTTATAAGTCCTGCCTCTATCATCAGAAAATGACAGATATAATTATTGGTCAGCAAAAGCTCCCCGTCAAAATCCGTTTTAAAATGGGGTTCGTAAAACTGCTCTCCGTCCCCATCGCATTTATCTTCATCGGAATACAGCGCCAGCGGCTGTGTTTCCGTAATCTTCCCTTTTTCTCTGACGCGTTCTGCCGCCGCAGCCATTTCATACAGGGCATCCGGTGTCAGCATATCGTCATGGTCCAAAAGCCCGATGTAATCTCCTGCGGCGGCCTCGATGCCGCGGTTCGTATTTTCGGAGATGCCGGCATTTTCCGTCAGACGTACCACACATATTTCTCTATCATGCCAGATACGGTCCTGCATGCTTTCCGGCAGCTTCTCTCCTGCGCCTCCCGTTTTGGCTTCACACGGCAGCACGCACACCTTTATGCCTTTTTTCTGCGCCCAGTCACGTACGGTCTCTTCCGCCCCGCCGGCGTCCGCAATGACCAGTTCCCAGTGCCTGTAGGTCTGCGCCATCATCCCATCCAGCAATGCTTCCATATGCTCTTTTTTTGTACGGAATGCCGGAACTACAATGCTGATGCGCACCATACCGGTTCCCTCGCTCCTCTGCCGTTCCAGCTCCCGGTCCTCCGGCGCTTCATAGCGATATCCCTGCTTCTCCTGCCCGATGCGCTCTGCAGCTGCCATAACCGCCTCTTTTATTCCGTTTTTCTGCAGGTAATACCATGTCTTTTTCAAGTTGGAAAGGCTCAAAACCGCCATCGGGACTACTCCTTTTCATCATGCGGTCCTGTACCGCCGTTATCGTGCGCGTGCCACAGCACCGGAAGCTCCGACGCTGTGGCACGCTTTTTCACTCATTTTGCAATGACTTTATACCTTTTGATTTTTACAGTACAGCCTTTAAATCCGCGGTAAGCTGATCTACCTTCTGCTGTGCATCCTCAAGGCTCGTACCTTTCACGCCCATATAGAACTTTATCTTGGGCTCTGTCCCGGAAGGACGGGCACAGCACCACGAATTGTTCGTCAGTTCAAAATACAGCACATTGGACTTGGGCAGTCCTGTAGGACGTACTTCGCCGGTCTCCATATCCGTCACCTGATTCAGGTCATAGTCGCGCATTTCAACTACCTTCAGGTCTCCGAAATTCCTGGGCGGATTCTTACGGAGCTTGTCCATCATCTCCGCTATCTGAGCCGCACCGTCAATACCCTTTAAGGTGATGGCATACTGCGTCTCTTTATAATAACCGTATTTCTCATACAGCTCTATCATCTGATCCCAGCAGCTCTTGCCATGCTTCTTGCACCATGCAGCCATTTCGCACAGACACATCACTGCAACGACCGCATCCTTGTCTCTCGCATGGGTACCTGCCAGACAGCCGTAAGACTCTTCCAGACCAAATACATAATGACCCTTGCCCGCTTCTTCCATCCATTTGATCTGCTCGCCGATATACTTAAATCCGGTCAGTACCTCGATGAACTTCACATTATAATCTGCCGCTATCGCCGCCGCCATATTGGTCGTTACGATCGTGGAAACCATCGCCGGATCTTCCGGCATCGTCCCCGTTGCAGTACGCTCGCGCAGGATGTATTCCGCGATCAGCATACCCGACATATTTCCGGTAAAGGAAACATATTCGCCGGTCTTTGTGTCCTTCGCATAAATGCCCAGACGATCCGCATCGGGGTCTGTCGCAAGGACGATATCCGCATCCACCTTCTTTGCCAGCTCCAGAGCCAGCTTAAACGCCTTGGGATCCTCCGGGTTCGGGTAATCCAGCGTCGTAAATGCGGGATCGGGACGCTCCTGCTCGGGAACTACATAAACCTGTTTAAAGCCCAGCTCTGCCAGGATACGTCTTACCGGCTTATTTCCCGTGCCATGGAACGGCGTATAGACGATTTTTAAATCCTCCGCCATCTCTTTGATAATTTCAGGATGGATGATCTGCTTTTTCAGCTCTTCCATGTAAGCCACATCGATCTCTTCGCCGATAAACTGATACAGCCCTGCTGCCATCGCGTCTTCCCTCGACATGGTCTTTACCGTATGGAAATCCGTCACATCGTTTACTTCTCCGATGATCTCCTGATCCTTCGGAGCCGTTACCTGCGCGCCGTCCTCCCAGTAAACCTTATAGCCGTTGTACTCCGGCGGATTATGGCTCGCCGTCACAACAATGCCGGAAATACAGCCTAATGTACGAAGTGCAAAGGACAGCTCGGGCGTCGGGCGCAGCTCGTCAAAAATATAAGCCTTGATCCCGTTTGCCGCAAGGCATCTGGCAGCCTCGTCCGCAAATTCCGGGGAATAATAGCGGCTGTCATAGGCGATAGCAACACCCTTGTCCGCGCCTCCCTGCTTCAAAATATAGTTTGCAAGACCCTGTGTCGCTTTTCTTACAGTATAGATGTTCATGCGGTTTGTGCCGGCGCCGATGACGCCGCGCAGGCCGCCCGTGCCAAATGCCAGATCCTTGTAAAATCTGTCTTCAATCTCCCCCTGGTTGTCTGCAATTTTGCGAAGCTCCTCCTTTGTATCCTCATCAAAGTAGGAATCCTCCAGCCAGAATTTGTACTGCTCCATGTAATTCATAGCTTTTGCTACCTCCATTTCCCCCATGGGCCGTTTCTGCCCACAGTCATCTTACCTTTAAGTATACACTATTTTTTTATACCCGTAAAGAAAAGTCCGGCTTATCAAGCGAAAAATTCGGGTTGAAATACGGGTCTCCTGCAGCCAGCTCTTTTTCCCATTTCTTCCGGAAGCGGGCAGATTCATCGTTATAACGCTCCGCGCTCGCCCCCTTGTCGTCAAGCCCTCTGGATATGGATTCAAAATGATACAGTTCCGCAAACGGCGTAAACACATTCAGATATCCCATGCTGCGCAGCTTTAAGCAAAAATCAACATCGTTCAGAGAAACCGCAAAGCTTTCGTCCAGCCCTCCCGCTTCTTCATAAAGCGCCTTTTTTACCATCAGGCACGCCCCTGTCACGGCCGTCATGTTCTGCGCATAGCACAGCCGTCCCATATATCCAAGATTTTCTCTTTTCTGACGATAATGCACATGTCCTGCCGTCCGGTGTGCTCCAAGCCCTATCACGACTCCCGCATGCTGTATTGTCTTGTCCCCGTAATAAAGCTTTCCGCCGACCGCACCCACATCCTGACGCTGAGCATACATCAAAAGCTCTTCCATCCAGTTGACCGTGATGACCTGCGTATCATTATTGAGCAGGAGCACATAGTCCCCTGTCGCCTGCGAAACGCCCAGATTATTTATTCTGGAATAGTTAAATTCCCCGTCATACGTTACGACCTTTATCTGAGGATTGTTTTTCAGTTCCTCATAATAAGAGAATATCTCCTTTGTTTCACTGTTGTTCTCCACAACAATGATCTCATAATTTTCCCATGTGGATTTCTCCACAATGGATTTGATACAGCGCCGCAAATCCTCCGTGTGGTCCTTATTGGGGATAACGATAGAAATCTTCGGTTCGCCGATTATCTCATACGAGATTTTAAAAATCGTCTCAAACGCCCGCGTGCTCGTTATCGTGAAATGAGAAAAACCGTGACGGCGCAGATGATCCGCTACCGCTCCCCTTGCCGCTTCCACTACGTAAGGCTTGGCTTCGATATTTCCCGCCACGCTGCCCGCATGCGCCCGCCAGTAATATAACAGCTTCGGGACATGAACGACTTTTCTGGCATTATCGGTGAGCCGCAGTATCATATCGTGGTCCTGGCTGCCGTCAAACTGCGTCCGAAACAGCTCGGTACCCTCCAGAAGATTCCGGGCAAATACGCTGAAATGGCAGATGTAATTGTTCGCTCTCAGGTTGTCTATCGCATAATCCGGCTTAAAATGCATCGTTATCATTTTGTCGATATCCGGACTCTTAAACGTCGCCTCATCACAGTATACGAAATCCGCATCCTGCTCGTTGATGACCTTTACATATTCGTACAGAGCGCACGGGTGCAGGATATCGTCATGGTCGAACAGACCGATAAATTCGCCCGTCGCCAGCTTATAGCACTGGTTGGTGTTTCCCGAAATGCCCTCGTTTTGTTGAAGCTTCTGATAGACGATGCGCCCGTCCGTTTCTGCCAGTCTGCGGCAGTATTCCCCCACATAGGCATGGTCATCATCCGAGCCGTCCGCCAGACAGAGCTCCCAGTTGCCGTACGTCTGCTTTTGCACGGAACCTATCATCTCCTGCAGGAAATCCTGCGGCGTATTCCAGAGCGGCACCAGAATGCTTATCTTCGGCATCCTTTCAAATACCGCCCGCTCCTGCCTGTCCCGCTCTTCCTGCGTCGGAAAGCTAGCCGTTCCGTAATGGGTCATCGCCTTTTTTTCCCATGCCTTGTACCGCATCTTCTGAACCACACCGGAAAGGCTGCCGCAATTTTTCAGCCGGTCCTTCTGCCGGATGATAAAGTGCATACATTTTCTTGCCGGAGCAGACGCTTTCCACAGCGGATTGTTTTTGATACGGTCTAACTTAAACTGCAGGTCGTCCACCTGGTCTTCCAGCTCTGCCACACGGTTTGCAAGATAGACTGCCTTATAGTGCTCCTTTTCGTAGGCGTCCTGAAAATCCTTCTGCGCCGATGTGTTTTTTATCTCTTCCATGCTTTCAATTCCTTTACTCCACGCTCAATATCTCCGGACTGAACCGGTAGAGCTTCTGCCGTGAACAGGTATCCTCCCATAAAAATCCTATCAGATAATCTCCTGCCGGAAGGCTGTCCCTGTCAAATCTCACGCAGACTCCCGGAAGTCTGGTGTTCGTGATGCCGTGCAGATTTTCGTCAATGTCAGGGCGATACTGTCTCGTACACGGCAGTCTCCACACCTTTTCACGGTCTGCCGGAAGCGCCTCCGTACTCGATCCATCCGCCAGATATCCTTTTTCCACCGGCTTTAACAACAGGGAAAAATCATAGCGGCAGTTATCCACCATCAATGCCCATGTCCACCCCTGTATCATCCAGTCGCCGCTGCCGGAAATCCCCTTTTCCCAGCGCTCCATATCGCCCGCAAATTCCACGCCGATACGCAGCACCTCATTATGCCACTCCGGCATAAGACCGCCCTCAATAAGCGCCGGCTCGACAGTCTCAACCCTCTTGTCAAAATCATAACGGCAGCCCGTATAAAATTCCGCATCCAGAACGTCCTTGATAAGATAACGGTGATAGAACGGATCACGCCCGTAAACAGAAGGATGCAGCTCATATAAAAGATTCAGCTCCATATGCAGACGACGCAGCTTCTCCGTGCTGTCGTCCGCTCCTCTGCTCAGGGACTCATGATGCGTCAGGCACACGTCGTTTCTCACCACGTTATAATAACCCATTTCATGCAGGTGATAGCAAAATTCCACGTCATTGAATGCTACGCGAAGCTTTTCCGACAGACCGCCCGCCTGCTCGTAAATGCTTCTTTTCACAAGAAGGCATGCTCCCGTTACGCCCAGCACATCCATCGCCAGCCTGTTCCTCTTAAAATAAAACTCCAGCGCATCCGAACGGAACTGCAGCTTGTGCGCCGGCCCCAGATGGATATTGGTTATCCCTGCATGCTGGATGATTTCCGTTCCCGGATAAATGAGCTTTGCCCCTACCGCTCCCACATGAGGCAGCACAGCTTTTTCCATCAGCTTTTCAAGCCAGTCATCCTGCGTTATCTCGATGTCGTCATTCAATAAAAGGATATAATCGCCCGTCGCATACGATACGCCCAGATTACACATCCGCGAAAAATTGAATTCCATCGGTTCATAATGGTAGACAAAGCGATATTTTTCCTGCAGCATCTCCCTCATCTGCTCGATGCGGGCGCGGTTTTTGGCGTTGCTTCCATTGTCCACTACGATGATTTCAAAATCCCGGTAGGTGCTCCCTTCCATAACCGAATGGATACATGTGGAAAGCACTCTCGGGTTGTCCTTGCTCGGAATGATGACGGAAACCTTACCTTCCGGCGCAAGCTTCCAGCCCCGGCGCACATAGGCGCTGCGCTTTAAGTCCTCATAGACCTCTTCCATTCCCCAGACATCTATTTTATTTCTGTGAAAGAGCACGCTGTCTATATGCCCTGCGCCGCCCGACAGCTCCACCGCCTGAAGCGCAAGGTCATAAAGATTTCTATGAAAATCTTCGTCACCCAGCCACTTTAAACTGCTGACCGCCTCTCTTCTTACTGCAAAAAATCCACCAAAATAAAAATATGAAATAAGCGTGTCCGGCGACCAGTCCGGCTTTAACCACGGATTTGTGCGGACGCCCTTTTCATCTATCTCATCTTCGTCCCCGTAAGCGATCACCGTGTCCGGAAACCGCTCAAAAAAGTCCGGCACAAACGCCAGCTCCCGTATATCGGGTGTGCCATCCGGCGCATGAAATACAATGATATCCGCATTTTTATAATTTTCAAAAGAAAAATCCGCGCGGCATTCGTCGTAGGAAACAACAGAAAGCTTATACTGCTTTCCCAAAAACTGCCGTTCCTCCCGCTCCTGCCGTTCCTTTTCCCGTATCCATTCATCATATGAGAGCTGCTGTTTTGCAATCTGTTCCTGATACCAGCGGTATCTTTTTTTAACAAGCTGCTCCTGAAGTGTTTCTTTTATTTTTGAAACCAAAAGCCTTTCCTCCTGCTCCTCTGCGCTGCTCCTGCCTGCTCTTTTGCCCGTCCGATGCCTGCACTGATATCCGCCAACATCTCGCCGGACAGCCATGCTATCTGCGCCTCGATCTCCAGCGTCTCGCCTGCAGTCTCTTCCTCGTCCAAAACATCCAGACGCACGCTGATATTCGGGTCTCCGGTATCAAACAGCACTGTAGAGACCCGTCCCTCCTGCGCGTCCAGCACTTCCCCGTTTGTGGACATGCAGCGGTCTGTCTCCTCTTTTGTGAGCTCCCGCCCTCTCCACACGATTTTGTGTATCTGCACAAGGCAGGGAAGCTCTGCCGGGTCCAGTCTGATTCCCTTTGTCCCCGCCTGACACTCTATCTTTGTATGGATAAGGTCGTCCGCTTCATAAGCGTCATATTTGTAATAAGAATGCTCCGGCGTATAGCCTCCGCCAAAATCTTCAAAAATCTGCACTTTCTTCCGCTCTGCCCGCGCAAAAAATTCCTGCCACGGAACAGCGCGGTTTCCTATCAGATGCCGCATATCCGTCAGGGCTGTCCGGCTCCTGCCGTCTTTTTCCCGCATCACGCTGCGCTGGAACTCTATTTCCCGCTCCGCAAGCTTCTGCCTCTGAACTTCGTCAAGCCCCACCTTTTCCATCGCCTTTTTCACGATAGGGTTCTCTGTACGCTTCGTATTTTCCAGACCGTAGCAGTGCAGCGCACGACGCGCGATGTCCTCGGCTGAAAGTCCTGCGGATGTCCATTCGTAGTCTATCATCGTCCATTTTTCGTCCTGGACACAGATATTGGGAAATATCAGATCAAAGTTCTGCTTTCCGCCGTTCCCGGAAGATAAAATATTTAAATAGCGCTCAAACAAGCGCATAAATCCCTCTTCGTCATTTTTCTGAAGACAATCGTCCAAAAGCTCTTCCAGCGTTCTCGTGTTTTCCAGAAATTCCAGTTCTGCGTAGGGACAGCCGTTTTCCGTTTTCTTTTCTTCCAGACGGTTTACAGACAGCCCGCTGCCTTCAAAGCATTTTTCAAAATATGCCCCGTTTTCAAAAAGCTCCCTGATATGCTCCGCTGCTTCGGGACGCGCTGCATATTTACGCACGCATTTTTTGCCGTCCGTCTCTGCGATATCCGTCCGGATGCACAGATGAGCCGCCCGGTCGTTAGAAAACCGCGTATACATCGTTTCCGGCTCCGGTCCTGCCACAACAAGGAATGAATTGCTGTACTGCGCAAACATTCCCTCCCGTATCAGCATGTCAAATACTCTTTTTTCATCGAATAAAAGCATCCTGTCGCGGTCGAAGTTACGCAGATTGTTAGATAATTCCCCGACCTTCGGCAGATACCGGTCGGAATAGAGCATCGTCATAAACTTATAATCGGGATAAGGATAATAAAAATGAATATCCTCCTCCCCGCATTCTTTCAGCATCTTTTCCAGACCGTTCCTGGAAAATGTGCGGGCTGCGCCGCCCTCCGGATAATCCTCCAGACCTGCAAAAAAGGCTCCCACATGATCTTCCCGGCAGCCTGCCCAATATTTTAACCCCAGCTTATTTTCAATCGCGATCACTACGCGTCCGCCGGGCTTTACATGCTTTTTGATTATCTTATAAAAATCCGTAAAAGGAGTGTCGCCGCCAATATAGCTCTGGCCGTACTCAAACACCCCTATCAGGCATACATAGTCATAATCCTGCGGAAGCTCCGGCTCAATATCCGAAAAATTTCCCACATGGATTGTAACGTTATCGCATTCCCTGTGACGATAAGCGTTTATCAGACTCCGCTTTCTCGACAGGTCGACGCACGTCACACTGCCAGCCTTGCGCGCAAGGCTTCCCGTGATAGCGCCGCAGCCGGAACCGACTTCCAGCACCTTCATAGATTTATCCATCGGTATCCATTCCACGATATTTTCCCGCAGATCTGAAAGGTGATAGAGCACCTCCCAGCTGCACGCCTCCCGTATCGCCTGCGGATACTCCTGCTCCGGTATTTTCTGCACAAGCTCCAAAAGCGCATCTTCCGATGCGCCGTCACAATAAAAATCTTTTTCCGGATAATGGGAATAATCCAGCACTACGCTTCCGATCGTTTCCGTTCTGCCTCTTTCCATAGGTTAAAGCTCCTTCACTTCTACTTCGGATTCCATATCAAAATAGCCGACTGTATCCTTCGATGAAACGACTGTGATATTTAATACATCATACAGCCTATGATATACGGTGAAAGCATCCTTTTCATAGCCTGTCACACCCAGAGATATCAGATAATCCCCGCCCTGCAGGCGCATCCTCTGACGGAAGGTTATCTCCATCATGCTTCCCGCCTTTACGCTTTCCAAAAACGTTTTTTCAAACATCGTGTTCGTTCCGGTTATCTCCACGCCCTTGATATTTTTGATAGACAGTGCAAAAATGGGCGCCGGCAAATCTTCGTATACCTTTACCTTCATATGCATCGTGAATTCATCGCCTTTTAAGATAGCCGTCGTAGGCAGACCATTTTTATCCGTGATAAAATACTCCACAATCTCGGCCTGCTTTGTGCCGTATTCCAGCGTCTCGGGATTCACGCCAGCCTTCGCCGCCTGCTCTTTTTTGCGACTTTCCAAAGCTTCCCGTACATCTCCGTCTGCCGTCAGGTCCGGCACATCCTCCGAAGCCTTCGGCACTTCATACTGCCCTACAAGCACCTGCTTATAGGCATCTATCATATCTTTCGGGCTTCCCTCCCCCAGTTTCACGCCCTGATTCAGAAGAACCGCCCTGTCACAGTATTTACTGATCGCGCTCAAGTCATGACTGACAAACAATATCGTTTTGCCTTTTTTCTTGAATTCCTCGAATTTACGATAACACTTTGCCTGGAAAAACACATCTCCGACAGAAAGCGCCTCATCAACGATAAGTATCTCAGGATCGATATTTATCGCAACTGCAAAAGCCAGCCGCACAAACATACCGCTGGAATACGTTTTGACCGGCTGATACACATAATCGCCGATATCTGCAAAATCCAGGATATCCTGCAGCTTTGCATCTATCTCTTCCTCCGAAAAGCCTATCATCGTGCCGTTCAAATAAATATTTTCAATACCGTTGTACTCCATATTAAATCCGGCGCCGAGCTCAAGCAGGGCGGAAATACGCCCGTTAACTTCAACTGTTCCGCTCGTTTCATGCAGTACTCCGGTGATTATCTTCAATATTGTTGATTTTCCGGAACCGTTTGTTCCGATGATGCCGACGGTCTCACCTTTATAAATATCAAGACTGACATCATTCAGCGCATAGTGCGGCGTCGAACGCGGTTTGCGCGTAAGCCCCAAAGACTCAAGCAGCCGGTCTTTGTTGCGCTGATAGAGCTTGTAAACCTTGGTTACATGATCCACATGGATCGCAAGTTCTCTTTGTTCCATAAATATTGTATCCTTTTTGGTTACTGTAAAAAAGGGCTGGCTGTTCGCCGTATAGGTCCTCGTCCGCAAACAGTCCTCCGTGAGCCAGCTCCCCGTGACTCCCTCTACCCCGCCATGCCAGCTCGAATCCGGCGCTTTGCGCCTGCTTCTCGCTGCGGCTAGTCGCCGTATAGGGACTTTTGTACCTTCGCCCCTTTGTGAGCAAGCTCCCACGGGGCGCATGCACAAAAGTCCCTGCATGGCTCATTTAGGTTACATAATGTCGGCAAAGTGGGGTTTTAGTTTTTTGAATATGAGGGCGCCGATGCCGAAGAGGACTACTGTGACTATCCAGAAGTAAACGGTAGAATAGAAGTCCTCCCAAAACCATTGTTTGCCATAGATGGCGCTGCGGTAGCCTTCCACGATATATACGAGAGGATTTATCTTTACAATCATCTGTATCTTCAGGTCAAAGTCATTGATATTCCAGAGTACAGGTGTGGCCCACATTCCGACCTGTAAAAAAATATTTACAATGGACTGAAGATCCCTGAAAAATATCACGACAGCGCAGGTTGTATAGCTGATAGCCAACACAAAAATAAACATACACGCGCTGTAGTAAAATATCTGGAGCGTATACAAGCTCGGATAATAGCCGTAAAGTGCCGCTATCGCCAGCAGAACCAGCACAAAAAAGCCATGTATGAACGTTGCCGCGATAATCTTGATGATCGGCAGAACGCTTATCTTGAACACGACTTTTTTAACAAGATAATTATACTCCAAAAGCGCCATCATCGCGCTCGTGAGCGCCTCGGAAAAATAAAACCACGGTACGAGTCCTGCCGTCAGGAAAAGGATATACGGTATATCCTGTGCTCCTCCGGATGCATAGCCTGTCCGGTTCGGAAAAATCTTGACGAATACAACCCAGTACATCGCCACCGTGACGACCGGCTGTACCATCGCCCAGAACGCGCCCATATAAGAGCCCGCATAGCGCTTTTTAAAATCGCTCTTTGCCAGCTTCCATATCAGCCGCCTGTTTTGATAGAGCTCCTTCGGAAGCACCGTAATCTTATCATAAAGAACGATAAATGCAATGACCGCCGCTGCGATGAGCGCAAGGGCGATGCTCTTTTTTAACAGCTCGTCCTGACGGTCCGCCAGCGGATTATTGTATACAACGATAATAACGGCAAGAATCGCCATCACCGCAGTGAATATGGCGATTCCCGCTTTTTTACTCAGTTTTTTCATTCGTGCTTTCCTGAAAACTCTGCAAAAGAGCCCCATTTCTGGTCCTTATCGGACAAAATCAGTTCCATTCCCTCCGGGATAGGCCATTCCACGCCAATATCCGGATCGTTCCATGCAAGGCCACCCTCATCGTTCGGATGATAAAAATCCGTACACTTATATGCAAATTCCGCATAATCGGACAGTACTACAAAACCGTGCGCAAAATTTTTCGGAATGAAAAACTGCTTTTTATTCTCCTCGGACAACAGCACCCCGTACCACTGACCGTAGGTAGGAGAATCCGGACGCAGGTCTACCGCCACATCGAATACCTCGCCTCTTATCGCACGCACCAGCTTGTCCTGCGGATAATTTATCTGAAAATGCAAGCCGCGCAGCACGCCTTTTTTGGAAGCGGACTGATTATCCTGCACGAAAACCTGGTCGATGCCCGCCTCTTTATAATCATTATAATTATAAGTTTCCATGAAATATCCGCGGGCATCCCCGAACACCTGCGGGGTAATCACCTTTAAGCCCTCGATATGACATGTTTCCACTGTAATCTTACCCATTTTAAAAAATGCTCCTTTCCGTATCCAAGAATCATAACCGCCTGTCCGCTTATAATCCGTTGGCAACCTCCACCAGATATTTTCCGTAATTGGTCTTCATCAGCGGCTCTGCAAGCTTCAAAAGCTGCTCCCTGCTGATAAAGCCTCTGCGGAAGGCAATCTCCTCGATACAGGAAATATACATACCCTGACGTTTCTGCACTGCCGCCACAAAATCCGCCGCATCTAAAAGCGCGTCGTGATTGCCCGTATCCAGCCATGCAAAGCCGCGTCCCAAAGTCTCTACCATGAGTGTGCCCCTGCGCAGATATTCATTGTTGATTGAAGTAATCTCAATCTCCCCTCTTGCCGACGGCTTTACATTACGTGCGATTTCCACCACGTCATTATCATAAAAATACAGCCCCGGAACTGCGTAATTGCTTTTCGGATGCTCGGGCTTTTCCTCGATGGAAAGCGCCTTGCCGTTCTCGTCAAATTCCACTACGCCGTATTCCCTGGGATCGCGTACAAAATAGCCGAAAATAGTCGCTCCCTTCTCCCGCTCCGCAGCCTGGCGCAGCACTCTGGAGAAACTCTGTCCGTAAAAGATATTATCGCCCAGAACAAGCGCAACGCTGTCGTTCCCGATAAAATCCGCACCTATCAAAAATGCGTCCGCAAGCCCTCTCGGTGTTTCCTGGACCGCATAGCTCATCGACAGTCCCAGCTGCTCTCCCGTTCCGAAAAGCTCCTGAAACGCCGGAAGATCTCTCGGCGTGGAAATGATGAGTATTTCACGGATGCCCCCAAGCATCAGTGTCGATAACGGATAATATATCATCGGCTTATCATATACCGGCATTATCTGCTTTGAAACCGCCTTTGTCAGCGGATAAAGGCGGGTTCCCGAACCGCCTGCAAGAATGATTCCCTTCATCCTGAATCGCTCCTTTCCGTATCCTGTGCGTACCAAACGCCGCCGCGCCCCGCGCGCCGGCTTACTGGCTCAAATGGGAACGGTTATTCTGCCGTCCCCATCCGGTTTTTACGCTTTATACATTTCCTCGTAATATTTCTGATAGTCGCCGCTTGTCACGCGCTCCATCCAGTCCTCGTGCTCAAAATACCATGCTATCGTCTTTTTGATACCATCCTTGAACATCGTTTCCGGATACCAGCCGATCTCCGCCTTTATCTTATCCGGAGCAATCGCGTATCTTCTGTCATGCCCCTTTCTGTCTTCCACATATGTGATAAGGTCGCGGCTGACAAGTGCCTTTCTCGGATCGTCATCAGAAAGCATCTCCTGAAGCGTATCAAGGATTATCTCGATTATCTCGATGTTCTGCTTTTCATTGTGTCCGCCCACATTATATGTTTCAAACAGGCGTCCCTGTTCCTGTACCATATCTATCGCCTTCGCATGGTCTTCCACATACAGCCAGTCGCGCACATTTTTGCCGTCACCGTATACCGGAAGCTTTTTGCCGTGCAGAGCGTTATTGATGATAAGCGGTATCAGCTTTTCCGGGAACTGATACGGGCCGTAGTTGTTGGAACAGTTTGTAATATTTGCCGGAAAATGATAAGTGTCCATATAAGCCTTCACGAGCATATCGGAGCTTGCCTTGCTCGCAGAATACGGGCTGTGGGGCGCATAGGGCGTCGTCTCATAAAAATATCCGCCATCCTCGTCCAAAGACCCGTACACTTCATCCGTTGAAACATGCAGAAACTTCTTGTCCGCCTTAAAGGTTCCGTCCGGAAGCTCCCACGCCGTTTTTGCACAGTTCAGCATCACCGCCGTTCCCAGCACATTTGTCTGGACGAATACTTCAGGGTTTCTGATGCTTCTGTCCACATGGCTCTCCGCCGCAAAATGCACCACCCTGTCAATATCGTTTTCTGCAAAAATCTTCTCTATCGCTTCTTTATCGCAGATATCCGCCTTTACAAATGTGTAGTTCGGCAGCTCTTCCACCTCTTTTAAATTCTCAAGATTACCTGCATAGGTGAGAGCATCCACGTTGATGATGCGTATCTGGTCGCCGTACTTTTTGAACATATAGTGAATATAGTTAGAACCGATGAATCCGGCTCCGCCTGTAACAAGATAGGTTCTCATCTTCTCTTCTCCTCTTTTTCTTCTGAACTGCATTTTCTTTAGTGTACCACAATCCCGACCTTTTTCCAACTATAAATTCGTTCCTGCCTGAGGCCGGTGCAAACAGCAACAAGGGAATTACTGATAGCAGATGTTCAGATCCACATCGCCCTTGATGCCCGGTATCGTCCCCCGACTGGAATACTGCCACATTTCATAACGTCCGGTATAGGTCGGGCTTTCCGTATACTGTGCCAGCCATATCCGGTAATTTCCGAACGCCCCCGTATCCATTTTTTCCGCAAACCAGTTTTTGTTGGAATATACGCCCGCCGTATAGCCGCTGTCCCGGACCGTCTCACAAAACGCCTTGACCACTTTCGTCCGTTCCGCTGCGCTCAATCCGTCCGCCCTGCCGTTGGCGGCCTCCACATCAATATAAACGGGATATGAAATTTTATGGCCTTTTATGAGGGAAAGCGTGAGGGATGCCTCCTCTACCGCCTCCATTTCATTGACCGCCTGACTGAAAAAGTAGATTCCGACCTTCAGTCCCGCCGCCGTCGCCCCTTTGATATTCGTCCTGAACTTTTCATCCTCTACGAGCACGCCGCTGGCAGAACCTCTATAGCCGCAGCGCAGTATCACAAACTCCACACCGGCATTTTTTACCGCATTCCAGTCGACCGTGCCGTTATGCTTGGAAATATCGATCCCCATCACATTTCCGCCGTCCAGACTCCCGTCCTCCCGAAAGCTGTATTTGACTCCCTGAATAATCTGGTCTCCCGTCACGGGATTCCCGTTTTTATCATAAAAGTACCTTTTCCCGCCGATTGTCTGCCAACCTGTATAGCGATAAGAAACACTCTCCTTTTTCCGATAAAAAACATCATGTCCCTCATAGTCCGCCGCTGTCGCCTCTCTGTAGGAGTCTCCCTCTTTGCAATAAAGCCTTGCTCCGTTCCTGTCCTTTAACGGGGTGCTTCCCGAAGCGCTCTGGCTTTCATCCGGCTGCTCTGATGACTCCGAACCACTCTCCGTTTCCTGACCGCCGTTTTCATTTTCCACGACCATCACAACGCACAGATTGCTCTCTATGCCGCTCCCGTCACGTGCGACCGCCTTTACCATTGCATTCCCCGGCTTCAGCGCCGTTATCACGCCTTTTTCGTCCACGCTTACGATATCGCTTCCTTCCGTCCCCTTCCAGTCTACGGAAATATCCGCCGCATCCTCCGGCTTTGCCGTCACGCTCAGCGTCGTCGTGCTCCCGCTTTTCAGCATAGAGCTTGACGGAATCTGGAGTTCCTCTACTTTTTTAGCATCCTGCCCATCTCCGTCATTTCCTGATACCCCCTCTTTTGAAAACCAGACCGCATCTTCTGTTCTTTCTCCAAACGGTGCGTTCCCGTATGCCGCTGCCTGAGCGGACGGCGCCGGGATATCCGATTTCTTTACCTCCTCATAGGCGTCCCCGCCGTTTTCAACGATCTCCGTCCGCGTTGATTCCGCCCATTCAACCGTATCTGCAGGCGCCGCAGGTGCCTGTTCGTGTACCGCTGTATCCTCTTTCGAGGCATTTATCTCCGATTCTTTTTTTACTTCATCCGCAACATCAATCTGCTCGTAGACAATCTTATCCTTTACGGTCACATTTCCTGAAACGCCTGCCGCCCTGCCGCCGTCTACTGTGTCCGGCCCCGTGACGGTTACTGTGTAATCTCCCGGCGTCATATCCGCCAGATAAAGGATTCCGTCCTTATCGTCGTCCGACGCCGCCTTTGATACCGGCCCCGAAATTGAAACCGTAAACGCCTGATTTCCCACAAGCTTTCCCGTTTCCCTGTTCGTAAATTTTATTTTCAGATCCTTTTCCACTGAGGTCATCTTAAGCGCCAGATCCATATCCGTTTCCAGCTCTTTTTCCTCATATTCCATCGGCGCCGCCTCCGAAACGTCCCGCGCGTCCTCTGCTTCCTCCCGCTGCCTTGCCACTGCGGACAAAATCTCCTCCCCGGCAGTCCCTACCTGCTCCAGCTTTTTCCCGACTGCCGCTATGGCCTCCTTCTGCTTCGCCACTTCCGCAGAGCTCAGGTATATCCCCGTCGTGAGCACTGCCACGACAAGGACGAGCAATCCGGTAAATGCCACTACTGCGTCCATCGCGGCAAATTCCCGCGCCGGCCTGACAGGAGCGCTCTTTTTTGAGCCGCCGTTCTGATATTCCTTTTTCTTTTTATTATGTACCTGTGCCTTGGAAGGTGCCTGTTTCTTAGGCTGAAAATCCAGAAAATCTTCCCTTTTGCCCGCCGGATTCGACTTTTTACTTTTTGCAGCTCCCCCGTTTCCCTTTTTGGGAGTTGCTCCTCCTACAGTGCGTTTTTTAACGTTTTTTGTACTTTCCTGCCTCTTCTGCACAGGCGTTCCTCCTCATCTTCTCCAGTCCCGACTCCCCTGACGCGCGCTTTTTGTCGAACGCTTTTCATTGCAGATTTCCCCTTTTCATGACACAATCGTAACGGATAGATACAAAAAGCAACACTCAAAAAGGAGATTTTTCTCATGATGTACATTCATTACTGCAAATACTGCCGACGCATCCATATGCTCAACGGGCACAAAAAATACTGTCCCGGCTGCAAAGGTCATCTTGCCGAGTTAAAAATTTCTTATCTCAAATATGTCAATATGCCGCCGGATGACCGCAAAGAGCTGCGTCTGCGCCTTTCCGATCCCGCCCAGCTGGAAGCCTTTACAGCCGCCCCGAAAAAATCCTGCGACTATGCAAAATGGCTCCAGCTTTCACTCTCAGCCAATGTAAAACACGACCATTCCAAGCACTATGCAGCCTATTCCCACTAATTTACGCACAGTCAGCTTTTCTTTAAAGAAAACCGCGCCGAATACCGGGACGAGCACATAGCCCAACGATTCCATCAGGGGAGCGTTGAAAAAATCCAGCCCCCTGAGTCCCATGATGCTCAAAAAAACAGAACCGAACATCAGAAGGTATCCTCCGATCACCCACGGATTCAGATACTGTCTGAGCCATCCCGGATATTCCTTCATGGCTCCTTTTTTCAGCAGCACCTGAGAAACGGAAGCGACGAGCACCGACCCTGCCAGAAAAAGATAGTGATGATCGATATTCATTTTTCCGCCTCCTTTCCGCCGTTGATGACAGCTGTTCCGATCA
This sequence comes from uncultured Lachnospiraceae bacterium, assembly GCA_900539715.1. Lineage (GTDB taxonomy): Bacteria > Bacillota > Clostridia > Lachnospirales > Lachnospiraceae > Gallintestinimicrobium. Next base: position 115,104 of record UQDA01000003.1, on the reverse strand, counting down.
TAACGAGCGCGATTCCCAAAAGCTGCGCCGGGGTTATTTTTTCACCGAACAGAAATACCGCCCACAAAAGCGACCACAAAAGCGCCACCGCGCGGTTGGCGTACGCCACTGAAAGCTCCACTCTCCTTATCACCTGCTGCCATAAGACCGCATATATGCCGAGCACGCCTATCTCCGCCCCGTAAAGAAGCAGAAAGCCCCAGCCATTCTCCCCTTCCGCAGAAACCGCCGCCAGCTTTCCCAGCACACTCGACGCCGTATAAACTATCACAACTGCCTGAAGGATAAGAAAATCCCTGAAATTCAATTTCCTTTTCATAAAAATCTCCATTCCGGTAAGCTTTATCATTCCGAATGATGTCAGTATAGCATTTTTCCGAACGGATAGGAATACCGGAAATTATGTACATTTTCTTAAATAATCTGAAATTTTTTTCATGCTTCTGGACAGTACCGGCAGCGGATGTTAAGATAATCCCGTAAAGCGATATTTGAAACAGGAGGAACTTCATGAGACCTGAAGAAGAACATTTGAATACTGCGCCCCCTAAAAAAAAGGCCGGAGCGGCAAAGAAACCGAATCCTTCCCGAAAAAAGAAGCGCCGTTCCCGGCAGTCATCCGGCAGCTTTTTTGATAAAAGACCGAGCGGGCATGTGATATTTCTGATCGTTTTTACAGCAGTTTTGCTGTTTACCATCCTTCGTCTGTTCATATGGAACATCGGCAAGCATACCGGCTACGACCCATCGGAAACAACGACAGAATTCGATGTGGAGCTGATGGACTATCTCCAGCCGCTCGAGCCTGAGATGCGCGAGGCGTGGGAGGATGACGGCGTCACTACCATCCTCGCCCTCGGAAATGATCCGCTCTCCGATGACAGGAGCGGCAGCGGGCTTGCGGCGCTCATGGCCAAGGCCACGAATTCCACCATCTACAACGGCGCTTTTCCCGGCAGCTCCATCGCCATGAAAAATACGGAATATAAAAACGACTATCCGCTGGACGGCGTAAGCCTCTACTGGGTTGCCGCAGCGCTCGTCAATCAGAATTTCGACCTGATGAACGCCATCGTTCCCGGCATGGGTTCCGAAGCTGCCACTGCCGCCCTCGAAACCTTAAAAAGCGTTGACCTTTCCAAGGTAGATGACCTCGTTATTTTCTATGACCTTCAGGATTACAAGGGCGGGCGCATCGTTTATGATGAAAACAACCGCAAAAACTTAAATACCGTCTATGGCGCGCTGACTGCCGCTGCAGAGCTGTTTCAGGAGCATTTTCCTCATATCCGTATCTATGTCGTATCGCAGCCCTACGGTACGTTCACCACGCCGGACGGCAAAACCGCCGATGCCGATAAGGATGATTTCGGCAACGGTACTCTCGTTGACTACCTCAACTGGGAAGTAGATGCCTGCCGTTCCAGCGGCATCTCCTTTATCGACACCTACTACGGTGCGATCACGGTAGAGGACTCCGACTGTCTGGAGAACGGATATCACCTCAATGAGAAAGGAAGAAAAAAGGTAGCGGAACGGTTTGCAAGTGTATTTAAAGAATAAATAGCGGACGAATAAAAAGGCAGCATGCGCTGCCTTTTTATTATTTCTTCACAATCTCCACCGCTTCGTTCCGATATACCTCATACGCCTCGATATCCGCCACCTTTGTCAATCCATTCTGCTCCGGCTCGCCGGTCAGCGGAATGCTTTTATTGAATATCACATACTGACAATGATACTCCGTCAAAAGCGGCGCAAGCGCCCCTACGTCTATCGTGTCCTCCCGCATCACTTCATAAATCGGATGGGTATCCCAGTTCCATTCCCATGACGGTTCGAGCATTTCCCGCCCGTAAGGCATCTGTACCTCAGACGTGTACTGACGCACATAATAGATGAGCTCCTCCGGAAATACCGCCCACACCCGCTCCTCATCCTCTTTGGGCATGATTTCATTACAGATTGCTATCACCGAATTCGGGATGTGATACCGGTTCTGTGCCTTTGAAAGAAACGGCCCTTTATAAACATAGCTTCCGGTCAATATCACCACGGCTGCCAGCGCTGCAAAGCCTATCCGGTAATGCCTGCCGACCATCTTTACTCCCGCATAGGCGATAACGACTGCCATCGGCAAAAGCCACAGCAGACGATAATAGGTTTCGCCTTCCCCCAAAAGCTCCATCGTCCATCGGGTAAACGGAAGAAAAAACAATACTGTGATGACAAGAGCCGATTCTGCCAGAACGATCCTCACACCGCGCCTTTTTTCCGTCACGAGCAGATAAATAAGCGCTGTCAAAAACAGCACGGGATACAGCCCCGATCCGCAGTAATCCCGAAAAACCGTTAAAATATCCTGCATATCTTCCTCTCATTCCGCCGTAGAAACGGCACTTTGTGTACAAGCCTTTTCAGCGAAAAAACAAAAGCAGCGCCAGATAAATCACATTAGGGATACAGCACAGCGCCAGCTTCCAGAGCACGGAAAGACTTTTGAAACGTATCGCTGCCACAATCCCCGTGATACCGATCACAAGCGCCGTCAAAAACGCCCCCATGCTCGTCATCATCGCCGCCGTCACATTTGCGACCGCAAGAAGCGCCCAATACCCTTTCCTTTTTGCAGAAAACCCGTCAAAAATCTCCAGCAAAAGCCAGAAATCCACCAACAGGATGAGATTTGCCAGCACTGATTTTCCCTGCCAGGTACGCGTCAGAAAGAATGTCGCATTCGTGTATATCGAGCTGTTCCCCCAAATCTGCATCAAAGAAACGAGCGTCATAAAAATCGGCAGCTTCACGGAATACGCTCCCAAAAGCTTTCTTCCTATCAGGAAAAACACATAATAAGTAAGCGGAATAAGCACGAGCGGCAGCACCGTATGTGCCACGATTGCCGCATGGATTCCCGTCATGCGAGCCACATAGGCTATCCAGAGCGGGAATGCCGCCAGGGCGTGACGCATATCCGGATTCGTGGACAGTCCCGTATACGGACGGATACGGTTCAATACGCCGGTCTGGTCCGCCAGCACCGATTCCACCACATAATAGGCATCGTCCCCGTCAAAATAAGCATAGCTGTACGCCATATAAAGCTGAAACAGGAGCGTTGCCGCAAACAGTATCCAAAAAAGGACGCATTCCTTTGATATCCTCCGCTCCCTTTTTTTTAAAGCTTCTCTGATACACACTCCTTTTTTGAAAAACGCCTTTTCCCGTACCGCTGTCCACACAAGCCCCGCGGCAGAAAGCAGCGCCAGCACCGCCGTCGCCAGCTTTACCAGAAATTCCATACCATAAGGCTGCGTCAGCATTACCGGAACCGCAATGACCTGAAAAATCGCCAGCTCGCTCAAAAATCCCGCCAGATAAATATGGGCAAGCTTGTCCTTTTTCTGCTTCATTCCTTTTGTCCATACCGTTCCCAGTCCCAGCGGCACCAGACCGAATACAAACAGCCCCCCTAAAATTTTATGCAGCATTGTTATTCTTCCTCCGTCCCGTATCTGGGAGGCGCATCATACCAGTCGTCCCATATCGACTCATAATCGTGCTCCTGCGCCATCCTTTTTAAATCGGCAAATTTTTTCCGATAATCATGCTCTGTCAGCTCACAGTCCCCGTCCGCAAAGCATTCCGTAATGTAGCGGCATACATTTTTATGGTAATGGATATAGTCCGCATAATTGTTCAGATTATGGATGATATCCTCTTCTCCCAGAAAACTGAATATATGCACATTTTCATAGGGCAAAAGCCGTTCCGTCATATACTCCAGCCGCCCTATGACCGCATCCAGCTCCTTCTGACGCACCGCATCGTTCCAGAACAAAATGCTGTAAGGCGGGTAAAAAATGTAAAATTCCGTTTCCGGATGCGCCTCTATATAAGGAATGATATTGACCTCAAGGTTCTTCTCGACCGCCTCGTTAAAATAGTCCGCCGCAAGGGCCTCTTCTTTTTCCTCCGCCTGCTCATAATACATGAGCACATTTGCCTTTGTATAATACTCATCCGTCCACCATGGCTTATACAGCTCCGACCAGTCGGAGGCGTCCTTCGGGTCTGCCAGCGGACGCAGGATATAATTCAGTATCACGTCCTTGTTGAACAGGTACTGGACATCATTCAAAACATTGTCGTCATACAGATATTTTGTCACAGGAAACTTTACTTCCTCCGTCCCTGCCGAAAAAGTTCCCTGATCTGCCGCCATAAACACCGCCTTTATCCCGTCTCCTTTTGCGCGAAATGCCAGCTCCATAATATTGGAAAGGTCCTTCGGATAAGAGCCGTTATAGGAAAGCTTCTGTGTTTTTATACCCAAAAGCTCCTCAAACCAGTCTGTATTAAAACTGGCAGTCATCGATGAACCTATCAGGATTCCTTCATAATCCATATTTTTGGCAAGCCCCGGATTCTGATTGACCTGATTGTCGACCAGATATGGAAAATCCTCCAACGGTCTGTGATACTGAAAAAAAGGATCGACCCAGATGACCAGCGCCCCGGCGCCCAAAAATCCCGCCAGCACGATCCCGCAAAATCCTGCCAGCCATCTTTTATATTTTTTCATTTTCTCTCCAACCTTTAAAACTGGAAATATACAAAGCTGCTCACACTTCCAAGAGACAGTACGCACCACAAAAACAGTCCTGCCGTCAATATCATATTCCATGTCCCCGGCTTAAACTTTTTCTCCATCTCTCCGGCATTTTTATGGAAAAAAACGAGCCCGAGCGCAGTCAGCGTAATACCGGCGCACAGATACATCCCGCTCCCCGCAAGCCGATCCAAATGAAATATCTTCATTACATACCAGAATTCTTCCAGATTAAAAGGCGCGGTCACACCGGCAGACGGCATTCCAAAACCGCCCTTTAAAATCCGTCCGAGCATCTCTCCCGCCTCAGACAGATTTGCCGCCCTGAAAAATATCCAGCAGATGTTCACAAATAAAAAAGTGCCGAACACGCCCGCCGCATGTCCTGTCCTGCTCAAAATCCTGCCACATCCTGCCTGCACATTTTCTGCCGCTCCCTTTTTATGCCCTTCCCGATATTTCAGCCACGCCTTCGTAAGCACATAGACCGCCCCGTGAAGCGCGCCCCAGACGATAAAATTCCAGCCAGCGCCATGCCAGATGCCGCTGATGAGAAATATCAGAAACAGATTTGCATATGTACGCGCACTTCCCCGTCTGCTTCCTCCCAACGGTATATAAATATATTTCAGGAAAAAACGGTTCAGTGTGATATGCCATCTTCTCCAGAACTCTACCAGATTCGACGACCTGTAAGGAGAATCAAAATTTACCGGCAGCTCAAAGCCGAGCATATGCGCGATACCGCGCCCCATATCGCAATAACCGCTGAAATCAAAATAAAGCTGCAGCGTATAAAACAGCATGACAAGCAGCGCATCCGTTCCGGAAAGCGCCGCCACATTGGCATATCCAAAATCCACCGACTTCCCGAACGTATCCGCAAGAAGCACTTTTTTGGCAAGCCCCAGCGTAAACAGATACAGACCGCGCGTGAACTTTTCTGCATCGAATCTCTCTTTCCCTATCGCACGATACCTGGGAAGCATCTCGCCCGCTGTCACGATAGGTCCCGAGGAAACATAGGCAAAGCAGGAAACAAACAAGGCATATTCCCGCAGGCTGCAGCAGGTTTCCTCCTCCCTGTATACGTCCACCAGATAAGCGATCTGCTGAAACGTAAAAAAGCTGATACCCAATGGCCAGAGCAGCGCTGAAAAAGTCCAGTCCGTCCGAAACACTGCATTCAGATTGTCCACAAAAAAATCAAAATATTTAAAATAAAATAAAAGCGCTACGTTAAATCCGATTCCAGCCCACAAAAGGAGCTTTCTCCTGTCCGCCGGAATTTTTTTCCCGGTTTCTGCGCCTGTATCCGCTTTTTTCCCTGTATTTCCCAGCTTCCGGCACAGTCCGTAGTTGACGGCGATACTTCCCGCCAACACAGCCAGGCTTACCGGATTCGCCCACGCATAAAACCATATGGAAAAACCGATCAGCCAAAGCTGCGCCAAAGCCGTTTTCCCTCTTTGCGAAAGCATCCAAAAACCTGCCAGACAAAGCGGGAAAAACAGCAGAATAAACACATAAGATTGAAACAGCATGTTAATTCTCCACTTCGATCACATGATTTTTGTTTTCATATCCCGTAAGAGAAAGTTTCCAGCCCGTATTGCCCGCTTCATCCTCCGAAATCCTTTCAAAGCCGAGCTGTCCGTAAAATTCCCGGACCATATTATTTTTGGCCGTCGGATAATAATAGCCGTACAACGTACTGATGCCTTCCGCCAGGCAGCGTTCCGCCAGCCCGTCCAGCATCGCAAGCTCCATGTCACGCTTTAACACCCGGCAGCTCATCAGCCACAGACGGATATGGGCGCAGTTGCCATCCTTTTCTGCTATCACCACCGAAACGACGCCATTGTCCCCAAATTTATCAGCCAGCTTACCGTACAGAGTAATGTATTTTTCGTCCGCCGCCATCTGCTCTATCTGCGCCTGTGTAAAACGCTGCGTCGTCAGGTTAAACTGATTGCTCTTATTGGTAAGCTGCGCGATACGCCCCATATATACCGGTTCAAACGGCCTGACTACGCCCGTCATCTCTAAAGAACGCAGATAGTCCGCATAATCCGCAAAGGAAGCCTGCTGCTGTTCCCGCTTTAAATTCGCCTGATACATCTCATTTCGCTTACGGTCATCGTCCGAAAGAGACGTTACCTCAAAATATCCGCCACGATCCAATACGCGGATGTAATCCTCCGGACGTCCTATCTCAGGAGCCGTCACGCCCGCTGTCTGCTGCCGGACTATCTCCCTCTCCGCCGGATTGTCATCCGCAAATACAAGACTGTCCGGCAGGATATTCAGCTGCTGCGCTATCTGTTCGATATTCAGGCTCTTCGGCTCCCAGTTTGCCTTTATCAAAAGGAAATCATCCGGACGCAGAACGCCCGCAGGATGATTTAATCCCGCCAGCGCATTTTCCTCTTCATTTTTGGACGCTACGTTTAACATCACGCCATAATCCTTCAATAGCTTCACATAGGACTGAAATTCGGCAAATACCTGCCCCATGTTCGTCTCCTGCCCTATCTCCAGATTTTCAGGACCGTCGTCGCCCACGATGCCGCCCCACAGCGTGTTGTCCAAATCAAGCACGAGGGATTTTTTATTTTTACCGAAAACAGACTTCACGATATTCGCAACATTATGCGCCAGCCACGGGATTGCCTTCAGGCAGAGGCTGTATTTATACATATGCCAGTATTCCGGCGCAGACCACTCATCCAGTCCGTAAACTGCCGACTGATAGTTGATATCATTGATAAAAAAGTTCTGATGCTCCTGCGCATATGCCGCAAACCGGCGGTTCATCTCATTCACATAATACGTCCGCCCGTGTATATCCGCTCCATCCTGATTGCCCATCAGCCGGAAATACGGATACTCAAAATTATTCTGTATCACCGGACACTGACGTTCCTGCGCCAGTTTTTCCCACATCGTCTCAAAACGCCCGTATTCTGCCGCGAGCTTCTCCTCCACCGCTTCTCTGGAATCGGACGGCTCCGGAAAGCTCCTCAGATTGCGGAGACTCGTATGGATATATATCATGTCCGGTGCGAACGCATTCAGCTCCTCGTTGCCAAACATCGCGTCTTCCCAGTACATCCCGTACTCGGACTCATAAAATTCCGGTTCTATGCCCTGATTCAATAAAAACAGCTCCAGAATCCTGACCACGTCGTGCGTTGTCGAGCCGCCCAGAACCGCTATCTTTTTTTTGATGCGCGCTGTGTTCTCCTCTAAGAGGCGGCGCTTTAAGCTCTTTGATTTTTTTAAAATGAATTCACTGTCAAAAGGGTATTGAAGTTCTAAAAGCATATCTGAATGATCCTTTCCTGAATCTGATAGTAGGTGTCGGTCGTGTTGGATGGTTCTATGATACTACATTTTGGAGGGGGGATACAAGGCTGGATTTAGGGATTGGGGGATTTTTAATATTTTGTTGCTTTTTCAGACAGGCTTCTGCTATCATAGATTTTAATTAAGTACCTGTTTTTTAATTCTGAGTCCTGTTTTAAATGTAAGGAGATTTACCATGAAACTTTCCAAATCCCGCCGGGATACTTTCTTTTTATCCGCAATGCTCATCTTTTCTGCGATATTTTACCTGTTCTTCGCTTTTCTGGACGGACCTTATCTCTCCCCCGACAGCGAGACCTATATCGCCATGAGCCTGCACCGGGAACCGCTCTACTCCCTCTTTCTGGCTCTTATGCGCGCGCTTTTCGGACCCGACCGCGAAAAATATCTGATGGGCGCCATCATCATCCAGAGCCTTCTTACTGCAGTTGCCGCCTGGTCGATTCCCGCATTTTTATACAAAAAGCTCTCCCTCCCCAAACCGGTCGCCTTTCTTCTGCTCATGATGCCTTTTGGGGTGTCCTTATTGTGCCGCTTCGGTGCGGGAAGACGCGCTATGTACTCCACCAGCATTGAATCCGAGGCTCTGGCGCTTCCGCTGTTCTTATTATTTTTCCGTTTTCTGGCAGCCTATGTCATGGAAGCGCGCTCCCGCCTGAAAAATCTTTGCAGCGCTGCTATTTTCTGCATCCTGCTCATTTCTATCCGCAAGCAGATGTACGCAGCTCTGCTCATCCTGCTGACTGTCATTTTCGTGGAAATGCTCCGCTCAAAATGCTGGAAAAAGGGGCTGCTGTCCCTCGCTGTATCTGCCCTTACCATCCTTCTTGCCGTTACCGGACTGGACCTTTCTTATAACACCGTCCTGCGCGGAGAAACCGTCCGCCACAGCGGAGACAGCCGCTTTCTGCTCACCATGATATTTTATACTGCCGAGCGTGACTACGGGGAGAAAATCGACGATGCCAATATTCGCAAACTGTTTTACGATATTTATGATACCTGCGACGAAGCGGGTTATTTAAAACACAGCGCACCGAATGGCTGGCTTCCCCGCGTCAACCATTTTGGCGACCATTATGACCATATCCAGATAGATACTCTCCGCCCCGGTGTTACCGACTATGTTGCCGCCAATGAACCCGGCACAGAAACAGAAATGGCAGCCCGGGTCGATGATATCATGCAGACCATGACCGGAAGCCTTCTTTTGTCCTGCCTGCCCTCCATGATAGGATGCTTTTTGGACAATGTGCTCTCCGGCCTTGTGACAACCGTTTCCATGCGGACTTTCCTGCTTTCAATTGCCGCGCTCATCCTGTACGCAGGCTATCTCGCCCTTTGTGCGCTCTGCATCGTGCGTTCCAAACGCCGCTGCACTTCGGAAAACGGCGTTTGTACAAAAAAGAAGGCCCGCCCGGAGGTCGTACACTTCTCCTTGCTGGTCCTTCTTTGTATCATCGTCAATGTGGCGGTCGTATCCGCAGTAATCTTCTGTCAGAGCAGATATACCATTTATAATATGCCGCTGTTTTATATGGGAGGGATTTTGATGGGGTGGGAGGCTGTATCTACCACCGTCAAACATGTCAAAAACGGCACCGACAGATAAATCGCATAGGCATACCGCAAGTCCGCAAATACCGGAGTTGCAATCAATAACGTTCCCCATATCCCCAATGCCGGAAGATACGCAATAAGATGAGCACTCTTCTTGTGAATCCCACACATCAAACACACAAAGAACAAATAGATAAACAGTCCCACACTCAGATATTCATCAAAATGCTTTTTATATGCATCCAGATATCCCCGTATCCCCTGAACCATCCCTTCCGGCAATTGGCTTGCACGGTCGATTCCCATGCCCTTCTCCTGAATATAGGTCGCCCATATAAACGGGAATTTCGTATTATGATACCAGTAGCCTTTTGTCTCATCAATAAAAGCTTCTACATAAATCCTCGGATTATCAAAAAACAACGATATCCATGTCTTCAGAAATTCTCCAGCGTGCTCCCCGATATATTCCTGCCTGTCTGTCTCTCTGACAAGATTTTTAATCGCATCAGAGCAGGTCGTAGATTCCAAATATGCCTCAGGAACCTTTTCCAACTCTATCACCCCTGCCAGCAATTTCTTTTGCTCTTCTGAAATTTTTCCGTCGTAAGAAATCACCGCCGTAATCTGCTGAGCCGGGATGGACAGAGATTCTATCATATCCGGTTCTGATACATGAAAATAAGAAAATACCGGTCCTTTATAAATAATCCCTAATATCAGTACCATTGCAACTGCGCCAACCGCAGCCTTCCACTGTTTCCAACATGCCCAGATCAGAAACGGAATCATCCCCAGGAAAACATACAACCCATTACTTCTGAAAAAACACAGTCCAAAACTTACCGGCACAAACAATACCCAGCATATGCGATTTGACCCCCCCGTCTTTAAATGATCCCGCATCACGCAAAGCAGCAGCGTAAACAAAACGACCGTAACACCGAAAGGGATATCCTTCCACATAGTGATAGAATACATCTGATTGATCGGTGATAAAATGTAAATTGCCCCAATCAAAACCAGATACGCTGACTTTACTCCCTTTTGGGCCAAATAACCAACCACACATGCGAAAGCAAAAGCTAAAATTAAAATCTGAAATATACAGTAAAGTGCAAATGCCCTGTTATAGCTCCCCAGCAATACATAACCCGTATCATAAATAAGCTTGATCAGCATTGTGTGAAGCCAGGGATGATGATTGCTGTAATCCGCTCCATATACCTGACACATCTGCACAAATGAATCATATTCCATAACCCCCGGGAAAAACGCCAACAGAAATACTGCATCCACAAGACAGGTCATCACAAAAATTACCGCTCCCCATTGAAACGGCCTGCTGTGCAGAAGCTTTTTAATACCACCGTATTCTCTTTCAGTTCCTTCTCTGACTTGTCCCATTATCTGTATATTCTCAAAAATCTCCAGACAACAATTCAACGTCAGATAGAGCAATATATACTCCCCGATCAGTACACGAAACCAGCCGCTCCATCCCTGTATCGCAAAAATATCTTTCTTTCCGGTCGCAGTAAATACCGCTAACAATAATGCAAACAAATAAACCGCATAGTTCTCCTTAAAACGGTATCTCCCTGACTCCGCCTGATATTTTAAGATAAACCAGGTATATAAGTATAAGACCAGTATCAATATAATTGCCGAAATAAGTGCTGCTGAACTTTCGATTTTAATCGCCCCTTCTGCAGACACTCCCTGAACCGCTGCCGCAGCCACTACAGCAGCGACAAGCTTTAAGCTCTTTTCCTCTGAATGCAGCCATTTTTTACAGATACCGACTACCCAGTATTTATGCAAAAAACCATACATAAAAAAGATTAAAACGAGATAGGGAAATAAAAATTCAAAGCTTATCACTCCTGCTGCTTTAAAAATCTGTACGCAGATAAGGGCTGCCACAAATGCTGTTACTACAGAAAATCCCTTGTTTTTTCCAGTACCATGGCCAGATATTTTCTTTCCTATTGACTTCTTTTTCTTTCAGTAATCTCATCTCTTTTCCATTTTTTCCACAATCTGAAGCCGGAATTCAAAATCCCTTCTGTCTTTCATGCCCAGATTATGCAAAATCAACCCTGCAAACAGTGATTGAATCGCCGCCAATGCTGCAAATCCACATACTATCAATGTGGGGAATTTCGGGACAAGTCCCGTTTTCACAAATTCAATCCCTACCGGAACAAAAAATACAACTGCAATCAAAAACAATAAAAGCGCCATAAGACCAAAAAATGCAAAAGGGCGATACTGTCGGAACATCCTGAAAATCGTCCCCAGCACTTTAAAGCCATCAGAATAAGTATTCAGCTTTGATTCACTTCCTTCCGGCCTGTCACGATAAGCGATTACCACATTATCCACCTGCATATTGTTGTAAACTGCATGAATCGTCATTTCTGTTTCAATCTCAAACCCTCTTGACAACACTGGAAATGTCTTGACAAAACGATAAGAAAACGCCCGGTATCCGGTCATAATATCCCTGATATTTGATTTAAAGAGCGCATTTATCGAAGCTCGAACCAAGCTGTTTCCCATATTGTGAAACGGACGTTTATTCTCTTCAAAATAGGTGGAAGAGAGCCTGTCACCTACCACCATATCCGAATTTTTCTCTAACACCAGTTTTGCCATCTCACCGGCATTTTCCATGGGATAGGTGTCATCACCATCTACCATAATGTAGCATTCGGCATCTATCTCCTGAAACATCCTCCGGATTACGTTTCCTTTTCCCTGCTTGTACTCGTTACGCACAACAGCTCCTGCTTTTTGAGCAAGCTCCGCTGTCCGGTCGGTAGAATTGTTGTTATATACATAAATTACTGCCTCGGGAAGTGCTTCCTTTGCATCATGGATAACTTTTTCAATCGTTTTCTCCTCATTATAGCAAGGAATCAGTACTGCTATTTTATCCATCACATTTTTCTCCTTCATGATTTTTCTTTCTTACATCCCCATAACTGCCTGCTTTTCCACTTTTCTGTCATCCGACACATGAAAAGCTATCGCTTCTTCCTGACTGAATTCCGGCGTAATTTCTGTCTTTAACACCTGTCCCGGATGAAACAGGATTTCTAATGTCCTTCCCCGTCTCTCAGCCGTTTTTTTCAATATCGGCATCAATGCCGCCACTCTTTCCCTATCCATATATCCGCTCATAATCAAGCCCCACAAATACATGGGTTCAAGTCCCATCTTCCGGAATTTTCCTTCTAACAGAAATGAACAAAAATGTAAAATCATATTTTTTACAAAATTCACCGGACGGTATGTTTTATAGAAAGAACCTTTTTTCAAAAACGGGAACATCGGTTCTCTGGAATTACGCACGTATTCCACTTCTAATCCGTTCTTTTGAATCACTTCCAGCAAAGCATCTGCTACCACCGGAATCATATGCGTATGCTGATGACTGTCAAACCGCAGCTTCTTCAGCTCAGGAAATGCCTTTTGCACCGCTGAAGTCTGAAGCTCTATCTCTGTCTGCAGCTGCTCCTTCATTTTTTTTCTTCCAGGAAGGAATGATTGGAGAAATAGTTTTCCCCATGAAATACAAAAATGCCCTTCTTCATCTACCAGTCCAGGTAAGGTTTCAGGAGCAGACAGGCAACTCCCTTCCATAAAGTTCAAATGAACAGATATCCTTGGCTTCTTCGGGAAATCCTTCTCTTCCTCCCGATACCTTTTTACGCAGGTTTGAAAACAGCTCATATTCGCAAGAACACTGATACTGTCCAGCTTTCCCGCTTTCAGACAGTCCAGAATATCTTCACTCGCATGCACGGATTCTCCAAAATCATCCGCATGAATATCTATTTTTACACCCATTTTTTTCTCCCAGATTTCCATTTTATAACTGTTCGGACTTTTCCTGTGCCACAGTTTTATCAGGTATCCATAATTTCAGAACCATAGCGCTCCCTGCCAACACCGTTACTGCCAATTCCCGATATGTATATCTGGAATGCACCCACGAATGGTTTGCCAGAATCATCAGCCATACCACCGGCAGTAGAATCATTACAATATACGGCAGCGAATAAAGAACCTTCTCTTTTACCTGACAGCCTCCACGGTTTTTATACCATAAAAGAATACATCCTCCCAAAAACAACAGCAGCATAAATATATACGGCCACTTCACGATCACACCGATATTTTTAGCAAGAACCATGATTCCGCTCAGCGCCTCCTGCGCCTCTCCTGTAGAGGATAACCGAATCCCAATCTCTCCAAGGGCATCTGCAAACATGCTGTTTACTCCTAATATCCACGCCAAAAACCATTTTCCAAACCACATCACACCATATCCGATTCCCCAGGTCAGTATAATCTCTACAGAACGAAGAAATCTTGTCTGCCATTTTGTCTCCCGCTCCATCAGGAACAGCAAAACAGCTGGAAGTCCCAGGGTAATCAGTGGGTATGTCAACAGGTCCATATAACTTGTCATAGCTCCCGTCACCAGAAATAAATAGAGATACTTTTTATTCTGAAACGGTTCTCTCATGAACAATAAAATATCCGCGCTGACCAACGCAATATAATATACCCATGAATACTGCAAAGACAACGGAAGGACGATTGGATTCAGCACCGCCATCATCATCCCAATAGGAACAATAGAACGTCCCCCCAGCTTTTTATCTGCCTGATAAAACAGAAAAAGAAGCAAAGCTCCCTGAATAACCATGTTAAACATCCTGATCTCTCCGATATCAAAAAACAGCAGCAGGGGCTTTAAAATCACAAGATATCCATGCCAATATCTGGGATATTCCATCTCATAACGGGCATCCTCTTTCCCCGTCACATCATTTGCATAGTCATTCAGTGACTGCGCCAGATTAGAACCGGAATCTTCATATCTCCTGTTCCTCATAGCATCCGAAACCGGATTCCCAGTTCCCGGATGAATCGCTGTCGCATACATCAATGCATCCGTGTAATTATCCAGAATACTGTTTCTGTATCCCTGAACAATTTCCGGATATTCTCCCTCGTAATTAAATGTATCTGCCGAATTTGCCACATGTCCTTTCATCCGCCCTGTTGGAAGCAGATATACACCTATTATCAATAACAAGCCTGCGATCAGCATCCCTGCCATAGTAAGCGTCAGCTTACCTACTGTCTTTTTATTTCTCTTCCACGCTTCCCTGATTTTTTTCAACACTATCTTCCTCATCTTCCCGTAAAATCATAGACTCTACGATATATCTCGGTCTGCCCTTGCTTTCCATATAAATTTTTCCAATATATTCTCCGATGATTCCCTGGGAAAGAAGCATCATGCCACCGATCAGGCAGGTAGAAGCAACCGTTGTAGTCCACCCCGCCACAACCTGCCCATGTGCCCAGTCCCATATGCAGGAAATAAATATCCCGACACTTACCAGACAAGTTAAAAATCCAAGAACAATGATCAATTCCAACGGCCTTGTACTCATGGATGTAATTCCATCCATTGCAAGCGTCAGCATTTTCTTAAATGTATATTTTGACTGGCCGGCTTCTCTCTCCTTCACATCAAAATACACAATATCAGACTGAAAGCCCATCGTTGGGATAAGGCCACGCAAAAACAGATTCGTTTCTTTAAACTCAGCCAGAGCATCCAAAGCTCTTTTTGACATCAGACGATAGTCCGCATGATTGGTGATCGTCCGACAGCCCAACAGATGCATCAGCTTATAAAAAATACCCGCTGTCATTTTTTTGAAAAATCCATCTGTATTCCTGTCGTTTCTGACACCATAGACGATATCGCAGCCCTCCTCATAACATTTCAGGAAATCATCCAGAGCTTCAATATCCTGCTGAAGGTCCGCATCAATAGTCACAACTGCATCCGCTTTTTCCCGCGCCGCCATCATTCCTGCCAGAATCGCACTCTGATGTCCATAATTACGTGAGAAACAAAGTCCTGCAAATATTTTGTCCTTTTTCGCCCACTCACATATCATCTTCCAGGTACAATCTTTACTGCCATCATTTACAAACAGAATCTTGCTCTTCTTCGAGATTTTTCCTGCATCCTGCAGACGGTGCAGTTTTTCCCGCAAAACGGATGCTGTTTTATCCAAGACCTCTTCCTCATTATAACATGGTACAACCAAATACAAAATTATCTTTTCCTGTTTCATTTTCCTTTCACCATTCCCTTTGTATACCTGCATTTCTTATTCTACACCAATTTCGTCTATTCTGTTCAAGCGAACCGTATTTTTCCTATAATAACTGCTCATCCGAAGATTCTTCCAGTTTCCCGTATCTTCTTCGATATCCTCATAAAATAAAAGATAAGGCTTTTCTGAAAATTCCTGTAAAACAGCATCTGAAAGTTGTGGATTCTCTAAAATGAGCAGCCGTTCCTCCTGCTGCTTTTGATATTCAGCCGCTTCTCCGCTTAAAATCGATGCCACTGCCGATACAGAAGTATATGTATCAATATTAACTGCTGCCGTAATTCCAAATATGAAACCCGCAGATCCAAAAGCCGCTAAACGAAACGTGAGCAAATAACGCTCTTCCATTTTTTTTCCACCATATCTGACCCAATACCATCCATACAAATAAATCATATTTACCACGAGCAAAAGCAAATGTGTTAAATAAATGATATTATAAATCCGTCCCGCACCGGGAATCCCACTTGCAAACACACTCGGCGTAAACATTGACGACAAAATACAGAAGCTATATCCAACAACCAAAAGCGGATACCGAAACTGAAACTTTCCCGAATAATCCTGAATTCCTTTACACACAAACGGGGCTATAAGAAATAAAAGCACAACAATTTCGCACCCCATCCATTGTTGAAATACAAAGTCCAGACAATAATAAAAAGACTGAAAAATGGAACGTATCACTCCCGGACGGTATGCAAACTCCGACTCTCTCACAAAATTTCCCGGTGCGGCCGCATTGATTCCAAATGAAAGTGCCCATACGCCAAGAAACACTGCTGTCTTCTTCCATTCCCCGCGTTTTGATAACACCAGAAGAAGCACTGCCGTTGCAAGCCATATTCCACATTCAAGCCCCGTTACATAATTTCCTCCACCAATCAATGCAGTCAACAAAATTCCCGCTGCAAAAAGCATCTGCTTTTTCCGGGCTTTATGCTCAGAAAGCATCACGAGCGACAGAACGATTCCCATTAAAACAAACAGACCGGACTGCGGCAAAATATAATGTACAGCCCCATTATACCAAAAAAATGCCTGTGTCTTATCTACCATACACTGAATAGCAACCAAAAGGACAATGCTTGCCGCTGCGATCGAGATAGCCTTCCTCCCTCCAAGCCAACGTACAAAGATACAGTGAAACAAATAAAAAACTGAAACGCTCATCACTCCTGTCATCAAAAGAACTGTCACACCATACCACTTTTCTCCAAATATCCCCGGCTGGAGCGCCATCAGAAAAATAGAAGACCACGTTCCCTGCCATGTATGATAACTTTCTGCAACTTTTTGGCAGGCAGCTTTCAAAACTGAAAAAATACTGTGCGTATCTAACCATGCATGTCTTGTATAAATACTGTAGCCCAAATCATCTGCACAAGGGAAATTATAAAAACCGAGAATAACAATCGGAACCAGACTGATTAAATAAATCAAAAACCACATCCATGCCGCTATTTTCCAATCTGTCCATTTCTTCCTTGTCATACAAGCCTGTCCTCTTTTCTTTCAAAAAATCCTATCATTTTTTTCCCGACCTTCCGCATACGCTC
This sequence comes from uncultured Lachnospiraceae bacterium, assembly GCA_900539715.1. GTDB lineage: Bacteria > Bacillota > Clostridia > Lachnospirales > Lachnospiraceae > Gallintestinimicrobium. Next base: position 97,786 of record UQDA01000003.1, on the reverse strand, counting down.
TGCCCCGAGCCGGTCACACACATTTATTCCTGTATTAACAATCTTATCCTCAACTTTTCCCAAAAGCAGCTTTCTAACTATATCAACTGCCAGACCGATCAAAAATGCTGCCATTGTTTCCAACGCCATCCAGACCGGAAACCAATTTGTTTCCAATTTTCCGTCTCCCATCCTGAACACAAATGCATGAAGAAGCTGAAGCACCGGAACATTTAAAATATAAATTCCAAAAATATGTGCCGCTATCCTGTTTACTGCCTTTGAATGCCATTTCATATCCTTAAATAAATATAAAAGTACCACTGACATTCCTACATTCACAATGCTGTTATCTTTTGTAAAAGAATGTCTGATTCCTCCTATACTTATCTGATGAGTAATCGAGAAATAGCAAATTGCAGCCAGCACTGCAAATACGGCGCACCCTTTCCAGCGCTCCATCATGAAATCAGCATACTTCCTGATATAACGTCCCATCACATACATCAGAAGCATATTCATCAGACCTTTTCCGCCATCCTGCATTATCTCAAAATAAAAGAAAGACGGGCAAACACTAAACAGAATGAACATCGTCAAAAGAAGCCCTTCATGCTGGCGCTTCGTCATCTTGTCCAGAGCCTCATTCAGCCACGGTGAAAATAAAAGCAAACAGATATAACAGGTATAAAACCAGTGCTTCCTTGAAATCACAGGGATACAGGATTTGATGAGAAGTTCAAACAATTCTCCTCCCCGATAAGTTTCCGGGAAAGCAGCCGCAAGTACTGCCGTCGTACACAGTGAAAAGAAGATCACCATCAGCTCCAAACGTAAAATTTTACGGAAATCCCGTTTTACTCCAAAATATCCGGAAATCAGGACAAAACAACTTACACCGATATTGCATACACTGTTAATAAAAAATGTTGTCTTCATCCCGATTGGGCTGATCTTCACATCTAAAAGCAGACCAAAGGCATGAATGCAAATAATCATCAAAATAGAAATAATCCGCAAAAGTTCCAGCCCTGATTTTCTTTCCCTCACTTCTTCCTCCTCCAATACCTCTTATTGCTGCCGTTGCATCTGTACGATTTTATCCTTCTGAAAAAACTGCTCTGCTACAGTATTAGTCCATGCATCCGGATTTTCCATAACCTCCATATGCATTAACGGTCCCTGCTCCGGATTCATTGCAGGAAGCTCTACTTCCTTTAAATCCGGATTCAAAAGTAGCTCCAACCGTTCCTCCATCTGCATTTTATAATCATCCGCCTGCCCGGAGGAAATATACTCATAACACTCGTATACTGTAGAATCCTTTAATGTTCCTTTATTAAAAAGCAAAAATATAAGGCAAGCCATTATAAGAGGCATAAACCAACATCGAATTTTCCATACTTCATTTCGTTCAAGCGTTTCTTTCCGTCTGGAGCAAAACCAGCCTACATCATAAACCAGCACTGCCAGAAAAGTCAGAAGAAAAACCTGAAAAATCGTATTTGGTACGCCTCCTGACACCTCTACCCCGGCATAAATGCCAGGTGCATACATTGCACAGTATAAACAGTACATCAACACCGTAAATAACAGCGGCAACGGAAACTTCTTTTTCTCCTTCTTCTGCAGCAAGGCTTCTGTCACAAACATTGCTATCACAGCAAACACAACCAGAATGAACGGAGCATTTTGGATATACTCTGCAACTGCCAATGTTCCCTGTCGAAAGCATTCCGCAATCGTTTCAATTACCAGCATCCAGTGAAACCCAAAATCTTCTCCTCCCCTTCTTGTATTTCCCGGAGCAATAAAGCTGATAAAAAGCCCTGCAAGTTCAATTCCCGCCGGAATCAGCAGCCAGTAAATATGCTTCTTATTTCTTATAAAAACAAGCAAATACCCCAAAACAACAAGTGCCAGCAACGGTGCAAGATAGCTGGAGCCGCCCAGACAAAACATGCTAAGGCAGACATACACAAAATACCTTTTTTTAGCCGTATCCACAAACCGGAACATACCGTAAACCGCAATCATTGCCAGACCATATGGAACAATATAATGCACCGTTCCGTTCCACCAGAAAATCGCGGATTTAGTCCTTGGAAAATACTGGACCATCATAAGCAGAAACAGAATATTGATGCATGCCCATGTTCCCTTTTTTAGTTCCAATTTGTTTACCAGAAAATAGTATGTGACAAGAGATGTTGCCGCAATCGTAATCGCCAGCATGATCCACGGAACAATCCAATAGCCATTCGGCGAAAAGACTTCCGGCTGTAGCGCCATAAGAAAAATCGTAAACCATGTCCCCTGCCAGCCATGCCAATAATCCACTGATGTCTTTGCCGCACGAGCTAACGTCTGAAATACAGAATGGGTCTCCAGCCAGATTGCATGGGTTCCCGCCCCATACCCATAATCATCTCCGGATGCATGAACATAACCTGACAGATATAACAGTGGAATCAATCCAACTATGAATACTACCAGAAAAATCCAAGACAGTTTTTTTGTGTCTAAACCAATGATTTTCTTTGCTGAATCAGCTATTTTATGCTTTTTCTTCATTTTTAGTTCATCACTTTCATGTTTAATTCAAATATAAGATTCTTTAATTTTCTGTTTATGATTACAATCTCAGATTATATCATACGTTAAATTGCATGATTTTACAATGACAAAACTTTAGTTCTTTTGCTGTTAAAGCAAAATTCATAAGAATTTTTTTGACATCTCCTGCAAAAACGTCTACAATAAATAATAAGAAATATTTAAAAAGACTGGAGTATGATCATGAATATAGCTATCGCCGGAACCGGATATGTCGGCCTTGTAACCGCTGTTTGTCTTGCAGAAACCGGTCATCATGTAGTCTGTGTAGATGTTGATTCTTCTAAAGTCGCTATGATGCGCCAAGGAAAAAGCCCTATTTACGAACCCGACCTAGAAGACTTAATGTCTAAAAACAAAGACCGACTTACATATACAACCGACTACTGTTCCGCCTATCGTCACGCTGATGTTATCTTTATCGGAGTGGGCACACCCGAAAAGAAAGATGGTTCTGCCAACCTTACCTATGTTTATGATGTTGTTCGCCAGATTGCCGATTCTGTTATAAAAGACTGCGTTGTTGTTATAAAATCTACTGTTCCGATCGGTACAAATGATAAGATAGAACAACTCCTTCAAAACAGCCTAAAAAATCCTGTCCGGATCAGCGTTGTATCCAATCCCGAATTTTTGTCACAGGGAACCGCCGTTCACGATACGCTTCATGCCAGCAGAATCGTAATCGGCGTTGAAGATACCTTCAGTGAACAAATTATGCGTCAGGTTTATGCCGGTTTTACAGAAACGCCCCTTCTGATCACCAATCGCAAAAGTGCAGAAATGATTAAATATGCATCTAATGACTTTCTGGCTCTAAAAATCTCCTACATTAATGAAATTGCCAATCTTTGTGAGATTGTCGGTGCAAATGTAAAAGATGTAGCTACTGGCATGGGATATGACCCTCGAATCGGCAACCGTTTTCTCCACGCTGGAATCGGATATGGCGGTTCCTGCTTTCCCAAAGACACAAAAGCCTTAAGTTGGGTTGCCTCCTACAACGATGTAGAACTCAAAACTGTAAAAGCTGCTATCGAGGTTAATGAACAGCAGAAGCTAAAACTCCTCAAAAAAGCCCGTAAATATTATAATGATTTTTCAGACCTTACTGTTGCTGTTCTGGGTCTTACTTTTAAACCCGGTACAGATGACCTGCGCGAAGCCCCTTCGCTTGTAAATATTCCAATTCTCTTAGATGACGGAGCCAAGGTACGTGCATGGGACCCTGTCGGCACTGAAAACTTCAAAGCAAAAATCCACGACGATGTCATGTATTGTGATTCTATTGCTGAAGCCCTCCGAAATGCTGACCTTTGCCTGATTTTTACTGAATGGCCACAGGTAAAGGCTCTAACCTCTACCGATTTTCTGACAATGAAAAATCCCATTATTCTTGATGGTCGTAATTGTCTCAATACCGAGGGATTCAAAGAAGCAAATATTATTTATGAAGGAATAGGAAAATAATATAATCCCCTTTAAGACCGCGCTTAATGGTCTTAAAGGGGACATTGGTTTCCATATTTCTTTATCCATACTTTATATAACAATAGTCCCGGAATTCTGCATAAAGAAATCAATATATGCTTACTTGCTTTTTCTTCCTCTGTCAACATTTCACGCTTCACAGCATTTCGATATATATCATACAATAATGCCATCTTAACTTTGGTTTCTATATTTACATTTTTATCTTCCAAATATACGCATGACCTTGCCATCATTCCTCTAGGAGATTTCAGCTTCATTTTTCGCCCTGATTTTGTCAGCCCTCCCTCTAAATAATCGCTGATATAAACACATTCATTAATGTGAACCATTTTGTACACTCCAGACATTTTTACCCAAATAATATCTTCCGGTAAAAAACGCTCTTCCCCATAGACAGGAAAAGGATATCTTCTCAGTATTTTTGTAAAAAATACTTCTGCCTTATCTCCGGCAATCCTCCCATTTATTCTAGCATTTACATATGTATCTACCTTCTCATCTTCAGGATAAAATGCTTCATTTACAGAACCATCCGGATAAAAACGCAAAAAACTATATCCACAAATTTCCGGATAATACCTGTACTTTTCATGATAATATTTTACTATTTCAATTGCCTGTTCCGGTAACCAATCATCACTGTCTACAATAAAAGTCAATTCTGTTTGAATCATTGAAACACCCAGATTTAAAGCAGTATGCTTACCACCATTTTCTTTTTTTAAATAAGAAAGTCTTACTATTCCCTCTGATTTCCATTGTTGGACTTCCATTTCGGTATCATCCGTACTCCCATCATCAATAATGAGCCATTCAAAAGATTTTAAACTTTGCTTTTTCAGACTATCATATAATTTTCTCAACTCATTCTTACGGTTATATGTCGGTGTCAAGATTGTAATCGAAAATGTTTCCTCAAATATATGTTCTCCGTTCATATATATTCCCTATCTCTCTCTTCTTCTATATAAAACATAATCTTCATTTTCTGCATAGGTTCTATAATGTTGATCTATATTTTTCTTAACATTCTTATTCTTCACTTTTTTATCTACCCTCTGCACAATCCACTCAGGTGGATATGTTTCTAACATATCGGAAATATCCAATGCAATTTCCTCAGACAACTCCATATAATGCTCCTGCCAACCACAATAGCGACTATATGGCATCATACCTGAAATAATATATCCGCGTAATGGTACCTCATATCCCCAAACACTATCTCCTCCCTCTTTTCTAACAATATCTGCAAGCTCAATAATATTTTCAGCCTCCGCCTTGACTTCCGCTGAACTATGTTCTTTAAGAGACCTTATAACATAGGGTAACTTATAACATGGATATACCATCGTCATAACTCCTATCATTCCCAAAATTATCCAACTTTCTTTTTGCCATCGTTTCTTTTTAAATTCCCCGTTTAATATCCATATTCCAAGCATCATCTGCGGAATTACCAGCATATAATCATGTAATGTACTATTTCCCATTCCAAGTGTTAAAAGCATTCCTGCTATATTTGAAATAACCAAAATCCATATAGAAATCCTTTTTTCTTTTATAACTATCAAACCAACCACAGGTAAAATAAACAATAGCATAAACGGTGCACCCGTTCCATACTTAAACCCCTCTGTTCCATAAATAAAACCAAATATAAATGTACTATAAAACATTTCTCTCAATTCATGATATCTTGCAAAAAAAATTATTGGAATTAATGCTGATATCAATATTCCTCCTAAAAATGATATCGCATTTCCTATTAAATTCCTCCATTCTTTCCTCTGGAGCAATTCAACTGTAACTGACAGCACAATCGCACATATCAATGTCGCATTTGTAATTCTAATAAACGCAATAAAGCCAAAGCTTATTCCATATATACATGCATATATATATCTATGCTTTTCCTTTTTTTCACAAAAAAAGTCCAATGCCAGATACAAACATAAAATCAATAAAGGCAAGCACCATTCTTCTGTGAGATTCCCGCCTTCCATTGTAACAGACATAACAACCAAAAATGGAATAAGTAAAATTATACTATTTCTATACCCTCCCCCAAAAAACTTGATATTGCATTTTATGCACAGTAATAATTCCACAACAAGTGCAATACACTGTAACAAAAAAACTCCATATCTTCCTACTAGAGTTCCCAAATATTGTATCAAAAATAGCCATGGACCTTTCATATCAAAAAAATCTCGATATGGTAATTTTCCCTCTGCCATTCCTCTTCCAACTAATTGAAAAAAAGCTGAATCCCAGCCAAATGCCCATGGAAAGCATGGACTTGTAGAATATGAAAAAAGCATAAGAAACAATATAGCTATAATGCTAACAATACCAAATAAAAAAATTCTTTTGTCTTTCATAAATTAATTTATTCCCGCTCTTTCTTTTGTTCCCTCAAAATCTCTTCAACCACTCCATAATATCGATCAAATTGAAAATTTTTTTTCACATGTTCATAAGCGGCTTTTCCCATTTCCATCATATTGTTCTTATCTTGAATGATCAATTCTATTTTTTCTTCCAAATCCCGCTGATCACAATCCTCAAATACATACCCTGTCTTTCCATTTTCAATATAATTAGCACTTCCGTTATCACTTCCACTGATTACTGGAATAGAAAATGCCATTCCCTCAATTACTGTAATAGAAGCCGGTTCCCCAGTACTTGGAATAACATACAAATCTGCATTTGCATACTCTTCCATTACCCTCTTTTTATTCAAATTTGTATAAAAAGAAACCTGGTTTTCCATACCATGTTCTTTTACATATCCAGTAATTTTATCATAATACTCCTGATGGAAATGATTTGATAACTCACCGGTAATTGTTAAATGTAATGGATATTTTTTACCAAGCCTTTCAACCGCATACACCATCATCCAAAGATTTTTCCGTTCCTGATATTTGCCAATACAAAACAGGTTGATCCTGTCATTTTGAAAATATTTTCTCTCATTATATGCCAACTGTGGCTCCATCAAAAATGGAGCCCAAAAACTGTTTTCATCCTTCTTTTTCCCATCATAACTAATCCCAACCACATCAACCGGAGTCATTCGATACTTAGGCGTTAACTTCCATACAAGCTTATGCGCCAAATCATCCTTAAATTTAAAATCCCATACCGGACTTAAATTATACAGAATTGTGGGAATATGATAATGTCTGCATATTGCGGTCATACAAATAGAATATATGGATCTTTCACGTATAATTGCCACATCCGGTTGAAATTCCCGGATAATTTTAACCATCTTTCGAATTGGAGGCCATCCACATTTTAATTTCATATCGATTGCATTTGATTTTTTACGAAAAAGTACATTAATATAAAACCAATCAAATGCCCGAAACACCGCCCCATATCCTAAGACAATCGGCTTTACATAAGTATAGTCCTCTATCTTACCTGCAAACTGACTGATAAAGCAAATCTCATGTCCGTTTTCTTTCCAGCCTTTCATGATTGTATTTTGATTTGTATGATACCGATGCGACATATACAGAACTTTCATATTTTCCCTCTCATCTGCTAAATACATTTATCTGCGATTTTAAGCAACTTGTCCGCAATTTTTTCGATAGAACAACTATGGCGAATGTTTTCAGCCTCTTTTCTACATCTCTCCGAAAACTCCTGATCCTCGGTTATATCTCTCATTGCCTTCGCCATTTTTTTTTCATTTCCGACCGGAACAAGAATTCCATTTTTCCCATTTTTTATGTAAGTACGGCTTCCACCAATTGGACAGTCTGTCGCAATCACAGGAATCCCCATCGCCAACGCCTCTATCATAGAATTGGAAATGCCTTCATAATTTGAAGAAAGAACAAACATAGATGCATCCCTAATCTTTTCCTTAACATCAGGGCAAAAGCCTTGAAATATTATCTGCTTTTCCAAATGCTTCTCCCTAACAAACCGTTTCAATTCCTCCTCCAAATTTCCCCTTCCATATATTTCCAAAATATAATCTGGATGGACAGTTATAAAAATAGAAAATGCCTCAATCAGCATCTTAAAATTTTTAACCGGCTCCAGCCTTCCTACCGCACAAATCGCTTTTCGACGAATGCCTTCATATATATCCGGAATTGCTGGATCTATCGGATTTCCTACCACACATGCCTTTTTCTTCAAATAATCCGGAAAACTGTCCACTGCATCTTGTGTTTGGCATACCAACGTACTGCAAAATCTGTAAAAGAAATCCCGGTACGTTTTATGGTCGCAGCTGCGCGGGTCTGTCCGCTCTGATACCAGCATATTACGTTTCATAAATAATGTAGACAAAACAACAAACCCCGTTCCAATTGTGCTGAACGAAAAAATATAACATCCTTTATTATCCTTAAAATACCGACGCATAGCTTTTAAGCGTTCTAGCCGTATCTTAAAGCTACCTCCGGAAGCCCCACCAGCACTAATAAGTTCCACGCGATTATCCAGCGGATAAGCCTGTTGATTCCCTGCAAAAGAAAGAATTGCCGTGTCTATACCACGGCTTACATATTCATTTGCCAACAAGGAAATGACCCGTTCCGTACCGCCCCCCGCCATGTCAGGTACTACAAACACAATTTTCATTTTTAATCCTGTTCCTCCTTCAGGTCAGGGAATACCTTTTCTTTTGCTTTCAGCTCTACCTTACCGTTTGAAACCTCATAAATCATATCTACATTCCGAATCGTTGTGAGCCTATGTGCAATAATCAAAATAGTCTTCATTCCCTGAAGATGATCGATTGCCTCCATTACCGCAGCCTCCGTCTCGTTATCAAGCGCAGAGGTCGCTTCATCCAGCACAAGCACTTCCGGATCATGATACAGTGCTCTTGCAATCCCAATCCTCTGTCTCTGCCCACCAGACAGCCGAACACCTCTGTCCCCAACCATTGTATCCAGACCTTCCGGAAGATTCTCTACAAACTCGTACAATTGTGCCTTTTTCAAAGCCTGTAAAATCGCCTGATCATCAATCTCTTCTTTTCTAATTCCAAATGCAATGTTATTCCTTATTGTATCATCAGACAAATATATTACCTGTGGAATATACCCGATTTCTTTCTGCCACACATATGGATGTTTATGAATATTCAACTCATCTGCTTCCACCTTACCAAATTGTGGCTTTAATAGTCCTAAAATAATATCTACAATCGTTGTTTTTCCAGCTCCAGAAGGGCCTATAAAGGCAACGGTTTTACCTTTTGGTATTATAAAGGAAGCCTTATTGATTACCATATCTTCTCCATCCGGATAATGATAACACACATTTGAAATTGAAATTTCTTTCTTGAACTCCCAATCCATTTCTTCTTTTTCTTTCACTTCCGGTTCTTCTTCGATTGCCTTTAAATCATGATAAATTAAATCAAGAGAAGGTAATGAATATAAAATATCTGCCACATGTTCATTTATTTTTCCAACAGATGGTAAAAGTCTGAATGCCGCTACTGCAAATACAGATAGCTGAGGAATAAAGGTTGTAAAGTCATCTTTTTGTCCCCAGAACATTTTCAATAATACTGCAAGCAATAATCCTGTCATGCATACTGCTTCCACAAAATATTTCGGCAGCGTAGCAATCAGACGATTAATCCTTAATCCGTGAACATATTTTGCATAATTATCTTCGTAAGCATGAATAAAATAATCCTCACGGTTTAAAATCTTTAATTCCTTAATTCCTCCCAGTGATTGATTAACCCATTGGTACAAATTAGCCTTATATGTCTGACATTGTTTCCCTAAATTCTTAGAGTATCTTCTGGATAAAGATGTAAACACAAATAAGCTAACAAGTAATAAAACCAAAACTGTAATTGCTATGGATTTACTCACTAAAAACAAATAAATTCCCAATGTACCACAAACTGCAATTTCCGCAACAAGTTCCATTGCATGGATAATTCCCTTTGTAAATAAATCTGTATCCTCCTGAAGACTTCTTTGAAGTACTGCAATATTATGGCTTAGATGAAATGTATATGGTTCCCTAACATATGTCTTCAATAATTTTGTCGAAATTTTCAGCTGTACACCGTATGAAAATTTATAAATCCAGTTTTTCTGCATAGCCAGAAAAACATTTTTAAAAACATATATAAAAATAATTAGCCCCGTCAACATTGCAAGAAAATAGTTGGATCCGTTAAAATGAAAAGTATCATAAATCCACTTTAAATACCATTTTTCCTCAATCATATCCGGATTCATTAAAACATCCACAAATGGAGAAAAAACAGCTACTCCCATCAGCTCTAAAAAGCTTCCTGCTATTACTGTTAATAACAATAACAACATTTTGAATTTATCTTTTTGAGTAAAAATATATTTTAACTTTGCAATCACAATTTATCCTCCATATCGGAAATCAGATCTAACAAACTCTGGCTTTGATCTGATTCAAATACTCATCATATCCAGCTTTATGATTTTCCTCTATTCCGACAATTTTTTGTTTTGGGATTGGAAGCTTTTCCAGGGTTTTTGCCAAAAACCATTCATATTCCATATCTAAATTTCCAACGTCAATCACTCGATATCCATTTAAAAAAAGTTTCTCTGCTAATGGCTTTGCAGCTGCTCCAAGTGATACCAGGAACAATCTATCTTTAGGATATCTCTTACATATTTTTTCTATTTCTGCAATTTTATCATATGCATTTTTTGATGGTCCAATAATTCTTTCTATACTTGCCGCTGTATCAAAAAGATCATTACCAACTCCAAAATGTGATGTTTCTCCCTCTACCATAACAACATCTTTTCCTTGCCAGAGCTGTTGAAACTTTTGAAAATACTTATCAGTATGATCCTTATTTTTATACAAATAATAGCATCTGGTTACAAAAGCATTACCATAAACTCTATCTAGATTACATTCTTTTTCATAAATTTTTCTGGTTACCAAAAGCTGATCCTTCCAAAACTTTTTCCCCTTCTGATGGTATTGTTCAACTCCATTAAAAATATCTGGAATAGCTACCATCAGTTCATCATATTCGTATCTTAAAATACGTTTTAAATCATCCGAAAGAGTTTGATATGCCTGTTGCCGTGCTTCTGACTTTCCACGTAACAATGCAATGTCAGAATCTCCAAAACGAACTAGACTCTTATTTGTAGTTAAAAGTTCTTCTATTGTTTCATCTACAGAATACACTCTAATTCTATTTTTTAATATTTTATGCTTATAAAAAAAATATACAAACTCGCTTAATATATCTTTTGCTCTCTCTTTAAGAGTCATCGTCTATAATCCCCCCATTTTAATAGGTTTTTTCATATGACTTTTTCAAACTCCCTCAATAAACTTATTCTCTTTCAGACTGTACTTCCCGCCTTTAAAGAATTTATGCTTCACAACCCACCATGCCGGCACCCAGATATAACGATGCATCGCCGGAGACGCCGATCCGATCATCCAGCAGTTTCTGTCGCAGTTTTTCGCGCAGACACGCACCTCCTGTGCCTGTTTCGAGTTCCATAACTCTTCCCAGCTCTGCTCTCTCAGATTTCCCATTACCGCCTTTTTCGCCATACCGTTGCACGGGATCACATCGCAGAATGGATCGATGAAGAATGCGTTGCGGGACATGTCACAGGGAAGCAGACGCTTATTCCCGTAAATATAATTGATAAGGCCGTGATTGAAATATGCACGGAACCACTTTTTCGGGGATCGGCTCTTTAACAGCTCATTAATCAGCTTCTCAAAATTCTGCGATACCTTCAGCTTATCGTCGATCTTATTGTCCGTCTTACGGAAATAGAATGAATTATGCAGGGTCGCTGTTGCAAATTCCATTCCCATATCATTTGCAATATTGTAAAGCGGCACAAGATCCTCACAGTTCATATCCTGCACTGTCATGCCAAACCCAACATCCGGATGTCCCATTTCAACAAGCGTTTTCAAAGTGGTATAACCTCTGTTAAAGCCATCGGGAATCCCCCTGATCTTATCATTTGTTTCCTGAAGCCCCTCAATGCTGATACGGATTCCAACCTTCGGGAATTCCTTGCACAGCGCAATAATTCTGTCTGTAAAATATCCATTTGTGGAAATCACGATACGGTCGGATTTTTTGTACAGCTCCCGCACAATATCCGCAATGTCCTGACGGATAAACGGTTCTCCGCCTGTAATGTTTGTAAATGCCATTTCCGGCAGCTTTTTGATCACATCCAGCGTGATCTCCTCTTCGGGACGTGTTGGATCCCGGAAGCAATCGCACATATTACAGTGTGCATTGCAACGATATGTGATAATTACGGTTCCATATAAAGTTCTTTTTGCCATAAATATTCCTCCTGTTTGTTGAAGTGGCAGCTATCATCAAACTGCCTCTCCGCGATAAATTTTGACCAGACTGACGCAATATTCCTTCGCAGTCTCAAACTTTGCCTTACGGCAATTTACTGTATATTGTTCTAAAAGGCTGCGATCATTCCACAGCCTTTGAATTTTCTCCAACAGCTCGTCCGCATTCCCACCTGTAAAGATTTCTCCGGTTATATGATTCTGCACCAGCTCCGGCGTTCCTCCCAGATTGGAAGCAAGTACCGGCGTACCGTATGCCTGAGCTTCCAGCACCGCAAATGGACAATTTTCATACCATTCTGATGGAAACACAAAAAAACGTGCAGAGCCAATGGTTTCCGCAAGCTCTCTTCCCTTTAAAAATCCCTTGTCCGTTATATTTTTGACCTGAGCGACCTCCTCTTTTAACGGTCCTCCTCCGGCAAATACAAACGGAATCTCCGGAAGTTTCCTGCATACCTCCAATAGAGTTGGCGTTCCTTTTTCTTCGCAATAACGTCCGAAATACAACACATAGTTCTGCTTTTCAAATACGTCTTCCGAAAACAACTCTACAAAATTATGCATTACAACTGTCTTCCCTCTCAAATCCGGATGTACAGACAGTTTTTGTTCCATAAATCTGCTGGGACAGATTACCGTGTCAATCATCCGGTAGGCACGGAGTCTGCGGTATAGCCACCCTTCCAGACTTCCAACTGCACTTTTAACACGAGAGCCATGAATACAACCATATTTCATACAATGTCCTGGATGACCATCCAGACATTCGAAGCACAGACTTTTATCCGGTTTCATCAAAAGATGGTTCGGACAGACAAGCTGATAATCATGTGCTGTAAATACAATCTGTATCTTATGGCCGGATTTCTTTTCAAAAGCCCGGATTTCATACAGAATTGACGGTGTCAATTGAAAATTAAAATTATTCAAATGTACCACATCCGGCAGAAAATCTTCCAGTACTCTGCGGATTTTTTTCCTTGCCTCAGTAGAATAGACAATTTTAAACGGATACAACAGCTTTAAAAGCTTCCCCGTGTGAAAATCCATATCTGATGTGTAACTTTCTGCATGATTGCCTACGATACGCCCTTCATGCTCCATTCCAAAATACTGAACCTCATGTCCCAGCTTCTCTAACTGTTTTCCAATTTCAAAAATATAAGTTTCCGATCCGCCATTCGGATACAGGAATTTATTTACAATTAAAATCTTCATTTTTCTTGTCCCCTGCTATTTATAACTTAAGGTTCAAGTTACCTTTTAGTTTCTTCTATAATAGAGATTCAGTGTTTCCTTTACAACACAGTCCCAATCATACTTCGAACATATGAAGTCCATACTCCCCAACTTTATATTATCAACATATTTCTGGTCTTCCAATAACTCTTTCAGTTTTTCACGTAAATCCGAAATGTCGCCCTTTCGGAACGTTACCGCATGTGTTTCCACCACTTCCGTATTCTCTTTAATATCACTCACAAGACAACAGTTTCCATAACTCATAGCTTCCAGAAGACTGACAGCCATTCCTTCTACATCGCTGGGTAATACGAAAAGATAGGCATTAGAGCAAAGCTCCTCCAAAACCTGTCCCTGCACAAAGTCTGTCATAAGAATCCGACTGTCCTTTGCTGCCATAGCGTGAATCTGCTCCATATATTCTCTTGAATGGCTGACTCCTCCGGCAATTACCAGCCGCTTATCCGTTTCAACCTGTTGATATGCTTCGATCAGATAATGCAGTCCCTTTTCCGGAACGATTCTCGCAAGAAAAAGGATATAACTATCTTTTTCCAACCCATACTGCGACCGAATCATATCCGCCTTACGCAAGGTGGGACGATTCACTCCATTTGGAATAAATACAGTTTCCCGTCCATAGTTTTCCCGAAAATACTCCTGAACATTTTTCGATAAAACAATCACATCATCCGCATATTTCGCTGCCATCTTCTCCCCGAACTTCAATACTCTTACAGCCAGTCCTTCCCATTTGGAGCGCTGCCAGTCAAGCCCATGAATTGTGGCAACCACATGTTTGCCAAACAATTTTGGAAGCCACAGCATCATACATGGTCCTTCTGCATGATAATGTATTACATCGTAACGACCAAACAATGCCCGGAAAGTGGCAAGAACAGAATAGACCGGTGCATTCAACGTACTATTTTTAAAAGTCGGAATCTGAATCAGCCGGACACCCTTGTAGCTCTTCCCGCGTGCCTCGTCAAATTTCTTTCCGGATACATGTGTCCCGCAGCGATTATAAGCATCTACCCGATGTCCTAACTTTACATACCTTGTAGAAAGCTCATCTACAACAATTTCGACGCCGCCTTCCCGAGACGGAATCCTCTTATGACCGATCATCGCAATTTTCAACGATTTTTTATGTTCTCTTTTATCATTCTGACATTTTTCTTTCCAAAGATACCATAAAAAAGAAAAGTTCGTATCCAGATATCTCCATAGAAGCCTCTTGGGATCCTGTGATATCCGATACAGCCATTCCATACACAATTCCTGCATCCACTTCGGAGCGCGTTTAATCGTCCCCGCATGAAAATCAAACCCTGCACCTACTCCAAGCATAACACCATGCACCCGATTCTCATGCTCCGCCATCCAGATTTCCTGCTTTGGTGCTCCCAGACCAACCCAGATAAAATCCGGTTTTACAGCATTGATGCGCTCCACAGCCTCCTGATCCTCTTCTTCTGTCAAAGGACGAAACGGCGGAGAATACATTCCCACAATATTGAGCTTCGGATATTTTTCCAACAGTCTTTCTTTTAATGCATCCAACGTGGACTGCTTGCTTCCATAAAAATAGTGCCTGTACCCTTTCTTCTCCGAAAGCGCAAAAATCTCCGGCATCAGATCCGGCCCCGGCACTCTTCCTGCATTCTCATATCCCCGATACCGCTGCACAATTGATAATGGCTTACCATCAGGTAAGCTCAGTGCGCTCCCATTCTGTACTTCACGATATTTTTCATCCCGATAAGCTGTAACTGTCGTATGGACATTGGAAATACAGACATATTTTCCTGACAGTTCTTCCAGATGCTCATCAATCCATGAGACAGCCTCATCCATTGTCGTAATATTTATTTTCGTTTTTAATATTTCAGTATATGGTAAATAATTCATTCTATCGCTTTCCTAAAAGGTTTTTTTTAGTATACCACAATTTTTTATAACTTACAAAACTATCTAAAAATTTTTGCCGGGGACATTTATATTTCTGTCTCCGGCAACGTCCTCTACATTTTATTTATTATTATTTCTTCTTCAACATATTTTAGTAAATACCAAATAAACTTTTGTTTTACTATGTGAAATATAACAAACTTGTAATTGTTGAAAAATTTTACATGCATTTTCGTTTTTTTAAACCATTAAATGCAATTACCAAAAAACCTCCCGCCATTCCTCCCAAAACAGCTCCTCCAACTACTGCCCTCACCTTCTCTATTATTACAATATTACCCGAAAATTTAAACATTTCTCCATTTGGCCCATTATAACCAATTACCAGTGCATTTAAACTATCCGGCAGTTCATCTTCATCAAGATAAACTGTTTCTTCCCCCCGGTAATCTGTCAGCCATCGATACACATATACATTTTCTAAAGGTTTAATAATAAAAAATCCTATTATCATCCCTATGGATGCCATTAGTATTCCAATCTGAAACATCTTTCTGATATTTATATTTCGTTTCACATTGAATAATTTCCATAAAATACCTTTTTCCAAATTTATTTCTTTTCTAATTGGCAAAACAGAAAAAGTACAATTCCATATATTTTTTTTGTTTGTATCCTTCAAAATATGTGTAAACAATACATCTCCCATAAAAATGAATAATAAATTCTTAAACGATAAATTGAACAAAAACTGTTCTGTTACACCAGCTAAAATCATTATTACCGTAATTGCCACTTCATACTTCTTATTATTTTTTGAAAAATAATATACCAAATATATTAAAGCCGTCGAAAATAATATAAACCCTGCAATTCCATAATACATTAGTAAATATGCAAACGAACTATCTAATGTTAAATGTGCATTTCCGCTAAAAATTGTTTCAGTGCCAAACATAGAAACTGGATATTCCGCAAAAATATTATACACTAATTCGAACCGATATGACAGCAACTCATTAAAAAACATAAACAACTTATGATTGTGAGTATTTAACCACAACGGTCCAAACACCGGAAAAATAATGAAAAAAATACATACGATACACCACATTATTGATTCGAATTTATAAAATGTTTTTCGATAATCAAAATATAAAGTCAGAAAAATATACCCTGTTACAATCAATACCCCCGTATAACTCACAGAATAAAGAAATATCAAAAAATTTCCTATCATTAAGCTTATAGATGCCTTCCATAAAGCCTTACCCTGCCACCTAAACGTGTAAACCAATAATACTACCAGAATAAAATATGAAATATGCAGAACATTCGGGTGTGTATATCCTAACGACCATCTTATGATTGGCCCTAATCCTAATTTTTCATGTACGACAACTACACCATCTTTAATATGAAGAAGTCCCATTACAACTGAAAAGAAAAATGTCCCTCCCCATAATCCCATAAGTATTTTCATTAACCTTTCTGTTGGTACATTTTTCATTCCAACGATAATAAACATTGCCCATATTGCTGCCATTTCACCAGAACTTTTCCAAATCATACAGCCAAGCAAACTTAAAGCACTTATAACCCCCCATTCTTTTATACTATATCTTGTGGTCAATAATTTAATTCCAAAACAAAACAATGACACAAGCATACATATTTGGAATATCCTCTGCCCGCTCTCCATTCCAATTCCCTTACCCATAAACATCAGGCATAAAAAGAAGTAATATAAAAGTTCATCCATGGTAATGCTAATTTTCATATCTCTATATTCTCCTATTATTTTTATATTAAGGCTTCTCATTATGTCCTATTTACAGAATATAATCAAAAAAATATTATAGCCCAATATTACTATCTCTTTCTCTTCGTTGTTTTTGTGCATGCCATATATCTTCCAACATCAATAAAAATGCCGTATAAAAAATTCCAAATCCATAAATCAAATAACGCTGCATTCCAAAAAACACTGTACAAATGACCACAACCATTCCAATATTCAATGTCAATATCCCTGCCATCAGCTCATATCTGCTTTGAGAGACTTTTCTCTTTTTAATTCCGTAAATCATCAAAATAATTGCAGCAGTGTATATTAACAACGTATAAGCATGACATAATCCATAAATTTCTTCAATTTGAAAAAATACAGTACATATAAATCCTTGCGGCAACATACAAAGCATATGATATAAAATTCTTGGCCAATGCTTTTTTAACAAAACAAAAGAAATATGCCGATTAACTTCTTTTTGATTTCCATTTAAAATGCTGTCTGGATTATCTTCCAGATAATTTTCCCATCCTTTCCGTACAATACTAGTCCCTCCAGCTGTACCATTCATAATATCCTGCCATTTCCACAGATCATTTCGACTATGTTTATAATTGGACTGTTCTTCTTCCGATACCGCATAAATATCCCGAACTAACTCCTGGACTTCTTTGTCTTTAAAATATATCCAATCATTCTCTTCAATTTCATAAAAGGTCTTGTCGATCAAAATACTATCAAACTGCCCCGTCATATTTGAAGCAGCATCTTGAGAAGATTTTTTTTGATTCAGCGACTCGCTCTTATTATTTTTCTCCTGAGCAAAATAATTCTCACGTACTTCTTGCTGTACTACCACTAAAAACTGATTTATCTGCAGAACAGCAATTTCTCCCAGTACCATTGCGATCAGTCCACATACAACCGAAAAGACGTAGCAGATAAACTTCCTTTTTCTCCCATGATTTTGCTGTTTTTTCTCTCTATTCCACAATATATATACAAAATCTAAAAAAGCAAAACCGAGACATATCTGCATCTGAGTTCTGATCAATGCCATAAGTATTGCCCAGCCGAATACAGAAATTCCCCAGCCTATTTTTTTTCGGAAAGCTGCTTCCATAAAAAAAATCACAAAAA
Organism: uncultured Lachnospiraceae bacterium; assembly: GCA_900539715.1. Classification (GTDB taxonomy): domain Bacteria; phylum Bacillota; class Clostridia; order Lachnospirales; family Lachnospiraceae; genus Gallintestinimicrobium. Next base: position 79,248 of record UQDA01000003.1, on the reverse strand, counting down.
TATAAAACAAAGGATAGGCCAATGCCTCTGTTAAAATGCTATGATTTATCAATGTTATTGGCATATCTATTGTAAACGGTATTAAAGAAACCAGATATACCAAAGCCAATATAAAATAACCAGCTTTAAATCTTCTTCGTATCCATATATTCCAGCAAGTAACACACGCTATACATAATACTGTCTGCGAAATTACCACACCATATAAATAAAATTCTTCCCCTAATATTTTACGGTGTGCATGAATAAACAATGGATAAAGAGGAACTACTCCTTGTGAACTTTTCATCTGAATATATAAATAACTGTCTGTATATTCATAATATCCCCCTTCTCCAAACAGCAATAATGCCAAAAAAGATACCCCAATCAATAAAATATAAAAAATATACTCTCCATATTTTTTCGATACTGTCACTCTGTATTCTTCCCTACTAATATGCATCAGGACTTCCATCTCCTATTCATCATCTGACTTCTGCCATATATTGCTCAAAGTCTCTAATATACTCCTCCGCATCGTAATGCGTACTCGCCAAGACCAATAAAACCGAATCGGAAGAAAAGTCATACATATCCTTCCAGATCATAGAAGGAATATATAATCCCTGCATTGGCTTATCCAAAGAAACTGTCATTTCTTCATTTCCATCAGAAAGATATACCTTGGATTTTCCGCTTACATTTATCAGGACAAACTCCGACTTTCGGTTAGCATGCTGTCCGCGAACAACCGTATTGTCAGAATCGTACATGTAAAATACCCTTTTAATACTAAAGGGAACTGCACTTTCTCCTTCAATTACAACCAATTTCCCTCTCTCATCCCCCAGATCAGAAAATGTTAATAATTTGCATTTTTCTTTTAAACTCATCTTTTGCTCCTAAAAGTGTTTATACACTTAATCGTATAATCCAATTCCTCATCTGTCATCCCATTATACAACGGAAGAGATAAAACCTCTTTCGCATATCTTTCAGCAACCGGATAACTTCCCTCTCGATATCCCAAATGACTATACGCCTCCGACAAATGAGGAGGAATCGGATAATGAATCAACGTTCCAACACCATGTTTGTCCAAATAATTAATCAGTCCCTCCCTATCCTCTGTTTTCACCACATATTGGTGCCACACAGAGGTTGATCCTATTCTCACTTTCGGCTTCCTGATCAAATCATTTTCTATCTGTTCCGAGTACTTTTTGCAGATTTTCTCTCTTTCCTCATTGATTTCATTAAGATATTTTAATTTAATACGCAAAAAACCGGCCTGTATCTCATCCAATCTGGAATTTGCACCTACTACCTTATTGCAGTACCGTTTTTCACTTCCATAATTACGGATTATTTTAATCTTTTTGGCTAATTCCTCATTATCGGTAACAATTGCCCCTCCATCACCAAATGCTCCCAAATTCTTACTAGGGTAAAAAGAAAAGCAGCCTATATCCCCAAAAGTTCCTGTCATTTTTCCATCATAGCGCGCTCCGTGCGACTGTGCACAATCTTCAACCAATTTTAAGTTATATTTTTTGCAAATTCTCACTATTTTCCTCATATCGGAAGCCTGCCCATACAGATGCACTACCAAAATAGCTTTTGTTTTCTCTGTAATCTTTTTCTCAATTTCATCTGCATCAATATTAAAAAATTCATCCGGTTCAACAAAAACAGGTACTGCCCCATTAATTGTAATACCCATCACACAGGCGATATACGCATTCGCCTGCACAATGACCTCATCTCCTTTTCCAATTCCAAGGGCGCGAAATGCAATCCATAAAGCATCCAGTCCACTAGCAAGACCTACACAGTATTGGGATTCGCAGAACCTGGCAAATTCATCCTCAAATAGAGCGACTTCCTCCCCCAATATGTATCTGCCTGACCGAAGAACCTCTATCGCTTTCTTCTCATATTCATACTGATGACGAAAAAATTCTCTATCCATACGATTCGGCATTATATATTCCATCATGTCTGTCCTCCTGTTTTTAATGGCAATTCAGTTCCCTACACCTTTTCAGGCACTGTTTTCTCAATCTAAAAGAGACTTGTCATTGGCATATTTTTATTCTATTGCAAATTGTTTTCTTTATCGCAATGATAGAATAATAAATCAGGCCCATAACAAATGTCATTATGATACTTTTAGATGTTGATGTCAAACGCCAATAATTTACTCCTGCATATTTCTGCGTTACAGCTCCAAACGACCTCAATATCAAGTAATGTGTACAAAGTATAATTAGAGTGTTTTCTCCATAAAATTTTAATAATCTAGCAAGTGATACAAAATTTTTTTCAATAATAATTGATATACAAAATAAACTATATACTCCTGCAATTCCCGCAATAATAGTAAAAATATAATTACTGTAATTCACATGATAAATTGAAATGACAGTATTATAAAATACCCCAAATACAACTAATAAATATCCCCCAAAACATGCACTCCATATATTGATTCTATTCCTCCGATTTACAATTTTCTCATAAACTCCATCAATATTTATTCTATATCCCATCAACCAAAAAAAAGAGGCAATTGGTACTGTATACAATCCATATGGCAACATTATTTTTGATGATGCTAAACAGATCCATAATCCAAGCATAAGCACCATATAACATACTTGAAAAACCATTTTAACTCTAATAACAATGGCGCAAACTGTGTCTGTCCAAAATAACGATACTAAAAACCATAATGCTGCGTTCCATCCCACGCTACCATTCATATACATTATATTCATACAAAACTGATGCCAATTTATATCCCCTCCCGACATTTCTATCAGGTTAGAAATACTATTCCAAATAAAATACGGAATCAACAGTCTTCTGATATTTTGACATACTATTTCTTTAAAAGATCGATTCCTATATCTTTCACCTACAAATCCCGATACTGCAAAAAAGAGAAAGAGATGGAACGAATAAATAAATCTCATCAAATATGTTTCAGGTTCTAAATGACCTAAAATTATCAGTAGGATTCCAATCCCTTTCATGATATCGATTTCGTTACATCTCTTTTTTTCTATCTGCTTTTGATTCATCTAATCTCCGCTATCTTTTCCCTTCAGGGTGCTCATCCAAAATATCTTTTATAATGCCCGTTAACTTTGTACTAGAAATTCCATCTGTATGCGGAAGATAAATAATATCCACACCAAGGGGGGCAAACTGTTTTTCAAATTTAATCCACTGTGGTGTTCCCTGCCAGTCATCTCCAACGAACATTGCATCAAAATGATACTTTTCCCAGGCACATAGCTTATTTTTATTTTCTTGTGGAACAACCTTATCTACATATTTAATGGCTGCAACTATTGCTGCGCGTTCAGCATATGGAATCACAGGTATCTTATTTTTTTCTCTATTAACCAAATCATCTGTACTAACTCCGACAATTAAACATTCACACTGTTCTTTCGCCCTTTGGATAATATTAAGATGACCAATGTGAAACATATCATAAACCCCTGTTGTATATCCCACTTTATATTTTTTCATATTCAATGCCTTTCTTTTAAGTATACATTCTCATCCTTATAAATAATCATTTACGAATCTTACTATTCTTCACAATAGATAGAATATAAAAAAGTGATTCCACTTTAAAGACAACTGATAACCCTATGTATATTGCTCCTCCCCCAACAATCTGTAACAATAATGTAACCCAATCATTTAATCCAATTTGTGGAATAAAAAATATTATCCCCCCCATTATCCCGGAAATTACAAGTGATGGAATTATATCCTTTAATTGCTGTAAATAGCCGTATCCCAAAATTTTTCTGTTCGGCCAAGAATTAACAAATATATTCAAAATACAATTTAACAAATAACTATACGCGATAGCTTTTACTCCAAACCACATAAATGCCACCAATGTGATCAACCCTATCGCTTTACGAATCATTTCCAGTCTTAAATAAAGATCACTTCTTCCGATTGCTTTAATTGCATTTAAGTTTGCTATCAATATCGGATTTAACGCCAGACCAAAACAGAAAATTCTCAAATATGGAACACATTCTATCCACTTATCTGTTAATATAATCCTAATCAACGGCTCGGCACATACAGCCATTCCTGTCATCATAGGAAAGACAACATATGATGCCATTTTAACTGCCCTCGACGTCATAGCCCTGACTCTACTTAAATCCGTTTGTTCCATGGCCATTGACGGAAATAAAACGCTGTCTATTGCTATATTTACGTTTGACACTGCCAGCATTGGGAACTGTCTTCCTCTATCATAATAAGCCAAATCATCTGTAGAATACATTTTCCCAATAATAAGAGTACGTATATCTTCATAAACTGTATCAAGCAATTTTGCAGCAAGCAGTTTCCATCCATATGAAACCAATGCTTTCAATCTGGTGAATGAAAAAGATTTTTTAGGCCGCCATTCAACACTAATCCATAGTATACAAGTGTCCACAAATGTATTAAAAAGATTTTGTCCAACAAGTGCCCACACACCAAAACCGTTATATGCCATTAATATTCCAATTATAGCCGCCCCGATTGTTCCTCCTAAAGTTGAATAAAAAAACTTTTTGAATAACATATATTTAGCAACATAACTTTGCTGTATATTTTTGATACCCGAAATAATAATAGTCAGGCCAAGAACCCTAATAATATCTTTAAGTGAAGAATTTTTATACAATTGGGCAATGAATGGAGCAACAATCCACAGCAAAATATAGAGAACTATACAAAAAGCAATATTGAAATAGAAAACTGTAGAAAAATCCAAATCATCTGCATCCTTTTTTTGAATCAGAGAATTCCCCAGTCCACTATCAATAAACACTTGAAGTATAGAAGTAAATACTGTGACCAACGCTACGGTGCCATATATTTCCGGTTCCAGAAGGCGAGCCAAAATAATGGATACAATAAATGTGACTCCCTGTGCACCAAATCGTTCAAAAAGACGCCATAGCATATTGGCAGTAATGCTTTCTTTGCTATTTATACTCATTCATGCACCTCTGCCGTATCATCCTCTCTGTCAGTCATAACGTTATATGCTGCTACTGCATCTGCATATTGCTTTTTCAATTCTCTGGATGAATAGCTTTTTAACACATTCTCAATTTCTTCTACTGTCTCGCAATGCGGGAACCCTAAAGCAGATATGCCTTCAAATAGATTTCTTCTTCCGGTCATGTTCACTGATACAAACGGAATCTGTTCAAATCCAGCATCTAACATAGATACCGAATGTTCTCCAAAAACTATATCTGCTTTCTTTAAATCATCCTCTAATGAGCTTCTCGGAAATGATAATATAAAATCATCCAAATTTTCTATAGGAATATTACTTGATAGATGAATATTAGTTAACCCTGTATAAGCAATATATTCAGCTACCCTTTTTATGGAATTAACTCCATTATGAGCCGGATGTACCCATGTAGGATGACAGCGATAAATAATTTCTACATCTGGAAATCTCCTGGCGATCTCAATAAACGTCTCCAGCATGACATCCTCGTCTGATCTGTTTTTTTGCGCTGTCCAATCCCCCGGCCCCGATGTTGCAACTAATATCGTTCTAAGTTTAGAATGAAAAACCGGTTCTGGCAAATACATTTTCCGTCTAAACGGCATAATCGTCACTGGAATATCAAATTTTTTAAACGTTTTTTCTCCTACTATGTCCCAAGCATAATAGCTGACATTTTGAGGCTTATATTTTAAATAACAACTAGAGTAATTCGGTGGAAGATAACCATCCTGTATATATCTCACATCATACTGCCTTTTGTCCGGCACTACACACTTCCCAGATTCATGAAGCGTAGTTAAATACTGACAATCCTCCTTACGTTCAAATTTCCCCTTTTTTAACCTATCATATTCTTCCTCAGACTTTTCCCATTCCAAATCCATTCGATAAGCTATACGAAACATTTTTCCAATGAATATGTACTTTCTGCCATCTTTGTAAGCGACATAGACATCTTCTGTAACTGCCTCCAGTTTTCTTCTCTCCTGACATTTTTTTAAAAATGAAACTATCAAGGTATTATTAAACAAAATCTTTCGTATATTTTCTTTAAATGTGAAAAAGATATTTAATGGTTTTGTAAACGATGGATAAAAATAATCTAATTTTACTATTTTAAATCCATGACAAATCCATTCAGCAGCATCAATCCCCAAATCATCAGAGCATATACTTTTATTAATTAATTTATATTTTTTTTCTAATTTATTTATTATAATGCAATTCAGCTTACGAATTTCCGAATAATACCCATCCAAATCATATGGAGATCTTCCCTCTGCCTCAATATCACACCTTTCATTTTCCGAATCAGATAAAAGATCCGCAAATTTGATATACTTACTTTTAGGAAATGATTCACCTATTAACTTTCTTTCATTTGGATATAGTTGATGTGGTGTTACAAAAAGAGTACATACATCATTATTTATATTTTCCTTTATTTTTTTCAAAGATTCAAGTTTAACATTCTGTGAAAAAATAACAACATTCACATTTTCCTTCGTATCCATGTGTACATCACCATTCCCATATTTTCAATTTACGTCAAATTCATGGATTTTCAATACATGAATTTGCCCACCTGCATTAATTCCGAAATATAGTTTCATCGCATTCAAGATTTGATATACATTCTTGTCAAAATTAAATATACACAAACAAAAGCCACATCCTATATTGCACAAAAATTGCTAAAAACATATTTTTTGCAAAATTCCTATTCTTACCTTCCCCAAAAACCATTCACAAGCTTCTCTGATCAATCATCTTGCATAAATCTTTTTTACTATAAATCCTGATACGAATATAACTCAATATACTCACAAGAATCTGCCCCATCCTCCTCCTAATGCAGCTATCTTTTTTACGCTGTATTTTGCTTTCCTTCAATTCATCTGCCTGCCTATCAAAATTACAGGCATAATTTCCTTCCAATCTTTTTCTCACTCTCTGGAGGGCTTGAGTATACCTCTCATAAACAGCGCTCACCAGCTTCTCATCAACCTTTCTTCCTGTCCACTTATAAACCGAAAGGTTAACATAATCTCTACCTAATAATTCAAAACCTTGAAAATGATAAAATATCAATGGAAATTTTCTTTCTGTCTTTTTATTTACAATCTCTATTTTGCCATTTTCCTGTTTCAAATAATATTGTCCAATATTCCATGGTGCAAGTCCCCCCCCTTCATTCCTAAGTACATGAACTCCTGCAAACCTTTTCTCAAACTGATCCTGATATTTCTGATCCCCATAAACTTCATATGAGCCGTTGATCGAGCAATCCTGAATACACATTTCCTTCCACCAATTCAGTACTGTCCTTCCTTTTACATCATTTACAAAAGCGGTAAACTGTACGCAGAATTTTCCATACATGTGCGCGATCAGATAATTTTCGATTCCCCTGCCAAATCTGTGCTCCGTTATAAGCACTTCGCCTCCTTCCTGAACCATTTCTTCCACCAATACCTTGGGATTCGCAAAGAAATACAGATCGGAATCCAAATATACACAATTCTGCAGTTCATATTTATTCATCAAAAAATCAATTATCACTGCTGAACAAGTCCAACACCACTCGGCCCTCGTTCGTTCAGCCTTCACTTTCTGCAGTTCTTCGTCCAACAAATCTTCTTCCTGCAACACGCAGACATTTTTTAATTTCATATCACTCAATATATGAAATGTATTTTCGTCAAAAGCAACAATAAACAATGTATAATCTTCTGCTACACGATTAAGAGATTCATACATTGCCAACCCTTTATCTATATAATTTATATCAAACAACGTACAATAGTTTATATGCATCCTACACTCCTCAAAATCCTGTTATCCTACTGAATAGCATAGCCAAATATCCTTCTTCCCGTTAAAAAAATCCACGCCGCCGCATACTGCATTTTCGTCATCATCCCATACCTATATTTTATCTCCATCGCTTCTTTTAATGCTCCCACTGTAGCTGACATCCCCCCCGTCCGAAAATTAGCAATTATTTTATAGATAGGAAGGAAACAAACCTGCCCAGACCTATAGAATCTAATCATCATATCATAATCCGCACCATATTTGTACTTACAGTCAAAGATACCAAATTTTTGGTAAACCTCTTTTTTCACAAAAACGGTAGGATGATTAATCATTGCTTCCTTTAAATAGTCTGCACTATATATAGCAGTACGAATTTCCTTTCCATTTGCGGCATCAATGGTTCTCATCAACCCATGAAAAACCAGATATTCCTCTCCCGTGTCACTGTTTAAAACATTTTCCAATGCATCCTTTTCGTACCAATCATCACTATTGATAATACCAATGATGTCCCCGTCGGCCCTTTTAATCCCTTTATTCATTGCATCATAAATACCCTGATCCTTTTCAGACCAGAATTTCATTTTCCCATGAAACTTTTTTTCATATTCTTCTAAAATCTCCACTGTTCCATCGGTTGAGCCTCCATCAATCACCAGATATTCATAGTCTTGTATCGTCTGACTCAATACACTTTCCAAAGTATTCGCAATGGTATCCCTGCTGTTATAGCAGGGAGTGATGATTGAAAACTTAACTCCCATTTATATTCTCCTGTTTCTACAAAATTCTTGCTACAAAGTAAAGAGTCCTAGACTTTAACAATATCATAAAAATTTTCACCGCAATTTTGTGTGTTACCGGTATCTCCAAGTTTGACCAGACTAATGACAACTTATTATTCCAATACCCTGGAAAATAGTTCTTCATCGTTTCCTGCACAAAAACACATAATTCTCGTAATTGCTCTTTTTCGGCTCCTCGTCCTAAATCAAAAATACACTGTGCAAAAAATCTCATCATTCCAAGTTCCAAAAACTCAGAACTATTTCCTCCCATCACTTCTCTCTGACGTTCCAATAATGTGTTAATGGATTGATATGGCAATTTTATATTGCGCAGCCCTCTGAAATTATGTGTAACAGAGTCCTTGTGCTGCACATAATAATATTCTGCCTGCTGTATAGTAACTATGTGGCGACACACTCTATTAAAAAAACAGGATATCGGCACATCTTCCCCCCGTACTCCCACTTCAAAATTCACATGATTTCTTTTCCATACATCCCGTCTATAAAGCCTTCCACATACTGCTGAAATACGATATGCCCATTCTTCATGTTCAAAAGCCACATATTTCCCAGGGATTATCTTCTTTAAAACCCTCCCATTTGTATCTACCATCTGATAACCGCATATGACAAGTTCAGAAGAATTCTCTTCAGCAGCATTAACTAATTGCTCTATATAACCTTTTCCCAGATAATCATCTCCATCTAAAAAAGTAATATATTTTCCTGTTGCAAGCTGCAAAGCCCTGTTTCGTGCCGACGATACACCGCTATTTTTCTGGTGGATAACCTTTACCCTTTCATCCCGCTCACCAATTCTATCGATTACTTCTTCCGACCCATCGCTACTTCCATCGTCTACCACAATACACTCAATATCATGGTACGTTTGATTCAGGACAGAATCTAAACATTTCTCTATATATTTTTTACAGTTATATACAGGTACAATAATCGATACTTCCACATCTATATCTTCCCTACTCATAAATGATTCGACTTCTCCCCAAAATGATACACCCACGCAATCAACCGTGCAATCGGCACAGGCCAAAACCTGCAGAACATCTCAAAGTCCTCCCGTCTCCTGCCATGATCAGCTATAATACTCGTTGTTGCTGATTCCTCATGTATCCTGTGATACATACAGATTTTGGGACAATAAATAAATTGCCCCTCTCTCTTTGACAACATTTCCCATGCTTGCCAATCCAAATCACTCTTATATCCGCTCTGAAAAACCTGCTTTGGAAGATTTTCCTTTACATAGGTAACCGTCGGACAGGAGATTGCCGATCCGAACGATAAGGTTCTTCGCCTGATCCATTTACAATTCTGCATTTTCTTGCATTTTAACGGCAGAAGCATCACTCTTTTAATCTGGAGAAGCCTGTTCCTATTTACTTTCACACCATTCCGAATCTCCCCATAATCAGTAAAAATAATCAAAGGATTCTTTCGGTCTGAAAGGCTCTCAAGTATGCTTTGTACATACCACGGTTCATAAATATCATCCTGATGAGCTAGTGTTACCAGCCCCGTTGAACACTCTGAATATCCATAATTCCAATCCTCTGCAATCCCGCTTTTCCCCCTATTGACAGATAAAGGAATCTGATATTGCTTTGCTATCCTCTCTATCAGTTCATTCGGAGTTGATGTCACCATAATAATCCTGCTCTGTACCGTCTGATTTCTCAACGACTGAACACATTCCTCCAAAAATGGACTTTCTCCATATGCACAAATTACAAATGTATGATCCTTACAACTATACATTTTTAATTTCCCTACCATCCTTCTCTGCTTCCCGCAGTTCCTTCTCCAAGATTGCTATGCTCTGCGTCAGCTGTCTGATTTTGCCCGCCTGCCTAGATACAATAGAGGTAAGCGCCATGCACAAAATCATCAAAAAAGCGATGCAGATAATAAACAGCCCGTTCATATTCCCGGTAATCCCCAGTATTCTGAGAAATGCTGGGAGTATGGACGGGAATATCACTAATAGCGCCATGCATAATCCTGCGAGCAGCCACAGAAGCGTATACTTTAATTCTATTGCCTTATTCTTTAAAAAAAGAAGAATTAGCGCAAAATATACCACCAGAGCAATCCCCAGTGTAATCCTCAAATTTACAGGAAGCATTCTTATCTCCTTATACCATAGCTGATTCTTTTCACTAGAATTGCCAATGTCACCTTAATCATGTAATATACAGATTTATGCAAATTAATGGAGCTTGTCCCGGCCGCTCTCTCTTTCATTACAACCGGAACCTCTTTTACCCTTCCCCGGTTCATAACAGCAGTGATGATGGCTTCCGGCTCCGGATAATCTGACGGATAATCCTCTGCATATATTTCAATAAATCTTCTGTTCACAGCCCGGAAACCGCTGGTCACATCCTTGATTCGCTTCCCTGTACACAGGAAAATCAGGTTGCTTAAAAAACTGATTCCCATCCTTCTGGACACAGATGACTGAAATCCTTCCTTTTTTAGGAACCGAGAACCAATCACCACATCCGCTTCTCCTGCGATAAGCGGTCTGATCACATCTGCCACATAGGCTACATCATGCTGTCCATCCCCATCTATCTGTACAGCAATATCATATTGATACTTACGCGCATACAAATATCCAGTCTGAACCGCTCCTCCTATTCCTAGATTAATAGGAAGATTCAGAACCTGATACCCATTTTCCTTACATATGATACCTGTTTGATCGGTGGATCCGTCATTAATCACCACATAATCATATTGAGGATAATCACACAACAACCCCTCTATCAGCTTTGTAATATTATCAGCCTCATTATAGGCCGGAATAATTAAGAGTATTTTTTTTACCATCCTTCTACCCTTTTTAATGCCAAACAATCACTGACATTATCTTTATTCTTTCACATGTTTTCAAGAATCTATTATAAACTCAAATCAAACACAATCGCTATGCGATGACCTGCCAGGCTGTGGCATAGCAATTTTTTATTTTCTATAACAAAAGCATTAAAAAGAAAGTTCTAAAAGTAGTATGGTTAGGTTGCGATACCAAACATCCAAACAAGATCAACCTTCTCACTGCCTATGAAAAGAATACCATCCTTCCGCTTGATTAGCAAGCGGTTTTATGCTCTAAATACACCTCCCTACAAAGCAGCGTTATATGATAACTACTGATTTCACATGGTGGATTTTATTATGTAGGAGAAATATTTAAAACAGCTTGAGGAAGTCAGAAAAATCCCTAACTTCAAAGAACATTTCATTAACTGCTATAAAAACTACGTCTCTTAGTTTCTGAAATATTAGGATAAGAATCCAGAAGAACTTACCTGTCAGGATGTCAGAATTTTTTACTTGCGCAAAAGGAGGAATGGCTGAAAACCACAACTCTTACTCTTTATAATTCTGCCATCCGTTTTTTCTATCGGAATGTTCTACACATCTTTGGAGATGTATTGGTAAGGAATAAATTTATTCGTTCTTTCACCAAATCCCTGATTTTTATTTTTTAAACGATATCCACATTCACACGATTTGTGCTGTCACTTATGCACTTCTGATAAATCCGGAAAACCAATTTCAAAAAAATGTGCATGATTCTATTATTTCATCTTCTATTTCATCACCCTATCTAAAAACACTTTTTCCCAGATTCATGCACATTTCCCTTTTATTTCACACACTCTTCCCTTCCCCGTCAATCAGCTTCCATCCCTCCCACAGCTCCTGCATCCGCTCCATCCCCACATCCTGCCCGTTCTTATGCTTCGCCGGCCGGATCATGATCTTATCCTTTGACGGATTCAGTCGAGCGCCCCAGAAGCTGAACGTGGAGTTGGCGCAGATATTGTGCTTACAGCAGCTCATAAGCTGCATGTCAAACAAACTGCTCTTTCCGGTATTCCAGTCCACGACGGTAAAATCAGGCTCCCGATAGCGCTCCTTTGCATAGGACGGGTCGTCTGAAAACACATAAAAATGAGCCTCCGGAAAGCGTTCCCTGATAAACCTTACAGCCGCTTCATAGTAAGCATCTGTACATATTCCCCCGAACATCGCCACGTTTTCCGGATCGAGATAATCGCCCCGGCGAATATGCAGGCTGACCGAAATTTCCTTTCCCATCCGTTCCATCAAATCCCGATTGCGCCGGGCGGCTTCCCCAGTCTCCTGCTTCGGAAATACAATGAGCTCCCGCAGCTTTGGCAGAATGTCTGCATAATATTTTTCACATGCCCAAAATCCTGACAGATAAGCGTTGTCCAATTCAAAAATTTCCGGATGATACATACCCGTTTCCTGAAAATGCCGGTCTGTTCCCGGAAGAAGCTTTTTCTTTACTTTTCCGAAAAATCCGCCCTTTCCCAAAAGCGCACGCTTTTCCTGCTCTGTGCAGCACTCCATAGGAAGATGGTCGAACCACTCCAGCTCCAGACTGCGCGCCGCCAGCACGCTCTTCTGTCTGTTTTCATCAAAAAACCAGGAAACATCCAGCTTTGCCTCTTTTCCAAGACTTTTCATTTTCTGATACAGAGCGTACTGCTGCATCTGGTTGCCAAGTCCGCCCATCACCTCTATGATTATCATCGCTATCCGCCTTTCTGTCACTTTTGTATCGTTCCGGCGCTTTTACAACCTGACCGGACAGACCGAACCATCTTCCCGGTAATTCAGCCGCATCATTTCACAAAACGCCCCTTTACCATCCCATACAGATACTTAAATTCTTCCGACCGCCCGAATACGAGCAGGAAAATCCCGTTAAATACGAGCGTTATCACAAAGATCATCACGATAAATCCCACCGCCGTCACCGTCGGCATCAGCAGCTTCTGCAGCGGGATCAAAACCGCCAGAGCAGCGCCTATCACCGCCAGATACTTGACAGATTCCTTAAAATACGAAGCCGCGCTTTTGTGAAAGCAGACTCTGTATATGATAACGGGCTTTGTGATATTCGCAATGAGTCCCGATACGACCGTCCCGATGAAAACTCCCGCCAGACCTATCTGATAAACGAGCGCTATGGATACGACCAGATTTACGATTCCCTGAATGAGCGACAGGTATTTGTCCTCCTCAAAAACTCCCGCCGCTGTCTTAAAGTTGGAGAGCACCACCCGCTCTCCTTTGAAAAAGTAATCGATCAGATACCAGGCAATGATAGCCGGAGCGAGCACCCGGTCCGCGCCCACATATAGCTCCACGAGAGGAGACAGCAGCATAAAAAAGCCCACTGCCGAAAAGCCGTAAATCCATATAGCGAAAAAGCGGTATACCAGAAAGAGGCGATACTGTCTCTCCCTGCTTTCTGTCGCGATCAGGTTTCCAAAACTGGAAATGACCGAGTTGAAAATAATATTCACATACCCTGACACGGAATTGACTATCATTTTGTATGTTCCGATAAGACCGACCCATACGACGCCAAGGCAGGTGGAGATAATGATGGCATCCGTCTGCAGCCGCGCCATATCGCCTATCCGGTGCATCATAAGCGCTTTTGTCTTGCCGATGACCTCTCCCTTCTCCTCCGGCGACAGCTCTGTGACATCCTTTTCCCGCAGAAGCGGATATTTCCGGTCCAGATATATGCTCATAAAAATCTTTTGTCCGGCGGACACTCCTACCTGAATGAGCAGATACAGCATATAATTCGGTAAAACGAGCAGTCCCAGAAGCTGCAGTACCACAGAGACCGCCTTTGTCACCGCATCCGCATTCGTCTGGATATAATTTCTCTGCTCCGCATTTGCAAGACTGTATTTATATGCCACAAAATAGGTGATGACCGTATTGAACAAAAAAAGCAGATAATACATGCGCAGCTGCCGCAGCGTCAGATAATCCGCCCCCTTTACGATCCATGGCAAAAAAGGCACCAGCGCCAGCCCGATCACAGCGATCACGATGGCGATAAACCGGTACGCTTTTTTGTACATCAGCATATATGACTTTATCTTTTCACGCTCGCCTCTCGCCACAGGACCATACAGGCTGTAATTCAATGCCGTTCCGACGCCGAGCTCCGCCAGCGAAAGCATTGTCAGTATCTCGCTGTAAAGGTCCTGAACGCCGATAAGCGTATCGCCCAGCCGCATAATAAAAACCTGACGCAGCACAAAGTTCAGGATTGTCGTCGCCGCACTCCCGACCAGACCGAACATAATATTTCTTGTCGCGTATCTTACTCTTCCCATTCTTTACTCCATAATGACAGAAATCCCAGTATGCTCCCGTTTCCCCACGGATAACTTCCATACACCTGCGGATATTCCGCAAAACCGAGGCATTCCCCCGAGCAACTTCCAACTTTCCCGTTAATTATGCGCCTTTTCGCTACCTCGCATAGACGAGTCACATTCTCATTCACACACATTTCCGCTTCAAACGTACAGATTGACTCACTATCAAAGGCTGCCTTCCGCAGATTTTTTTTGGCAAGCGCATATGCCAGTCCTATCATTCCCTCCGCTGAGCTGTCAGCATGTCCCTCCTGTGCAGACAGCTGCCACGAAAATCCGCCGTCCTCCCGCTGCCATTGAAACACCTGAGTCAAAAGCTCTCCGTATGCCTTTTCAAGCGCCGTAAACGTCCCTTCATTCTCCACATAAGGCAGGCTCTCTGCCAGCCCCAGAAGCATCCAGCCGCACGCCCGTCCCCAGCCGATGATACCGTATTTCATTCCGTTTTTTTCGTCATAACCGTGATAGGGCAGCCCGGATTTTATGTCCATCCCTTTTTCCATAAAAGCAGTCAGCTGACGTATTCCAAGCTCCGATAACGCCTTATCCCCATACTCTTTTCCGTAACGGCAGGCAAAAGGGCTGACCATTGCCAGCGCGTCCGCAAACAGCCAGTCCGGATGCTGCTTCCGATAAGGCAGCAGCCCGTTCTCCGTGCGGGGCGCAGCCTTCAGCCACGCAGCGCAGGCGTCCGCAGCCTCCCGGCACAACGTCAGATACTCGGAAACCTCTGCCGCGCCAAATATCCCGGATGCCGGTACCGAAGCTGTCGCGCTGGATGTCCCGGATACCGATGCCGACGCTGCATCGCTGTCTGCTCCCCCACGCAGCAATCCCTCCAGCTCCATCGCCAACGTTCCGTTCATCAGGTTATCCACATAACGTATCGGAAATCCTTTTGTTTTCCACCGTTTTAAATAACCAGCCACAGCGCGCAGAGCCGATTCATCTCCTACAGCCTCCCAGGCACAGAGCAGCCCTTTTCCCAAAAGTGCGTTCGGCCATGAAAATGCATCCAGAGGCGCAGGACGCTTTCCGGGTATACAGCTTTTTATGAGACGCTTTACCTTTTCCTTTGATGTCAGAGACGGATATGTTTCAATCTGCAATACAGCCGTGTCCGTCAGCGCTTTTATCGTTTCCATGGCTTTTCCTTTCTTATACTTTCCCGTTTCAGTCCTGATCTGCCAGCTTTTTCAAAAGCTCCTTCGCCTGCGCAGCCTTTTCGCGATAGGACGGCATCATGCTTTCCAGCTTGTTCTTCTGTTCCTTTTCGTTGGAAAGAAGCCACTCAAAGCCCTCTATCAAGTCCTCCCTGTTCTGCAATGCCTGTACCGGAAGAACATATTTTTCTTCCGTGCCGAACAGATCCTTTGCGATTCCCTTTGCTTTTACAGAATATCCGACAACCAGCGTCGGTACGCAGGAGGAATACGCCGCTATTGTCGCGTGAGTGCGCGCTCCGATAAACAGACGGCAGCGGCTGATATAACCTTTTAATTCCGATGCGGAAGCATCCCCAATCTCAATCACGCGGCCTGTTTTGGAAAACTCCTCATACAACGTATGGATCGGCTTTCTGTCATCGTTGCTGTCCCATACCACATGCGGTATCAGCGCCACGTTCAAATCCGTTGTCTCAAGGATATGAGCTATCAGCGCCTTGTAATTTTCCATCGTGATACCCGCCTGGCGCTCATTGTCCACTATCATCGGGCTGATGTTTAAGCCCAGCATCTTTCCTTCCGCCCATCCCTGCGGCAGAGGGAGTTCCTTTGTTTCCAGAAGAAACGCCGGATCCGGATATAAAAATACATTATCCTGCACGCCGGCATCCTGCAGCGCATGATAGGTCAGGCTCTCCCGCGCTACGATCGCATCATAGAGCTTCATATCCTCTACGATTTCCGGACGTTTTAACAGCTCCGGTTCGATAGAACAGCCAAAGAGCACCGTTTTTGCCCCCTGACGGTGAAACATCCGGTTTGCCAGCATCAGGCGGTCCAGCATATTTTCATAGCAGTAATTGTCCCCGCCGATGGAAATATTCAGGCGGCGCAGATTTTTGCCGCACACCGCCCCGTAACGATAGCGCATAAAGCACTCCGGGTCGCGTAAGAGCAGCCGCTTCGCATAATAAAACGCGTGAACCAGAACATTTTTTTCAATGCTCTTTTCCCCGATTATCTCGCTGCACAATTCCTTTAAAGAATAGGCTTCATCCTCACCGGGACGATTTGTCACAAGCACTGCGGGCTTTGGAAGCATTTTGCAAAGGCTGTTTACGATTGCTTCACAGCCGTGATTTCCGCTGCCGGCATGGGTATATAATACAATTTTGTCATCTTTCATCGCTGTTTACTCCTTTTTCCAGATATGATACAACCGCAGGTACATCGCCGGGCACAGCATATACAGTGCCGTTTTTACCCGATATCCTTCCGGCAGTTCTTCCTTTGCTCCCGGAACCCGGAGCGCCTGCCGCACCGCCTCCCGGCATTCTGCCGCCTGTTCCCTGTATTTTGCCCGCTCCTTTGCAGAAAGTCTGGAAAGCTTTCCTGCTGCGAGCATCGCAGATACCGCAAGGATACTGTTGACCCGCGCCTTCTGCTCAGGCCATCCTGCACTTATTTTTTCACACGCGAGCTTCCACCCCTTTATCTCATCCATATACGACAGCGTAAAAGGGCGAAGCATCGCGCCGTTTTCGTTGATACGGTAAAAATATCCCCGGTAATCCGTCAGCGTGATCCGCTTCAGCCCAGGCATCAGATCCACGAGGAACATCATGTCCTCCCCTATCGTTAAATCCTCCCTGAAACGGACGTTTGCGACCGCACTTCTCCGATACAAAACGCTCCAGCAGCGGGTATTGCCGTGCAGCAGATATTGTCCGACATAGGCGTCGCGGTCCACCGTGAACCGCCCGGGTAAAGCATCTGCTTTCACCGCATAACTCTCCTCTATCTTCCTTCCGCTCCGGTCGCATAGCCCGTTCTCCGTCCCGTCCCATCTGTAATAATCGCACACAGCGATTTCGCTGTTTTCCTTCTCCAGACAGTCTGCCAGCACTTCAAACATCCGCGCGTCCAGCTTATCGTCCGCATCCACAAAGGTCAGAAATTCCCCGTCCGTTTCCTCTATCCCCTGATTGCGCGCGGAAGAAACGCCCTTTTTGCGGCGTTCCACAAAACGGATACGGGAATCCTCCTCCACCATTTTCTGCGCGATACGGTCCGTTCCGTCCGAGGATCTGTCATCCAGTATCAGCATCTCCCAGTTTGTCCATGTCTGCGCCTGTACGCTTTTTACACATTCCTCTATCCACTTCGCCCCGTTATATACCGGAACGACCACGCTGATTTTCCCCTGTTCCATCTGCGTCCTTCCTTTCCCCGTAAATACGCCGGCAGGCTCAGCGTTTTCTGCGCGCGTTGATATTCATCAAAATCCTTACTGTTTCCAGGATCATATTGCCCGGAGCTTTTACCGCCCGATACAAAAGCCTGTTTTCTATCGATTTTACGGATACGGCAGTCTCTGAAAGCGCCCTTTGGAGCTCTTCGTCCCTGCATTCCTGTCTCAGGCGCTCTTTCCAGCCCTTCCGGCTTCCTCTCGCCTGATTTTTCACCTCTAAAAACATGAGCAGGATAAGCTCTCTCTGCGCCTGTAAAATTGCGTCCGGCGCTTTTTTCTCCTGCATAATCTTCTCCATGACGGTATAAAGCCTGCGGATATTTTCAAATAAACCATCGTCATAGGCATGAGCCATCGAATCCGTCAGGTAGCGATAATGATACCACGCCGCGTCCTTCATGATAACGATACGTTCCGCATCCAAAAGCGCCGGAAGCGTGATATTGACATCCTCGCCCATCCGTATTGACGGGTCGCAGTATTTCATATTATCCACAATGAGCTGTCTTGAAAAAAGCTTCATACACCGCGACATCGTTACCGGACGCCGCTCCTGTCCCAAAATCCTTCCGTAAAGCTCCTCAAAAAGCTCCTGCCTCGAATAAACGCCCGGCTCCATCGTCTGATATACTTCAAAGCTCCCGTTTTTTTCCTCCTGCACATAGTTGCCGCAGATAACTTCTTTTCCACAGTCTGAGGAAAATTCCAGAAACTTTTCCACCATGCAGACGTCTATCCAGTCGTCGCTATCCACAAAACACACATAATCTCCCGTACTCGCCTTCACGCCGTCCATCCACGCCGCCATCAGACCGCCGTTCTCTTTATGGAGCACACGGATACGGCTGTCCTTTTTCGCCCACTCATCACAAATCATCGGGCAATCGTCCGGCGAGCCGTCGTCCACCAGAATAATTTCCAGATTTTTATAGGTCTGCCCCGTGATGCTCTGCACACAGCATGCCAGCCACTGCAGAGCGCGGTATACCGGAACGATAACGCTCACTTTTTTATCCATACCCTTATCCTTCTTTCATCAGTTCGTCATAAAATCCGGTCAATCGTTTTATATATCCCGGCATTCCATACTTTTCTTCCGCCCTCTGCCTGGCTTTTTTCCCGATAGATTCCCGAAGTTCCTCGTCTGTAAGCACGCGGATCAAGACATCTGACAGCATTTCCGAATCCTTTGCACCCGTCATCACGCCGCACCCATCAAATCCGCACGGGAGCGTTTCGTTTTCAGCTTCTCCAAGAACCTGCGGAATTCCCCCCACTGCGGATGAAACGGTACACATCCCCGCTGCCATCGCCTCCAAAAGCGAGACCGGCTGTCCTTCAAACCAGGTCGGCAGCACGAAAACGCTGCTTTGGGCAAACAGCCTTTCCCGCTCCTTTGCCGACACCCAGCCCGGACAGCGGACAAAATCCGACAGCTCCCGGGCCTTTGCTTCCAGCTCTTCATTTCCCTTTTCCCAGAAACCGCCAAGTACCAGCTCAAAATCCGGAACCGCTTTCCGTACCCTTTTGGCGCTCTCCAAAAGCTCCCCGATTCCTTTTTCTTTACACAGTCTTCCCAGAAAAACAGCCTGATGTCCGCTGTAGTCCTGCTTTGCTTTCTCCGGGATCGGAACGCAGTTTTCCAACACAAAGATTTTATCCGGGGACACGATATTTTCAAAGAACAGCTTCCAGTTTTCAGAAAGCACAAGGAAAAGATCCGCCTTATTCAGGCTTCTGCGAACCTTTTCCCGCATTTTTGCACTGCACCGCTCTTCATAAAATCCCTCAAAATCGCCGCCGTGATGATGCACCACGATTTTTTTGCGGAATGCGGAAGCGATATTTAAAAAAATCAGCTTGCGGAAACAACTTGCATCCGCAGCCATATTCAGATGTACGATATCTGCCCCCGGGAGCACGGTCAAAAACTTCAGGAGCGCTTCCCCAGCCTTGAAAAGCTTTCCTATACTGCTTCCGTCTACCATTGTCCCGATATAGACCAGATTTACTTTTTGGGAAATGCCTGCCTCATACAGGTTATTTACCATCGCGGAAACGCCGCCCTTTACGCTGCGGTCCGCACCCAGCATCACGACCTTCATTTTGCTTCCTTCCTGCTCAAAGAAAACAACCGCCAGAAACGCCACCAATACTCTTCCTTCACGGCTTTTTTCCCGAGCACACCGCACCAATATGCGCCCATCAAAAACAGCACATAGTTACGACCGATATAAACGGAGACTGCATGCGCCTCCACCACTGTAAAAATGCAAAAAGAAATCGCCAGTACGAAACCCATCGCGTCCTTTTTTCTGCGCAGCTGCTCTATCAGCAGGCACAATGCCACAATACAGCAGATACCGGGAATGATTCCGTACCAGAAAAACAACCGTACATATCCCATATCAAAATACTGTACATACGTCGGATCGCCAAACAGCTTCCAGTTTTCCAAAACTCCGCCCCCGTTCGTGAACGGATAAATACTTGCAATGCGTCCCGTCAGAATAGAATTGAGCTTCTGAATCCATTCCGGCATATACGGAGGCCATGTGGAAACATGCGCGGCAAACACTGAAAATCCCACGCATAAAAACAGAACTGCAATACCGGACCAATAAACCCATGCCCTCTCCCGAAGCTTCGGCGCATACTGCAGGACTGCCGCTGCCACCAGCGTAAACAGCATCATCAGAAGGGTCGTACGGGTAAAGGTCAGCTTGTATACTATGCCGGATAATACGATCAAAAGACAGTAATACTGCCATTTCATTTTTTCCTGATACACATACAGCCCCAGCGTCATCAGCGCCCACACCATGATAGCCAGCGCGTTGCTGTTTCCGACGCCCAGACAGAGCCGCCGCGAGCCTTCCTTTATCCCATAGCCCTCGCCGGCATCCCATACCTCGCCCAATACACCTGCTCCCGCAAGTCCTGCAAGGACGAGCATTCCGAAAACGGTACACCAGAACGTAAGCTTCATCGCCTTTTTGTAATCCACACCCTTCATCGCAGCCACAAAAACGACCACACGGACCGCCTCATCTCTGTCTGAACACAGATAACATATTCCGGCTATCAGTCCCGCTGCCAAAATCGCCGTCCACTCTTTAAAGGAGTATCTGGTCATTGTTATCTTCAGGGCAAAAAACAAAAAGCTCACCCGAAACATCTGTCCCTCAAACGGGTTGATCCACGAGCTTTTGTCCAGTATCACGATCAAAAGCTCCAAAAGCAGCCCGATATAAAAACAGAGCAGCCCTGCTTTTTCTATTTTTTCATTTGTTGTCAAAACCGCCTGTTTTTCCATACCATTCTCCATATTCTTCTTCCGTCAAAACCTGGGATATCCCGCATTCGTTCCCGCCCACTTATGGAACGCAAATGGCGTTATCCCCTCTATCTCCGGAATCATCGTTTCATGCGCAAAATATTTTGAGGGACATTTTGCCACCTCAAGCGGCGCTATCTTCATGCCCGCCGCCTCTACTAAATGGCGATTTTTCACACACAAAAATCCATCCTCGTTAAAAGAACCATGGTCAGGCTCAAAGGGCAGATCCGCCTCCTTCGGGAAATTCACGAGCCGCCTGCTGCGGATGCCCACGCTGTTTCCGACCCGACAGAGATTTCCGTTGATATCCCGGTAAACGTAATCATTATCCGGCACCGGCCAGGGCGAACCGATATAGTCATAATCAAGAAACTCATCCCGCCACATCTCGGGATGCACAATAAACCCGTCCGCGTGGACTATCATCACAAAATCCGTATGGATATGATCTCCCAGCTCATAGAGCATTTTATAATTAAAACAGTTGATGTCCGTCAGCTTCGACGTATGGGAATAGCGGATACTCTTCGGCAGAAAAAGCGGCTTTCTGTGCGTAATAAGCACACAGTCCCCGAAATCAATCTGCCTCATACTGTATTCCATCGCCTTGATCGTCTGTTTTACGTTTACACTCGTCATCGCCATCAGCGTCACGTTCGGAAGCTGAAGCCGTCCATCTTTCCATTCCATTTCAAAATCCTCACTTTCGCAATCCTATTTCGGTACGAATCCATCTTCTATAGAAGTTCCCCGCATCCTGCATCCCTCTGCCATCGACCTGTAGGCGCTCCCCGGAAATGCATGATAGCTCAGATTATCTCCCTCCAGAGGATAATATACTGTCAGACCGCCTTCTATCTGAAGTTCTCCTGTTTCAACGATATCATAATCCTGCTGAATAATCCATGCCGGATCTGTCAAATGCTGCTTTCCCCATACCAGATCAAACAATACATAATAATCCCAATACATGCTCATTGAAAAGAAAATTGCCGCACATCCAAATCCACTGATGATCCTTGCCGGTCCCATTCTGACAGGACGAATCCATTCCCCTGCCGCCATACACGGCAGAATCAGCAGAAATGCCAATCCATAGCGTATAAATGGCGCTGTAAAAAACCATCCCGCTATCCCGGCAAAAACTGCCGCATACAGGACTACACAATCCCACGAGATCTTTTCCTTCCGAATGAAACGGTACAGCGCAGTAAATCCGGTCAGAGCAGCCGCTATGATATTTCCTGTCAACAGCATTATCTCATACCGGTCTTTTGCATTCCACCAGATCGGGAGCCATACGCTGACCGGGTCTTGTATTCTCCCCACATCAAACAGGCAGCGCCCCCATACCTTAATCTGATCTGAATCATGCTGCATCAGCTCCAGCGGTACTTTCCAGTCCAACCGAAACAGATCGATTGCCTCAAACGGATAAATCAGCCATCCTGTCAAAATGACGTTGCGGATCAGCCACGGGGCAAGCACTATCACCCCGCTCAGAAAATACAAGGCAATCTTTTTCCACTCCTTTCCCCGTATCAGGAAAACCGCCGGGTACAAGGTTAAGAGAACGAGCATCCCCGCAGACAGCTTATAGGTTGTCACACAGACCACTGCCACGCATAACAGCGCATAAAAATCTGTTTTTTCCTCTGCCCTTTCTTCTCTTTCGCAGGCTGTTTTCGCCCATAATGTCAGGATCCAGAATGCCAGATACATTGCACCGAAATCTGTAGCCGGAGACATGACTCTTTCCGCAATTACAATCGCATATAACAGAATTGCCGCTCTGCATCCGTCGGCCAGATGACGTTTGTGGTATTTGAAACTTTTTAATCCGTATAATGCCCAAATGACAAGAAACGCCTGCAGAAATCCTGTTGTTCCGTGAAGGGACTGTCCCAGAAGCCATTTCATGGAAAAAATCGCCGCATATGCCAGATAAGCGCTGTTATACCCAAAATGCTGCTGCAGATTTGCAAGTCCCGGCACAATACCATATTCTTCGTACCAGCGGATCATCTGCGCATGATAAATCCCGGTATCCGTATGCTGTAATCCCCTCGATGCAAAATATGCCGTCATAACCGCAAAGACCAGATACAATATGCCTTCCCATGAGAAAACCGTTTTCCGGTATCTGTTCCAAAATGCAAGAAGCTCTGCCCTGCACCAATATGCCGCTGCGACAGCAAAGGCAAGCAGCAGCAAATGGGCCAATACAGAAACCTTTCCAAAAAGACTGAATACCTGTGCGTATACCGTAATCGCCACAACACCGGCAAGCTCAGTCGCCGCAATTCCGAACGGGAAGCCCGATGTAGCTCCGTCTTTACGGGAAAGTTTACAGGCTCCCTTTAAAACAGCTGCCCCGATACAGCCGTTTATCAAAAACATGTATCCCCACAAAATCAATAATTCAGCCATCGATGCCTCCTGTCCCTTCAATGCGCTTCTTTTTTCAAAGAAGTCTCCTCTATCTTTCCATCTGCCACCTTATAAATGATGTCACAGTTCTCTATCGTCCTCAGACGGTGCGCGATGATGATAAGCGTCTTTTTGCCGTGGAAGTTCTCGATAGCCTCCATGATCGCTGTCTCCGTATCGGTATCCAGCGCACTGGTCGCCTCGTCAAACACCAGGATATCCGGGTTATGATACAGCGCGCGCGCGATACCAAGACGCTGTCTCTGACCGCCGGAAAGCCGCACTCCCCGTTCTCCTATTTCCATATGTATCTGTCCGGGCAGCTCCTCTACAAACTCCTTTAGCTGGGCTTCCTTCAAAACCTGCCACACTCGTTTATCATCAATATCCTCTTTTGCCACGCCAAAGGCGATGTTTTCCCGGATAGAATCATCCGTCAGATAAATGGTCTGCGGAATATAGCCGATATGAGAAAGCCATGAGGGATAATTTTCAAAAATATCCCTGCCGTCGCACAAAATCTTTCCGCCCTGCACCTGCAAAAGTCCCATCAGGATATCTATCGCCGTGCTCTTACCCGCTCCGGAAGGTCCCATTACGCCAACCGATTTTCCGACCGGAACGACCATTTCCGCATGATCCAGTATCATCTTATCGCTCTCCGGGTACACATAGCTGACATCCGACATACGGATTTCCTTTTTCAGCTCCATCGGAGGAGTATGAGGGTCGTAATCCTTTTCGTATCTGCCGTGCAGGCGGTACGATGTAAAATCTACATTTTCATAAACATAATTGACGCTCGGCTCGTAAAACGCGATATTGCTCATGTGCGTATTGATGCGGTTGACAGACGGAAGAAGCCTCATCGCCGCCACTGCAAATGCCGAAATCTGCGGGACAAGGGCGCTCATATCCGCGCTGTTTAAAATGCATACTGCCAGATAGCCCAGAATGCCGCAGATGCTTAGCGTTTCCAGAAGCGTTCTCGGGACATTATTGAGCACCGTATATTCGGTCGTCAGCTTTGCGTTCCTCTGGGAATACTTTCCGAAACTGGAAGCAAAGTAATGCTCTTTATTCAGTATCTTGACATCCTTAATGCCGTATATCGACTGCAGACGCCATTTTCCCATCTGGCTCTGGAGCCTCTGAGACGTTTTTCCCAGACGGTTTAACGTAGGCCGCAATATCTTCAAGATGACGAGCGTACCGCCGCCCATGATGAGCACTATCATGATAGTCATGGAGGGATTCGTTACCAGGAGCGTCACGCATAAAACCGCCGATACCATCAGCTCCGTCGCCAGCTGGATATACTCCATCAGCGTCGTAAATACTTTCGGCACATCTCCGTCTATCGTCCTGAATATCGTGGGAATGTCCGCATTCAGATAAAACTCATACGGACGGTTCAGATATTCCTCCAGCATATAGCTGATCGTATTGGACTGGTTTTTATTGACAAATCTCGACTGCACATAGGTCTGCAGTAAAAGATAGCCATTTTTGATGATGTAAACGCCGATGATGGCAGCGATCAGAAACAGCAGCCATTCATTCGCCGTATCAAAAGGCAGAAATCGCTGCATAAAACGGATGTAAGGCTTATCCAGCAGCTGGCCGGGATTGATAACACCCTCCACAACCGGCATGATAAGCCCCACCCCTATCATTTCCATGAGCGCGCCGACAAATATCATCACGCCTAAGCCCGCTACCTTCTTTTTCTGATTCTTATTTAAAATGTGCAGCAGTTTTTGTAAATTTGCAAGCATCTCCTGCTCCTTTCTTCCTCCCCTTCGGCTCAAAGGCTGCGCAGTCTGTCAGCCTTTTCCGGACAGCTTCCGCTTTGCCACCTTCAGATAAAAAACAAAATCCTCCCGCCGCTTTTTTGCCGCAGCCTTCCGGTATTCCGCTTTCGGGATGCCGCCCGGCGCGATCGACGCATAGGGCATTTTGTATTTTAACGCTATCTGAATGATCTTTTCCCGAAACTGCGGCTCTTTTGAAAGTCCATATCGTTCCATAACGAACAGATATTCAAAAATATTGAGCTTTCCGTCCGTCCGGCAGCTTTCTGTGAGCTGGTTCTCACTGACGCCAATGCTGATGAGCGGCTCATCCGTCTGGACAAGGTTCGGGTTGTTTGACAGCAGATGCATATAAAATTCCACATCTACTATCCAGGTCAGCTTTTCCTCATATTCAGGCGCATTTTTTCTATAAATCGTCGCGCTGGGTGCGCCGATATAATCCCCGATATAAAGATTTCTCCAATCGTCCGATATCATTTTCATATGCTCCGGCGTAATCGTCCGGTCATACTGTTCGCCTGTCTTTTTTCCGTCCTTTGTCAGCATTACCTGACGGGTCCCGCAAAATGCCAGGTCCGCCTCAGGATGCTCCTCCAGCATCGACACAAACCTGCCCAGACAGTTTTCATCTGTAAACCAGTCGTCGTGGTGCATGATCTTAATATACTCGCCCGATGCACGGCGCACCGCTTCGTTCCAGTTTCCGGTTGCGCCTTTTCTTGTTTCATTACGGAAATAGGCGATATCGAACACCCCGGCATTCATCGCTGCCCTTACCGCCTTTTCCACACTGTCGTCCGGGGAATCATCCGTAACGATAACTTCAAAATCCCGGTATTTTTGTATCCTGACCGACTCCAGCAAACGGCATATCCCTACAGGATTGCCGTACGCCGGAATACAAATCGAAACCTTTGCCATTTTAACTCCATTCCTGCTTACTTTTTAAACAGACGCTCCAACACCGACTTTTTCTCCGGATACATCAGATACCTGTATTCCTCCAGATGCTCACGCAGATAGACCGGATAGCTTTCATCTACCTGAACTATCCGGAAATCCGTGCTTCGTCCCAGAATATCCTCATGGTTGCGTATCTTCTTTTTTACCCTGGAGAGCGTCGCCCGGTTATTGTATTCCTGATGCGCTGCGCTCTTTATCTTATACTTTACACGGTCCTCCACAGACTCGTCCTTGCCGCCGCCCATATAGGAAAAATGCCATCCGCCATCGGGCACGCGCACCATCAGCTCCTTCTGCTTGCTGTCGCGCAGCTGCTCCGTCGTAAAACGCTTCAGCATCGCATAGCTGCAGATTTTTGTGCCCAGCCATTTTCTGTCGGCTCCTTCAAAGCCCTCAAACTCACCTGTGATGGAAAGCAGGCTGCCGGACTTCTCCTCCATATCCAGATAGCAGTAAAAATTGCGCTGCGCCAGCGCGTATATTTTATCCGGGTCAAAATCTGCCAGCACTTTTTTAACAGCCTCGGGATTGGGAATCTCATCCACGTCGGAAAAGATTACGATATCATCATCCGCCGCTCCCTCAAGTCCTCTTGCCACCGCACATTTCTGATGGCTGTCGCGCAAAAACGCGCTCACATCCATCGGCGTATCGTCCACTACCTTATGGATTATCTTATTCTCAAATTCCGCGAACATTTCGCGGTTCTCCTGAAAATACAGCGGCTTTTTATCGCCGGAAAAAGTCACCGTTGCCTCGCTGACCACGAACTTATCCACAATATCGTTGAGGACGTGCATCCGCAGCTTTAAAATATCCAGCTCGTTAAAAAACTGAAAACAATCGTATACCATAGCTATCTCCTCCTATTCAGACACCGTTATGCTGTCTTTTTCATAATAATCCATCAGAGCCAGATTGAGCCAGTAGCCCCTGCCTCCTTCATTTGTCACATCATCGATATGCAGAAGATACGGCGTCGCAGTCAGCGGCCGGATGACGATATCCTTTTCATCACTTACATAAAGCGTCAGCCGTTCCTCATTTTCCTTTGCATACTGCGCAGCCTCTCCGCTTGCAATGGAACGGAGCGCAGAAATCGTCGTATATGTATTTTTGTCAGCAGGCAGCACGAGCACCGCCCCAAGCATTACTGTCAGAACCGCCGTCCAGACAGCCGTCTTTTTTTCCACTTCGGTCAAAAGCCGCACAGCCAATCCATCCTTCCTGTGCTGCATACACCAACCAAAGCCATTGAACAGATTAAAAAATACAAGCAGATACAAAACAATGCGCATCACATTTTTGCAGCGGTCCGGTCCTTCGCTGGACGTGGCAAACAGGGTCGGCGTAAACATTGCGGAGAACACGCAGAAGCTTAATCCTGCCGCCCACAACGGCTTAAAAAACGATGTTTCCGACCTTTTTGCAAGCTTCCATATCAGAGGGAGCATCAGCGTAAATCCAATGAGCACAACCGGAGTCAGCCATTCGGTCACATAAACCGCTCCCCAGTAAAAAGACATGGCAACAGACATGACAACGCCCATGCCCTCCGCCGTATTTTCCCGGATACTGTTGCCCGGCGCAAGCACGTTAAAGGCAAAGCCCGCCAGATTAGCGATGACCGGAAGAAGCGCCCAAAAACGGGATTCCTTTTTCTTCCAGAACAGATACAGCACAAGCAGACACCCCAGAATCGCCGCCTGTAACCCGGTCAGCAGATTTGCGCCGCCAAGCACTGCGCCGAATATGACTGTAAAAACGGTCCATCCTGCTCTGGCCGCCTTCTTTTTTGCCGTAAGAAGCTTTAACATCGCCGCTGCCTCAAAAAGCAGCAGCGACTCCATAAATACATAATGAAGTGCTCCGTTATACCAGTACAGTCCCAGTACAGGAGAAACCATCGTCTGAAATGTCAGCAGCAAAAGCACCAGAAGGCAGCTTCCGCGCGCATATTTCATCTCTTTTCCTGCTACACCGAACTGTTTTAACACCGTCAGTACGAGTGCGGAAATCCCGCCGCCCAGCATAAACGTCATCAAAAAGGTCGTCAGGAAATACCACTGCTCCCCGAATACCCCCGGCTGCAGAGTCATCAGAAATACAGATGACCATGTGCCCTGCCACTGTCTCCATGTCTCCGCGGTCATATCCGTCGCAGCCTGAATCACCGCTGTAACAGAATGCGTCGACTGCCATGCCTGATACGTCGTTACACCATAGGTAAAATCGTCACAGGCAGGCACCGCATAACGGGACAAATACCAGATTGGCAGCATACTTGCCAGAAACCCTGTCAGGAGCAGCCTGTATATCCATTTTTCCGGTTGTTTTTTTATCGTTTCAAACATCCCCATTTGTGTTTTGTTCCTCGCTTTAAACTCATACTGATAATTTTCAGCCCGGTCACTGTTTTCCGGAAATCCTTCTCTGCAGGCTCCGCGCCGCCCTCACGCCGTAATACGAAGCCATGTGCCCTTTTGCCTCTGCCTCATAAAGCTTTTGCCGGAACCCCTCCGGCTTTTCATGCTTCTTTGCAAAATCCATGCTGTTTCTCCGGTATGCCGCAAGCTCTTCACGACAAGCCTCCGCACAAAACAGCTCACCGTTTCTGTCCAGATACTCGAAGCCACTATAAATATTCTGTTCAGAAGCCCAATATCCGTCCGACACGTTATGTCTTGCCCAGTATTTCGGGGCAATTATCTTCTGTGCCGTCTCCGAAGTAAATGCCGGGAAACAGGCGAAAGACGAATTGGAAATGATAAGATATTTCGCATTTTTAACAGTCACATAATCCCCGTGCACCGGGAAGTGGAACGCCGGGATTCCCGGCAAAAGCTTATGTGCCGCCTCCACATCATCCGTCACGATCATAAATTCCATATCTTTACGGATCTTTTTCATACACGCCATTGCGTCCGTCCAGTATTTTTTCCGCAGAAACAGCGCCGGCTCCGTCGTATATTCCCCTCCGCGCATATTCAGCACGCACAGATTGTCCCTCGTATATTCGTAGGAATCATAACGCGGCTTTACCTTCAGCCAGTCTTTGAGCTGACCTCTGTACTTTGCAAAATAGCTCTCATCCTGCAGATTCCCCATCAGGAGCGTTCCATCCGGCGCGTCCGTGACACCCCTGTCTGCGCCCGCCACATAGCAGCCATGTACGATATCATGGCGGCATGCCCCGGTATATATCCGCTCCTCCTTTTCCTCATATACCCTGTCAAAATCCTCCGGCGAAGCGTCCTTTCCCATCCACAGATCCAAAAAAGGCTCTTCATTCATTCCCGTCAGCCCCGACAGCAATATCTCTTTTCCGGGTACTCCAAATTCTGCCCCCCTGTCTGCCGCAACCGCTCTGGCCGTCACATAGCAGAACAGCCGGTTTCCCATGCCCTGTCCTTTCATGATCTGTGTTCCTATCATAACGCTCCTCCTTACAGCCGTATCATCCCATCCGTATAGATATCCCGGCACTCCCTGTCGTTAAACCATTTCTTTGGCGCGATCACAATCTTATCCGGATTGTCGTCCAGCCACGCGCCCCACCAGGAAAAGGAACTGTTCGCCATGATGTGATGTCTGCACCGGCTCATCAGAAACATATCCCGAAAGCCTGCGTCTTCACCGTTTCCCTCCACGACTACGCAGTCCTGCCCGCGATAACGCTCTTTCACCCACTCCGGATCATTGGAAAAAAAGAAAAATACCGCCTCCGGCAGACGTCTTTTCATCTCTGCAACAGCCCGCTCATAATAGGCTTCATCACATATCCCGCCAAACATTGCCTGATTCTGCGCGGAAAGATAATCGCCCCGGCGGATGTGTACGCTCACCGCCTCGCAGCCGCGGATTCGGGAAAGCAGCCTGCTCTGCTCTTTTGGAAGAACGATGCCTGCCGTTTTGTCTGATGCTCCGTTTATGGCTGCTTCGGTCGTTCCCGCCTCTTTTATCCGGAACCGGAACGCCTCCCGTACCTGCTCTCTGATATCCGAAAAATATTTTTCCGACTGAAAATATCCCAACAGAAGCGCCGGTTCACGCTCCAGCACCTCCGGGTCAAAATTGCAGGATGCCTCTCTATACGACAGGTCCCTGCGTCCCAAAAGCTTCCTCCGCACCCGGTCCGCCGGACGCATGGAGGAATCGGTCAGCCCGATATATTCCTGTTCGGAAAGCCGCTCATAGGAAACGCCGAATACAGAAAGCTGGTTTGTACGCTGCAGCTCCTGCTCCCCATAGCAGGTAAAATCGTCTATCTTCACTTCTTTTCCCATGGATTTCAGTTTCAGATACAGGGCATATTCAAACATCTGATTGCCCAGTCCTCCGGATAACTGCACCGCTACCATGCTGTCCTCACCTCGTTTCCATTTATTCTGCGCAAAATAGTGTGCGCCTTTTTACAGCTTACCGTCTTAATCGCTGCTTCAGCGGGACGATGACCGAATCATTCAATATCATTGCCGGCACATACAGCGCCGGACATTTCAAAAACAGCTTCATTTTCTGATATTCCTTAGGGTTGGCCTGCGGAATGGAAAATATCGCCGGATAAGACGGTTTCCCCTCCCTAAGCTTCTGCGCCAGAAACGCCTTGTGCTCCTTTTTGCGCGCATCCCTGCTCCTCTGCACCGCCGTGTAGAACAGCAGCAGCCTCTTGTACAGATAATAGTCCTGCAAAAGCGCCAGATCCTCCCTGCCGATTTCCCGCAGGAAGGCGCTCCTGTCATAAAAATTGGGGATCAGGTCATCAAACGTTTTCTGGCTTAATCCGATATTTGTTGTACTCTCAGCCCTGCTGCAGTAATAATTATAAAACGCCGTATCCAGATAAACGCTCTTTTGGGATCTTGCCAGCAGGCGTATCGTAAAATACATGTCTTCATACAGGCTCTGTGGGAATTTCAGTCCCTCGCTCAAACTTCTGCGCCACAGCTTATTCCAGACCGCCGTCTGGATGAGCCATTTTTCATCCTCTTCCAGATATTTTGCAAGAAGCTCCTGCCCCTCAAACACCGCGGCAAGCGGCGTTGAACGGTCATCCGTGTGGTCGTCGAACACCTTCCGGTAACGGCATACCGCCATATCCGTCCCCTGTTCCTCCATCGCCGAAACGAGCGTTTCATACATCTCTGCGTCTATCCAGTCATCGCCGTCCACAAACGTCACAAGCTCCCCCGATGCTGCGGAAAGTCCCGCATTCCTCGCACTGTATGCGCCGCCGTTTTCCTTGTGTACAGCCTTTACCCTGCTGTCCTTTCGGGTATAGCTGTCGCAAAGCTCCCCGCTTTTATCCGTCGAGCCGTCGTCTACGAGGATGACTTCCAGATTCCGGTATGTCTGGGAAAGAATTGAATCCACAGCCCTTTCCAGATAACGTTCGATATTATATACCGTCACGATGACGGAGATTTTTTGTTCCTGCCGCTCCTGCGAAATACGCGCCGGAGCATATCCGTTCATGATGTCCATATCAGCTTATCTTCGCCTCGTTTTCCAGCCAGCTCTCAAAGCGCAGAAGATGCCATATCTGCTTGCGCCAGATGCCCCGCTGTTCAAAATCGTCCCACAGCCTTTTTACCATTTCAGGGTCAAAATATCCCTCCCGGCGTATTTTATCCTCCGCCAGAAGCTCCTTTGCCCACGCAAACAGCTCCGGCTCCTTCAGCCACTTCCGTATCGGGATGGAAAACCCTTTTTTCGGGCGCTCCATCAGCTCCTTCGGCACATGGCGGTACAGCACATCGCGCAGTATCAGCTTGCCCCTGCCGTCCTGCCATTTCATGGAAACGGGCAGTGTCCACGCAAATTCCACCACATCCCGGTCGAGCATCGGCACACGGCTTTCCAGAGACACCGACATTGCCGTCCGGTCTACCTTCGTCAGGATATCGTCCGGATGGTACATCAGCAGATCCATCAGCATCAGATTATTGTGTACTCCCGGCAAAAAACCGCTCTCATACGTATCAAACACGCTTTTGGCCGTTCCTGTCCGCACTGTCAGCTTTCCTAAAAACGGCTCGGACAGGTTTGATTTTTGATAAAGCTCCTCCGGCGTCCTTGCAGACAGAAGCATTCCCCGTATCTGACTGCTCTCTTTTCCCGAAAAAATTCCGTCTGTCAGCAGCTTTGCCGCCTGCCTGCGCAGAGGATACGGAATTTTCCGCAGCTTCTCCCAAGCGCTTCCGACAGACTGATACGTTCCATAACCGCAGAACAGCTCGTCGCCGCCGTCGCCGCTCAGCGAAACTGTCACATGCTCCCGGGTCAGCCTGCTTACCAGCCAGGTCGGTATCTGCGAAGAATCCGCAAAAGGTTCCCCGAACATACCATCCAGCTTCGGAAGCGCTTCCTTTGCATCCTTTTCCGTGATCACAAGCTCCGTATGCTCCGTTCCCAGATACGCCGCTATCCTGGCGGCAGCCTCCGCCTCGTCATAGGCGCTGTCTTCCATCCCTATCGTAAAAGTCTTTACTTTTTTATCGGAAACAGACTGCATCAGAGAAACGACCGTAGAGCTGTCAATGCCCGCGGACAAAAAAGCGCCCAGAGGCACATCCGATATCATCTGTCCTTTCACTGATTCCGTCAGAAGTCGTTCCAGTTCCCCGGATGCTTCTGCAAAGCTTCCCCGGAACAGATTTTCCTGTCCCCTTTTTGCGGTCTCTGCCATCGACCAGTAAGTTTGTATGTCCCATTCCCGATAGGGCGGGCGTATCCGCAGTATCTTTCCCGGCTCCAGCTTATAAATCCCCTCATAAACCGAATACGGCGCCGGGATATATCCATGAACCATATAAATGTCGAGCACTTCCCGATTGATCGGATTATGAAAATCCGGCAGGGCCGTTATCGCTCCCAGCTCCGACGCAAAAACAAAGCTTTCACCCACCATTCCAAAGTACAGCGGCTTTTCCCCTACCCGGTCTCGTATCAGAAAAAGGCTTTTCTCTTTTTTATCATAAAGAGCAATGGCGAACATTCCCTTACAGGCTGAAATCCCTTCTTTGACGCCCCATGCCTCCAGCGCCTCTAAAAGCACCTCCGTATCCGAACCGCCGTTCAACTCTTTCAGGCGTCCCTCCCTGCGCAGGCGCTTCTCCACCTCTTTGCAGTTATAAATTTCCCCATTATAGGAAATCACGTACCTTCCGCTGTGAGAGACCATCGGCTGCGCTCCGGCAGGCGACAGGTCCATGATAGAAAGCCGGCGGTGTCCCAGTGTCACATCCTCATCCGGACTGACCCATGTGCCCTCCGCATCCGGGCCTCTGGATATCAGTCTGTCCTTCATAAGTTCAATATCTTCCCGCCAGCTTTTCTGACGATTGCAAAAACCTGCGATGCCGCACATAACGCCGCCTCCTTTCCTGTCTTACTCTGCTACCTCAGGCGCCCAGTTTTCATTCGCAATGTCTTCCCTGCATCGCGCCTCTGCCTCCGCCTGCTTTCTCTGATACAGCTCCCATGCCTCATCCCAGCTTTCGTATCCTTTCACGCCTCTCCGGTCGGGCAGGTCATAATTGTCTGTCAGATATTTTTTTAAGAATTCCGTACACTTTACTTCTCCGAGCGCATTCACATGACTTCCGTAATCATAAAAATCCTCTGAGAAATCAATCCCGATCTCTTCGATGTGCCTGTTGAAATCCAGCACCGGATAGCCCGCCTCCGTAATGACCCGTTCCAGATAGTTAAACTGCATCCGTGTTTCCACGCTCTCCATCACATAAGGAGAAACGATGAACAGCGCTTCTTTTCCGCTCTCCCCGATATAATCCAGCAGGTCTCTGAGTACCTCTATCTGCTCCTGCTCCGGCTCTTTTTCCTCTGTAATGCCGGAATAGTCCATCCACTCTGCCGGGCCTACCCCCTCTTTTATCTGCAGCCCCTTCATCGGATCCGCCTTTTCATAACGCCAGCATGCCAGCTGGCTGGGCATTACCATCGTCTTCCAGTTGGAATGATATTTAAAAATATCAAAATAGTAGGTATAGCGCTCGCTCTTATCGCTCACCAGCGCGTTGATCGCCTGTATCCGGTTCAGGGAATATTTCATGTTATCTGTCACGCCTCTGGTAAACACCATCGTGTCTTCCCATTCCTCGTCCGGCATCGTAAACATCCTGAGCTCTATCACAAATAACGACGGATCCTGCGTTTTTAACGCTTCCTTTAAAAGATACTTAATCGCTTTGGGACGCTGATTGTTGGTGGACAGAGGATATGCTGCGATACCTGCCTCCCCGTATAGCTTCGGCGCGCTGTAATAGGGATAGACCGGGCTGGAACCGACCATTATCACGTCGATCGTATCGTCCTTTTCCGCATAAAATCCGGTAAACCGGTCTTTCACATCCCCGTTCGTGCGGATGATATAAGTCACCGTCATCAATATGAAAAGAAATCCGGCCAGAAAAACGACCGCCTTTGCCGCCTGCTTTTTTGTCATCTGCTGCTCCTGCTCAAACCTTGAAATTCTGATAAATAAACTCCGATGCGCTGTAACCCGGCCCGTATTTGCCGAGCAGTATCACATAAAATATCAGCGCGTACAAAATTGCCCACCTCAGCACCAGCGGTACTGACGCCAGCTTCTCCCGCAAATCCTCTTTCTGACTTTTTACGGAAATCCATGAAGTAAACAGCAGGGATACGAGCACGATAGTGCACTCGATCCAGTCCATCCCAATCCCTGAAAGCACGCCGGAGGCAAACAGCTCTGTCCCGAGTCCCGAAAAACCGCGCCCTATCATATACACCGCATCCAAAACCTGCGTATTCCTGAAAAAGATAAGCCCCAGCATCACGAGCACAAACATCCTTACCCTCTGGAACAGGATAAACCATTTATTTTCTGTATCCACATGGAAAAATGTGCGCCACTTCACAAAGAGAGGCTCCATCAGCTCGCCTGACACAATATAAAACCAGTGCAGCAGTCCGGAACCGATAATGAAATTCCATGTCCCGCCGTGCCAGTAGCCGATCGTAAACCACAAAATGAACATTGCGGAAAAGGTCGTTATCTGCTTTGCCCTCTTTTTACCTACCCTGTCCTTTAGCTTTTTCGGAAGGGTCATAAAAAACTTCGTCCGAAGAAGCGGGTAGAACAGATAATCCTTCAGCCAGTTGCCAAGGCTGATATGCCATCTGCGCCAGTACTCCGAAATGCTGCGCGCAAGAAACGGCGCGCTGAAATTTTCAGGGAGACGGATGCCAAAGCACTCTGACAGCCCCAGCACGATATCCATGCAGCCGTCAAAATCCGTGTAAAGCTGGAATGTAAACGCTGCCGCGCCTGCCCATATGGAAAGCCCGCTGTAGCTCTGATAATTGTTGAATACCTCATTGGCGATGAGCGCCAGACGCTCGGAAATGACGAGCTTTTTCAAAAAGCCCAGTATCATCCGCTGCATGCCGAACGTCACCCGCCTGTAGTCAAAACGGCGGCTTTCGTACATCTGCTTTTCCATCTCGCCGTATTTTAAGATAGGTCCCGATATCATCGTCGGAAAATAACATCCGAACAAAAGAAGCTTCGCATAATTTCTCTGCACCGGCCCTATCTCATAGTAAACATCGAACAGATATCCCAGAAGCGTCAGTGTATAGAAGGAGATGCCCATCGGGACAAGAAGCCCCAGACCGAAAAATTTCAGTGTGCACAGCAGGGCAACGCAAAAGATGACAGCACAAATAAGAGCAGCCCTCTTTTTCTTCTGCTCTTTTGTACTGTCTATCGTAAGTGCCGCAAAATAGACCGCCGCAACCGCTGCCAGCGGATATAATATCAAATACCAGCCGCCCGCCTTCACTCCGTCCGATGTCAGAAAATATCCGGCGCTGAGCAGCAGCAGGAAGCTCCACTGCGCCTTTTTGGGTATCACATAATAGAGAAGCAGCGATACTGCAAACAGGCACAGGAAGGAAAAGGAAGTAATACTCATCCTTTCTTTCTCCGAATCATAACTTCTGCAGAATGATATCTGCCATCTCGCCTACATTTTTCATCGTTACGACCTGTCCCATGGAAAACTTGATACCGAACTCGCTCTCCACTGCCGCCATAAGATTGATATGCTCAAGGGAATCCCAGTCCTCGATGTCGTTTGCTGTCGTAGTCTCGCCCACCACGATCGTCTCATCGTCAAATACGTCCCGGAATACTTCGTTTAAACGCTCAAAAACTTCTTCTCTGCTCATCAGAATAATCCTTTCTACTGTAGAAAATTGGTCTCTATCATGTCAGTATATCATGGTTTCCGTGAATATACCAGCGTTTTTATGAGGTCTGGCGGAAGCGCTCCCCCGCAATCCCCGCAAAATACCGCTCCCACTCTGCGTTCACCTTTTCCGGTGCATATTCCTGCTGCAGCTTTGCCGCTTCTCTTCCTATCCTGTCTGCCCGCTCCGGGTCTGACAGGAGTTCCGCAAGCCGCTGCGCCAGCGCTTCATCGTCATCTGTCGGAACAAGGAATCCGTTTTCACCGTCCCGGATGAGGTCCCGCGGTCCGCCGCAGGGACAGTCCGTCGAAACACAGGCAAGCCCCAGCGACATCGCCTCTATCAGTGTATTCGGCATCCCTTCCGTAAAGGAAGTCAGCACGAACGCATACGCCTTTTCAATCCTCTCCGGCACGTCCGTTACCCTTCCGGGAAAAAGGATGCGCCCTGCCTGCGGGCTTTGAGCGGTCTCCTTTTCCAGTTCTTCCTTGAGCGGGCCGTCGCCGTACAGGATGAGCCTCGCCTGGGGGAATCGCTCTGCGAGCCTTCCGAATGCCCGTATCGCCATCCGCTGGTTTTTATTGTCATCCATCCGCCCTACCGCCACGATGTCCTGCTGCCGCGCGCCTTCAAAACGCGGACGCACAAAATCCGGATTCAGGGAATTTTTTAATATCACGCACTTTTTCTGAAGGCTCTTCTGAAAAAAGCGTACTGCATCCGTCGTCTGCATCACGATGCCATCCGCAAAATAAAACAGAGTCTTTGCAAGAAATCTCATAAGCGCGTTCGGATACTCCTCTGTCGGCTCCGCTACCACGGACACCACGACCTTTGTAGGCATGAACGCATTTGCCAAAATCGCCATAAAATTATTTTTTCCAATCGTAGACAGCACCAGATCCGCGCCAGTCTCCCTGAAAATGCGGCGCAGCTTCCGAAAGCGTCTCCAGATATTCGCAAGCCTGCCGCCCTCTTCCTCCGGCGTCAGGTCAGACAATACCCGCTTTACTCCCTTTGGCAGCTCATATTCATTTTCCTTTTGGTACTGAGTCACCATAGTCACCTCATAGCCCCGCGCCAAAAACCACGAAGCCAGATTCACAAATACGCGCTCAGCCCCTCCTTTTTTCAGAGAACCGATATAAAATGCCACATGTTTCATACGATATATTCCTCATACCACTGCTCCAGAATAAAAAACGCCCATAATATCCTGGAATAATTGCTGCCTGTATACGAGCCGCCGTCGCCCTGCCGGAGCCATCCCTGCACCAGAGCCTGCGTCGCCTCTGCATCCAAAAGCCCCTGCCTGCGTAAAAACGATTCCGAAGCATAATCCGTCAGCTTCTCTTTCAGAGGCCCTCTCAGCCATTTATCCATCGGCACGGAAAAACCTGTCTTTGGACGCTCCAGAAGCTCCTTCGGGATATAGTCATACGCGATATCCTTTAAAATATATTTCTGGCATCCCTTATGGTTCTTGAACGAATGGGGCAGCCGGAACGAATATTCCATAACGTCCCTGTCCAGCACCGGACAGCGCGCTTCCAGCGAATATTTCATCGTCGCCCGGTCCACCTTGCTCAAAATATCGCCGGGCAGGTAGGTGTCCATATCAAGGAGCATCCGCCGTATCTGCCAGTCCTTCACACCGTAAGCCGTTTCCCGGTCAAACCGCACCTCGTCCGTGCCTGTCAGCGCCTTTACACAGGACAGATATTTGTCCGAGCAAAGCTGTGTTTTATAGCGCGGGTCCCTGTTCTGCGCGATCGTCCGCACGGAAAAGGGCAGCTTTTCCAAAAGCCCCAGCCTCGCTATCCCCGGCAGACGGCTCGCCCCGTACACCATACCGCCCAGCCCGTCCAGCTTCTGCGCCAGCGCCAGCTTTTCATACATCTGATAACCGCAGAAAAATTCATCTCCTCCGTCGCCCGACAGCGCCACTGTCACCTTTTTCCGTGCCAGCGCCGCCACGAGCATGGACGGGATCTGCGAAGAATCCGCCATCGGCTCGTCAAAATACGTCGGGATGCTGTCCACCAGCTCCAGCATATCTCCTTCCGTGATGACCTGCGACGTATGATCTGTTCCGATATATTTTGCCACCTCCGCGGCATATCCGGATTCGTCATATTCCTTTTCCGCAAAACCGATGGAAAAGGTCTTGACCGGAGCGCTGCCTGCCTCCTGCGCCAGAGCCGTCACGAGAGAGGAATCGTAACCGCCGCTCAAAAATGCCCCGAGCGGTACGTCCGCCTCCATCCTTCTGCGAACGGATTTCTGCAGAAGCGACTTTAGCTGCTCTTTTGCCTCCCCGTAATCCGTCACCGGATCTGCGATGCCTTTTTGATAGCTGTCCGCAATACTCCAGTAGCGGACGTTCTCCATATCGCCGCCCTGTGCACAAAACCGCAGAATCGTGCCCGGCTCAAGCTTTTTGACATTTTCAAAAATTGTATCCGGCTCCGGGATATACTGCTGGTATAAATAAGTCGGGAGCACGCTCCTGTCGATTTTTTTCGGAAAACCGGGACACGCCATGATGGGCTTTAGCTCCGATGCAAATACCAGATTTTCCCCGTCCTTCCAGTAATAGAGCGGCTTTTTGCCAATCCGGTCGCGTACCAGATAAAGCTCCTGGGTTTCCCTGTCAAACAGCGCGATGGCAAACATTCCGTTAAACCGTTCCACACATCCGATACCCCATTTTTCATAAGCTGCAAGTATCACCTCCGTGTCGCACTGGGAACGGAACGGATAACCGGAAAGCTCCTGTTTCAGCTCTTTAAAATTGTATATCTCGCCATTGTATACAATACTTACCCTGCCGTCCGCCGCATGCATCGGCTGATGCCCCAGCGGGGAGAGGTCCATGATGGAAAGACGCCGCTGCGCCAGCCCTACGCTGTAACCGTCTGCCGCCGCAAAAATCTCCGCGCCGGAATCATCCGGCCCGCGATGCAGCATCGTATCGTTCATGGCGATGAGCTGTTCGACCGTAATCCTTTTTTTGCTGATAAATCCGCTGATGCCGCACATGCGTCCTTCCTCCTGTCAAACTTCATACTTTTCTGCTGCTCACTTCTTCGGCATAAGCAAAGGCGCCGCCATAAACTCATCCATGTACTCGCAGAAATCTTTACACTCGTTGTTGATGCTTTCTACCATCTCCCGATACTTCTCCTGTATCAGCGACGCGTAATTGTCACGGTTATCGTAGCCTTCCCTGCACCATGCGAACGGATGCGTCAATATCTGCACCTTGTCATGGCCAACGATATTTTCCTTCGTCGGGTAGCCGTAACGCCAGATGTGATTGGCATCCGACATATATTTTACATTCAGCTCCGTTTCCTCCGTCACCTTATCCGCAAACGTGAAAAACTCATCCTGATATGCGTTCAAAATACCCCGAAGCTTTATATTTTCCCGAAGCACATCCGCAGACGGACGATGTACGGAAAACTGCGTGATCGGAAAGCCCAGCATCTCGGAAAGGATGTCTATCTCCTTTTTTATCTGCTTTCTCACAAGCTCCATATCTGTCAGCCCGTTGAGAGCATAATGAAGCCCTATCACATGCCCCCGCTCGTGCATATCCCTGATAAGGTCCTGATTGCGTCTCGACAGGATATTATAGGAATTGTTCGTCCACTGGAAAAACCATGTGGAGGTAAAGTCCATACTGCTCTCCACCTTTGCCAGCGCATACGCCCTGTCCACGCTGTACTCCACGTCGTGCCTCATGATGATGAAGCGGTCTTTTGTCAGCGCTTCTTCATATCCCGCCTGCAGTCCGGTCGACTGTATCACCCGGATGATTTCTTTATAATCGTCGTAAGAAAACATGATACTCCTCCTGAATTGTATACTCAAAGCGATTCCAGATAGCTCTTCCAGCTCTCAAATACCGCTTCTCCATTGGCGATATCCGCTATTCCTGCCGCATTCCTGCCAAGCCGCTCTGCAAGCTCCCGGTCCTCGATCAGCCTGCATATCGCTTCCGCCATTGCGTTTTCATCCATGATAGGCACCAGCAGACCATTTTCCCCGTCGCGTATCATCGTTGCAGGACCGCCGCAGGGGCAATCTGTGGAAACGACCGGAAGCCCCATTGCCATGGCCTCCAAAACCCCGTTCGGAAGTCCCTCCCAATCGGAGGAAAAGGCGTATACCGACGCTTTCGGCAAAAGCTTTTCCAGCTCATCGCTGCCGCCCATCAAGAGCACCCAGTCCTGTGCGTGCAGCTCTTCTATCAGATTCTCGATTATCTCCTTCGTACCGTCTCCGGAATCCGCCCCGTAAAGCTTCAGAACATAATCGGGATGCTTTTCATGTACCTTTGCAAAGGCCCGGATGAGCATCGGATGATTTTTAAAATCCACCAGCCGGCCTGAATGCACCACTTCCTTTGCGCGCTCTGTCGGCGGCTCTATACCGATATATTTCGGGTTGACCGGATTTAAGATGATCGTCGAATTTTTCCTCACAAAGGGCGGGAAAAAATCGCGCTGCCCTACCGTCTGAAATACGAACCCTGCCGCATGGCGGAACAGTATCGGAATCTGAAGCTTATCCGCCAAAAGGTCATAATGTCCTGTCGGGTTCGTTCGGCAGCATACGACTACCTTCTGTTTCATAAACAGCGTTGCAGTCAGCGCCCTGTAATTTGCCTTTCTGCCAAAGGCGATGAGCACGTCGGGCCTCTCTTCCTTTACAAAACGGCGGAGCTTCGCATAACGCAGCCATATCCGTGCAAGCCTGCCTTTGTTTTCCTCTTCGCCCTCCGGCCCTACGATCACGCGCCGCACCCTGCTGTCCAGCTCATATTCTTCCTTCTCCTGCCACTCGGTAGCGATCACCACCTCATAGCCCTCTGCCGCAAACTGGGCGGACAGATTTGTCACTACCCGCTCCGCTCCTGCCCGCGCCAGACAATTTAAATGAAACGCGATTTTTTTCATTCCATCCTTCTCTACTTTCCCTGAAAATATCATTCCATAAACGAAAGAAGCTTTTTCCGGTACGCCTCTTCGCTAAAGTCCTCCGCCCTCAGCTTTGCCGCAGCTGCATAAGACGACCGCAGCTTTTCATCCGTCAGCATCCTCTCCAGCGCAGCGGCAAACCGCCTTTCCCCGTCCGTTATCACATCCGGGTCAAGATTTTCCCCCGGCTCCAGCTGCGCGGTCAAAATTCCGTATTCCCCGTCCTGTCCGTCCGGGCACAGCATAGCCTTTTCATAGTCCTTCGTCAAAATTTCTGCAGGCCCGGTCATGCAGTTGGTCGAAACGACCGGAGTTCCCAGAGACATCGCCTCCACAAGGGCATTCGGGAATCCTTCAAACAGCGACGCACCCGCATACAGGTCAGCTGCGGCAAGCCACGGGAAGGGATTTTTTTTCATTCCCGCAAATATTACCTTTTCCCGGATTCCAAGCTTTTGCGCCAGCATCTCATACCTCGAAAAGTCGCCGCTCCCCACGATTGACAGCCGCACCTCCGGCAGCTTTTGGGAAAGCAGGGAAAACGCTTTCAGCAGATGCCAGTACCCTTTCGGATAATCCTCGCGTCCCATCGACACGATCAGCTTTCCTCCTGACGCCCTTAACCTATCCCTCACTGCTTCCAGCTCTTCATCCTGTACCTTTGCCAGATCAGAGAGCTCTTCTATCCGGTAAGGATTATATAAAACGTCCGCACCGGAAAAGCCGCAGCGCACTTCCGCCTCTTTTGCCAGCACCTTCGAGCAGCAGATGAGACGTCTGCTTTTTCGTGCGATTACCGCCAGCTCCTTTTCCTTTTCCAGGTCCGCAAAGCTTCTCAGACCGCACCACATCTCCCCGCAGCCTCCCGCAGCAATATTCGCCCGGTTCGCCGTAGGCCCGAAGCTGTATGTCACATCCGCAGAAAGCTTTTTTTTCAGTCTTCTGAGCTTCCATGCCCTGTCAAATACCCGCAGCACCTTGCCGGCTCTTCCTTTGGCAGCCGGCGCGTGCAGGTCATATACGGAAAGCCCTGTCAGGTCGTATGCCGGTTCGGACGGGTCAAACGCTGCGATAAAAACATTGCAGTCCTCGCCCAGTATCCGCGCCGTGCGGACACATACACGCTCCAGTCCGCCCTGATCCAGCTTCGGCACGACCAGCAGGATATTCTTTTTTTGAGAGACAGCTTTGGAGCTGTCCTGCGCATCCTTTCCCATCCGTTCCGTCCCTTCCATTCTGTTTTCCCGTTACAGCCCTTTTTTCTTTAAAACGAGCATTGCCAGTCTGCCCAAAAGCGTCTGGCCTGTTATCACATTATAATAAGTTGTCAGCGTACCGCCGAATTTCATCTTAAAAATATCAATACCGTTAGGCTCGGTCAGGCTGGATATCCCGCCCCAGTCATAATTTTTAATACCGATACCGGCAAACAGCTTCATATCCTCCCAGTGCAGCCGTTTGTTGGAGTGTGCGATAAGATTTGCATCCTCTCTTTCCCGAAAATCCGATACGGAATGCAGCAGTCTGGCATTGTCCCGATCCACCGTATAAGAATGATAAACAAGAGGCTCTCCGTCCTTTTCCACGCAGGTGATATAAAGTCCTCCCGCCTGTGTGTATGCTCTTACCTGCTCCCTGTTCATCGTCTTTGGATGCCCCTTGGAGGCATACATCGCCTCATACATCTTCGCAAGATCCTCTATTACCTGTCCGTCTTTTAAGATCTCTTCACTGTTCCATATCCTCACAGCCACATCCTCCCGGCTGTTTTTGCGTATCTGATAGCGTTCCGTCTTGCTTATCTTTGCAAAAAGCTCTTCCTCGGGAAGTGTCAGGTCGCTTATCTGAGAGTGGAAGGTCTGACAGATTGTAAACCGTCCCTCCTGCGGCTCTGCGATATTGTGGTAAAACGCGATATCCGCCCGCCTTGCATCACGGGCGTCCCCGCTTTCCTTTCCCGGAAACTCTTCTATTTTATCATAAAACCATATCTGCGCCAACCGCAGCATTTTTTTCCTGTAACAAATATACATATCTTTTCCAATCTGCCGCTTATACGGCTCTTCTACCCGCGGCTGTTCAATCCGCCTCTCTCCCGGCAAGCTCCCCGGGCAGTCTGCCCGTTTCATAAAACTGCTGCATCAGCGCCACCTGCCGCTCCGTATCAAAACCGCTTTCCCGGATTTCCTCCAGCCGGCTTTTCCTGCTGACAGCTTCCGACGCTTCCAGCACCTCCTCTGCCCACAGCTGTGCATCTGCTTCCAGCGCCAGCCGCTTTACCAGCTCCGTCACACACACTTCTTGTGTAATGCGGTCCGATATCAGACAGGGCAGTCCCGCCGTCTGTGCCTCCAGTACAGTACCGGGAAGACCCTCATAAAAAGACGGGAATACGAACATATCCATCGCCTGATAATAATCCTGTACGTTCGCCCGGTTTCCTAAAAAGAGAACCCTGTCTTCTACCCCAAGCCCGCATGCCTTCTGACGGATGCTTTCCATCCCGCTTCCCTCCCCCAGAAGAAGCAGACGGCTGTCCGGATTTTTTTCACATACTTTTCCGAAAATCTCTATCAGAAACGCGTGGTTTTTGCAGGGATGGAAACGTCCCACATGACCGATCACAAATGCGTTCCCCACTCCCAGCTCTGCCCGCAGCTTCTCCCTCTTCTCCGGGTCATAAGCGTATTTCGATGCCGAGATCGCATTCGGCAGCACGATGACCTTTCCCTGCTCCACCGCTTTTTTGCCGAATACCGCTTCGCCGGCCAGCCCGGATGCTGCCAGGCAATAATCAGTCCTTTTCCAGAGCGGCAGACGCATCAG
This sequence comes from uncultured Lachnospiraceae bacterium, assembly GCA_900539715.1. Taxonomy (GTDB): domain Bacteria; phylum Bacillota; class Clostridia; order Lachnospirales; family Lachnospiraceae; genus Gallintestinimicrobium. Next base: position 34,313 of record UQDA01000003.1, on the reverse strand, counting down.
CCGGGTCAGCATTCCTTTTAAGCCTCCGTCCACTCCTGCGCTCCTGGCATGCGCCGCCGTTACGGGTATCCCCGCCTGCTTTGCCAGAGGCAGATAGACCGACGCCGTGCTCGTCATATGACCATGCACAAACGCATAACCCGGATGCTCTGCAAAAAAACGCTTCCACGCCTTTCGATAGGCAAAAAAATTATATCCCTGAAACCGGGGCAACGCATAGATATTTCCCCCCAGAGCCCGTATTTCATCATCAAAAAAGCCCTTCTGGGTCGTATGGACCGCAAAGTCAAACTGTACTCTTGTCCGGTCGATGCTCCGATACAGGTCCATGACGCGGCTCTCCGCGCCGCCCAGACCCGTCCCGCCCAGCACCTGCAATACACGCACCGGCTGTTCCTCTTTCTTTTTCATGCTTTTCTGTCCCCTGCTCTATTTTTCCTGTGCGCACTATCCTTTCTGTGCGCGCTATCTTTTCTGCGCTGCGCTATTCCTTTTGCGTGCGCTATCTCTTCCGGGCTGCGCTGCTCCTCAGCCTCTTTGCCCGCGCTGCCCACTGTTTGGAAAGCGCCGCAGCATATTCCGCCGCCCGTGCAAAAACTCCCTGTCTCTTAGGATAGTATGCTAAAAATTCCGAATAGGAGACAAAACGTTCCCTGTTTTCAGCAAACATCCTGTCATAGCGTTCCAGTTCTTCCTTCGTCGAATGATTGGCGTGAATGACTATTGTCGTAATGCCCTCCCGGTCCGAAAATGCGAATTTCCGCAAAAATGCGATCGGCAGAAATGTCATCCCGCCCCGGATATAGGGTTCCTTACCGAATCCGTCCGTCACATAGGAAAACCCGAGCTCCTTTAAAAGCTTCAGCGTAATCTTATCGAAGGTATGACCCGGCGCCATAAAAATATCCGTGTATATCCCATGTTTTTCCAGAAGCTGTTTCCCTTCGGAAAGAAGCTTTCTCTGCTCCTCTTCACTCCTGCCCGCAAATTCCGACTGCGGGTTTAACGGGAACTGTCCGCCCTTCTTTGTCACATATATATGGCGGCAGCCATGCATTGAAAGGAGCCATCCCTCTTTTTGCAGGGACTGCATTTTTTCCCAGAAATCCTTTTGCGGCGCATCTACGGAAAGCTTCGGGTCGCGGTTATCCGGCACGACACCCAAAAGCGGCTTTATCCCGTATTTCCGGAACATCCGCTCAAATGCCTCAAAGCTCTCCCAGTCCATATCCGGCGTGATATCATCCATCCTGATCGTTATTTTCATCTCTTACTCCAAAATCATCCCCGGCTCCAGCACAATCCCGCACTCATACTCTTCTATCAAAAGCGACCCGTCCACCGTCCGCACGATAGGATGCCCGTCAAATACATCTATCACCTCGCCCGGGGCGTACATCGAAAAATCCATCATCTCATCGAACGGATGGGCGCTCCATACCGTTACCTTTTCCCCGCCGCACATGCAGTATGCGCCCGGGAACGGCCTCGTCACGCCCCGTATCAGATTATAAAGGTTGCGCGTCCGGTCATGGAAATCCAGCTTTCCGTCTTCTGCCGTCCGCTTCCCGTACCAGCTGTCAAAATCTTTCGACTCCCGGTCTACTCTTACCTCTCCCGCCTGATATGCCGCAACCAGCTTCGCTATCAGACGTTTGCTCACCAGCATATTTTTGTACTGCATCGTCCGCACCGTATCATGCGGCGTTATCGCACACATCTCGTTTGCGAAAATATTCGGGCTGTCCGCTTTTTCATCGTATCGGAACAGATTCAGATTAAAGCGGGTATCCCCCAGTATGATCGACCAGTTCAGCGGCGAGCGCCCCCTGCCAAAGGGAAGATAAGCGCAGTTGCCATGAAAGCCGAATACCCCGACTCCAAAACGGGACAATACCGCAGCCGGCACAAGCCTCTGCCATCCCATCGATATGCCAAGGTCAAACGTATTCTCCTCAAAAAAACGGGTCGTCTCCTCATCCTTTAAGCCATAAGAATGGGTTTCAAATACCTCTATTCCATACTCGTCCTTTAAATAAGACAGCCCCTTGTAGCCCGAAACCTGATTGCCCGAAAGCACATCGGGATGGATCGTTACGAGAAGGTCCACAGGTATCAGCTTTTCATGCACATATTTGACGATCTCCGCCGTCGTATCCTTTACTCCGAAAATCACAACGCGATAATGCATAGGCTTCCTCTCATTCTGCCGCTTATGCGGCTTCTTTTTTCTATACGGCAAAAGCCGCCCGAAAAAAAGCGGACGGCTTTTCATTCCTTTTTATTTTACAGATTTTCCTTATACCAGTCAATGGCAAGGCGGATTCCTTTTTCAAAATCAAATTCGGGATCATATCCCAGCAGCTCTCTCGCTTTTGAAATATCCGCATTGGAATCCCGGATATCGCCCGCTCTCGGAGGACCGAATACAGGCTCAATATCTTTACCAAGCGCATCACAGAGCACATGATACAGATCTATCAGAAATACCCTGCCGCCGGAGCCGATATTGAACGCCTGTCCGCCTGCCTCGCTGGGTGCAAGACACGCCCGCAGATTTGCTTCTATCACATTGTCGATGTAGGTAAAGTCTCTGGACTGCTTTCCATCCCCGTTGATCGTAGGCGCTTCATCGTTTAACAGAAGCTTCAAAAACTTCGGTATCACGGCAGCATACATACCTTCCGGATTCTGCCGGCGTCCGAATACGTTAAAATAACGCATCCCGTAAGTATCCAGACCATACAGGCTCTTGTAAAGCTTTCCGTATTCCTCGTCCGTCTTTTTGGTCAGCGCATACGGGGAGAGCACGTTTCCTTCCACTCCCTCCTTTTTCGGGAGCGCCGGATGGTCTCCGTATACGGAAGAGCTGGACGCATATACGAACTTCTTTACGCCGTTTAATCTTGCGGCCTCCATCATATTGAGCGTGCCGATGATATTCGTATGCGCATAAAATACCGGCATCTCGATGCTTCTGGGAACACTTCCCCATGCCGCCTGGTTCAGCACATAATCCACGCCCTCGCACGCCTTCATACATGTATCAAAATCCTTGATATCCCCCTTGATAAAGGTATAGCGGGGATTGTCAAGAAACATATCCACATGCTCCTGCTTTCCGGTCGAAAGGTCATCCAGGCAGCGTACCTGATATCCCATCTCCAAAATCGCCTCGCACAGGTTGGAACCGATAAAGCCCGCGCCGCCTGTTACTAAAAAGACACTGTCCTTGTCAAATGTAAGCTCACGATATCCCATAAATTCCTCTTTCCGCCGCAGCTGCGGCCTTTGGTCTTATCCTTATTCAAAATCAATCAGGTTGTTGCTGGAAATCTGTCCCGGAGTCCCGCCCAAAATACAGGAAGCAACACCCTGAGCGTACAGATCCCGTCCTTTTTCATTCAGATGGATTCCGTCCTCCAGATAATCGTCCGCATTGTAGGCATCCATCCCCAGATTATTATAGGCATCCAGACATAACGTATTTTCACCTCTTGCCACGTCACAGGCGATACTCGCATAGTTATAAAGCGCCTTCTCTCCCATATTCTGGACGGGGACAGGGAAATAAGAGCCGTAGCTCGCGGATGCGATCACAATCTGCGCCGAAGGGCAGATTCCCTTGATATTCTGGACGCTCTTTGTCAAAGCTGTCCCGAATCCCGTCCAGGGGTCATCCGAACTGTTTGTCGGCGCCTGATTCAAAAAGTCGTTCATACCATACGAAACGATGATATAGTCCAGCTCATCTCTTACCGCCAGCGCCGCCTTCATATCCTCATAGGCGGGCTTGCCCTGTAAAAGCTCCACATCCGTGTCTCCGCGCAGAATAGAAACCATCTTCGGCAGGGAATTCTCGCTGGCAGGACCAAACTGATGTTCATTATCCTCCGGATCCAGAGTCGCCCTCGTGCCGCCGATCGCCGCGTTGTACATCGTCACATCGTATCCCTTATCCCGAAGATAATGCTCCACTCTTGCCGACACTCCGGTCTCATCCCGATAATTTCCCCAGATACTGTCGCTGAACACGAGAATATCCAGATGATTCTCTTCCTGTCCGGCGTTCTCTGCCGGCTGCTCATTATTTTCCGATACCTGAGTCTGTCCGTCATTTTCCGATACCTGCGTCTCTGCCGGAACGGTTTCTGTTTCCGCAGGCGTTTCCGTCTGCGTCGGCTCCGTGATACCAAGCTGTGCTTTCAGCTCCTCATTCTCTGCCGCAAGAGACTCCAGCTTCGCCTGATACTCCTTTATCTCTTCCGTGTAATCCGTTTCGTTCCCGCACCCGGACATCACTGTCCCGGCAAATACTGCGCCCGTCAAAAGCAGGCTCCATGACAATTTTGAAATCTTAGATAATCTTCTCATACTTCCCCATTCCGTCGCCAGCACGGCATTCAACCGCCACAGTTTTCCCATGCCGGCTAAACTGTTTCATTTTGTATTCCACAGTATATTCTCTTTTTTCAAAACGTGCAATGGACTTCATAGAATCTTAAGCAAAGCTTTCTCTTTTTTTTGCGGAGCGTATCCGCATGATATTCTCATAGACCAGCAATAGCCCCGCCGTATAAAACAACGGAAGCCCGTATATCATGTACCGGGACAGACACATGATGATAAGCGAGGTCGCATACACGTTTGCAAAAACCGACAGCAGGGCAAATACTGCAAACCTCCCGGCTCTGGAATCCCTGTTTTTGATAAAACTCCATACCGCCAGTGCAGCCATCCCCACATATGCCGCCAGCGCATACCAGTTCAGCACCGGGTGCACGATTGCCACCGAGCGTATCAGTCCGTATAACGACAGCGCAAGATAGTCATATATCCAGCGTCCCGCAACAGCGGGCATAATGGAAGACATGATTTCGTCCGCGATCCGGTCGGATTCCACATTCTCAGGGATGTAGTCCGTAAATCCTTCGCTGTCATGGACAAGCCTCCACGGTTCTTCTATCATCTCGAATTTTAACGCGTCATGCCACTTTTCCAGATGTGCCGCCCGGTTTAAAAATCCGTCCGGGGCAAATTTATAATTTGCCTCTTTCTCCTCTGCCAGGTCATACGACAGATAAAAAAACGCGCGCGCCTTTTCATCCGTTATCCGTCCGCCGTCCTCCCGGTCTGCCGCATAGAGCACGTTTGCCAGCATTCCGACATTTCCGAAGGTGTTGTTGATAAAATGTCCGTTGAACGCCAGATTATAGCCTTTTACAAGAAATCCTCTCCCGCCGAAAGCCAGCGCAGTACACAGGATACACGCCGAAATTCTCCAAAGCAGCAGATGCTTTGCAGCGCTCTTTTGTCCGTCTGAAATCTGCCGCTGCCCCAGCCAGCGCTCAAAGCACACCGCTGCCGCTGCTGCCAGCCACAAAAGAATCGCAAACATCATCTGTCCTCGCACGAGGGACATGAGCAGAGCCAGCAAAAGCGCCGAAATCCCTGCACTCTTTTTCCGCTCCCATACCATTTTCATGCACTGTGCCGAAAAAATATAGAACAACGGCAGCCCCAGCGCTTCGCTGACGATACCGTTGGACAGCACAAGCCCGCTCTCAGAGGACAGCGGCGTGATGATGTGGGGCGAAAGTAAAAGAAAGCTCACTAAAAGCTCCATCCATCTCCCGTATCCAAACTGCTTTTTCAGCGTCCCCGAAAGCCAGATTACTGAAAATGCCGCCAGGATATTCTGCATAAAACGGACAGCTCCCAAATAACCGTTTTCTCCAATCAGACTCCGGAACACCCATAAAAAGAACGGATATGCCGGCTCCCTGTGAATATGCATCGCAATATACTGATTGCTGTCATTATATATCCCCGTCTCTCCAAACAGCCACAGTCCTGCAAATAACAGGACTGTGATGATGGAAGCGATGGAAATTTTCATACCGCCGGATAACGCGGCGGATTTTTTTTCATTTTTTTCGGTCATCGCCTTCCCCGCTTATAATCTCCAGTACAGGTAGCCGTCATTCTCCCATTCCTTCCGGTTCAGGATACCTTTGACGTCCACGAGCACCTTTTTCTCATTTGCAGGATTGAAGAACTTCTCGATATCGGCATGCTCCAGACCGGAAAATTCCGTATGAGCCACAGCGATCACCAGCGCGTCCACATCCTGTATCGCGCTCCTGTCGCAAAGCTCTACACCGTACAGGCGCTTTGCCTCTTCCCTGTCGGCGGTCTCATCCACGATCACAGGCTCGATGCCGTACTCCCGCAGCTCTCTTACGATATCTATCACTTTTGTATTTCTCGTATCCGGGCAGTTTTCCTTAAAGGTAAAGCCAAGGATCGCCACCTTTGCCGTCTTCACGGAAACGTCCGCACGGATAAGATTTTTCACGATATTCTCCGCCACATATCTGCCCATATCGTCATTGATGCGGCGTCCCGCCAGGATGACCTGAGAATGGTAGCCCATCTGCTCTGCCTTATAGGTCAGGTAGTAGGGGTCGACGCCGATACAGTGTCCGCCCACGAGACCGGGGAAAAACTTCAGGAAATTCCACTTCGTGCCCGCAGCCTCCAGAACGCTCTTCGTATCAATGCCCATTTTATTGAAAATAATCGACAGCTCGTTCATAAACGCGATATTGATATCACGCTGGCTGTTCTCGATAACCTTTGCAGCTTCTGCAACCTTGATGGAATCCGCCCGGTATACGCCCGCATCCACTACCAGCTCATATACCTTCGCGATTACGTCAAGCGTCTCTTCATCCATACCGGACACGATCTTCGTAATGGTCTCCAGACGGTGTACCTTGTCGCCCGGGTTGATACGCTCGGGGGAATACCCTATCTTGAAATCCTTCCCGCAGACAAGCCCGGATTCTTTTTCCAGAATAGGCACGCATACATCCTCTGTCACACCCGGATAAACGGTGGATTCAAATACAACGATACTGCCCTTTGTCAGATTCCTGCCAAGGATACGGCTTGCTCCCTCAACAGGAGTCAGATCCGGCGTATGGTCGTCATTGACCGGGGTCGGCACTGCAACGATATGAAATTTTGCCTCGCGCAGCTTCGTTTCATCCGCTGTAAACTCCACCTTTGTCTCCCGTATTACATCGTCCCCTACCTCGCGGGTCGGATCGATGCCGGACTGATATAATTTAATCTTTTCTTCGTTCAAATCATAGCCTATCACAGGAACCTTTCTTGCAAATGCCACAGCTATCGGCATTCCCACATAGCCCAGTCCCACGAGGGAGAGCTTTTCTTTTCCTGCTACGATGTCTTCATATAAACCCATTGTGATCTCCTCACTTTCTTCTGCTGCCTGCACCCTGCTCATTTTGCTGTCAGCTCATGCAGCGTATCTGCGTATTCCCTGACGACGCCCTTTCTGTCAAAATGCTTTTCCACATGGGCGCGCGCCTGTTTTCCCATCTTCCTGCGCTCCTCCCATGAACATGCCAGAAAACGTTCGATGGCTTCAGTCAGGCTGTCCGCGCTCTTTGGTAAAAAGGCGATGCCGGATATACCGTCCTCAAAAATCTCCCTGCAGCCGCTGATATCGCTGGCGAGCACAGGCCTTCCCGTCGCCGCCGCCTCCTGCAGGACATTCGACATTCCTTCATGATAAGAAGGATGGATGACCGCACAGCAGTGCTCATAAAATTCCGGGATATCGTCCCGATAACCATAATAACGCACAATCCCCTTTGATTGCAAGTCCTGTATCAAAGGTTCATATTTATCCCGCGTTTCTTCCTCATAGGAGCCAAGGATTTCAAATATGGTTTCCGGATGCTTTTTGTGGATACGTTCCGCCGCCTCCAAAAGCTCTTCTATCCCTTTGTCCTGCATGATGCGCATCACCGATACGAATCTCAGCTCTTCTCCCCCGGGATAAGGCTTTGGGCTGTGCTCCTCCAGATTCACTCCGGAACCGGAAATGATCTTCGTCACGGCATTTTTCTGCAGACATCCTTTTTCCCTCATAAACGCAAGGTTTCTCTCGTTCTGAAAAAAAATGCAGCCCGCGTTTTTTAAGCCCTGACGATACAGAAAAACGATAAGCTTCTGCATCAGCCCCTCATGCTCCAGCGTTGTCCCCAGCCCTGTCACATTGACGAGTCTCGGCACCTTTCTGAGCCGGCATGCCACGCCGCCGTAAATATTCGGCTTTATCGTATAGGTCAGCGCCGCAGCCGGACGTATCTGCTTTAACAGCTTCATATAGAACAAAAAGAGCTTTCCGTCCTTCAGCGGATTCATTCCGCGACGCTCCATCGTCGTTTCATGATAAATACAGCCCATTCTCCTGATTTTCTCTGCATATCCTGTATCCGGTACGGACACATGGACGCTGTAGCCTTCCCGAAAAAACTCTTCCAGCACCTCTTTACGGAAATCATACAGACCGGAATCACTGTTTCCTATCACCAGTATGGATTTTTTCATATCCGTTTCACCATGATTTCATTATACTTCATCATTACCATGCCCGCCTCATAATTTCCTATCGCAGGCTCATTCACACGCCCTTCCAGATTGTTCACGATAAGCTCCGGCACGTTTACGCCGCAGACATAGGCATGAGGATAACCGCCTCCAAAACGCGGATTAACTTCCGAAATATACCATTTTCCGCCGATTTCAAACAGGTCGATATCAATGATGCCGCGAAAACCCATCTTTTTCACAAAATCACGGATAAGAGAAAACAGAGCTTCATCCTTGACCGAAACCGCCTTATCTGTCTCTCCGGCGCGCATTTTCAGCTTCTTCTTCACAAATATCGAAACGACCTCTCCGCTGAGCATATCAATATATACGTCCGCACCGTATTCCAGTCCGTCCATAAATTCCTGTATCATCAGGTCTTCTTCACGAGAGCATAAAAATTCCACCGTTTCTTTATCCGCCGCCTTATTGATGCTGATGCTGGCGCTGCCGCAGACCGGTTTTACAAATACCGGATACTTCATCATTCCTGCATCCACAGCCTCAAAAAACGCCTCCCGGTCCATAAAGCATTTTCCTGTCGGAAAGCCAAGCTCCGTCAGCTTTTCATACATCGCATATTTATTGAAGCACAGCTCCACCGCCTCTGCATCCGGCACAACGGGTGTTGTACCGATTTCCAGAAAACGTTCTTTATTCGCCGCCAGAAGGCTTAATTCCGGGTCGATCAGGGAAAGCACGCCTGTTATCTTTCTCTTTTTGCAGATTTCCAGAATACGCTCCAGATAGCCCGGTTCCGTAATCCTCGGAACCAGCTCATACCCGTCCGCCTCATAAATAGCCGGCGCATACTCACTACAGTCAGTGGCGATCACCTGCCCTTTTCCAGCCAGCGCCTTTTTAAAATACTGTACTACCTTGTCGCGGGTCCCCGCGCTCAAAATCAGGATATTTGTCATATTTCCTCTCATTTCCGCCGGCTGCGCTATGCTGCCGATCCGGCACTTTCTGCAGTCAGCCATGCTGTCCGCTCACGCTTCCAGTTTTCCCGTGCGCTCCAGCCGCTCTTTCCGGATCTGTGCAAAATTGCCCTCCGACTGATTCGTATCCTCTGCAACATCAGAACGGCAGAGCACTACCTTTACGCTTAAAAAGAGCACCTTCAGGTCCATCAGAAAACTTAACCCCTCCACATACTCCACATCTTTTGCCAGACGCCTGTCCCAGTCGATAAAATTCCGCCCGGACACCTGCGCCAGTCCTGTCAGTCCGGGACGGACTGTATGACGCAGAGACTCTCTTTCCGTATAGTAGGGCAGATAGCTTACGAGCAGCGGTCTTGGCCCGATAAAGCTCATATCCCCTTTTAAGATATTGAAAAATTCCGGAAGCTCATCCAGACTGGACGAACGTAAAAATTTTCCAAAAGAGGTAAGCCTGTCTTTGTCCGGCAGCAGCTTTCCGTCCTTGTCCCGTGCATCCGTCATCGTGCGGAATTTATACAGCGTAAATATCTCCCCGTTCAATCCCGGTCTCTCCTGTCTGAAAAATACCGGACTGCCCAGTTTTATCCTCACCAGCACGATCAATATCACATATACCGGGCTCAGCAGGACTAAAATACACAACGACAACAGGATATCCAGCAGCCGCTTAAAAAATCTCCGATACATATCCTTACCTTCCAAACTGCTTTCTCACGATAGAAATTATCAGCTCCATGTCCTCCGGCGTATTTTTAATATCGCTGGGCAGACACATGCCTCTGTTGAAGATATCCGCAGCCACGTCTGTCCCCTCTTGTGCGGAAATAAAATCGCAGTCTGCGAATACCGGCTGCAGATGCATCGGTTTCCAGATAGGGCGTGTTTCAATGTTATACTCTGCCAGCGCATCCATTACCTGATCCGGAGTCACGCTGCAGCCCTCGGCGATCGTCATACAGGACAGCCAGTTATTGGAATCGCCCTTCGGATTCATCGGGTTCATCTGAATTTCCGGGATATCTGCAAACGCCTCCGCATACTGTCTGTATATCGCATTTTTCAGAGCCTTGTGCTCTTCCAGATGCAAAAGCTGCCCTCTTCCGATCCCCGCCAGCACATTCGACATCCGATAATTATAGCCAATCGTGGAATGCTGATAGTGACGTGCAGGGTCTCTTGCCTGTGTGGAAAGAAATCTTGCCCGTGTGATCGCCGCCTCGTCATCAGACAGAAGCATCCCTCCGCCGGAGGTGGTGATTATCTTATTTCCGTTAAAGGACAAAATACCGAACCTGCCAAAGGTCCCGAGCTTTCTTCCTTCAAAGGTACTTCCCAGCGCCTCCGCCGCATCCTCGATAAGCGGCACGTTATGAGCGTCGCAGATGGCGCGTATTTCATCTACTTTTGCCGGAGTGCCGTATAAGTGTACTAAAACGACAGCCGCCGGATGAGGATATTTTTCAAACGCCCGTTCCAGCGCCCCCGGATCCATATTCCACGTTTCATATTCGGAGTCAATAAAGACCGGAACCGCCTTTTCATAACAGAACGGATTTACACTCGCCGCAAAGGTCAGGGAAGAAGCGAATACCACATCCCCCTGCTTTACCCCCGAAAGTATCGCCGATAAATGCAGCGCCGCCGTCCCCGCGGAAAGAGCCGCCGCATGACCGATCCCCTCATATGCCGCCATCTCTTCTTCAAATGCATTCACATGCGGGCCAAGGGGCGCGACCCAGTTGGTATCAAACGCGTTCTGTACAAAAGCCTGCTCGTCTCCGTGCATCGTAGGAGATGCCAGATAGATTTTCTTCCGTTCCATAATATCCTCCTTTAACTGTTTTCCAAAAGCTCCAGCATTCCTGCCGCCGGATGCATGAGAAACGTCACCCTCCGACCGCCGATGGCAGGCGCTGCCGTCGGCTCGTCAATGCGGATATATCCGCTCTCTTCCAGACGCGCCAGCTCCTCTGAAAAGTTTTCCGCCTCATAACAAATATGATACGGCGCATTTTTATACGTCTTTAAAAGTCCCGATACAACAGAATCCGCCGTATAGGGGCTGACCAGCTCGATACGATAGCCGTCCTTTTGCAAAAACAGGATGTCCACCCTGCGAACCTCATCATGCGTCCAGCCGCCTTCCCTCTCATATCCGAGTGCTTCAAACGCCTGAGCCGCCTTTTCTCCCTTTTTAACCAGATATCCGATATGATGTACGTTCATGAACGCCCTCCTATTATTCCTTATAGTGATACGTCGGCACTATCTCACGGATAAGCGGACGGATGTCCTTTACTTCTTCTTTGGATGCTTCTTCAAGATTTTTCAGCTGCTTAAAAAACAGGCGCTCATCCAGCTCTATCGGCCGTCCGATATGGATAAGTCGGTTATCCGTATCCTGAAGCCCCTCTTCTTTCATAAGCAGCTCCTCATACAGCTTCTCGCCGGGACGCAGCCCGGTAAATACGATTTTTATATCCTCATCCACCCGATACCCGGAAAGACGGATAAGGTTCTTTGCCAGATCCAGGATTTTCACAGGCTCTCCCATATCCAGCACAAATATCTCGCCGCCCTTTGCATACGCTCCCGCCTGAAGTACGAGCGAAACCGCCTCCGGTATGGTCATGAAATACCGTATGATGTCAGGATGCGTTACGGTCACCGGGCCGCCTGCCGCTATCTGCTTTTTAAACAGAGGGATCACACTTCCGTTGGAACCGAGCACATTGCCGAAGCGCACCGCAACAAATTCCGTTTCATAATGACGGTTGAACGTCTGTACGATCATCTCGCAGATACGCTTGCTCGCCCCCATAATATTTGTCGGATTCACCGCCTTGTCCGTAGATATCATGACAAACTTCTGGGCATGGTTTTCCGCTGCCGCCATCGCGGTCTTCCATGTGCCGAACACGTTGTTTTTCACCGCTTCATTCGGGCTGTCCTCCATCAGCGGGACATGCTTATGCGCCGCTGCATGGTAAACGATATCCGGATGATATGTCTCGAAAACCGAATTGATCCGGTTCGTATTGCGGACACTTCCGATCAGTACCGTCAGCTTTAGCTCCGGGAAGTTTTCTTTTAACTCCTGCTGTAAATCGTAGGCATTGTTTTCATAAATATCAAAAACGATGAGCTGTGACGGTTTATGCGCTGCTATCTGACGGCACAGCTCGCTTCCGATGGAACCGCCGCCGCCCGTGACAAGCACGACTTTGTTCTGCACATACCCCAGTATCGAATCCATATCCACCCGTATCGGCTCACGCCCGAGAAGATCTTCTACTTCAACATCACGAAGCTTGCTCACGTTCACGTCCCCGTTCGCCAGCTGATACAGCCCGGGCAGACTTCTGAGCTTACAGTTCGTTTCCTTGCAGATTTCCAGAAGCTCCCGTATCTGTATCGGGGATGCCGACGGGATAGCCAGCAGAATTTCATCTACATCATAAAGGTCTGCGGATTCGATGATCTTATCCCGTCCCCCCACGACCTTAATGCCCTGTATAAAGCTGCCCCACTTGTTCTTATCATCATCGATGATACAGCGGATGACCATTGTAGAATAATTGCTCGTTACAATCTCCTTGATGATGGCGTTTCCCGCTTCGCCTGCGCCGATTATCATAACCGAAACGCTGTTTTTACGGTTCTGGAGCTTATGCTTCCTGCTCCTGAAAAAACGATAGGAAAAACGGCTTGCAAACAGAAACGTCAGCAGGAAGAAAAAGTACAGAAAATAATAGCTGTCCGGCACCGCCTTCGGCCCTATCCGAAAAAAATTGATTCCGACACCGTCTGCAACGCTCGCAGTCAGACACGCCATCACCAGATTCTGCAGCTCTGTTTCTCCGGCAAACGCCCACAGACTGTGGTAAAGCCTGAACAAATAGAAAATCCCCAGCGCCAGCACGATATTAATGACCATAAACTGGCGGATAGGCAGTAAAAATTCCTCCGGCACTGTATTCAACTGAAAATCATACCGTATCAGGATAGCCAGAAAGCTGGAAGCTACCACGCTCACGATATCATATGCGATCAATGCCGCCCTGCGGTAAAACAACTGATAATTAAACGGTTTCTTCATTCTGTTTTTCCCTCTTTTCAGATGCGCTGTCCTGTACAAACAGAGGCGCCAACACGATCATTGTCGAAAATCCCAGCGGATTGCACGGGTGGAACAGCCACTCTACCAGCCCTGCGACTGCAAAGCCGATAAACACCGCCAGCAGCAGCACGGCATACCGCTCTTTTTCTCCATTTTTAAGCGCATACCCAAACATCATCCACGCGCTCAATACGCCGAATATCATGTAAACAGCTCCCGTCAGCAGACCATGATCATGGATTACCTGCAGATAACTGTTGTGAGCATGTACGCTCGTGGAGCCATCCGGAAGGGCTACGCCCATATCCGCATGCCCGGTCAGATTCCAGTTCTCGATATAAGACTTAAAAATTTCAATGCGGCCGTTGGAAAACTCGTCCACATCCGAAATCCCGCCTTCCTCTGCAGAAGCCACCAGTGCTTCGCTTTCCACGCGCAGACCGTCTCCCATGCACAAAAGCGTCTCCGCCTCCTCCAAAAGCCCGGACGCATCGGACAAAAGCTTGTTTTCCATCACATACTTAAAATAGGAGACCGACATATAGGCGCTGGAATCCTTCGGGTCATCCCGATGGATAGCCGCCGCGGAATCCTCCACCTCATAAATATAAGGGTCATTATAGAGCGCCGGAAGAAGGCGTATCCCCGAATAAGTCACCGGCAGACACAAGATGAATGCCGCCGCCATACATGCAAGCTCTTTTGCAAGCCCTCTCCAGCCCTTTTTGTATACAAAAAACGGCACAAAAACGAGCAGAACCATGCTCATCGCAAACACCGCCAGATAGCCTGTCCTCGACAGCGTCAGGAACAGGAAGGATACTGCCATCCCATACAGAAGCAGCGTTCCCCACAGGTCAGCCAGACGCTTTTTTGCCTTTAATCCAAAAAACAGGCGCACTGTCAGCACACACACCACGAGCGTCAGATAGCCGGCTGTGATGGTGACCGTATGAAACACAAAATTATAGCGGGAATATACCCATGCCCGGAAGGGCCTCCTCGCAAGGCAAAAGAGCGTTGCCAGCGCAAAATTTAACGCCACGCCGTCGCAGAAATTGGAAAGCAGCCGTTCCCTGTGCTCCCAGCCCAGATAAAACAGATAATAAACGCCGAATACCACAGCCATATAAAACGGCCATCCCCGTCCGTTTGCAAAGATGCAGAGAAACACAAAAAGCGCCGCCAGCGTTATAGCATAAAACCGGTTTACGCGACATGTGATAAGCGTTTTTGTACGGAGTTTTTTTATGAAAGCTCCCAAAATAAGCACTGCCAGAACAATGGATGCGCTTTCCCAGCACGCCAGAGCCGTTCTTTCTGCCGCTCCGTCCGTCACTGTCCAGAACACATACCGCACAGCCCCTGCCAAAACCGCCGGGATGAGCCACAGCCTGTTTTTTAGATCCTTCATCATGGACGGCAGCGCCATCGCAAGTATCATAAGCTCCGTCCAGAAAAACACCTCTCTAAAGGCCGTATCCTGCTGCACCTGATAAAGCGCGTTCATATAGTGGATACCGCCCAGAAGCATCCCGGCAAAGGCGGCTGTCTGCAGCCAGTCAGCCCAATATTTCCTGCACAGCGTTTTGAACGGTTCAAAATGCTTCTTTGTCCTGGGGGAAAGGAGCACCCACACAAAAAAAGCGAATGCGATGCCTATCCCGAGGCCGTACACCAGCTTATCGTCCGTCTTTCCGCCGAACAGATTGCGGACAAAGACCGCATACAAAAGATACCCCGTTCCAAACATCAGGACAGGTCCTGCCGTCGCCCATACCGCAAGGCGGACGGGCACCTTTTTCACAAGTGCCCGCACGAAAACGCCCGGCGCCGATGCGCGCCCGGACGTACCCTCTTTTATCAGTCTCTGCCCCTTTTGCGCCAGATATACGGTTGCAGCACACAAAACGAACGCCGCTGCACAAAGCGCCCCCATCAGACAGCCCATTTTCCATGCGGCAGGGCTGTCTGTGTACACAAGACGCATCACGATATTTTTTGCCGCCTGCTCTACGGACTGTCCGTCCGCCAGCACATAATAATTGCCCAAGCAGGTCAGCCCTGTCTCGCCCGTATTCTCCCACGCCAGCTCCATCGGAGTATCCGTTCCCTGAAGCTGCCATACATAAGCTGTCCCCGGCCGTGTATCGATTCCTAAAGGAATCCGCACAAAGCCCGGGACTTCGGCCTGTGCCAGCTCAAACTCCCGGTTCACTAAAATCTCATTATTCTCATCATAAACGAACAGACGATAATATTTTCCGACTGAAGCTTCGCTCGTAACATATAAATCCAGATAACGAAGATACGAACCTTCCGCAATAAGAACCTGCTGTATCTGCCGGTCCAGCCGCACCTGTACCGTCCCGGCAGGCGCTTCATTCCCCGCTACTGCCCTGTCGCTGTCCAGAATTCTTCCCGGCCCCAATGCCAGAAGCATCGCCGTCAGCCAGAATACCACAATATATATTAATGCCTGATATGCTTTGATCTTTCGGTTCATCAAAAGCCTTTCCGCAGAAAACCGCCTCCCGGCAAAGCCTCCCGCTGTTTCACTTTCTTCCGGGAAACGCCGCTTATACCCGGGTTTAAGACTGATTTGAACAGTAACCCGGCGTTTCCTTTGAAGTATACCACAATCCCGACAAGATTGACAAGAGTACCGGCAGGCCGAACCAGAAAATCAGTACATAGCGCACAAGATAGGTCGGTCCGATCAGCACAGTCAGAAAATTAAAGTAAACCGGAAGCAGCGCCGCCGCCTCACGCTTTTTACCCACAGCGATCAGACAAAGTCCGCCCAGTATCCACACCCAGCACAGCGCGCCGGGGGAAAACAGCCAGGATATCACCGGAGTCTCGTGGATTTCTTTTTCCCACGAAATCTTTTCATACTGTCGCTCCAGCCACGGAAAATAGCTGTGACGCTCTCCCGGTGCTTCCGTCTCACAGCTGAAGTAGGAGCTTTCGGAATATTCTCTCCATCCATTATATACATCAATCACCGTATTGGGATACCAGAAGCCATATGACGTCATAAGCCATGCATTCAGATATGACATCGGCGATTTCAAACCTATTTTCAGCCATAATCTCGCATATCCGGCAGGATTTTCCTGAAATGCCTCCGCATCAAACCCAGCCTTCACCGGGTCGGAAAGCTTTGGCTGATACATCGCCAAAGATTCCTCTGGAAGAATCTCAAACAGCATATCCCGATCTTCACCGGAGAAATTTTCCGGACTGTAATTCCAGGTTCTCGCCATCTGTTGGATCGGTACTGTAAATCCCTCCATCGCATTTGTACTCTCCGGCTTCAGCACTGTATTCATTGCTCCCTGCATGATAGAACAGGAAGCAAGTACCGCTGCCGCCACCGTCAACACCCTCCGCCTCATTTTTTTTCCCGCAAGCCATACGAGCACCGGGATTGTCAAAAAAAACACGCCCATTCCGTTACTGCGGAATACTGCTGTAACAAATAATGCCGTTCCCAATCCGAGCACCTGTAGTCGCTTCCGCCAGAATATATCCTTTTCCCTGCACATTTTCTGCAAAAGTATAAGCAGAACAAAAAGCCCTGCTGTATATGGCATATCCTTTGACGTGCATAATACATACATCGGGATCACCGGAAATATTCCGAAGAAGAAAAACGAAAATATCCTCAGTAGTTTTCCCGCCCCGATATTTTCAAGTTCTTCCAATACCCAGCTGCAAAGCAAACTCATTATCACCATCTGCAGCAGCACATAGACTGCTATTCCTATATTAAAAGAACCTGTCAGGTCATAAAATGCTGTCACTGTCTTTCCCAGCATCAAAACATGAAGAAGCGGATGCCTTGTTACATATTCTCCTGTCAATACCTCGTTAAATTCATCCGTCGCATCATAGGCAAAAAATCCCGGATATACCGCCAAAAACACCGGAAGCCACAGCAAAAACAGCGCCAATGCCCGTAAAAGTATTCGCACAGGCGGCTGCATTGCCCTCCACCGCTCCTCCGACATCCAATCATGCTTTTTCCTGTTTTTCTCTGGGATTTCCTGTACCTCATGCCTCTTTCTCCCTGCCAGTGAAAATATCAGAGCAAGCACTGGTGTAATGATGCATGCTGTACCCAGCGGCGCAATCCACGTAAATGCGGCCGTAATATTCACATTTCCCAAACGGTCCAGCTGACTGCCCCACCAGGCACAAAATCCTATAAACAATCCTCCTGCCGCTGAACAGATCCATATCCTCTTTTTTGTTTTTAAAAACAATTTTTTATTTTTCCACTCAGCATTCCGTTTCCGGCTCATCCTCATCCCCGCCTACAACCTCTCTTATCACAAACTGCGGCGCATTATTGATACAGATATACATCCGTCCCACATACTCTCCTATCAACCCCAGCATCAGCATGAGCATACCGCCGATGAACATGATCGAAGACATCAGCGCTGAAAAACCTATCGGCACTCCCGGCAGGACAAGCTTTTTGATCACCGTGTAAATTCCGTACAGGAATCCTGCCATCGCACAAAATACGCCGACCAGCGTTGCGATACGGAGCGGTTTTTCTGAAAACGCCGTAAAACCGTTGAACCATAGCGCCAGAAGCTTCCCAAAAGTATAACCCGACGTACCGGACTGCCGGTCTCTGTGATGCACCGTCACATTTACGATATTGCGCGTTGCCCGCAGGACAAGTCCTATCACGTAGGGAAACGCATTTTCATAGCGCAGCATCTCGTCCAGCACAAAGCGTCTTGCCGCAAAATAGCTGGAAATAAATAAATCCTTTGGCTTTCCCAGCATAAAGCAGAGCATCCGGTCGTTGACCCTGCTGCCGAAATTCCGGAATGCGCTGTGATGCTTGTGGTCATACTTCGCATACGCCACATCAGCTCCGTCCTCCAGCGCTGAAAGAAGCTTTCCGACCTCGTTTGCGGGCGTCTGGCCGTCATCATCCAGACACACCAATATATCGCCCTTTACCTGATGGAATCCAGCCATCAGCGCCGCATGCTGTCCAAAATTGCGAGCAAGATTTACTCCTGTTATCCGCTTATCCTTCTGACACAGCTCGCGTATCTTTCCAAACGTATCGTCCGGTGAACAGTCATTTACAAGAATGACTTCATATTCATAACGCTCCATCGATGCCATCGCTGCATCTATTTCTTCTACCACTCCGCCTATCGTCTCCGCCGACCGATAGCAGGGAATAACAAAACTGACCAGTTGCTTTTTCATTTCACTCATTCTCCTCAAAAAATACCGCCATCAGAAACATATCCCGGTAATGTCCGTCCTGCAAAAACTCATCCTTCAAATGCGCCTCCCGGACAAACCCCGCATTCTCATAGCTTTTCACCGCGCCTGCATTGTCCGCAAACACCCGAAGCATCAGCTTGTGCAGCTTTAATACGTCCCGGGCATAGGAAACCGCCAGACGCGCGGTCTCTGTCCCGATGCCTCTTCCTGTAGCGTCCGCCTCGCCGATAAAGATGCCGTATTCCGCCTTTTTATTTTCGCGGTCGATATCTCTGAAATAAACGCTCCCCACCGGACGCCCGGTGTCCTTTTCACATATAATGAACTGCGCGACACGTCCGGTCTGCACCTGCGTCCTCATCCATTCCTCATGGCCTTCCTTTGTAAAAGGCTTCTGATAAATAAAATTTTTCCGTACCCTCTCCTGATTGCGCCATGCTACAATGCGCTCCGTGTCCTCATCGTCTATCGGACGCAGAAAAATCTTTTTTCCTTCTATATAAACCTGTCCGTCTGTTTTTCTTTCACTCTGCTCCATCATTCTGTTCTCCCTCCAGAAAGAGCCCACGACCTATCGCAGTCCCGTTTAAGCGCTCTGCCGGTATCACCTGATAAATATCCGTCCCGCCCTCAATGCCGCCAACCTTTAACAGCTCTGCTTCCACACCCGTATCCGTAAAAAACTCCTTTAGCCAGCTCATATCAGACCCTTCCTCCGCCAGAATGTTCACACCCTCTCCGGCGCGCACTGCCTCTCCCATAGAAGAAAAGCCAAACGCCGAAAGCTTCCGGGATGTCAGAGGGCTTTTCACAAGCCAGCCGCCCAGCAGGTCATAATTAAACGGCTTGTCCCTGTCTGTCATAAGCTTCTCGGAATAAGCGACCGTTGAATAAACATCTTCCAGATACAGCGTTTTCGGGTGCGCTCTGCAATAATCCATCACCGCTTCATTTGCCGCGTTCACCTCTTCCCGCCGTCCGGCTTCCGCTTCTATCCTCGAAACGGCGCCCGGAAGACACGCAATCCCTGCGAGCGCGCACATACCTGCCGCCAGCCCCAGGCTCCACGCCTCTGTATCCGCTGTCCTGAGCTTTACCGCATCCGCCGCGCGGCTCTCTGCAAACAGCATTCCTGCGAATAAAAGAATCTGTGCCAGATACAGCGGATGAGTCACACGCTCTACCATCCGTCCCTGCAGCAGCAGATACAGCCACAGCGCTGTCCCACAGGCTCCGCCAAGCAACGGCTGCCAAATCCTTCCGAACCTTCTTTCCATACAGAAAAAAGCGCACAGCAAAAGCCCCATGCCAAGCCAGAGCAGATTGAAGGGGGCATCCCCTTTTCCGAACCAGTTTTCATGCGCCAGCCGCCAGACCGCGACGGAAAGCTCCTTTTTAAAATCAGGCTTCTCCTGCGCTGCCGAAGCCTCCTGTGCCAGCCTGTGCATCATCACGGCATCCATCTCATCGTCCGCACCGAAATTATAGTTGGCAAGAAGCTGCTGCCGCTCCTGAGAGATCCCGAGCTTTTCATAAACCGCCCGGTTTTCCTCATACTGCTCCACAAAATCCAGACGATAGTCATACAACGCCGTACGGTCGTCAAAAAACTGCCGGAACTGTTTCCATTCCGGCGCAGAATAGGCCGCGGCATCCGCCGCATACAGCGCCCCCATCCCGAGTATCAAAATCCCGAACAGGGAAAAATACCGCACAGCCGCACGCTCCTTTTTCCATTCCCGTACCAGTGCGCACAGCCCCGCCACACATGCCAGCGGCAGCAATAAAAGCGCTATCTCCGTCCTGAGACAGAAGGCAAGCCAGTATAGGACAAGCGCAAACCATCTGCGCCGCTTTGCCGTCAATATCCAAAACAGCGCCGCCGCCGCAAGCATTCCCGCCGTAACCGTGTACTGGATATAGACCAGATGCATTCCAAATGCCGAAATCCATAAAATCGCTTCTGAAATGAGCGCTGCCGCCTTTCCCTTCCGGCTCTTACAGCATTCTGCACTCTGGTATCCGACTGCCCACACTGCCCCGAACTGACACAGCACCAGAAAAATGCCGAACACCGGGAGCGAAAGTGCCCTGTACAAAACAGAAAGCACAAAACCCAGCGGATACAAAAGCTGCATCGTGTATCCGCTGGGGCTCCCCGAATAGACGCCCGAAAGGACGTCCTTGATCAATACATCGTCGTTCAAATCGTAATAAAAATCCCATCCAATCGAAAAAACGGCGAATACGGCGACTGTCATCAGAAGGGAAGCCGCCAGATTTTCATGTTTTTTCAAACGCTCTTTAAGCTCCATAAAACTCTTTTACTTTCTCCGCTACAAAAGCGGCCTCTTCTTCTGTCAGTCCGTAGTACATCGGCAGGCGCAGCAGACGCTCGCTCTCCTTCGTCGTATATCTGTCCTCGCCGCAGAAGCGTCCGTACTTTACGCCCGCGGGAGCAGAATGCAGCGGCACGTAATGAGATACCGCCAGAATATCATACTCCTTCAAAAACTCCCTCAATGCGGCGCATTCCTTTTCATCCGCCGTTTTCAGCCAGAACATGTGCGCGTTGTGAACGCATCCCTCCGGTATCGTCTGAAGCTCTATCTTTCCGGCGTCTGCCAGAGGCTTTAACAGTTTAAAATACTGATTCCAGCGCGCCAGACGGGCTTCATTGATATCATCCGCCAGCTCCAGCTGCGCATACAGATATGCTACGTTCAGTTCACTCGGAAGATAGCTCGAGCCAAAATCCTGCCAGCGGTATTTATCCACCTGCCCGCGGTAATATTTGCTCCGGTCGGTCCCTTTTTCCCGGATGATCTCCGCCCGCTCCACATTTGCGGGGTCTTTTATCAAAAGCGCGCCGCCCTCGCCCATGCTGTAGTTTTTCGTCTCATGGAAGCTGTAGCAGCCGTAATCCCCGATACTTCCCAGCGCCTGCCCCTTATAGGAAGCCAGCACGCCCTGAGCCGCATCCTCTATCACGACCAGATCATGCCTGCGCGCGATATCCATGATCGTATCCATTTCACATGCCACGCCGGCATAATGCACCGGAACGATGGCCCTTGTCTTTTCCGTGATGGCCGCCTCGATGAGCGTCTCATCGATATTCATCGTATCCGGTCGGATATCCACAAATACAGGAACGCCGCCGCGCAGTACAAAGGCGTTCGCCGTGGAAACGAACGTAAACGAAGGCATGATGATCTCGTCTCCCGGCTGAATATCCGCCAAAATCGCCGCCAGCTCCGTCGCATGGGTGCAGGAGGTCGTCATCAGACATTTCGCCGTGCCGGTCCTGTTTTCAAACCAGCTGTTCGCCTTTTTTGTAAATTCCCCGTCGCCGCATATCTTCTGATTTTCCACTGCCTGCCGCACATAATCATATTCTTTTCCCGTAAAGGGCGGCACATTGAACCGTATCTTTTCTTTTCCCGTAAAGGGTACTTTTCTGTTTTCCGCTCTGCCCATCATCCATTCCTTCTTTCTATTCGTAAATCTGATAAACGCCGTTGTCCATTTTCAACTCATATCCGTTATGCTCCAGAAATTCCTGCAAAAGCGTCCATTTCTGTATTTCCTGCGCATCCTCTGACTCCACCCTGCCGGGACAGATAATGACCGCAGGATTTTCAGAATCCATTCTTTCCAGCTCTGCAAGGTCCTTTTCCATCATCGCAGCCGGATACGTATTCAGGTCGGGCCAGTCATGGGACAACGCAGGAGCCATATCGAACATCCAGCAAAAGCCCGGCACATTACCAAAAGTCAAAAGCTTTCCTGAACGTTTTGCGTCATCCGCCAGATTTTCATTATAATAATCGACCACATCCTGTATCGCCTCTGCGTTGGCGCTGTTCGTCCTTGCCCCGGCAAGCTTTTCATTTCCCGTTACGACGCTGTCGCGTCTCTGTCCCTCGATACTGTCCCGAAAGACCGCGCACACGCCAAAGCCCGTACTCTGAACCATAAAAACACAGCCCGCAAATATCAGCATCGCTCTGAGCGCAAAGGCTCCCTTCTTTGGCCGAAGCAAAAGCCACACGCGATAGCCCAGCCAGAAGGTTACCGGAGCCGCCAGAAACAGATTGTTCATATTCGGATATGTCTCATTGTTGCTGCCGATCGGCGTGATGGCGATGACAAGGAGTACCAGCAGCGCCAGCAGCTTATCGCGCCGAAACATCCTTTTATCCGCCAGCGCCCATATACACAACCCTATTGCCGCATACAAAAGCACCATCGTCCACTCGAACACGCTCCAGTAAAATGCATACTGGAAATTGAACATTCCCCTGCCCCACAAAAAACGCAGGAGCACCGGGAGCATGCACAGATAAACCGCCATTTTGGTCTTTTCCAGCTTTCCCGGAAAAAGCACGAACATCACCGTTCCCATAGATGCCGCTACAACGAGCAGAAGCACCCACTTGAAAGAGCGCACATATGCCCCGAACACCGAAGTCAGCATCGAAAAAGGCGAATAGGTGGCGTCAGTCCCCGAATAGCCCGACAGCCCTGTCAGCATTTTTCCGTAGGCGTCAAAGCCAAACTGAATGGATATCGCCAGAAATCCGACCGCAAACGCTGCCGCAAATCCTGCCACGCATACTCCGACATCCTTCCAGATTTCCTTTGCAGGCTTTTTTTTCACGATTCCATAATAAAAAACCGCAATGATGAGACCGCATTCCAGAATATTGGGCAGTCTTGTCAAAACGCTCGCCCCCAGGCATAGCCCGGCTATCCCCATCCAGAGGCGCTTCTGCCATACAAGCCCCCGGTACAAAAACACCGTTCCGGCCAGAAAAAGAGCGAAAGTCAGGTAGTTGTACAGGCTCGTAGTCGGTATCCAGCAGAGGCTTACCGCCGCGATCTCCCCGGCAAAAGCCAGCCATGCAGGCATCTTTCCTTTCAGAAAAAAATAAGCCAGAAGAGCCATTCCGCTCACCATCAGCCCGGTATAAAACCGCATTCCCACAAGGCTGTCTCCGAAAGGCAGTCTGATAAGCAGCGCCCCCAGAACATTCGCCAGATAAGTCGCCACCGTCCACTCCTGTCCCGCATCCGGAAAAAAGCGATAATTTATAAGACCATAGCACGTATCCGTCAGCTCTATGCCCTGCGTTATCTTAAGCAGCGGATATAACAGCAGAACCGCCGGAAATAAATATTGTGTGATAATCTGTTTTGTCCGATCCTTCACTCTCGCCCCTCCTGTGCTCTTCTTTTGTACAAACCGTTCCTGCGCCGCTTGAAAATCCATCCTTCCACAAGGGAAAACAGCGCACCTCTTATCTTATCAATACATACACATACGACAAATACTATCACAACCTGCAAAAACAAAATCCCCAAAAACCGGCCTGTCCCTGCATCTGCCGCTCCGGCCGCAAAGCTCCAGTCTGCTCCCAGCTTCCCGGTCAGGCTATTCACCATAGAATACCAGCGCTCCGACAGGTCCGCCTGTTCGTGTATCAGATACACACCGAATACCGCCGGACTCACCCAAAGCACAAGCCGGGAAAAAAATCCTTCCGGGATACTCAGATGAAAAAATATATAAAACAATCCGACCGCACCGATAAGGCACAGCGCATAATTATAGTGAAACGGTACCGACGCATAGTAAGAAAGACCTGCAAAACGCGCCGCAATGACAGTCAGCACGACCTCCGCCGCTCCCGATAAAAGCGCCGCACCTACATAGACGCAAAATCCCCTGAGAATGTTTCTGAAAAATCCAATCCCGAATCGCCGGATATAGCCCCCTATCAGATAGACCACGCAGAACCATCCGAAATCATAACCATACCGGTCTGTCGCAAACTGCAGAGGCACAAAGGTCTTCCCGATACAGAAAAAGAACAGGAGCGCAGCCAGCAGCTGCTGAAGCCGCCTTTTTTCCAGATGCTTCAGGCCCTCGTTCAAAAACGGCGAAAGCAGGCACATGACCACATATGCGCTCACAAACCAATAATGACCGGACTGCACCGGAAATATGCTTTTTTGCAGACGATACACGTCCGTCAGCTCAGAAAGCGGCAAAATCCCGCACAGGACAAGTACCGGCGGGATAAAAATCGTATAAAAACACGTCTGAGCGATCACCGTTATCACCCGTCTCCACGAAAAATGCGCTTCCGACAGGAAATATCCGCTGATCAGTACATAGGCATTGACTGCCACAAGGCAAAATGACTCCAGAAAAACCGCCGTCACTCCTATGTTATCCAGAGGACGCCCGTTTTCGGGCAGAGAGCGGCTGTTGAACAGCCAATGCATGACTACTACCATAAACATGGCACATATCCTGAGCAGTTCAAAATTTGCCTGACGCTTTGACTTTCCCATGCCGCTCTCCTTTCCCCCGTTTTATCTCTCCCGGGAAATTTCTCCTTTTTCCACGCGATACACCATATCGCACTTTTCTATCGTCTGCAGACGGTGTGCGATTATCACCAGCGTCTTATGGCCATGCAGGCTGTTGATAGACTCCATGATCGCCGCTTCGGTATCGTTGTCCAGCGCGCTCGTTGCTTCATCCAAAACAAGCACCTCCGGGTCCTCATACAATGCGCGGGCGATACCTATCCTCTGACGCTGTCCGCCGGAAATCCGGATGCCGCGCTCTCCGATACCGGTATCCAGACCTTCCGGAAGCCCTCTCACAAATTCATCCAGACGGGCTTTTTTCAACGCAGCCCATACCTTTTCGTCATCGATATCTTCATCCGCATAGCCAAATGCAACATTTTTACGGATAGTCGAATCTACCATAAAAATCGTCTGCGGAATATAACCGATGTTTTTCAGCCAGGATTCATAATGCTCCCGCACTTCCACGCCGTCTGCCAGAATATGACCTGACTGCAGCTCCAAAAGTCCCAGCATGATATCCACGATCGTCGTCTTTCCCGAACCGGATGTTCCCACGATACCCACGGACGTTCCCGCCGGGATTTCCATGTGCGCATGGTCGAATATCAGCGCGTCCGAATTGGGATATTTATATACGATGTCATCAAGCACGATACGGTCCGTTAAAGGAAGCTTTTCCACATTTTTTTTGCGGCGGTATACTTCAGGATCATATTCCACATTTTTATCGTGTATCTCCTCCTGAAGATTATCCGAAACCCCCATGAAAAACGGCTCAAAATAGGAAATCTGCGTCTGATAATTGTTGATACGGTTTGCGGACGGCAAAAGCCGCATCGCAGCCACACCAAATGCGCCTATCTGGCTCACCATGCTCGTTACGTCCTGACCGGACAGTATCATGCCTATCAGATACAAAATCAATCCCGCCATGCATACCGTCTCTATCAAAAGCCTCGGCGTCGCATTAAAAATATTGTAACGCTGTACCGCATTTACATAGCCTTCCCCGCACTTGCCGTATTCGGTGATAAAATAGTTTTCCTTATTGGCGATCTTTATCTCTTTAATCCCCATGACCGCCTCTTCTATCCATTTGTAAAGCCCGCTGTAATAGTCCTGATTTTCGATGCCCGCCTGACGCATGATAGGCTTTAACACCCATTTAATGACCATAAGCGTCACGATCAGGAGCGCCGCCACCGTCAAAATCATCTGCGGCGCCAGCGCAGTCAGCGTCACAGCCAGCAGCACAAAAATAATGACCTCGCTCATCAGCTGCAGACATGCCAGGATAAGCCCGTACATATTGTTGACGTCCGACGTTATCATTCTCTGGATGATCGAAGTATCCGCATTCAGATAATATTCATATGGACGCTTCATGAAATTTATCATCATCCGCTGGGACGTTTCAAACTGATTCGTGTATACAAACTTCAGCTGTACTACGTTCTGAAAATATAAAAATACATTTTTCAGCACAAAGCCTGCGATGATGAGCACAAGGATGAGCGCCGTAAAATAATTCGGATTTTCAAAGCCTGTCCATCGATAAATCTGCGCCAGGACGCCGTCCCCCTCCACACAGGCAGGGTCCATGATCACCTGAATAGCAGGAACGACAAGACCGATGCTCGCCGTTTCCAGAATCGCCCCTATCACCATCATAAACAAAATCTGGACCATTTTGAGCTTCTGCTTCCGGTTCATCAAAACCATCATCTTCCGGTAAATCTTTTTCATGAAAAACAGTTTTCCTTTCCGACCTTAATATATCTGCTCGTTGAACCGGTGCTTATCCGGCGCTTCGTATTTATCCATAAAATCATCGCCTAAAAAGGTCTTTTCCTTCGCAAAATGGATGGAATCCGGCACGGTATACACAGAGACTACCCTGTCGAACTCCAGCCCTTCCACAAAATTCAGAATTTCCATCGGGAACTTCCCGTCCAGCACAATATGCTCCGGAAACAGCTCCCGGTAATCCAGCACGTCCCTCGGATGGGGCTTTAAGATAACCTGCGCGTCCTGCCCGTATTCTGCGATGATGTCCCGGAATATCTTCTCCCGCACAGGAAACTCGCACAGCGGCTCCGTCAGCACGAGCACCTTTTTTTCATGATGGACGCCGTTTGAAAGCTGCTCCAAAAGCCCATCTAAATCTTCCATGAAAATCCGCAGTATCCTGTTTTTATCCTCCTGGGTCAGGCGGCGCACCAGCACCTCTCGGGGCTGCTCGATATATTTCGGGCACGGATATTTTAAAATGGAAGTATTGTTGACTTCCATATCGATACAGTATTTGCTGTATCCGTTCTGGATAAATATCAGATTCAGCGATGCCAGAAACGCTTTCAATTTAAAATGTCCGCGATTATCATAGCGCGCCGTATCATAATAGCAGATACAGTCCAGCCCGTCCTCCAGCGCGTGGTAGCGGATTTTTTTATAATTCAGATAATAGCCGATGGGATCGGAATCACAAAACACATAAATATCCCTGTACTTTTTCAGGTCTACAGGCACATATGGCTCCTGCAGCCTTCCGTACAGCTTTGTGTATTTCATCCGCGAGAACATATTGAGCACCAGATTTCCCCGGTCCTCATGATATTTTAACAGCTCCGGAAAATTATGCTCCTCTTTCTCCTCAAACATATAAACTTCTTCAAACAGCCCGCTCTCCGATATCCTGCTCTTTAAATCCCCAAAGTCATTGGACATCGTGCTCAGGATAATGGAGGCATTTCCCTGCATCGCCCTCGGGAGCGTCAGCTCCTTTAAACAGGCAACATATACATGATAATAGGTATGGCAGATGTAAATCCGCTCCTTCATCTCATTTCTCCTCTTATGTACACTACATGATCGATATATTTTACCACATTCCGCCGATACAATGCAAGGGCGGCTGTTGTTACCGCCCCTTCACGATCAGCAGCTTATCCCCCGCTTTAGGTTCCTCCCCCGCAAGCCCGTTCATTTCCTTCATCTTTGCTGCAGGAACATAGTACTTTTTCCCGATCTCCCACAGGCTGTCGCCCTCCTGCACGATATAAGCGACAATTCCGGGAAGAGCGGCAAGTTTTTCAGGATCAAGGGCACTGACCCGCGCGCCTGTCACCACATCCTCCCTTTTTACGCGGCACACGAGCCCTTTAAAGGAAAGCACCGCCCTGACCTCCGCCTCGTCTGCATCCAGCATGGATGCGGTAACCTCTTCCAGCGCCGGCTCTATCCGGTAGCTGCAGCCTTCCGACACCTCCGGCGCTTCCAATACATAAGAAAACGGCAGGGAGCCTTTCAGACAGTAAAACGGCAGCTCTGAATCCGAAGAAGCATAGAGCACCTGAACGTTTACCGTCCCCCAGATACGGACTCCTTCTTCGCATATCTCCATCCCTCCTACTGCCACATTTCCAAAAGCAGAACATATCTGCTGAATGGCAGGCACGCCCGGAGCCGTTTTCAATCGTCCTGAAGCTTTTGTTTTTCCGGTATTTTTTACAAGAAGCTGGCGGTACTGACCGCTCATGCAGACCGCCTCTATTTCCTGTTTCACTCCATAAACATCCGCAATCACATCCTCCTTTGTCTCTTCATAAAGCTTCATATCAAGCTCCAATACAATATCCAGCGCAATACAGCGTTCTTCTCCGTCCTCATCGGGACGAACCTCCGCCTCCTGATGTCCTATACGGCAGCAGATATCTTCCAGCATTTCCGCACGCATCCCCTGGCATTCGACAGTTCCATTCACAGGAAGCTCCGTTTCATACCAGACCGCCTTGCGCTCCTCTCCTTCGCCCTCATATAAAAAGAAAACCCCCAGACTTCCGTGAACCGTCATTTTTTCGTCCATTATCTGAAACGTCATATCCTTTAAACGGCAGTCCTGCCACAAAAGACAGAATATGTTCGGCATCCCTCCCGGAACGGATATCTGTTCCTTCATCCGCAAAATGTCCTTTTTTTCTATTACAAGATTCAGCGCCTGCAGCTGTTTTCTGCATACTTCTACTCCATCCGCATCCTCGATTCCGACTGCCGGAGCTATCTCTTCCGTTTCTTCCACCAAAAGCTTCAGATCCAGAAGCGCCTGTACCGAAAGCTTACGGGAATTTATCATGCCGATGCTCAAATCCTCCAGCGCCGCCTTCACACATACGCTGTCTCCCGCCTGCACGCCGTCCATAAAGACCCTCTCTTCAAAAGACAGAGCTCCTTCCATGCAGGCCGGACGGCGCACCTCCTCATCCGCTATGTAAAGCACAGAAAAATGCAGCGTCCCTTTCACATGAACGTGATCCTCCATCGCCCGCACCTCTTCGACATCCACATGTCCTTTTTCTGTCACGAGCTGATACACATCCGGCTTTGCATCCGTGATATTGATATCATCCTCCAGAGCTATCTGAGTCCCCGCGCTGCATTTTTCGCGGTCCATCTGAATGCTTTTCTGTATGAATTCCATAAAAAAATCCTCCCGGCCATACTGTATGTACTAAACAGTATGCTGCCGGAAGGAAATTTATGTGTTTTAACTTACTGTTCCCGCCTTTCCAGCGAACAGTAACTATTTTAACAGTTCATACCACTGTGGTCCGGACTGTTATTTCACGCATCCGATGATATCATTGATATCCTCTATGCCGTGCTTTTCCATGAACGCTTCTATGCCGTCTGCTATCTGCGCCGTTGCATAGGGATTTACAAAATTCATCGCGCCCACTGCTACCGCCGTCGCGCCCGCCATCATAAATTCAATGGCGTCCTCTGCGGTCGCGATGCCGCCCATTCCGATGATCGGGATATTTACGGCATTGGCGCACTGCCATACCATCCGCACCGCTACCGGCTTGATCGCAGGGCCGGACATACCGCCCGTCTTATTCGCCAGTGCAAAGCGCCTGCGCTCGATATCTATCTTCATGCCTGTAAGCGTATTTATCAGAGATATCGCATCTGCACCGGCTGCTTCTGCCGCCTTCGCCATCTCCGTAATATCGGTCACATTCGGGCTCAGCTTCATGATGACCGGCTGCTTTGCCGCTTTTTTTATCTTAGAAGTGATGTCAAACAACGCATCCACCTTCTGGCCGAACGCGATAGCGCCTTCTTTTACATTCGGGCAGGAAACGTTTATCTCCAGCATGGAAACATCCGTATCCGCCAGACGCTCCACCACTTCCACATAATCCTCCACGGTCTTGCCGCACACGTTCACGATGACCTTTGTATCAAACTGCTTTAAAAACTCCAGATCTCTTTCAATAAACACATCGATTCCCGGGTTCTGCAGTCCGATGGCATTTAACATGCCGCCGTAAACCTCCGCCACGCGGGGCGTCGGGTTGCCGGGCCACGGAACGTTTGCCACGCCCTTCGTGACCACTGCTCCAAGACGGTTGAGATCCACAAATTCGCTGTATTCTATTCCCGAGCCGAATGTCCCGGAACCGGTCATCACCGGATTTTGAAAAGTAACTCCTGCGATAGTAACTGCTGTCTTCATCAGATTTCCACCTCCCGCGCTTCAAATACAGGGCCGTCCGTACAGATACGGGCGTTGTTCACATGGGAATGATGATCCTTTTTTGTGGTTTTGCAAACGCATCCCAGACACGCTCCAACACCGCACGCCATGCGCTCTTCCAGAGAAATATAGGCAGGGATGTCCTGCTCCAGCGCATACTGCTTGATGGCGCGCAGCATGGGCATCGGGCCGCAGGCATAAATGATGTCCGCCTTTAAGCCGTTTTCCCGCACGGCATCCAGCACATTTCCCTTTGTTCCGACGCTGCCGTCCTCCGTCGCCGTGTATACGGTGCCGTATTTTTCAAAGTCCTCTTTCAGGAAGCACTGACTGTCCCTGTAGCCCGGTACGATCAGCTTTTCACAGGAAAGCTCCTTTGCAAGCTGTAAGATAGGCGGTACACCGATGCCGCCGCCGAACAGAAGTGCCTTCATGCCCGGCTTTGCCTCTCCGACCGGAAATCCGTTTCCCAAAACACCAAGCAGTTCAACTTCATCTCCCTCTTTCAGACCCGAAAATTCCATCGTGCCGCTGCCCGCCACGCGATACACGAGGCGCAGCTCATTCTTTTCCCGGTCCACCTCGCAGATACTGATCGGACGTGGGAGCAGTGTGCTCTTGTCCTTCGGATAAACACCGACAAACTGGCCGCACACCGCATCCTGCGCCAGATCTGTTTTCAGATGCAGGTCATAAATGCCGTCTGCCAGACACTGCTGACTGACTACTACAGCATTTTCTTTTTTCTTCTGTGACATGATTCCCTCTCATTTCCGCCGCCAAAATGCGGCTTTTTTCACTATGATATCAACTCGCGGCAAGCCGCTTGTCACTCGCATTCATAAACGATTTTACCGCCGCAGACGGTATAGCGCACCTTTCCCTTCATCGTCTGATTTAAAAACGGTGAGTTCTGGGATTTGGAACAAAAATGCTCCGGCGTCCATGCTTCTTCTGCATCAAACAAAACGATATCCGCCGGTCCTCCTTCTGCCAGATAGCCCGCATCCAGATGATACAGCCTTGCAGGATTGACCGTCATACACGCCAAAAGCTCCGAAAGCGTCAGCCTCCCCGTATCCGTCAGCCGGCTGATACCAAGGGAAAGCGCCGTTTCCAGACCGATGATGCCGCTGGGCGCTTTGGCAAATTCCTTCTGTTTCTCCTCTGCAGAATGGGGCGCATGATCCGTGGCGATCAGATCCAGCGTGCCATCTTTTAGTCCCTCGATGATAGCCTCCCTGTCTTCCTCTGTCCGCAGCGGCGGATTCATCTTCGCCAGCGTGCCGTATTTCAGCACCGCATCTTCTGTCAGTGTAAAATGGTGGGGTGTTGCCTCCGCATGAATGCGCAGGCTCTTTCTGCGCGCCTGCCGCACCAGCTCCACAGCCTCTTTTGCGCTGATATGCTGTATCACGACGTCCGCCCCCGTCTCCAGTCCGATAGAGAGGTCACGACGCACCATGTCTATCTCTGCCTGGCGGTCAGAACCGCTCAGACCGAGTTTTTCGCTGACCGCCCCTGCATTGATTCCATTATTTACGATAAACGCAGGATTTTCTTCGTGAAAACTGATCGGCATATGAAGCCGGGCAGCCTCCTGCATCGCCTTGCGCGTAAGCCCCGCATCCAGAAGAGGCTTGCCGTCATCCGTAAAGCCGACCGCTCCCGCCTTTGCCAGCGTTTCCATATCGGTCAGCTCCCCGCCATATCCATCGTCACATTCGCACAGGTATATACATGGATACCTGTCTTTTTCCCTTTTTCGATAACATAGGAAAGCGTTTCCTCGTTGTCTACATGCGGAGTCGTATTCGCCATCAGCACAACGCTCGTAAAACCTCCCGCTGCCGCTGCCTTTGCCCCTGTAAAAATATCTTCCTTATACTCCGCGCCGGGGTCTCTGAAATGCACATGGGTATCTACCAGCCCCGGAGCCGCCGTCAGTCCGTCCGCCTCGATGATACGCGCATCCTTATCCGGTGCCTCAATGCTGCCGGATTCGCCTATCTTTAAAATCCTGCTGCCATCCGTCAAAATATCCCGCAGTCCGTCCGTCCCGGAAGCCGGGTCTATCATGCGGCAGTTCCTTATCAAAATCATCCCGTATTCTCCAATCCTTCCGGCGCATCTTCTGCTGCGCCGTCTTAAGCAGTTATAGTTTAACATGAATCTTAATCAAAAACCACTGTTTTATCCACAAAAGGCGTTTTGATCACGATGTAAGGATAAGACGGATTTTCTCCCTGCTCTGCCGCATCCTTCGGTCCGGTCAGATTCGTGTCCAGATATATCGCATTATCCGTTGCATACAGCTCGTTTACCGAAATACTGCATCCTCCCGTAGGCTGCTTTCCGTACCCGACGCAAAGATACAGATAGCCGCCGTCCCCATAAGTCAGCTTAAAAGGCTCTGCCTTTTTCTCCCCGACCATCTTTAAGAGCTCTTCCGGCAGCCGCTCCTCGTCCACTACCGTAAATTCCAGCTCGGTCCTCTCCTCTTTCTTTTCCCGGAATCCGCAGCCTGTAAACATCAGACAGACGCACAGCGCTGCCGCCCATATCACGCATCTTTTCATGCCAAACCTCCCTGCCTATATATCCTTTTCCTGCCGGCAGCATATCCCTGACGACAGTGATCCTGATTCTGTCTTATTGTATGAAACGCAGAGGATGTCCTATGAACCTGCTCTTTCCTTTTACAGGCTTGCTTTTTTGCACGGCGAAAGCTATACTGAAAAGCAACAACAATACACACGGATGACGCCCCTGACGCATCCGAAAGGAGCAGCATATATGTTTCGCTTTATTTTTACAGTCCTGTTCGTGGTCCTTTTCCTTATCCTGAGCATCCCGCTTCTGATCGCAGAATGGCTGATAGGCAAATTCAATCCGTCCCTGAAAGACAAAAGCTCACTTGCCATCGTCAACTGGGCGTTTCGCATGGTCCTGCGCATTTCCGGCGTATCCATCAGCTACCGCGGAGAAGAACGTATTCCCAAGGATACCCCCGTCCTGTATGTCGGCAATCACAGAAGCTATTTTGACATCGTGATGACATATATCCGTGTTCCACGTACAACAGGATATATCTCCAAAAAGGAATTTTTAAAAATCCCGCTTCTGTCCAACTGGATGAAGAACCTGCACTGCCTCTTTCTTGACCGTGAAAATGTAAAGGAAGGGATGAAAACCATCCTTGCCGCCATCGAAGAAATGAAAAACGGCGTATCCATCTGCATCTTTCCCGAGGGCACCAGAAACCGCACGCAGGACGCTCTCCTGCCGTTCCATGCCGGGAGCTTAAAGATCGCAGAAAAAGCAAAATGCCCTATCGTACCGATGGCTATCGCCAATGCCGGAGCGATATTTGAAGATCATTTTCCGAAGATTCAAAAGACAAAGGTCATCATCGAATATGGCGAGCCCATCTATACCGCCGATTTGGACCGCGAGCAGAAAAAACAGCTCACGGACACGGTAACCGCCCAAATCCGGCAGATGTATGAAAAAAACCTTCAGGAGATACGCGGATAATCGTTTTTTTGTTCGATAGGAAAAGAACTTCCTATCGGATAAA
>UQDA01000002.1 GCA_900539715.1 uncultured Lachnospiraceae bacterium | reverse complement strand
GCGCCGCAATGCGGATGCCGCCGCCGTTTCCAAAGCCGCCGCAGAAGAAGAGCAGGAGCAGGATGAGACAGCAGTTGTCGCCGCCGAAAAGTCCGTTGCCGCAGCCATTGTTGTTCGTTGTGCCGCATCCGCAGTTTGTTGCTGATAAATCACTCATTTTCAGAGCCTCCAAAATGATAGTTATGATTTATGATATGTCGGGCGGGTTGTCTTTGTTTCCATGTGCAGGAAATTCTTTTTAGTCCCTTTTCTTTTTTCTTTACATATTTTAAAAGAAAAGGAAAATATGAGCAATGAATCGTGTCAAAAGAGTGGTTCACGCGACGAGGCAGGAACTTGGGACATATACCGGCGCGGGCGTGACGGCGGCAGTATTGGATACCGGTATCGCGCTGCATCCGGATCTGGCAGGGAGGGTTGCAGGGTTTAAGGATTTTTGCCAAAAACAGCGGCTTCCCTATGATGACAGCGGGCATGGTACTCATGTGGCGGGCTGTCTGTGCGGGAACGGAAGCTGCTCAAACGGGCTATATGCGGGGATAGCGCCGGGGTGCAGAATCCTTGCATGCAAGGTATTGGATCGGAATGGTGAAGGAAATGCAGGCAGCATGATAGAAGCCGTCCGGTATGTGCTGGAAACGCGCCGGCTTTATCATACCAGAATATTAAATATTTCGGTCGGGGTCGGGATGATACAGGATAAGAGGCTGGAGGAGGAGCTGTTTTCATGGCTGCTAAAGGCGTGGGATGCCGGGATATTCGTAGCGGTGGCGGCAGGGAACGGAGGGCCTGCGCCGGACAGCATTTCCCCGATGGGACTGCAGGGGCATCTTGTGTCCGTAGGCTGTCATGACGGAAAAAGAAGTTCGGGGAAAAACGGCTGTCAGGATTATTCCGGCAGGGGCCCGGAGAACGGACGGGTCAAAAAGCCGGATATCGTCTCGCCGGGGACGCACATTATTTCATGCAGTGCGTGGTTTGTAAAAAACAGGTTCGGAGCGGTAAAAAACGCTTATACCGCAAAGAGCGGTACGTCGATGGCGGTACCGGCGGTCAGCGGGACGGCGGCGCTTTTGTGGGAGAAATATCCGCACCTGACGAATGAACAGGTACGGGAAAGGATTTTGCACAGGGCACAGGATTTGGGGGAGGAATGGGGAATGCAGGGCTGGGGGATGCTTCATGCTGTCAGAGCATTAATGTGATAAATTTTTAAAAAAAGGATTGACAAATTTTGCACAATTGTATACAATTATGCAAAATTAAAAAGCAAAGGAGAAGGCGCCATGAACAACACCTTTACGAACCGCCCGGTCACAATGAATGAAAGCAAAAATCTCCTTGAAATCGAAGAGCATATGTATATCCTCGACGATGTAAAGAAGCCCAATGTTTTCCGGAATATGTTCCCGTATTCGGAAATCCCGAAGATTCCTTTTAACGACCGTACCGTGCCCCACGATATGCCGAAGGATATCTGGATAACGGATACCACATTCCGCGACGGGCAGCAGTCCCGGGCGCCTTATTCTACAGAGCAGATAGTTACCATCTATGATTACCTGCACCGGCTCGGCGGCGAAAACGGGATGATCCGTGCCAGCGAGTTTTTCCTTTACAGCAAAAAAGACAGAGACGCTGTCTATAAATGTATGGAGAGAGGATATCAGTTTCCGGAAATCACGAGCTGGATCCGCGCCAGCAAAGAGGATTTCAAGCTCGTAAAGGAAATCGGGATGAAGGAAACCGGAATCCTTGTGAGCTGCTCTGACTACCACATTTTTATGAAGCTGAAAATGACCCGACGTGAGGCGATGGAACATTATCTGAGCGTAGTAAGGGATTGTCTGGAGGAAGGGATAAGCCCCAGATGCCATCTTGAGGATATCACACGCGCGGATATTTACGGTTATGTCGTTCCTTTTTGTCTGGAGCTTATGAAGCTTATGAAGCAGTATCAGATTCCGATCAAGATACGCGCCTGCGATACGATGGGATACGGCGTCAACTATCCGGGAGCGGTCATTCCCAGAAGCGTACAGGGAATCATTTACGCACTGCATACTCATGCGGGCGTTCCCCACGAAATGCTGGAATGGCATGGGCACAACGATTTTTATAAAGCGGTCGTCAATTCATCTACAGCATGGCTTTACGGCTGCTGCGGCGTCAATACCTCTCTGTTCGGCATCGGCGAGCGTACGGGAAATACTCCTCTGGAGGCAATGGTATTTGAATACGCGCAATTGAGGGGAACGTTGAACGGAATGGATACCCGCGTGATAACAGAGCTTGCGGAGTATTATGAAAAAGAGGTCGGCTATCATATCCCGCCGCGAACGCCCTTTGTCGGCAGGAATTTTAATGTAACGCGCGCGGGTATCCATGCGGACGGCCTTTTAAAAAACGAAGAGATATACAATATTTTTGATACGGAGAAGTTTCTGGACCGCCCTGTTTTGTGCGCGGTATCAAATACTTCCGGTCTTGCGGGCATTGCCCATTGGATAAACACTTATTTTCGTCTGCCCGATGAAAAGAAGGTGGATAAAGGCTGTGAACTCGTTCACGAGGTCAAACGCTGGGTGGACGAAGAGTATGAAAGCGGCCGCGTTACGGTGCTGACGGATGAAGAACTGCTCAAAGTCATCGATAGTGCGTGCAGAAAGCTGGGGATTTCATTGTTATGACACAATATGAGAAAAAAGAGGCAAGAGAGGAAATGCCCGATCGTTATTCCCTGAGAGGAAAGGTATTCCATTCGCTCCGGGAAGATATTCTGAGCGGAAAATACCGGGAAGATGAGGAACTTAGGGAGATGGTGATCAGCAAAAGGCTGGGCGTTTCCCGGACGCCGGTAAGAGAGGCGCTCCGTCAGCTGGAGCTGGAGGGGCTTGTAAATATCATCCCGAACAAAGGCGCTTATGTTACGGGTATTACGGAGAAAGACGTCGGGGATATTTATGCAATGCGGGCGCTTCTGGAAGGGCTGTGCGCCCGCTGGGCGGCAGAGCATATCGACCAGAAGCAGCTGGAGGAACTGGAGGAGAATATTTATCTTTCGGAATTCCACGCCCAAAAGATGCATCCGCAGCAGCTGACCGAGCTGGATGACGCGTTCCATGAGATTTTATATGAGGCATGCGGCAGTAAGATGCTGCGCCGTCAGCTCCGGGATTTTCATGAATACGTCAAGCGTATGCGCCGCCGTAGCCTTTCGGACAGCGCCCGGGGGATGGAGGCGGTGGAGGAGCATAAAATGATAATGGAAGCGCTCCGGGACAGGGATGGCGGCAGGGCCGAGGGGCAGGCAGCCTTGCATATGCGTAATGCTTATGATAATATGATAAAAAGCGGGTTTTCAGACGCCCGTATGGAAAAGGAGAGGACCGATGGCTAAAATACAGATGACGACGCCGCTGGTGGAGATGGACGGGGATGAAATGACCAGAATCCTCTGGCAGATGATCAAAGATGAACTGCTGTTGCCTTATATCGATTTAAAGACAGAATATTATGATCTGGGGTTAAAGCACCGTGATGAAACGGAAGACCAGGTAACTGTTGACAGTGCAAATGCTACATTGAAATACGGCGTTGCGGTAAAATGCGCTACAATCACGCCGAATGCGGCAAGAGTAGACGAGTATTCTCTGAAGAAGATGTGGAAGAGTCCGAATGGTACGATACGTTCGATATTGGACGGTACTGTTTTCAGAGCGCCTATCCTTGTAAAAGGAATCCAGCCCTGTGTGCGCAACTGGGAAAAGCCTATTACGCTCGCCCGTCACGCTTACGGCGATGTTTATAAAAACACAGAGATACGTGTGGACCGTCCCGGGAAAGCGGAGCTTGTGTTTACCGCAGAGGACGGTACAGAGGTGCGGGAGCTGATACATACATTTGACGCGCCGGGTGTTCTTCAGGGGATGCACAATACGGATAAGTCTATCGGGAGTTTTGCCCGCGCCTGCTTTAACTATGCTGTGGATACAAAGCAGGACCTGTGGTTTGCCACAAAGGATACGATATCCAAAAAATATGATCATACGTTTAAGGATATTTTTCAGGAAATTTTTGAGACAGAATACAAACAGAAGTTTGACGCTCTCGGCATCGAATATTTCTATACGCTCATCGACGATGCGGTGGCGCGTGTCATGAAAGCAAAGGGCGGATTTATCTGGGCATGTAAAAATTATGACGGCGATGTGATGAGTGATATGGTAAGTTCTGCCTTTGGTTCTCTTGCGATGATGACCTCGGTTCTCGTTTCTCCTGCGGGCGTTTATGAGTATGAAGCGGCGCACGGTACGGTGCAGCGGCATTATTACAAATACTTAAAGGGCGAAGAGACATCTACCAATTCGGTGGCGACAATATTTGCATGGACAGGTGCGCTGAGAAAGCGCGGTGAGCTGGATGGCATTGACGGATTGTGCAAATTTGCGGACAAGCTGGAAAAGGCGACGCTCTCTACTATCGAGAGCGGCAAGATGACAAAGGACCTGGCGCTTATCACGACGCTTTCCGATGTCACTGTTTTAAACAGCTATGATTTCATCCGGGCGATACGCGAAACGCTGGATAACATGTGACGGGAGGAAGTTTTGTTTTGTTCAAGAAGATTTTAAACAGTAAGCTGGGGCAGCAGATACTGAAATTCGGTGCAGTCGGTTTCTTGTGCTTTTTTATCGAATATGTCCTGCTGATATTGATAAAGGAAGTGCTGGGCTGGAATGTTATCCTTGCCAATACGATAGCGTTTACCGTTTCGGCGGTCGTGAACTATATCCTGAGTATCGTGTTTGTGTTCGATACCGATAAAAAAGCGAACAAGGGAAAACAGTTCATCATCTTCTTTTTGCTTGCGGTCGGCGGGCTTATCATCAATAACATCGTATTAAAGCTCGGCACGCTGGTGCTCGATACGTTCTGGAGCCGTTCCTATATCATTGTAAAACCGTTTGCAACAGGTGTGGTAATGGTATACAATTTTATCACGAGAAAGCTTTTTATTGAAAAGAAAGAAAAATAAGCATACGGATATATTAAATGCCGCTTTGCAGGATGAACCTGCGAGAGCGGCATTTGTTCTGCGTCAAGGCGCACAAGTCTGGTCAGGCTTCTTCACTGAGGGTTTCCCATTCGTCCATCAGTTCCATAAGCTTTTCTGAAATATCATCCTTTTCACGGGAGAGCCGTTGCAGCGCTGCCACATCGGTCGCGACAGACGGGGAGGACATTTCCTCATCTATTTCGGCATCGCGCGCTTCCAGAGTAGCTATCTGTTCCTCACATTTTTTCAGGGCATTCTCACGTTTGCGGCGGGCGGCTTCCTTTTCCTTCTGCGCCTGCCAGGAAAGTTTGGAGGCGGAAGCATCACCGGCTGCCGTGCTCGTCTGCGAAAACGTCTGTCCCATGCCAAAGCCCCGGATAGAAGCGGCTTCAGAAGCTTGGGCGGCTGATTGCTGCGCCTTTTTTTCCAGATAATAGTCATAATTTCCGAGGTACTGTGTCAGCCTGCCGTCGGAAAGCTCCAGGATACGGTGTGCCGTTCTGTTGATAAAATAACGGTCATGAGATACATAAAGTACCGTGCCGCTGTAGCTGTTGATGGCATCCTCGAGGATTTCCTTCGAGGCGATATCAAGGTGGTTCGTAGGCTCATCGAGGATAAGGAAGTTGGATTCGGAAAGCATGAGCTTTGCAAGAGAAACACGCCCCCGCTCGCCGCCGGAGAGCTCCTTGATACGCTTGAATACATCTTCGCCGGTGAAAAGAAAGGCTGCCAGCGTGTTGCGGATCTCCGTGTTGTTCAAAAACGGATAGGCATCGGAGATTTCCTCAAACAGCGTCTTATCCGAATGGAGCACATGGTGTTCCTGGTCGTAGTAGCCTATCTGAACCTTGCTGCCGAGGCTGACTGCACCGCCATCGGGGGAGACAAGACCGTTGATTATTTTTAAAATGGTCGTTTTCCCGGTTCCGTTGTCTCCGATGACGGCTACATGCTCGCCGCGCTTTAGGGCGAAGGAAAGCTCTGTAAAAAGCGTCTGTCCGTCGAATGCTTTTGCAAGATGATCAACGGTCAGTACATCGTTCCCGCTCTGGATACGGGGAGTCAGCTCCAGATGCATATCGGTGCGGATTTCGGACGGCTTGTCCAGTACATCCATTTTATCCAGCATTTTTTCACGGCTTTCGGCGCGTTTGATAGATTTTTCACGGTTAAAGGAGCGCAGCTTTGTAATGACTTCTTCCTGATGCCGTATCTCTGCCTGCTGGTTTAAGTAGGCGTTGAGCTGCGCCTGCCGGAGCTGTTCTTTTTTAGCGGCGTAATCAGAGTAATTGCCGGAAAAGACAGTCACTTTTGTATTGTCGATTTCAATTATCTTGGACGCTATCTTATCCAGAAAATACCGGTCGTGTGAAACGATGAGCACGCTTCCTTTATAATTGAGCAGATAGGTTTCCAGCCATGCGATAGAAGACATATCCAGATGGTTCGTCGGCTCGTCCAGAATGATAAGGTCGGGATTCTGCAAAAGAAGCTTGCCGAGGGCAACGCGGGTCTTCTGACCGCCGGATAGGGTGGAAACGGGTTTTGAAAATTCGTTTTCTGAAAAGCCCAGACCTTTTAAAACGCCGACGAGCTCGCTTTTATAAGCATAGCCGTTTTCCAGTTCAAAAGAATGGGTCAGATCGGCGTATTTTGACATGAGCGCTTCCAGCGCATCGCCTGTGACATTTTTCATTTCAAGTTCTGCAGATCGCATCCGGTTTTCTAAGTCGAGAAGGTGCTGTTTGACTGACAGAAGCTCCTCATATATTGTGTTTTCCGTGTTGACGGCGCTGTCCTGCGCCAGATAACCGAAGGTCTTGTCCTTTGCAAAAGC
This sequence comes from uncultured Lachnospiraceae bacterium, assembly GCA_900539715.1. Lineage (GTDB taxonomy): Bacteria > Bacillota > Clostridia > Lachnospirales > Lachnospiraceae > Gallintestinimicrobium. The sequence continues at coordinate 185,739 of UQDA01000002.1, read as the reverse complement.
GACGATGCCTGAATCTGCCTCCAGCTCTCCGGTAATGATGCGCAGGAGGGTGGATTTGCCTGCGCCGTTGATGCCTACGATAGCGGCTTTTTCATAATCCTCTATATGAAAAGAGCAGTTTTTTAAAACCTGTTTTTCCAGAAATGCTTTTTCAATATTCTGACAGGAAAGTATCATGACAGTTCTCCTTGTAAATGGTATGCATATATAATTAAGTTTACCTGTCCGTGCAGCCGGTGTCAAGAAGTGAGTAGCGCCAACATGACAGCGGGCTTCAGAACGTATCCTTTCATTGACATTTTTTTAACACAGGGTATAATAAAGATGGAATAATTTTGCATGCGATCATTGGCAAAGGCGGACAAGGAGGCAGCAGGAAGTGGCAGAGAGAGAAATTTCGCAGGCCGTTATCAGCAGGCTGCCCAGATATTTCAGATATCTGGGGGATTTGAAAGATCAGGGCGTGGAGCGCATTTCGTCACAGGAGCTGTCGGGTATCATGAATGTGACTGCATCTCAGATCAGGCAGGACTTTAATAATTTCGGCGGCTTTGGTCAGCAGGGGTACGGTTATAATGTGGAATATTTGTATCAGGAGATAGGACGGCTTTTGGGGCTGGACAAGACGCATCACCTGATCATCATCGGTGCCGGAAATCTGGGACAGGCGCTTGCGAATTATATGAATTTTGCCCGGAGGGGATTTATTTTTACGGGGATTTTTGATGTGAATCCGGGACTTTACGGACAAAAGATTCGCGGGATAGAAGTTCGGCCGATGGAAGAACTGGCAGAATTTGTACAGAAGAATAATGTGGATATTGCAGTGCTGACGATTCCGAAGTCAGAAGCAATACGGGTTTCGGAACAGCTCGTGACTGTCGGTATCAAGGCTATCTGGAATTTTGCTCATGTGGACCTGCAGGTTCCGGGTGGAGTTCAGGTGGAGAATGTACATCTTTCAGACAGTCTGATGAAGCTGTCCTATATGCTCGAACGCTATGAGCAGGAAAACAGCGGCGGGGACTGAGGATTTGCTGTGTAAAACGCACACTTTTTCAAAGGAGGCGGTTATGGGAGCAGGATATATGAATACCTCTCCGGTCCGGTGGCTGACGGATTCAGCGGAGATGAAACGTTATGACAGGAATACTACGGAGCATTTTGGAATCCCTGAATTTGTGCTCATGGAGCGGGCTGCCCTTGCCTGCGTACAGGTTATCTGTGAGCGTCAGCGTCAGATAGAGGAACAGACAAAAGCATTCGGGTATTGTCCCGGCAGACGCGTGCTCATTGCGTCCGGATGCGGAAATAACGGTGCGGACGGTCTGGCGGCAGGCAGGATTTTGCAGCAGGAAGGGTTTGAGGTGGATTTTTTTCTGGCGGGGGGACAGGAGAAGTTATCTCCTGCAGCTAAGGCGCAGCTTTCAAGCGTTTTGGCATATGGCGGCAGGGTCAGTGACAAAATTCCGGAAGGGGAATATGATATTATCATAGATGCCCTGTTTGGAGTCGGACTTTCCCGTCCCCTTTCAGGGCGGTTCGCCGAGGTGGTTGAGTGGATAAACAGACAGGACAGCTTTGTATGTTCGGTGGATCTGCCTTCCGGTATTGATGCGGATGACGGCAAGGTCATGGGATGCGCAGTACAGGCAGATGTGACAGTGACATTTGGCTTTTATAAAAGGGGACATTTCCTGTATCCGGGCAGACGATTTGCGGGCAGGACTATCTGCGTCCCTGTAGGCATCACGGAGGACAGCTTTTTGGGAGAACATCCGGGAGCCTTCACGTTTACAGGCTCTTTAAAGAAGCTTATGCCGGTCCGGAGCGTGACCGGAAATAAAGGAACGTTCGGAAAGGCGATGTTTCTTGCAGGCAGCAGGACGATGACAGGAGCCGCGGTTTTGTGCTCGAAGGCGGCATTTGCTTCGGGCTGCGGCATGGTCAGGACGGTGTGCCCGCCGGAGGCAGCGGCAGTCTTGCAGACATCGGTTCCGGAGGCAATGATATCCCGGCAGCCGGACAGCGGCGCAGAATGGGCGGATGTGATAGGCGCAGGACCGGGACTTTCCGTTTCGGAGAAGGCGCAGACTGAGCTGGAATACATTTTATTTAAGACATCTCAGCCGCTTGTTCTGGATGCGGATGCCATTAATATCCTTGCGGACAGGAAGGATATTTTGAATAGATTGCTCGCCCGTCAACAGGACAGCGCGCAGCGGCGCAGCCTTATCCTGACACCGCATCCGGGGGAGCTTGGAAGGCTTTCGGGCTGCAGTGCGGGGGAGGTTGCGGACGATCCTGTAAAATATGCGGTGTACTGGGCAAAAAAGCTGCATGGTGCGGTGCTGTGCAAGGGAGCGTCCAGCGTGGCAGCGTCGCCGGACGGTTTTCTTTATATCAATTCCAGCGGCAACAGCGGAATGGCGTGCGCAGGGAGCGGAGATGTGCTGACAGGTATCGTGACGGCGCTTCTGGCGGTCTGTGAAGATGCGTTCCAGGCACTGTGCATCGGCGTATACCTGCATGGACTGGCGGGTGACCGGGCGGCGCATAAAAAAGGAGAATACAGCATGACGGCAGCCGACATCTTAGATGCTATCCCCGGATTGCTTAACTTTTTGGAGGATTGACCTTAACATGAAACAAGACGCGTTAAAATATAGCAGGGGATGGGCAAAAATCGATATTGACGCCCTGCATCACAATCTGGAAGAAATTTCGCGATGCAGCGGGGATGTGCCCGTTCTGGCGGTCATCAAGGCAGACGGATACGGGCATGGTGCGGTCATGCTGGCAAGAGAAATGGAGCAGTTTCCCGGTATTTCAGGTTATGCGGTAGCAACGGAGGAAGAAGCGGTAAGCCTTGCAGATGCGGGCATTAAAAAACCGATAATGGTGCTCGGATATACGTTTTCTGAAAATTATGAGGAAATGGCGCGGCGGAGTATCCGCGCGACGGCTTTTACGGAGGAGATGCTTCATGATATGGGGAGAGCGGCGCTCTCCTGCGGCTCTGTTATGAAAGTACATATCGCGGTAGATACGGGGATGTCCCGTATTGGTATCCGCCCGGATGATTCCGGACTTGATTTTGTGAAAAAAGCGTCAGAAACAGACGGAATCGAAATAGAGGGGCTTTTTACTCATTTTGCAACGGCGGACGAAGCGGATAAAACGCGGACGAACGCACAGTTTCAGGCGTTTTATACATTTGCAGAGCGTATCAGGACGGAACTTGGGATATCCATTCCCTTGCGTCATTGTGCAAACAGTGCAGGGATATTAGAGCTGCCGGATACCCGGATGGATATGGTGCGTGCCGGTATCATTTTGTATGGACTTTGGCCGTCTGAAGAGGTGTCGCGTGTCAGTGCGGATCTTTCGCCTGTACTCTCCCTGTACAGCCGTGTCGCCTTTGTCAAGGATCTGGAGGCGGGACGAGAGGTCAGCTATGGAGGTACGTTTACGGCAGCCGGACCGATGCGTGTGGCAACTATTCCGGTCGGCTATGCGGACGGATATCCAAGAGGTCTTTCCAATAAAGGCTCAGTCCTCATACGCGGAAAAAGAGCGCCTATCCTGGGGCGTGTCTGCATGGACCAGTTTATGGTGGATGTGACTGATATTCCGGAGGCTGCCTGCGGTGATGTCGTAACGCTGATAGGTACGGATGGTGCAGAACATATTTCTATGGAAGAACTGGGAGCACTTTCAGGACGGTTTAATTATGAAATCGCCTGCTGTCTGTCGAAACGGATTCCTCGTATTTATGAAAAGTGCGGAAAACAGGTCGGCCAGCGCGACTATTTTCATGATGAAAATCTGTTCCGGAACTGATTTTTTACGGAATACTCTTGCGAAAAGCGGGCAATACTGTCTTTATCGCCCGAAAAACTTAAAACGGGCGAAAGGAAAGGCAGGTTAAAAATGTGAAACGCGGAGATATTTATTATGCGGACCTAAGACCGGTAGTCGGCTCGGAGCAGGGCGGTGTGCGTCCGGTGCTTATTATCCAGAATGATATTGGAAACAGGCACAGCCCGACGGTCATCTGCGCTGCCATCACGTCACGGATGAATAAGACGAAGCTGCCGACCCATATCGAAATCCTTTCGGGAGAATATCAGATAGAAAAAGATTCGGTCATCCTGCTGGAACAGCTTCGCACTATTGATAAAAAGAGACTCAAAGACAAGGTGTGTCATTTGGACGGCCCGGTGATGAATCGCGTCGACCATGCATTAAGAGTCAGCCTTCAGTTGGATACATAGCGGCAGTCTGCTGTTTCTTGACGTTTTCCGGCTGAAATGATATGATAAAAAACAAACTGTAAGATAAAAGGAGACAAGGAAATGTCTGGACATTCAAAATTTGCGAACATCAAGCATAAAAAAGAGAAGAATGACGCTGCTAAGGGTAAGATTTTTACTATCCTCGGAAGAGAGATTGCGGTAGCTGTAAAAGAGGGCGGACCTGATCCGAACAATAACTTTAAGCTGGCTCAGGTTATTACAAAAGCGAAAGCGAGCAATATGCCTAATGATACGATAGAGCGTGGTATCAAGAAAGCTGCCGGAGATGTGGGCAATGTAAATTACGAATATGTTACCTACGAAGGCTATGGCCCCGGCGGTATCGCTATCATTGTAGACGCCCTGACAGATAATAAGAATCGTACTGCGGCAAACGTAAGAAGTGCCTTCACAAAAGGAAACGGAAGTATCGGAACACCCGGCTGCGTATCTTTTATGTTCGATAAAAAGGGTCAGATAATCATCGACAAAGAAGAGTATGAGACAGATGCGGATGAACTGATGATGACGGCTTTGGATGCGGGCGCAGAGGACTTTTCTGAGGAAGAGGACAGCTATGAGATCGTGACAGATCCTGACAGCTTTGAAGAAGTGCGCGCAGCTTTAGAGGCGGCGGGTATTCCGATGGCATCTGCCGAGGTGACGATGATTCCTCAGAACTATGTAAAAGTGACAGACGAGACCGTATTAAAGGGCCTTCAGCGCACACTTGACCTGCTTGACGAGGATGATGACGTGCAGGCGGTGTACCACAACTGGGAAGAAGAATAACAGACATAAAAGATTGACAAAAGCGGGGAATGTGTTATGTACGCAAAAGAGACGATATGCATCCAGTCCGGCTGGAAGCCCAAAAACGGTGAGCCGAGGGTGCTGCCCATTTATCAGAGTACGACTTTTAAATATGAGACATCAGAGCAGATGGGACGGCTTTTTGATTTGGAGGAATCCGGATATTTTTACAGTCGTCTGGCAAATCCGACAAATGACTGTGTGGCTGCAAAGATATGTGAGCTTGAAGGCGGTGCGGCAGCGATGCTGACTTCTTCCGGGCAGGCTGCCAATCATTTTGCAATATTCAATATCTGCGAGGCAGGCGATCATGTGGTGCTGTCCTCCACCGTATACGGCGGTACGTTTAATCTGCTGACCGTTACGATGAAGAAGATGGGGATTTCCTGCACTGTGGTAGATCCTGACGCGGATTACGAAACGCTCTGCAAGGCATTTTTGCCTAATACAAAATGTGTTGTTGCGGAGGCCATCGCGAATCCGGCACTGGTTGTTTTGGATATTGAAAAATTTGCAAAAGCGGCGCATGAGCATCACGTTCCCCTTATCGTGGACAACACGTTTCCGACCCCCATCAACTGCAATCCGTTTGAGTGGGGAGCCGATATTGTGACTCATTCAACGACCAAGTACATGGATGGACATGCCATGAGTCTGGGCGGAGCCATCGTGGATTCCGGCAATTTTGACTGGGCGGCATATCCTGACAAATTCCCCGGTTTATGTACGCCTGATGAGTCCTATCATGGAGTCGTATATACAGAAAAGTTTGGCAAGGCGGCTTATATTACAAAGGCCAGTGCCCAGCTGATGAGAGATCTCGGGCCGATGCAGTCTCCGCAGAACGCATTTTTATTAAATGTAGGCCTGGAAACACTTCCGTTGCGCATGGAACGTCATTGCTTCAATGCACAGAAAACCGCAGAATTTCTGGAAGCGCACGAGAAGGTGGCATGGGTGAATTATCCGGGCTTAAAGAGCAGTAAATATTATGAGCTGGCTCAGAAATATATGCCGAAGGGGACGTGCGGCGTGATTTCCTTTGGGTTAAAAGGCGGCAGGAAAGCGGCGGAAGAGATGATGGACAGATTGAAGCTGGCAGCTATCGTTACCCATGTGGCAGACGCCCGCACCTGCGGGCTTCATCCGGCGAGCCATACCCACAGGCAGATGAATGACGAGCAGTTAAAAGAAGCCGGAGTTGCACCGGATATGATCCGTTTGTCTGTTGGTTTGGAACATATTGACGACATCATCGCAGATTTGGAACAGGCGCTGTAGGACATATATCCTTCGTTTACAGCGGGATGCTTTTTTCCAAAAGAGGGGGGTTCCGGATGAAAAAGATGGTAAAGGCGCTCTGGGCGGTCTATGCGGCAGCTCTGTGCTTTGGCTTTTTCCAGACAACGGCGGCGGTGTCGGCGCTGTTGGGACTTTCGGAGGGACAATACGTTTTTTTGAATGGAGGACTGCTGGCGGGATTTGTGTTGCTCATCATTTTACCGGCAAAGCTTTTTGGGGCGCGGAGAAAAACAGGGCGGCACTCGGGGAAGAAAAAGGACAGGATGCACGGACGGCGCAGGGGAGGCGTCAGGCCGGCGGCGGTCTGTACGGCAGCGTTTTGTCTTACGGCTGTTTTACTGGCGGGGCGTATCATCCATATCCCGGCGGGAGGCCTGCATATGGGGCCGCATTCTGAAACGCTGTTTTGGGGAAATCTGTTCTGCCAGGTGTTCGGAAGCGTACTGGCTTTTGGAGCAGTGTTTTTTCTGTCGGGGTTTTGGAGCGCAGTTTTTATGATGACAGCTGTTATCCTGCTTTCTCCGCTCTCTACAGGGATATATGTGGCAGATCTGCAGAATATTCTGTTTCTGTTGGCAGGAGCAGAGCTTGTCTGTATCGTGTGTGTCCGTCGTTTCTTAAAGAACTATATGCGAAAGCCATGCGGAAGGGATATCCCGGGACTCGTATTCTTTGGCTTTTTGTGCGGCATTGTCTGTCTTGCGGACATACGGCTGTGCGCTTTTTTGCTGCTTCCGTTCGGAGATGCCGTACCGGATGAAACCGTGTGCAAGGCTCGTATGCGTACCGGAATTCATTGCCGTCAGGCAACACCCCCCTTTCGCGCGGCTACATATAAAGGTCTGGTGATGTTTTTGTGTACTGCGATGTCGGGGATTTTGGTCGGGGCAGCGGTGTGGTGTATCGGATTTGGAAAAATGTATGGCATTCAGAGGGATATTTTGGAGCTGCTGAGGTCATGGTTCTTTATGGAAAAAATACGCAGCTTTCCCGTAATGCTGCACAGCCCGCTGCTTTCGGAATATATACTCGCATTATTGGCGTATCTCACCGCCTTTTTGCCGTTGTTTTTTGAGCGTGCTCAAAAGACAAGAGAGACAGTGCGATGGATACTCCCGTTTTTGTTCCTGTTTATTACAGAACAGGCAGCGTCGGTAGGTTTACAGGGACAGGCACTGCGTTTTCTGGCGCTTTCGGCAACAGCAGGGGCTGCGGTAACGGGCATTTTTGTATGCAGGGAGCCGGCAGCGATAGGAGTTATCATGAAATGCAGAAAAACAGCTTTGGAAAAGAGTACGGTATCGCCTGCACCGGGTGAATATCTGGATAATCCGCTTCCGGTGCCGAAACGACATGTGAGAAAAGAGATGAATTACGGATTTGAACCTGCGCCGGAGCAGATGTATTATGAGATTCCGGTGGCAGATAACGATGATTTTGACGTATAACGAGCATCACTCCTGCACATACTTCCTAAAAAATACGGAAGGCAGGAGTGATTTTTTTATGGGAAGAAAAGAAGACAGGGAAGAACATGAGGATGACAGGATAGAGCAGACGGGTCAGCTGACGCTGGAAAATGAACAGGAGAGCGGTGCGATACACCTTTTGACTGTCATCGGGGAAGTGGAGGGACACGATAATCTGAGTAATTCTTCTAAAACGACCAAATATGAGCATGTGCTCCCGCAGTTGGCCGCTATAGAAGACAGCAGTCGTATCGGAGGCCTTCTGGTACTTTTGAATACAATGGGAGGAGATGTGGAAGCGGGGCTTGCCATTGCGGAAATGATAGCGTCCCTGAGCAAACCGACTGTATCCCTCGTGCTGGGTGGCAGCCATTCCATTGGGGTTCCGATAGCAGTGAGCACCGACTACTCGTTCATTGTTCCTACGGGTACGATGGTCATCCATCCGGTAAGAATGAACGGGACGGTAATCGGCGCACCTCAGACATTTGATTATTTCAAGCAGATTCAGGACAGAATAACCGGATTTGTGTGCGGACACTGCAATATAACGCAGTCCCGTATGGAGGCGCTTATGATGAATCAGGGAATGCTCACAAAAGATCTGGGTACGATACTGGTCGGCAGGGAGGCAGTGCGGGAGGGTATCATTTCGGAAGTGGGAGGCATCAGTGACGCGATGAAAAAACTGCATCAGCTCATCGGACAAAAAGCCTCTGTTCAGAAAAAGAAAAACAGCGATAGTGACAAGAAGAGGATAAAGTGATATACTAAAACAGTATACCCTCAGGATATCGGACTTTTGCGCCGCAGACTGAGGGCATACTGTCAAAAATGGAGGAAAGTATTATGGCAGCATCTGCACAAAGGGGCAGAAAAAAGTCTTCTGCCTCCGGCAGAAGCAGTTCACAGAAGAAAAAGGGCAGTTCCTCTTCCAAAAGGAACGCTGCACAGATACAGGGGCAGAATGCGATCGTCAATGAGGTCATACTGATAGGGGTATTTGCTTTGACGATACTGCTGTTTTTATGTAATTTCGGCGTCATTGGCGTCGTAGGGGACAAAATAAGCCGCGTGATGTTCGGCATTTTTGGACTGACCGCATATGCACTGCCGATTTTGGCATTTGTGGCGATTGCCTTTGGAATTTCCAATCAGGGCAACCGAGTAGCTTACATGAAGCTGACGGCCGGTATCGTTCTGTTTCTGCTTATCGGAGTAGTATGTGCCCTTATTTCACAGGGAAGCGTTTCGATGGCGGAGTATTCCCTGAAAGACATTTATACGGACAGTGCAGACCACAGGGCGGGAGGCGGTGTGATATCCGGCTCTGTCGCATGGCTTTTACAGCATTTCCTGGGCCTGATAGGAACGGTGCTTTTAGTCCTTGTCCTGGCAATTATCTGTACGGTCATTATTACGGAGCGTTCCTTTGTCAACAGCGTAAAAAATTCCGGACGTTATGTTTATGAGACGGCTAAAACGGATGCGATATTATATCGGGAGCGCAGCGAAAGGCGTCGGGAGGAGAATCAGGAACGTTACGCAAGGCGGCAGGAAGAGGCGGAAGAGCGGAGCCGCAGGCGTCTGGAGCAGGCAGAAGCACGGCGTCTGGAGGCGGAAGCAAAGAGGGCGGAGCGGCTGCGTCTTAAGGAAGAAGAACAGGCGCGTCAGGATGCACAGTACATATTGCAGGCATCTTTAAAAGCACCCGGTGTGATGGAGAGCACTGACTTAAAAAGAAACCTTCCCAAAAAAACGCCTGAGGATATGCATGAGATAACACTTACGGAAACGGTAAGCGAAACAGTCGAAAAACGAACCGCAGTGCCGATGGAAGCGACAGGTATGGATTTTGACCGTATCAATATCCATACGATGCAGCAGGATTTTGAAGAGACTGTCGTTTCGGACAGCGCAGCCAACCGGGAGGTTCCTTTTGCAGAGGAGGGAACCGGCAAGACATCCGTGGAAGAAGACGGCTGCATAGAGAGCAAACTGTGGAGAGAGATGCCGGCTCCGGCATTGGAGCCCGTTCCGGACAGGGCGCCGGAGCAAGTGGAGAGCATTGTCGTTCCGGAAGCGGACGTTTATCGGGATATGAAGGAAATCTGTTTTTCACCGAAAGCAGAGCAAAAGCCAGCCGCCTCAGACGATATGCTCAAAAGAGAGGCCACAGAGGCTGTGAAGCAGGAAAAGCCCCGTCCGACGGCAGCTTTTCGTCAAAGCGTTTCAGAGACGAAGGTCTTTTCCGATGCTCCGGCAGGACAGACGAACGGGGCAAAGACGTTCCGGGTTGCGGACGCGGCATTTTATGCTGAAAAAGAAGCGAAGGCGGCAGCGGCAAAGCCGCCCTATCAAAAGCCGCCGTTATCGCTGCTTAGGAAGGCGGAACGCAAAAACAACAGCGACGGTGTTCATGAATTAAAGGAAACGGCAATGCGCCTGCAGGAGACGCTACAGACATTCGGCGTCAGGGTGACTATTACCGATATCAGTCAGGGACCTGCAGTGACCCGCTATGAGCTTCAGCCGGAGCAGGGGATAAAGGTGAGCAGGATATTGAGCCTGACGGACGATATTAAACTGAATCTGGCGGCAACGGATATCCGTATCGAAGCGCCTATCCCCGGAAAGGCTGCCATTGGTATCGAGGTCCCTAATAAGGAAAATACGGCAGTCGGGCTGCGGGAGCTGCTGGAAACGAAGGAATTTCAGGAATTTTCTTCTAAGCTTGCATTTGCGGTCGGAAAGGATATCGGAGGTAAGACCGTTGTGTCCGATATTGCCAAAATGCCTCATATGCTCATCGCCGGATCGACAGGTTCGGGAAAATCCGTATGCATCAATACGCTGATCATGAGCATCTTATACAAAGCAGAGCCTTCCGAAGTCAAGCTGATACTCGTTGATCCGAAGGTTGTGGAATTAAGCGTTTATAACGGAATACCACATCTGCTCATCCCTGTGGTCACAGACCCTAAAAAGGCGTCTGCTGCCCTGCAGTGGGGTGTGGCGGAGATGACTGACCGCTACAAGAAATTTGCCGATTACAACGTGCGCGACTTAAAGGGGTTCAACCAGAAAATGGAAGAGCTCAAGCAAAAGGGGGAAACCGGGCTTCCGGAAAAGATGCCGCAGATAGTTATCATAGTAGACGAGCTTGCGGATTTGATGATGGTTGCACCGGGCGAAGTGGAGGAATCCATCTGCCGCCTCGCACAGCTGGCGCGGGCTGCGGGCATCCATCTGATAATTGCAACCCAGCGCCCGTCTGTGGACGTCATCACAGGACTTATCAAGGCGAATATGCCGAGCCGTGTGGCATTCGCAGTATCAAGTGGTGTTGATTCCCGTACGATATTGGACATGAACGGCGCGGAAAAACTGCTTGGCAAGGGCGATATGCTCTTTTACCCTCAGGGTTACTCCAAGCCGGTGCGGGTGCAGGGCGCTTTCGTTTCGGATGGGGAGGTTTCTGCGGTAGTGGATTACCTTAAAAACCAGAATATCGGAAACGTCTATAATCAGGACGTAGAAGAAAAGCTGAAGGATATGGGCTCATCCAGCACGGCGGGTGCGTCGGGCGGTTCAGAATATGACGCTTATTTTGCGGATGCAGGGCGCCTTATCATCGATAAGGACAAGGCTTCCATCGGTATGCTTCAGCGTATGTTTAAGATAGGTTTTAACCGTGCCGCACGCATTATGGATCAGCTGGCGGACATGGGAGTTGTTGGAGAAGAAGAGGGGACAAAGCCCCGTAAGGTGCTCATGGGAAGCGAAGAATTCGAGCAGCTTTTAGAGGAAATCATTTAGAAAAGGAGAATACAGATGAAAACAGATATTCAGATCGCACAGGAGGCACAGTTATGGCCTATCACTGAGGTGGCAAAAAAGCTTGACATTCCGGAGGAGCAGCTGGAACAGTACGGACGTTATAAGGCAAAGCTGTCCGATGAATATTTAAACTCCATTCAGGATCGTCCGGACGGGAAGCTGATTTTGGTAACAGCTATCAATCCGACGCCCGCAGGCGAGGGAAAGACGACCACGAGTGTAGGTCTTGGAGAAGCTTTCGGACAGATGGGGAAAAAGGCTGTCATTGCATTAAGAGAGCCGTCTCTTGGCCCCTGCTTTGGCATCAAGGGCGGAGCAGCGGGCGGCGGCTATGCCCAGGTCGTACCGATGGAAGATTTAAATCTGCATTTTACAGGTGATTTCCATGCGATTACCTCCGCAAACAATCTTCTTGCAGCTCTTTTGGATAATCATATCCAGCAGGGCAACTCTTTAGGGATTGATCCGAGACAGATTTTATGGAAACGTTGTGAGGATATGAACGACAGAGTGCTTAGAAACATTGTTGTCGGACTTGGCCAGAAAGCTGACGGGACGGTGAGAGAGGATCATTTTGTCATTACGGTTGCATCGGAGATTATGGCGATACTCTGTCTTGCGGACGATATGAAAGATTTGAAGGAGCGCCTGGGAAAGATAGTTGTTGCCTATAACTATCAGGGTCAGCCTGTTACAGCAAAAGATTTGCAGGCAGTGGGCGCGATGGCAGCGCTTTTAAAGGATGCACTGAAGCCGAACCTGATACAGACGCTGGAACATACTCCTGCGATCGTACATGGAGGACCTTTTGCCAATATTGCACATGGCTGCAACTCTGTGCGTGCTACCAAGACAGCACTGAAAATGGCAGATTATGTCATTACGGAGGCTGGCTTTGGAGCTGATCTCGGAGCAGAGAAATTTTTTGATATCAAGTGCCGCATGGCCGGCTTAAAGCCTGACGCGGTGGTACTGGTTGCGACGATCCGTGCACTCAAATATAACGGTGGCATTGCAAAGGAAGAGCTTTCCGCAGAAAATATGGAAGCACTCAAAAAAGGCATCGTGAATCTGGAGAAGCATATCGAGAATCTTCAGAAATTCGGTGTTCCGGTCATCGTTACATTAAATTCGTTCCTGACAGACACGCAGGCAGAGACGGAGTTTGTCCGCAGCTTCTGTGAAGAGAGAGGATGTGAATTTGCCCTGTCCAATGTTTGGGCAGAGGGCGGAAAGGGCGGCATCGAGCTGGCTGATAAGGTGTTAAAGACCCTTGAAGAAAAAAAGAGCGATTTTAAGGTGCTGTATGATGAGAAGCTTTCCATTAAAGAAAAGATAGGCATCATCGCAAAAGAGATTTATGGAGCGGCCGGAGTTTCCTATACGGCAGAGGCTTCCCGGCAGATTAAAAAGCTGGAGGAGATGGGATTTGGAGAACTGCCTGTCTGCATGGCAAAGACGCAGTATTCCCTTTCTGATAATGCAAAGCTTCTGGGACGCCCCGAAGGCTTTACGATAACGGTACGCGACATTTATGTATCGGCAGGAGCGGGCTTTGTGGTGGCACTGACCGGCGCAGTCATGACAATGCCCGGGCTTCCGAAGGTTCCTGCAGCATTTGGTATCGATGTGGACGAAGACGGAAACATTACAGGACTTTTCTGAGATTTTAGCGTAATAGTTTAGGACGGCGGAAAGATAGGATATGAATCAGATCGTTCTGAACAGTTATATCTTAACTTAAATTTTTGAACAGCATGGGAGGAGTTTTTATGGCACATATCATTGACGGAAAAGAGATTTCCGGCCAGATCAAAGCAGAATTAAAGGAGACGCTGGACAGCTGGGGGATGCAGGGGATTACTGCAGCTCTCGCAGTCGTTCAGGTCGGTAATGATCCGGCATCCGACGTCTATGTGCGCAATAAAAAACGCGCCTGCGAAGCGCTTGGCATCCGCAGCCTTGCCTATGAGCTGCCGGGAACGGTTTCGCAGGAAGAGCTCCTTTGCGTTATAAAAGAATTAAATGGACGTGAGGATGTGGACGGCATTCTGGTCCAGCTTCCCCTGCCGGGGCATATTGATGAAAAAGCTGTATTGAACTCCGTTTCTCCCGAAAAGGATGTGGACGGTTTTCATCCGTATAATGTAGGGGCGCTGTCCTGTGGGGAAGACGGTTTTGTGCCTGCCACGCCGGCTGGTATCGTTGAGCTGTTAAAGCGTTCCGGTATCGGGCTGGATGGAAAGGAATGCGTTGTTGTAGGTCGCAGCAATATTGTCGGGAAACCGGTAGCCCAGCTTCTTCTGGCGGAGAATGCGACGGTGACCATTACCCATTCCCATACGAAAAATCTGGCGGAGGTGACGCGGCGTGCGGATATCCTCGTTGTAGCTGCCGGAAAACGTCATTTAATCACGGCAGAGCACGTGAAACCGGGAGCAGTCGTTATTGATGCGGGAATACATCGCGATGAAAATAATAAACTGTCCGGTGATGTGGATTTTGAAACCGTGAGCAATATCGCTTCTGCGATAACTCCTGTTCCGGGAGGAGTAGGGCCGATGACGATAGCGATGCTCATGTATAATTGTGTAAAAAGCAGGAGAAGACGATTATGAAATGTCCCGAATGCGGTTCGCCTATGGGCGAAGGGCAGATGTACTGCGAGCATTGCGGAAAAGAGATTCAGATCGTACCCGAGTTTGATACGGAACTGGAAAACAGTATGCGGGCAGCGCTTTCAGAAACAGCTATCCAGATAGGGGAAGGAGAGGCAAAAGAAAGCGCTGTATCCGGAAAACATCCCCATCAGCCGCCCAGGCATCGGGGATGCAGGGGCATCATCGTGCTTACCGCCTTTTTGCTGGCAGCCGCCTGTGCGTGTGTGGCAGTGATAGTCTACTGGCGCGGCACTCCGGATTATCTTTATGGACAGGCGCAGAAACTGGCAGAACAAAGGGAATATGGGGCAGCGGCACAAAAGCTTAAGACCGCGCTTGAAAAGGAACCGGAAAATATCCTGTATCTAAATGCCCTTTCTGCATGTTGTTATGCACTTGGAGAGTTCGAGGAGGCGGCTGATATCTGTCTTACAGCGATACGGCTGGACGATGCGGATGAAGAAGCGTACAGACGTTATGTTTCCATATGTGAGCAATATGAGGATTACAGCGCGATTAATGACCTTATGCAGCAATGCAGCGATATGAAAATCAGAAGCCAGTATCTGGATTATATGGCAAACCCTCCGGAATTTGATGTGGAGGAAGGAACCTATTATGAGATTCAGAACGTAAAACTTATAGCCAATTCTGCCGGAACAGTCTATTATACGATGGACGGGAGCATACCGGATGAAAGCAGCGCGGTCTATACAACGCCTATCCTCCTTGAATCGGGAGAATATGAGATAAAGGCGCTTTTTGTTAATCAGTACGGGATTGCCAGCGAGATTTCTTCCGCATGTTATTACATAGATATCCAAAAGCCGGAACCGCCTGCCGTGCAGCCTGCATCGGGAACGTACGGGAAACCGACTCTTGTCACACTGGAGGTGCCAGAGGGCTGTCAGGTTTTTTATACGACAGACGGCTCAGAGCCTGGTATTTCCTCAACTCTGTATGAGGGACCGTTCTGGATGCCGGTAGGATATTCAACGTTCCGGTTTGTTACCGTTTCAAAAGAGGGAGTGACAGGTGATATTGCAAAACGGCAGTACACGCTCGATCTGCACCCTCTGATGAGCATCGAGGCGGCATCCAATCAGCTCCTTCTGACATTGAAAAATGCGGGGGCTGTCAGCAGTATGCAGGGAAGCGTGCCGGGAAAAGAAGGAAAAAATATCTATACCTACAAATATGCCTTAACGGTCAACGAGCATGATTATTATCTGTATCGTGAATATTATCGCGAAACCGACGGTATCAGCAACGCCACCGGTAATGATTATGTCGTCAATTATATGTCCGGAGAATGTTATCGGGCAGAACAGCTGGAAGATAAGAGCTATAAGCTGTATAATATAGAGGTCATGCAGTAGGGCGGCCTCTGATACACAGCACTCTTACAATATATTATAGTCCCTGCCGGACGGAAAGGTGAGAATTATGTATCCAATTTTAGAAGCAAAAAAACTGACCTCCAACATTTACTGGATGGAAGTAGAAGCGCAGCGGATAGCAAAGTCCTGTCTGCCGGGTCAGTTCGTTATCGTACGCACAGGCGCTGACAGCGAACGGATTCCGTTGACTATCTGCGATTATGACAGAGAAAAGGGAACCATTATCATCGTTTTTCAGCCTGTGGGTGCAAGCACTCATGAAATGACTTCCCTGAAGGCGGGAGATGCCTTCTGCGATGTAGCAGGACCTCTGGGATGTCCGTCCGACCTGACAAAGGAGACGGCAGAAGAGCTTTCCAAAAAAAGGATACTCTTTGTAGCGGGCGGCGTCGGAACGGCTCCGGTATATCCTCAGGTCAAATGGCTGCATGAACAGGGGATCATGGCAGATGTAATCGTTGGCGCAAAGACAAAGGATCTGCTCATCTTAGAAGATGAAATGCGGGAGGTTGCAGGAAACCTTTATGTGACAACCGATGACGGCTCCTACGGCAGGAGCGGTATGGTGACAAAAACGATAGAAGACCTGGTAGAGCAGGAGGGCAAGCAGTATGACCTGTGTATCGCCATCGGCCCGATGATAATGATGAAGTTTGTTTGCCTGACGACAAAGAAATTAAATATTCCGACTGTCGTATCCTTAAATCCCATCATGGTGGACGGCACGGGGATGTGCGGAGCCTGCCGTGTGACTGTTGGCGGGAAGGTCAAATTTGCCTGTGTAGACGGTCCTGAGTTTGACGGTCATCTTGTAAATTTTGACGAAGCGATGCAGCGTCAGCAGCTTTATAAGACACAGGAAGGCAGAGCTTATCTTGCAGCAAAGGAAAAAGATACGCATCATGGCGGATGCGGTCACTGCGGAGGTGAAGAATAATGGCGGATATGATGAAAAAGGTTCCCGTCAGGGAACAGGATGCAAAGGTCCGGGCAACAAATTTTGAAGAGGTGTGTCTGGGTTATGATCAGGAAGAAGCAATGGAAGAGGCAGCGAGGTGCTTAAACTGCAAAAATGCCCGCTGTATCCAGGGATGTCCTGTATCCATCAATATCCCGGGATTTATTGAAAAGGTAAAGGAAGGCGATTTTGCAGGTGCGTATCAGGTAATAGGACAGTCCAGCGCGCTCCCGGCGGTATGCGGCCGCGTTTGCCCGCAGGAGACACAGTGCGAAGGTCAGTGCATCCGCGGTATCAAGGGTGATGCTGTCTCTATCGGCAAGCTGGAGCGTTTTGTAGCTGACTGGGCAGGCAGACAGGGGATTCGTCCGGAAGGCGCGAAGGAGAAGAAAGGGAAAAAAGTAGCCGTTATCGGTTCCGGCCCTGCAGGTCTTACCTGTGCCGGTGATCTGGCAAAAATGGGATATGATGTGACGATTTTTGAGGCGCTCCACGAACCCGGCGGCGTGCTCGTTTATGGTATTCCGGAATTCCGTCTTCCGAAAGAAGAAGTTGTGAAAAAGGAAATTGAAAACGTTAAATCTCTCGGTGTATCTATCGAGACAAATGTCATTGTCGGAAAATCGGTGACTATCGATGAGCTTCTTAATGAAGAGGGATATTCTGCAGTGTTTATCGGTTCCGGCGCGGGGCTTCCCAAATTCATGGGAATTCCCGGTGAAAATGCCAACGGCGTCTTTTCTGCAAACGAATACCTGACCAGAAGCAACCTGATGAAGGCGTTCCAGAAAGACAGCGCGACACCTATCATGGAGAGCAAAAAAGTTGCAGTCATCGGCGGAGGAAACGTAGCGATGGATGCGGCGAGAACTGCCCTGCGTCTTGGAGCAGAGGTACATATCGTGTACCGCAGAAGTGAAGAGGAGCTGCCTGCACGTGCGGAAGAGGTTCATCATGCAAAGGAAGAGGGTATTATTTTTGACCTGCTCACCAATCCGACAGAGATTCTGGAAGATGAAAAGGGATGGGTCAGGGGCATGACCTGTATCCGCATGGAGCTGGGAGAGCCGGATGCTTCCGGACGCCGCCGTCCTGTGGAAGTTCCCGGTTCAGAGTTTACGCTTGAGCTGGATACTGTTATCATGGCGCTGGGAACATCCCCGAATCCGCTTATTTCTTCCACCACAGAAGGGCTTGATACGAATAAGTGGAAATGTATCGTTGCTGATGAGACGAACGGAAAGACGACAAAAGAAGGCGTTTACGCCGGAGGCGATGCAGTGACAGGGGCGGCAACAGTCATCCTTGCAATGAGTGCGGGAAAGGCCGGAGCAAAGGGCATAGACGAATATCTTTCTGATAAATAAGGAGGACTTAGATATGCCTTGGTGTCCAAAATGTAAAAATGAATATCAGGACGGCATCCGCACCTGTTCTGACTGCGGCTGTGAGCTGGTGGATGAGCTTTTAGAGCTGGGAGAGGTTGCGGACGGGAGTCTTGAGGAGATGGAGGAGCTGTTTCGCTTTTTAAAGAGCAACGGTATCGACTCGGCACAGACGGATTGTAAGGAAGCCGATCTGTACCGGGTAACGGTCGATGTAAAAGAGATAAAGCGCGCACAGCAGATACTGTCTGTTTTCTGGATGGAACGCAGGAGAGAAGAGCCCGGGGAACAAGAAGCGGCACAAGAGACAGAGAAAATACCAGGGACTTCTGCCGGCGTTTTTCAGGAGGCTTCGCAGAAAGCGGAAAATTTCCGTTCCGGCGCATATACGCTTCTGGTGGTTGGCATCATCGGGCTGATATTTGTATTTCTTCTGGTAACGGGAATATTGCCGCTCTCCATGAATACCTTTTCAAAGGTCACAACATGTATCGTTATGGGAGGACTTTTTATCGTCTTTATCGTCATGGGTATCAGTTCTTTTAAATCCTATGAAAAACAGGCGTCGGAGGCAGTAAAGGAAAGCGCGCTCAAGGAAGAGCTGCTGCGCTACTGCAATGAGAATCTTTCCGCCTCAGAAATGGACGGTGCACTTGGGATTTCTGAGGAAGAAGATGGAGGAGAAGCATATTTTAAACGATGTGCAGAGATAAAGCGGCGTATTTCCGAGAATTTTTTAAATCTTAACGAGGATTATCTGGATCACTTCGTAGATGAAGTGTATGGCCAGATATATCAGGATTCATGAAGGTCACGGTGCTGGCGGTCGGCAAAGTGAAAGAAGCTTTTTACCGCGAGGCGCTTTCTGAATATAAAAAGCGCCTCGGCCGGTACTGCAAAATGGAGATTACAGAAGTTGCAGATGAAAAGACCGATGAGAATGCGAGTGCTGTGCAGATAGAGCAGATTAAAGAAAAAGAGGCGCAGCGCCTGCTTTCCCATATCCGCGATACGGATTACTGTATCGCTCTGGCAATCGAAGGCAAAAAGCTGGACAGCGTTGCGTTTTCCAGAAAAATCGAGCAGCTTGGGATTTCGGGCGTGAGCAGTATCGTGTTTGTGATAGGCGGTTCTCTGGGCCTTCATAAAAGCGTGCTGTCACGGGCAGACTATCTGCTGAGCTTTTCAGATATGACTTTTCCGCACCAGCTCATGCGTGTGATATTGCTGGAACAGATATACCGGGGGTATCGTATCGCCTGCAACGAACCTTATCATAAATGACCGCGTCTGTTCATATGCTTTTATATGAGCAGAAATCAAAAAAAGGGCGGTATAAACGCCGCTGAACCTTCAAAAACTGCAAAAGAGCTTCTGGCAGAGACCCTGCGAATTCCAAAAGATACAGTACTCGGAGCGTCCATCGTAACGGTTACGGGAAATGACCAGCTTCTGGTGGAAAATTATCGGGGAATTCTGGAATACACGTCTGAGTACATCCTGCTGCAGGGCAGGACGTGCCGGATCAGGATTGGCGGAAAAGGTCTTTCCATCGCTTACTATACGAATGAGGATATGAAGATTGAAGGAAAGATTTCCGAAGTCCGGTATCTTTAACGGAGGCGATATGATAGGCATCATCCGATATTGCAGGGGCTATGTCAAGCTCAGGGTATGGGGGTATTCCCCGGAACGCTTTATGAACCTGTGTACGAACAGGGGAATCCTTATATGGGGAGTCTGTAATCTCGACGGCTGTTATACGATGTATATGAGCCTGCCGGATTTTTTTACACTAAAGGAAATTGTCCGCAAAACAAAAACAAAGGTAGCCGTTTTAGAAAAAAGAGGGCTGCCTTTTTTAGCGCAGGATGTAAGGCGGCGCAAAATGTTTGTCTTTGGCGTCATTCTCTGCCTGTTTTTTATTTTTTTCATGTCCCGTTTCGTATGGGCGATAGAGCTTTGCGGTAACCGTATGATAACAGATGACGAGCTGTATGCTTTTTTGGAACAGGAAGGAGTCTGTTATGGAAGCAAAAAAAATGCGTTGGATACGGGCGAGCTGGAAAAAGCTTTGCGGGAAGGCTTCCATCAGATAACATGGGCCTCTGTCGGAATCAACGGGACAAAGGTGACGGTGCAGGTAAAGGAAAATGACCTTCCATCAAAGGAGGAGCAACATCGGGAAAACGGTGCGTTTCCGGATGGAGCGGATATGGTCGCTTCGGCGGACGGCACGGTTGTTTCAATATTGACCCGCAGTGGCGTGCCTCTTGTAAAGGCGGGAGATAATGTAAAAAAAGGTGATATCCTGATAAGCGGCCTTGTTCCTGTTAAAAATGACGATCAGACGGTGCGGGAATATGGGCGAGTCGTTTCAGATGGTGATATCTTGATAGAAACGACAAAGCGGGTACACCTGACTCAGCCATTTTCCTGTCAGTATAAAAATTATACCGGACGCAAAAAGATAAAACGGTTTATCACGCTTGGCTCCCGGCGTATCCTGTTTCCGCCGGGAAGCTGCAGTTATGTCAGGTATGATGAAGTGATAGAGCAGGAGAAGCTGCGGCTTTTCGGACAGATAGATGTACCTGTTTTTACAGGAAAGATAACGTATCGGGAATATCTTCCGGTAGATGCGGTCTATAAGGAAGAAAGCGCAAAGGAGCTCGTTTATGCGCGTCTGGAAAAAATAATTGGCGGTTTGAAGGAAAAAGGGGTTCAAATTACCCAAAAAGATGTTAAAATAGTAAGAAAAGCGGACGGGCTGATGCTGCAGGGCAGCCTCACGATGCGGCAGCCGGCTGCGGTGCTTCAGCAAATCTCGGAAGACGCCGCCCAACCGGTTTCTGATGCGTCCGGAACCTGACGGAGTGTTATATGGCATTTACAGAACAGATATTAGAACTGGACAGCGCCTATATCGGCAATCTTTTCGGGCAGTTTGACTGCCACTTGAAAAAAATAGAGCGGTCGTTTGGCGTAGATATCGTTGACCGGAACGGTACTGTGCATATTCGGGGCAGCCAGGGGGCTGTCGCTTCGGCGGCAGCCGTCCTTTCGCGGCTCCAGCAGCTTGCAGAAAGGGGAAATCCCATTCTTGAACAGAATGTGGACTATGCGATAGCAATGGAAATGGAAAATCAGGGAGAGGCTCTTTTGGAGATAGACGGCGACCTTATCTGCCATACGATAAGCGGCAAACCGGTGAAGCCCAAAACTCTCGGACAAAAGCAGTATGTGGATATGATACGCGATAAGATGATCGTGTTCGGCTTAGGGCCTGCCGGGACCGGGAAGACCTATCTCGCGATGGCGATGGCGATCACTGCCTTTAAGAACAACGAGGTGGAACGTATCATACTGACCCGTCCCGCCATTGAGGCAGGAGAAAAGCTCGGATTTCTTCCCGGCGACTTGCAGAGCAAGGTAGACCCTTATCTGCGCCCGCTCTATGACGCGCTCTATCAGATAATGGGAGCGGAGAGTTTTCAGAAAAATATGGAAAAAGGGCTCATTGAGGTGGCGCCGCTGGCTTATATGAGGGGGCGCACGCTGGATAATGCCTATATCATTCTGGATGAGGCACAGAATACGACGCCTGCCCAGATGAAGATGTTTTTGACCCGTATCGGTTTTGGCTCCAAGGTGGTCATCACAGGAGATTCCACTCAGAAAGATCTCGGTGCAGGCGTGCAGTCAGGACTGGACGTGGCGGTAAAAGTGCTCTCAAATCTGGACGATATCGCTTTCTGTAACCTGACGAGCAAAGACGTGGTGCGTCATCCGCTTGTACAAAAAATCGTCAAGGCATATGAGAATTATGAAGCAAAACAGGCGTACCGCAGTGCAAAACAAGAGCGCATCTTAAAGGCGAAGCGCCTTTCCGCCGGGAATCGGCTGCCCAAAGACGGCGCTGCGCAGAAGGCGGATACAAAAGAGAAAAAATCCGGGAGGGACAGACGATAATGACCGTATATGTGGAGAACGAGACAGAAGTGGTTTTTTCATTTGACGAAGAGCTGCTGTGCCGTCAGGTAGCGGAAGCTGCTCTGGACAGCGAAAATTGTCCCTATGAGGCTCAAGTCAATGTTTTGATAACGGACAGTGAGGGAATCCGGCTTTACAATAAAGAATACAGGAATATCGACAAAGAAACGGATGTACTGAGCTTTCCAAACGTTCCGTTTGAAGCGGAAGCCGATTTTTCAGTGGCGGAAGCATGCGAATCGGACTGCTTTGACCCCGACAGCGGGGAGCTGATACTCGGCGATATCATTTTGTGTACTGACCGTATTTATTCCCAGGCGGAAAGTTACGGACATTCCGTCCGCAGAGAGTTTGCATTTCTCGTGGCGCACAGTATGCTCCACCTTTGCGGATACGATCATGAAACGCCAACGGAAGCGGCAGTGATGGAACAAAAGCAGGAAGCGGTTTTGGAAAGCCTCGGGCTGACAAGGGACTGCTCAGACAGATGAGGGGAGCGGCGATATGGCTTCAAAAAAGAGACATAAGAAAATAAGGCGAAAAAGCGGCATAGTGCTCCCGGACTGGGCAGGCAGTCTGTTTTTTGCGTTGTGTCTGGCTCTCGGGATATTTGCTCCGGTACGCCTTGTAAATATATTCGGCGATGAGGGAAGCGTTTATTGGGCAGTGGCGCTGGAGATGTTCTTTTTTCTGTTTTGTCTGCTCGGGATAGGATGTGCCCGCTCGGTATCCGTGATGATACGCAGGCGTACAGAGCTGGGAGATATCCGCAGCGCCCGCATCATAGCGGGCAGGGCGCTGGGAACGGTCTTTTTTATCAGCCTTTTTCTGGCGGGAGCCGGGTATGCGCTGACATCCTTGTTGTGCAGCGGTCTGATGGAGCTTCCGCTGGCAGCAATGCCGTTTGAGATTTTTCTGGCGGCGCTTTTGCCTTTGTCTTTATTGTGGACGCTGTCGGGCATCCTTGACGCTTTTGGAAACGAAAAGCCGGTCCGGTTCTGGAATGGGATGCTGGGGCTTTTTTGCTTTGTCTTAGGACCATTGTTTGCTGCTCCGTTGCACGGATATGGTAAAAAGGTGGGAGCACTTTTACAGAACCCCTCCTATGGTCCTGCCTATGGTGCGCTCGGCGCAGCCGCGGCTTTTTTCATATCTGCTTTGGTCTGCATGTTCGGTCTGTTGTTTTCATGGACTGCGGCAGGAAAAGAGCTTCGCAGGATGGAACAGGATGAAACGGAGCATAAAACAAATGAAACTTGGGCGGCGCTTATCCGCAATGCGATGCCTGTTTGTATTCCAGCGCTGTTTTTAGTATCCGGTCTGATCGGAGAAAGCGTCCTGTTCCTGAAAAACGGCGCTCCTTCTGAATGGGGAGTATATGTCGGAAAATGCCTGCCGCTGGTCGGCGCCGTTTTATTCGGGGCACTGGCGCTGGCGTTTCGGATGCTGCCGGAGTTTAAGCTTAGTTTTTCCGGGCGCAGTCTGCGCAAGAGCAGAGATAAGTGTATGCTGGCGCTGCGCTGCACGGCGCTGTATGTGGTTCCGGCTGCAGTTCTGTTTGCAGCTCTGGCAGAGCCGGTTTTGGGAACGCTCTTTAAAGAGGGAAGCCTGACAGATGCCTATGGACCTATGCGTATTTCGGCGCTTGGCATCGTTTTCGGGGGATTGTCCTTTATGTTGGGAGCCATATTGTTTTCTGTAGAGCTGTATTACAATCTGTGGGCCGGACTGCTTTTATGTATGGCTGTCCGTCTCGGTTCGTTTTATATTTTTCATTCGCTGCTCGACCTGAAGCTGTACAGTCCGGTATATGCGGATGCGCTGGCAGCTTTCGTGCTCTGCCTGTTTTTACTGATGTCCGTCCGGCGTCAGCTTAAGATATCGGTGAGCTGGGGACGTATCTTTCTTGCACCCTGCATCAGCGGTGCGGTAATGGCTGGGGTGTGCCTTCTGTTTTCGGAGCTTCTTCTGAAAAATACGGCGAGTCCTGTCCGCGCGATATTCAGCGGCACGCTAGGTTTACTGGCATATTTTGTCGTATCACTCTTGTTGAAAGGAGCGACGAGGAGGGAGCTGCGGTGTATGCCCGGAGGTCAGTGGATGATACGGTTTGGTTGCCTGCTGCGGCTTTTATGACATACCGGTCCCGCCGGGGATAGTGTGAAAAAGAATCCTGATGACAGAAGGAATAAAAGAATGAAAAAAGCGGATACTTTGAAATGAGGTGAATCCTATGCGCCCTTTCAAGAGAATCTGCTTTTTTCTATATTCCTGCATGCTGTTCGCAGGAGGACTTTTGTGTGCTTTCCAAATAGAAGCCTTTTTTTATCCGGGAAGGGAAGCTCCCTTTGATGCAGGAGAAAATTCTATGCTTTTATCCGATCTGCCGGACAGAAACCGGAGAGACAGTATTGAACAGACCGCGTCCGGAGGCGTCAGACTGACTGCTTCCACGAAAATGGTTGTCCGCATCTGCAACCTGGACGAAGGGAGCGAAAGGCAGGAGCTGTCATCGCTGCCTGTAAGGCTGATAGGCTGTTCGAGAACGGAAACGGAGCGGTTCTTTATACAGTTTCAGGAAACCGCCTCCTTAAAGGAGCGGGAGGCGGGATTTTTAAATGCGGAACTGCTTTCCTTTTCTCCGGAGCAGATAGTGGTACGGAAAAATTATCGGAAACATGAAAGACCGTCTTCTTTTAAATTGGTCGTCGAGCATAATATGGTGACAGTTTACGAGCAGGAAACGGGCATTTTGTATTTGCGGACTGCATTAGATGCCCGGACGCTCCCACCCCGGATACGAAAAAGAGTTTTGGCCGGTTACAGCGATGTTTCAGCCGACAGTCTGGAAAAATTTCTTGTTTCATATGCCGAAGCGTGATATAGTTGACGCATATGATAAAAGGATGGTGTGCGGATATGACGCGGACAGGTATCATCGGGGGCGGCGCCTCGGGCATGATGGCGGCTATCGCAGCCGCGCAAAGGGGCGCTGACGTCACGATATTGGAGCGCCGGGACCGGATTGGCAAAAAACTGCTGGCAACAGGAAACGGACGGTGCAATCTGGGAAATCTGGATATGGATGTGCTGCGGGATTACCGCAGTGGCAGCGCAGAGCGTCTGCCTGCATTTTTTGAACGGTTCGGGACACAGGAAATGCTGCGTTTTTTGGAAGAGAACGGCCTGTATGTTACTGATAAAAATGGATATTTGTATCCATACAGCGGTCAGGCGTCTTCGGTGCTTTCATTTTTTTTGGAACAGTTGGAACGGCTGAATATCAAAGTGGTGTGCGATACAGAAATTCGGAGCATTAATAAGGAGCCTTCCTCAAAATCCCGTTTTGCTGTGCGAACGCAGGAAAAAACGTGGCATTTTGATACGCTTATACTTTCCTGCGGCAGTCCTGCGGGCGTACCGGCACGCGAAAAGCTTGGCGGCTATGAGTTGGCTCAAGGGCTGGGGCTTTCTGTGAAAAAGCCTCTCCCGGCGCTGACGGCGCTGCGCTGTCAGGAAAAATTTTATAAGTCGCTGTCCGGCGTGCGCTGTCCGGCAGATATCATGCTGTTTGCAGATAAAAAAGCCATATGTTCAGAGACAGGGGAGCTGCAGCTTACCGATTACGGTATTTCCGGTATTCCGGTATTTCAGCTTTCCCGCTATGCCTCCGAGGCGCTGTCTTCTAAAAAAGAAGTGAGCGCATCCATCGATTTTTTCCCGCAGCTTAAGCCCGGACAATGGGAAGAGCTTTGCCGTCGGCAATACAGGGTATGCGAAGGCATGAGTGCAGCGTTTTTAGTGGAAGGAATGCTCCACAAAAAACTCGCGGCTTTCTTTTTGAGTACGTCAGGGCTAAAGCCCGGAGACATTGTCGGTCCTGCTGCCAAAAAGAAGATATTTCAGATGTTCTCCCGGATGAGGGGGCTTGAAACGCATATCTGCGCAGTAAACCCCGTAGAGAATGCGCAGGTTTGTATGGGCGGCGTCCGCCTTGCGGAAGTAAATGACAATCTGGAATCCATCAAAATTCCCGGATTGTTTTTATGCGGGGAAATGCTCGACGTTGATGGCAGATGCGGAGGCTACAATCTCCAGTGGGCATGGACCAGCGGACATATTGCGGGGGAAGAAGCCGCAAAAGGGGAGCGTGTAAGGAAACTCCCGGCAAAAACAGCAAAAGAAAATTGGAAAGGAGACCGGAAATGATACGTGTTTCGCAGCTCAAGCTGTCTCCGGGACATTCTTTGGAGGAACTGTATGAAAAGACCGCGAAGCTGTTACATATCAAAAGGGAACAGATAGTGCGGCTGGAAATCCGCAGGCAGTCTGTGGACGCGCGCAAAAAGCCGGATATACGGCTTATATATGTGCTGGACGTAAATGTCTCCGGCATTTCAGAGCAGAAATGCGTCCAGCGCAGTAAAAGCAGAGACGTATCGGTTGTGACCGGGAAACGGTATGTATTCCCGCAGCCGGGAGAACGTCGGCTGGAACATCGTCCCGTCATTATCGGCACCGGACCTGCCGGACTTTTCTGCGGTTATCTGCTTGCCGTTCACGGATATCGTCCGATACTTCTGGAACGGGGACAGGCGGTGGAGCAGCGGTGCAGGGATGTTGAGACGTTCTGGAACGGAGGAGGTCTGAATCCGGAATCCAATGTTTCTTTTGGAGAAGGCGGAGCTGGTACATTCTCGGACGGAAAACTCAATACGCTCATTAAGGATAAGGACGGACGCGGAAGGGAAGCGCTTTCGATATTTGTAAAGCACGGCGCACAGCCGGAGATTTTATATGAGGCAAAGCCTCATATCGGGACGGACGTTCTTACGGGCGTAGTCGCGGATATGAGAAAGACGATACTTTCCTGCGGCGGTGAGGTGCGCTTTGGTACGCGGGCAGACGGTATCTGTGTAAAGGACGGGAGGCTCACGGGCATCCGGCTTTCAGACGGAACGATTTTGGACACCCAGACGGCGGTCCTTGCCATCGGGCACAGCGCACGGGATACTTTTGAAAAGCTGCTTTCAGACGGGCTTGAGATGGAACCGAAAGCATTCGCGGTCGGACTTCGCGTGGAGCATCCGCAGACGCTCATCAATCAGTCTCAGTATGGCGTATCAGAGCCGGAGCATCTTTCGGCTGCCCCTTATAAGGTCACAGCAAAGGCGGGCAATGGCAGGGGCGTTTATTCCTTCTGCATGTGTCCCGGCGGTTATGTGGTCAACGCCAGCAGTGAACCGGGGCGGACGGCGGTAAACGGCATGAGCTACAGCAGACGCGACGGTCAAAATGCCAACAGCGCGATAATCGTCTCTGTCACACCCGAAGATTTTGGCGCAGACGGACCTCTTTCCGGAATCGCTTTCCAGCGCCGCTTAGAGGAGGCCGCCTGGAAAGCCGGACAGGGAGCAATTCCGGTACAGCGCTATGGAAGCTTTTCTGTACGGGCGTCCTCGGGACATATCCCGCCGGATTTTACCCCCGCTGTCCGGGGGCAGTGGAAGCTTGCGGATGTAGCGGGAATTCTTCCGGCGTCGTTAAAAGAAGCTTTTGAAGACGGAATGGAACAGTTCGGGCATATGATACCCGGATTTGATGATGAGAACGTCCTTGTATCCGGTGTAGAGAGCCGGACCTCATCGCCTGTGCGCATCAGCCGGGACGAGACGCTGCAGGCGAATATCAGGGGGATTTATCCGTGCGGAGAAGGCGCAGGGTATGCCGGAGGCATCACCTCTGCGGCAATGGACGGTATGCGGATCGCTGAAAAGATAGCGTCGGAGTGGGCGCCTTTTAATATTTAATAATGGAGATTAAGATGAATTTACGGGATACATTTCGGGATAAAAAACGTATCGTTATCAAGATAGGCTCCTCTTCCCTGCAGCATCCGGAGACGGGGGATATGGATTATGTCCGGCTGGAAGTGCTCGTCAGGGAACTGTGTGACCTGAAAAACCAGGGAAAGGATGTGACGCTGGTTTCTTCCGGCGCAATTGCACAGGGGAAAAAAGCGGTCCGCCTTTCTTCGGAAGATATGGAGCGCGACCCAATCGCCGTCAAACAGGCGTGCGCGGCGGTGGGACAGGCGCGGCTTATGATGACCTATCAGAAGATTTTTTCAGAATATGATCAGATAGCCGCGCAGATACTCATGACGCGTCATACGGTAGACAACGATATGAATCGTACCAACGCCCAGAATACGTTTGAAGAGCTGTTTAAGCTTGGAGTGATACCAATCGTCAATGAAAATGATACGGTTGCGACCCATGAGATAGAGATAGGGGACAACGATACTCTTTCCGCCATCGTAGCGTCTATGATAGGCGCAGACCTGCTTATTCTTCTTTCGGATATTGACGGGCTTTATACAGACGACCCCAGGAAAAATCCGGATGCCCGTTTTATTGAAACTGTGGAACATCTGGACGAAACGTTTCTGAGCATGGCAAAAGGATCTACCGGAAGCAGTGTCGGTACCGGCGGGATGTCTACAAAGCTGACTGCGGCTCAGATAGCAGCCGCTTCCGGCACAGATATGGTCATCGCAAACAGCAGGGACATCCGGATCATCCACAGCATCATCAAAGGTGAAAACTGCGGGACTGTGTTCAAGGCGGAGAAACAGGAAGACTTCGATCTCCCTGCCTTTATTGCAAAACTGCATAAAAATTGATATTTACACATCACCAACAGGAGGAAACATGACGATAGATGAAAAAATCGCGCGTATCAACGCGCTTTATCACAAATCAAAAACACCCGGAGGACTGACGGAAGACGAAAAGCAGGAACAGGCTTTATTGAGAAAGGAATTTATTGCCAACATCCGTCAGAATATCAAAAGTCAGCTGGACAATATCAGCATTCAGAATCCTGATGGAACTATTGAAAACCTGGGCGAGACCCATGGGAATAAGGTTGCCCATTGACGATAAGCTCCGCAAAGGGAGCCTTTCTGTAAAAGAGCTTCGCACTCTTGGAAAAGAGCGGCGGGATGGACTGGGAGAAGAAGGGCGGATTCAAAAAAGCCGTCAGGCATTTCAAAATCTTACCGCGCTCCCGGAATGGCAGGAGTCTCAGACTGTTCTGACGTTTGCTTCGTTCGGGACGGAGATTTCGACGCGGGAGTTGATACAGTCGGCACTCGAACTGAAAAAAGCAGTTTACTGTCCGAAGGTATCTCCGGAATTAAAGGAAATGATATTTTACCGTATCAGGAGTATTTCAGAGCTCATTTCCGGATTTTGCGGGATTTTAGAGCCCCGGGAAAGCGGGGAATGCTATATTCCGGCCGCAGGCTACAGAACGCTCATGATAGTTCCCGGGACTGTCTTTGACAGGAAGGGAGACCGGATAGGTTACGGCGGCGGATATTATGACCGTTATCTGGGGGCGGCCGCAAAGCAGGATCGTCCGTTTCTTGCGGGGCTCTGCTTTGAATGCCAGCTTACAGACTACATTCCGGCACAGCCTCATGATGTCGGAATGGATATGGTCGTAACGGAAAAAAGGGTCATACGCGTTCCAATTTAGCAAATGAAAAGATGCTCATAATTGTGTTTTTTATATGAGGAGGACAGGCAGATGACGGAACTGATACAAATGGGAAAACGTGCAAAAAAGGCGGCATATGAGCTCGCACTGCTGGATTCTGACACTAAGAACAGAGCGCTCAATGCTGCAGCCGATGCGCTGGAAGCACAGGCAGGGTATATCCTCTCTGAAAATGAAAAGGACATGGAGGCAGGCAGACAAAACGGTATGTCGGCAGGGCTTATGGACCGGCTGATGCTCAGCTGCGACCGTATCTCAGCGATGGCGCAGGGACTCCGTCAGGTAGCCAAGCTTCCTGACCCGGTAGGGGAAGTCATAGAGAGCTTTGTGCGTCCGAATGGCATTGAGATCACCAAAAAGCGTGTTCCTCTCGGTGTGATAGGAATTATTTACGAATCACGGCCGAACGTGACGGCGGATGCTTTTGGATTGTGTTTTAAATCCGGGAATGCAGTGATGTTAAAGGGCGGCAGCGACGCGCTTTGTTCCAATATCGCCATTGAGACGGTATTGAGGGGCGCGCTTGAGCAGCAGGGTATTTGTACAGATGCAGTCATGCTCCTTCATTCTGCTGACAGGGCGGCAGCACAGGAGATGATGCGGCTGAACGGTTATCTGGATGTACTCATCCCGCGGGGCGGTGCAGGGCTCATCCGCACCGTTGTGGAAAACAGTACGGTTCCCGTTATTGAGACCGGGACCGGAAACTGCCACATCTATGTGGATGAGGATGCGGATATCGATAAGGCGGTACCCATCATTTTAAATGCAAAAACCCAGAGAGTTGGCGTATGTAACGCCTGCGAATCGCTGGTCGTGCATGAAAAGATATGTGAATCGCTGCTGCCGCGACTGTATCGGGAGCTTCTTGATAAAAATGTGGAGATACGGGCGGATGAGCGTTCTTTTCTTCCGCTGGAGGGCTGTGTAGCTGCACAGGAGAAGGATTTTGAAACAGAATACCTGTCGCTGATCCTTTCCGTAAAAACCGTAGATTCACTTAAAGAAGCGATTGCGCATATCAACCGCTGCGGCACGGGACATTCGGAGGCTATCATTACGGAAAATAAGAAGCATGCGGAAAGCTTTTTGAATGGAATAGATGCTGCCTGCGTCTATGTCAACGCTTCAACCCGTTTTACAGACGGATTTGAATTCGGCTTCGGTGCGGAGATAGGCATCAGCACCCAGAAACTCCACGCCAGAGGGCCTATGGGCTTAAAGGAACTGACAAGTTATAAATATACTATATGCGGGAACGGACAGACCCGTGGCTGAAAGGAGCAATCAAAATGAATGCAGTTATTGAAAAATTTTTGCGGTATGTAAAGATAGATACCGAATCCTGTGAATCCGATGTTGTGCCCAGCACAGAAAAGCAAAAAGATCTTGCGCGGCTTCTTGTAAAGGAACTGGGGGAAATGGGCGCATCCGATATCAGATTTGACGAGGAGCATTGTTATGTGTACGCGACGATCCCTTCCAACCTTCCTGAAGGGCAGCAGGCACCGACAGTCGGTTTTATTGCCCACATGGATACGTCTCCTGCCGTGAGCGGGGCGAATGTAAATCCTCGCATTGTGGAAGGGTACGCAGGCGGCGATATTGTTTTGAATGAGGAAAAAGATATCATCCTTTCCGAACAGGAAAATCCGGAGCTTTGCCGCTTTGTTGGAAAGAGCCTTATCGTTACTGACGGGACGACTCTTTTGGGTGCAGATGACAAGGCGGGTGTGGCAGAGATAATGACGATGGCGGAATATCTGCTGACCCATCCGGAATTTTTGCACGGTACGATACGCATTGGATTTACACCGGATGAAGAAGTGGGACGCGGCGTAGACTTTTTTGATGTGGAAGGATTTGGAGCAGATTTTGCATACACTGTTGACGGCGGCGATTTAGGCGAGCTGGAATATGAGAATTTCAACGCTGCCGGTGCGAAACTTGTCGTGCATGGAAGGAGCGTCCATCCGGGCAGTGCCAAAAACAAAATGCTGAATGCCATCCTTCTGGCACAGGAATTCCAGAGTCTGCTGCCTGTTTATGAAAACCCTGCTTCTACAGAAATGTATGAAGGATTTTATCATGCAGATTCCATTTCAGGCACTGTGGAAGAGGTTACCGTGGACTATATAATACGGGATCATGACAGAGAGAAATTTGAACAGAAAAAGGCATTTTTCGCACAATGTGTTGATTTTCTGAACGCAAAATACGGACGGGAGATTTGTGAAGCACACATCCACGACAGCTATTTCAACATGAAAGAAAAGATTATGCCGGACAATGCCCATCTGATAGATAACGCCGTTAAGGCGATGGAAAAGGCGGGTGTGACTCCGGTTATTTCCCCGATACGCGGAGGAACGGATGGCGCGCGTCTGTCCTTCATGGGACTTCCCTGCCCGAATCTGTGTACCGGCGGCATGAATTATCACGGGCGTTATGAATATATCTGCGTGGAATCCATGATAAGCTGCGTGGAGATTTTGAAAAACATCGTTTCGCTCTATGCAGAGTAAAGAAACATCGGAAAGGAAATATCACAAATGATGTATGAACCGATAGACTTTGATAAAATCGATATAACCGGAAATCCTCCGGAACAGGAGCCCGCACGGCAGTATTATTTTATCGCAAAATGCCGTCAGTATGTAAAGAAGGAGACGGAGGCAGCAGGACATGCCCTCAGTGCGGCCGTTGTGACGTTTGGATGTCAGATGAATGCCCGCGATTCCGAGAAGCTTTCCGGCGTTTTGGAAAATGTGGGATTTACCCTTACAGACAGCGAAGATGCGGACTTTGTCATTTATAATACATGTACCGTGCGTGATAACGCGAATCAGAGAGTATATGGACGTCTCGGCTTTTGCAACAGCATGAAGCGCAAAAATCCTCATAAGCGCGTGGCGCTGTGCGGGTGCATGATGCAGGAGCCTTCTGTGATAGAAAAGATACAGAAAAGCTATCGCTTTGTGGATCTGATATTCGGCACGCATAATATTTTTAAATTTGCGGAGCTTTTGTGCCGGATGTTTGAATCCAGCGGGATGGTCATCGATATCTGGAAGGATACGGATCAGATTGTAGAGGAACTGCCGGTGGAACGCAAATATCCGTTCAAATCCGGTATCAATATTATGTTCGGATGTAACAACTTCTGTACTTACTGTATCGTTCCTTATGTGCGCGGGCGGGAAAAGAGCCGTCGCCCTGAGGAAATCCTTGAAGAAATTCGCTGTCTTGCGGCCGATGGTGTCGTAGAAATCATGCTGCTGGGACAGAATGTGAATTCTTACGGCAAAAACCTTGAAAATGGGATGACGTTCGCACAGCTTTTGCGTGAAGTGGAAAAGATAGACGGAATTGAAAGGATACGTTTCATGACATCTCATCCGAAGGATCTTTCCGATGAGCTTATACAGGTGATGAAGGAATCCGAAAAAATCTGCCGACATCTGCATCTGCCGTTACAGTCCGGTTCGACAAAGATACTTACGGCAATGAACCGTCATTACACAAAGGAACAGTTTATCGCGCTGGCGGACAGGATACGCCGGGAGATACCGGATATATCGCTGACAACGGATATTATGGTAGGCTTTCCGGGCGAGACGTCAGAAGATGTGGATGACACAATAGACGTGATAGAAAGAGTCGGATTTGACAATGCCTTTACATTTATTTATTCACCCCGTACGGGAACGCCTGCGGCTGCGATGGAACAGGTCTCCGAAGCGGTCGTAAAGGAAGGCTTTGACCGGGTATTAAAGACAGTCCAGGATACCGCGCGCAGGCAGGTAGCGCGGCTTGCGGGACAGACACTGCCCGCCCTCGTGGAAGAGGTAAATGAGCAGGATGGTTCTCTTATGACGGGACGGCTTTCCAATAATACTATCGTGCATTTTCCGGGAACGGACGCCCTGATAGGAAAGATTGTGGATGTAAAGCTGGAAGAGTGTCACGGATTTTATTATACGGGGCATATGTGCTGAAAAAATCCCTCTCATAATTTACAGGATTCAGGAATTGTGGTATGATTAGATGCGGGTATGCGATAACAGCATATCCGCATTTTTACTATAGACATAAAGGAGAAATACATAGATGGCAGAATTAACGCCTATGATGCAGCAGTATCTGGAGACAAAAAAACAGTACCCGGACTGCATCCTTTTTTATCGTCTGGGCGATTTTTACGAAATGTTTTTTGAAGATGCGCTCACTGCATCGAAGGAGCTGGAAATCACGCTGACCGGGAAAAACTGCGGACTTGAAGAGCGTGCGCCCATGTGCGGTGTTCCCTATCATGCAGTAGAAGGCTATCTGGATAAGCTTGTTTCCAAAGGCTACAAGGTTGCGATCTGCGAGCAGATGGAAGATCCGAAGCAGGCAAAAGGACTGGTAAAACGGGATGTGGTGCGCATCGTGACGCCGGGTACGAATCTTGACGTGCAGGCGTTGGAGGAGTCGAAGAACAACTACCTCATGTGCATCGCTTTTTTTACGGGAAAAACGGGTATTTCCATCGCGGATGTTACGACGGGCGACTATTATGTAACGGAGGTGGAGGATACCCGCAGACTGTTGGATGAGATCAACAAATATCATCCTTCCGAAATCATCTGCAACGATGCCCTTTTGATGAGCGGGATAGATCTGGAGGATTTGAAGAACAGACTTCATATCACCATTTATTCGCTGGAACCGCACTATTTTGATGAAGATATGTGTCGCAGATGCCTGCAGAAGCATTTTCATGTATCCACTCTGACGGGGCTTGGAGTGGAAGAATTTCCAAACGGTCTGATTGCGGCAGGCGGGCTGTTACAGTATCTGTACGATACTCAGAAAACCAGTCTTGCCCATTTTACGCACCTGTATCCGTATCTGACAAGCCGGTATATGCTGCTGGATTCTTCCACGCGGCGTAATCTGGAGCTGACGGAAACGCTGCGGGAAAAACAAAAAAGAGGCTC
The DNA here is from genome assembly GCA_900539715.1 of uncultured Lachnospiraceae bacterium. Classification (GTDB taxonomy): domain Bacteria; phylum Bacillota; class Clostridia; order Lachnospirales; family Lachnospiraceae; genus Gallintestinimicrobium. Next base: position 151,073 of record UQDA01000002.1, on the reverse strand, counting down.
TCTTTTATGGGTCCTGGACAAGACAAAAACAGCGATGGGGGCGCGGATGCTGCGAAGCTGGATAGAGCAGCCCCTCATTTCCAGAGAGGAAATGGAACGTCGATTAGACGCGGTGGAACAGCTCTGCAAAGCGCCCATGTTGCGGGATGAGATACGCGAATATCTGAATGCCATCTATGATATGGAACGGCTTTTGGGAAAGGTAAGCTACAAGACTGCGAATCCGAGGGATCTTATCGCCTTTAGGAATTCTATGCAGATGCTTCCTGCGATAAAAAGTGTTCTGGCGGATTTTGATTGTGAAGAGCTTGTAAAGATAGAACAGGAAACAGACGCTCTTTCCGATCTGTACGAGATGATAGAAAATGCCATTGAGGAAGAGCCTCCCATTTCTGTCCGGGAGGGCGGCATGATAAAGGCGGGATTTGACGAGACGATAGACCAGCTGCGCGCGGCAAAGACTGAGGGGAAAACATGGCTGGCACAGCTCGAGGAGCAGGAGCGCGAGCGCACCGGCATCAAAAATCTGCGCGTCAAATATAACAAGGTGTTCGGCTATTATCTGGAAGTGACCAATTCCTATAAAGACATGGTTCCCGAGGATTATGTCCGTAAGCAGACGCTGACCAATGCAGAACGATATTCCATGCCCCGTTTAAAGGAGCTGGAGGATATGGTTTTAAATGCGGAGGACAAACTGACCTCTCTGGAATATGATAAATTCTGCGAGGTGCGCGATAGGATAGCTTCCCAGATAGAGCGGATACAGCGGACCGCCAAAGCAGTTGCCCGGTTGGATGTATTTTGTTCTCTTTCTCTTGTGGCGGAGCGGAATCATTATGTGCGTCCCTCATTGAATGAAAAGGGCGTGATAGATATCCGTGATGGCAGACATCCGGTGGTAGAGCAGATGACGGACCATGATATGTTTATCACAAACGATACTTATCTGGATAATCAAAAACATTGTATTGCTATCATCACAGGCCCGAATATGGCCGGAAAATCGACCTATATGCGGCAGACGGCACTTATTGTACTGCTGGCTCAGATAGGCAGCTTTGTCCCTGCAAAGACGGCAAATATCGGCATTGTGGACAGGATATTTACCCGCGTGGGCGCATCGGATGACCTTGCCAGCGGACAGTCTACTTTTATGGTGGAGATGAACGAGGTTGCAAATATTCTGAGAAATGCCACGCCCAAAAGCCTTCTGGTACTGGATGAGATCGGGCGGGGAACCTCTACCTTTGACGGGCTTTCTATTGCCTGGGCAGTGATAGAGCATATCAGCAACCGCAAGCTTTTAGGAGCAAAGACATTGTTTGCGACGCATTATCATGAACTGACTGAGCTGGAAGGCAAAATAGGGAATGTGAACAATTATTGTATCGCAGTCAAGGAAAAGGGCGATGATATTGTCTTTTTACGTAAGATAATCAAGGGCGGTGCGGATAAAAGCTACGGAATTCAGGTGGCGCGTCTGGCGGGAGTGCCGGACATGGTGATAGACCGGGCAAAGGAGATCGTAAAGCAGCTTTCCGATAATGATATTACGGAAAAAGTCCAGAGTATTTCCGTAGATACGGACAGCACTGCCAAAAAACAGAAGCATTATGACGAGGTGGACTTAGAGCAGATATCCCTGTTTGATACAGTAAAGGACGAGGATGTTCTGGAAGAGCTAAAGAGCGTTGATATTTCCACGATGACGCCTCTGGACGCCCTGAATACGCTTTACCGTTTGCAGAACAAGCTGAAAAACCGCTGGGGGAACTGTTAAAAAGGAGAATGTGCCATGGCTGAGATAATGGTTCTGGACGATAAGACTATCGACCAGATAGCCGCCGGGGAAGTGGTGGAGCGCCCTGCGAGCGTTGTAAAAGAACTGGTGGAAAATGCCTGTGATGCGGGCGCTACCGCTATTACAGTGGAGATAAAGGATGGCGGGACAACGTTTATCCGTGTGACGGATAACGGCTCCGGTATCAAAAAAAATGAGGTTAAAAAAGCCTTTTTCCGCCATGCTACGAGCAAGATAAGAGGCGTAGAGGATCTTTCAAGGATACACAGTCTCGGCTTTCGGGGTGAAGCGCTCTCCAGCATCGCTGCAGTGGCAATGGTAGAGCTGATAACAAAGACCAGGGAAAGCCTGACCGGTGTACGCTATTGTATAGAGGGTGAACGGGAAAGAGACTTTTCGGAGATAGGTGCGCCGGAAGGGACAACCATTATTATCCGGGATCTGTTTTTCAATACGCCCGCCCGCAAAAAATTTTTAAAAACGCCTGCGACGGAGGGCGGATATATCGCAAGCCTGATGGAACACATGGCTCTGTCGCGTCCCGATATCTCTTTTACATTTCAGCAAAACCGACAGACGCGCTTTTCAACTTCCGGAAGCGGTGACTTAAAGGAAGTTGTTTACCGGATATACGGGCGTGAGATAGCAAAGGAAATATTCCCGTTTTCGGTCGAAGAAAACGGATTGAAAGCGGAGGGTTTTTTGGGAACGCCGCTTTTGGTCCGTCCAAACAGAAATTTTGAGTTTTTCTTTGTCAATAACCGGTATATTAAAAGCCAGATACTTTCCAAAGGTTTAGAAAGCGGATATCAGCGATATCTGATGCAGCATAAATTCCCGATGGCGTATCTGCATCTGAAGATTGACACAGAGGCTGTAGATGTCAATGTTCATCCGTCAAAAATGGAGATACGGTTTTCAGACAACAGGGCAGTCTTTGATTTCCTGGAAAAGCACGTGAGGGAAGCATTGCACGAAAGAGAGATGATACCTTCTGTGAGTCTTTCTGATGTGAGGGAACCGCTCCCTGAAAAAACGGAGTCGAAAGAAGAAAAGGAAGTTTCCGAACGATCGGCGGTAGAGCTGGCAAAACGTCTTATCAAGGACAGACCGGCATCGTCTTCTTTAGGCAGGGTGAGGGAGGAAAACGCCTTTTACGGAGCAAAGATTCCGGCAGGACAGAAAAAACACGATATAGACCGGCTTGGTCAACAAAAACCGGCGCCGAATACTCTTGAAAATACCGCGAAAATTCAGAAAATACAAGGTGGTTCAAACAAAAAGGGAACTGAGGCAGTCAATGAGACTGATGCGGTCGATTCAGCACCGGCTTCTCCTCCCCATGAGGAAAAAACTTCTTTGAAGGCGACAGCCTCTCTTCCACCTCAGCCCTTTGAGAAAGTGAGATTACATGAAACTGTAAGTAAAGAGCGGCAGGATTATGAAAAAAAAGAAGCAGATATTGCGATTGAAAAGCAGATGGATCTGTTTGAGGAAAAGCTTCTTACAAAAAAGGCGGTGGACGGATACCGGCTGGTGGGGCAGGTATTCGACACTTACTGGATAGCCGTTTATCAGGATAAAATGATACTGATAGACCAGCACGCCGCACATGAGAAGGTTAAATATGAACGGTTGATACGGCGCTTTCAGGAGGGAAGAGCGGAAAGCCAGAATCTGATGCCGCCCGTTATTGTGACGCTGACCGGAGCGGAAGCCGCCCTTTTGACCCAGTATCAGGATTATTTTTCACAGCTTGGTTTTGAGATAGATTCCTTTGGCGGAAACTCCTATGCGCTTCGGGCGGTCCCCTGCGACTTATACGGACACTGCAGCGCAGAATTTTTGCAGGATGTGCTGGATGAACTGGCAAACGGGCAGCGTCCCGGAACGCCGTCTGCGGTGGCAGAGCGTATCGCCACAATGGCATGTAAGGCCGCTGTCAAGGGAAATAATCGCATGAGTGCAGCGGAAATGCAGGAGCTTTTGGAACAGCTTTTGACTTTGGATAATCCCTATCATTGCCCTCACGGGCGGCCTACCATGGTCGTGATGACAAAACAGGAGCTGGAACGCAAATTCAAGCGTATCGTATAGAACGGATACAGATATAGCATATAGGAGATTTTTATGACAAACGTATCGGATAATATCATATCGGCAGCACTGCCGCCTCTCGTGATACTCACCGGCCCTACCGCTGTCGGCAAGACAGCCCTGTCTGTAGAATTGGCAAAAGCGGTGGACGGAGAGATAATTTCTGCCGATTCGATGCAGGTATACCGCCGTATGGATATCGGTTCTGCAAAGGTGACAAAGGAGGAAATGGGAGGTGTCCCTCATCACCTGATAGATGTGCTTGAGCCGGAAGAGGATTTTAACGTTGTTTTGTTTCAGAAGCTCGCAAAGGAAGCTATTGCAGATATTCTGAGCAGAGGGAAGCTGCCCATCCTTGTGGGCGGAACGGGCTTTTATATCCAGTCAGTGCTTTATGACATCGATTTTACACAGACAAAAGAAGACAGCGGATACCGGAAAGAGTTGGAACGGCTTGCCGTTGAAAAGGGAGCACATTATCTGCATAGTCTGCTTGAAGCTGCCGACCCGGAGGCGGCACAGCAGATACACGAAAATAATATCAAGCGGGTGATACGCGCGTTGGAGTACAATGCTCAGACCGGCGGGAAAATTTCAGCCCATAACGAAGAACAGAGAAATAATGAAGCTGCATATCGGTTTCAATATTTTGTCCTGACAGACGAACGGGAAAAGCTTTATGAGCGCATCGACAGGCGGGTGGATATAATGCTTGAATCGGGACTTGTTGATGAGGTTCGCGCTTTAAGGGACGAGGGGCTGAAAAAAGGTATGGTATCCATGCAGGGGCTCGGTTACAAGGAAATTTTATCGTATCTTGATGGAGAGTACGACCTTGAGCGTGCGGCCTATTTGATCAAGCGGGATACAAGGCACTTTGCAAAGCGTCAGCTCACATGGTTTAAACGTGAAAAAAACGTGACATGGGTTGACAGGTCCGTATTTTTGGACGAAAATAGTATCTTACAGTTTTTGATAACACGAGCGGAGGAATTAAAAAAATGATACAGGATATTTATACCTCTATGGGAATCTCCCACGAGGTTTACGCATACGGAGAAAAAACGCTCAGGGAGCTGAGTGCCCGTTTTGAAGAAATTGACAAGACAGCGGAATACAACCAGCTCAAGGTTTTAAAGGCGATGCAGGAATGCCACGTCAGCGAAGCCTGCCTGCTGGGCACAACCGGATATGGCTATAATGACATCGGACGTGATACACTTGAAGAGGTGTATGCTCACGTGTTCCATGCGGAATCCGCGCTTGTCCGCCCGCAGATCACCTGCGGTACCCATGCGTTGGCACTGGCCCTTATGAGCAATCTGCGCCCGGGGGACGAGCTGCTTTCTCCGGTAGGAAAGCCTTATGATACTCTGGAAGAAGTGATAGGTATCCGTGAATCCAAAGGTTCTTTAAAAGAATACGGCATCAGTTACCGTCAGGTAGATTTAAAAGAGGATGGAAGCTTTGACTGGGAAGGTATCCGCGCAGCCATCGGACCAAACACAAAGCTTGCGACTATCCAGCGCTCCAAGGGCTATCAGACCCGTCCGACGCTGAGCGTGGAGCAGATAGGAGAGCTGATAGCATTTATCAAGGGCATCAAGCCGGACGTGATATGTATGGTAGATAACTGTTACGGCGAGTTTACGCAGATGATAGAGCCTACCGATGTGGGCGCAGATATGTGCGTCGGCTCCCTGATAAAAAATCCGGGCGGCGGTCTTGCGCCTATCGGCGGCTATATTGCCGGCAAAAAAGAGTGCGTGGAAAATGCAGCCTATCGCCTGACCTCTCCGGGTCTTGGAAAAGAGGTCGGCGCATCCCTTTCGGCACTCCCGTCCTTTTATCAGGGGCTGTTTCTGGCACCGACCGTAACTGCGGGCGCGTTAAAGGGCGCGATTTTTGCGGCAAATCTGTACGAAAAGCTCGGATTCGGCGTTGTGCCGAACGGCAGCGAGCCCCGTTTCGATATCATCCAGGCGGTGGAATTCGGCACACCGGAGGGGCTCATTTCCTTCTGTGAAGGCATCCAGTATGCTGCGCCGGTAGACAGCTTTGTAACGCCGGAACCGTGGGATATGCCCGGATATGACAGCCAGGTCATCATGGCGGCGGGAGCGTTTGTTTCAGGTTCGTCCATCGAGCTGTCCGCAGACGGCCCGTTAAAGCCGCCCTATGCAGTTTATTTTCAGGGAGGACTGACGTGGCAGCATGCGAAATTCGGCATTTTGAAATCGCTCCAGCAGTGTGTCGATAAAGGCGTTATAAACGGCATTCCGACACAGCTTTTGTAATAAAGAGTCGAACGATGCGAAAAAATTTCTCTTTTGTTTCTATACAGTAAATGACAAGTATGATAAGATGTAACTGTTTCAGAAGCTAAGAGAACGCTTTTGTCCGCCGTTTCAGGAGAGAGAAACGGAGGATATTTTATTGAAAACTTCAGAAAAAACAGCAGAACAGGGACTTCCCTATGAAAAATTTCTTCAAAAAGGGGCAGAATCCTTAACGGATGCCGAGCTTTTGGCAGTGCTTTTGCGGACCGGACCAAAGGTCGGAGAAAGCGCTTCGAAAGCACACAGGGATTGTCCGGCGCTGGCGCTTGCGGAAGAAGTGCTGCGTCTTCCAAAGGGATCGCGCAGCGGTCTTTCCGGGCTTCCGTCCCTTTCACCGTCGGAGCTGATGAAGGTCCGGGGCATCGGGCAGGTCAAGGCAGTACGCATCTGCTGCACAGCAGAGCTGGCGCGCAGGATATCGCTCTATACGAGAAAGAAGCTTCCTGCATTCCCCGACCCGGCAACGGCGGCAGCTTATGCCCGCCCGCTGTTCGATGCGGACGGCGGGAACGTGGAACGTGCGGTCCTGTTGCTTTTGGACGGTAAGGGCAGGCTTGTACATGAAAAACTTTTGTCTGTCGGAACTGTTGATTCGGCGCTCGTTTCCCCGCGGGAAGTTTTTTTGCAGGCGCTGCGCGTACAGGCAGTCAGCTTTATTCTGTTGCACAATCACCCCAGCGGCGACCCGTCGCCCAGCAGGGAAGATACCGCGATTACCGGACGGCTTTTTGAGCTGGGAGAAATGATGCAGCTTAACCTGACGGATCACATCATCGTAGGGGCGGGGCAGTATTTCAGCTTTCGGGAATCGGGTCTCATATAAGGAAGGAGAAAGATATGGTGCCAAATTACGCATATGGAATCGATCTGGGTACGAGCAATATCAAAATCTACAGTCTTGCAGACGACTCGGTCATGGTCGAGAAGAACATGATAGCCATCGAAAACAAAAAGAATATCTTCGCTTATGGCAATTCGGCGTACGAAATGTACGAAAAAGCGCCGGCGAACATCAAGATAAGCAATCCGCTGTCAAATGGCGTTATTGCGGACATCAACAACATGGAACGTCTCATCCGGTTTTTTATTTCGGATATCTCCAAAGGCAATATCCGCCCGGCAGATTTTTATATTGCAGTTCCCACCGACATCACAGAGGTGGAAAAACGCGCGTTTTATGATCTTATTAAGGAAGCAAACGTAAAGGCGCGTAAGATAATGGTCGTGGAGAAAGCTGTTGCGGACGGCCTCGGTATGGATATCGATGTAAAAAATTCTCAGGGTGTATTAGTCGTGAACATCGGCTATGATACGACGGAAGTTTCCATCCTTTCCCTCGGAGGCATCGTTCTGAGCCGTCTGATAAAGACCGGCGGCTTAAAATTCGACGAGGCTATCCGGCAGGCGGTCCGCAAGGAATTTAACCTGCTCATCGGTCAAAAGACCGCCGAAAATATCAAGCAGTCTCTGGGAAGCCTTGAAAAAGAAGGAAAAGGCGCTATTGTTTACGGCAGGGACATCGTAGTAGGTCTTCCGGTAGAAAGAGAAATTCCTACCGACCTGATAAATTCCTGTCTGGAAGAGCACTTTAATACAATAATCGACAGTATAAAAGTGATTTTGGAACGTACTCCTCCGGAACTGGGGGCGGACATTTTCCGTCATGGCATTTATCTGACGGGCGGAGCCAGTCAGGTCAGCCATTTTGCAGAACGCGTACAGCAGGCGACCGGGCTTAAAGTCAATCTTGCGGAACGTCCGATGGAAAGCGTTGTGCTCGGCATGGCACGCATCTTAAAAGACGAAAAATATAAATCGGTCGCATATGCCATTGAAGGGATGGGTAAATGAGTCCTGTAGTCAAGAAAAAACATAAAAATTTCAGCATCTCGGGACAGACGCTGCTCCTGATACTGACCGGCGTGTGCGCGCTTCTTCTGGTGTTGTCCTTTAATACTACGATATTTGAAGGCGCTTTAAAAGGAATCGCAGGCTATATCGTCGTCCCGTTCCAGAAAGGCATCGCGGAGGTGGGCGGTTATTTTTCAGACCGCTCCGAAGAGCTGGCGCAGTTAAAGGATGTGCTGGCGCAGAACGAGGCGCTCAGAGAGCAGATAGACCAGCTTACAATAGAAAATAATCAGCTCCAGCAGGACCGTTATGAGCTGAACAATCTGAGAAGCCTCTACGAGTTGGATCAGACCTATTCCGACTATGAAAAGGTCGGTGCCCGGGTCATCTCCAGCGAAGCGGACAACTGGTTTTATTCTTTTACAATTGATAAGGGATCGGAAGACGGCATTCAGGTAGACTGCAATGTAATGGCAGGAAGCGGGCTTGTCGGGAGGGTCGTTTCCGTCGGCAGAAATTATGCGAAAGTGATTTCTGTCATTTCCGATACAAGCAGTGTCAGCGCTACGGTGCTCGCTACTTCGGAGAATCTGATAGTATCCGGTGATTTGCAGTCTGTACAGTCGGATGGGACTATCCGTTTTTCACAGCTTTCTGATCCGGACAATCGAGTGGGAGCAGGAGATAAGCTTGTGACGAGCAATATCAGTGACAAATATCTGCCGGGGATACTCATCGGTTATGTGGATTCCATCAGTGCTTCCTCCAATAACCTGACAAAAACAGGAACGGTGACTCCGGCAGTCGATTTTTCCCATTTGGATGAGGTTTTGGTCATCACCGAATTAAAACAGCAGACCGGGGACTGAAAGGAGAGGCTCTTATGAAAAAAATTCTGGTCACCGCCTTTTTGGTCTGGAGCTTTTTTCTGCTTCAGACGTCGGTCTGTCCGTGGTTTGCATTCAGCGGCATCAAGCCGAATCTGCTGATCATTCTTACCGCCTCCGTCGGTCTGATGGAAGGGGAAAAGAGCGGCATGTGGACAGGATTTGCATGTGGACTTCTTGCAGATCTTTTCGCGGCCAACGGCATGAGCCTTTCTGCTGCATCAGGGGTCGGAGCAGGGGATCTTATCGGATTCTATGCACTTTTGTATCTCTATGTCGGATATTTGTGCGGAAAAGCGAACAGGCTTTTTTTCCCGGAAGACATTCTGCTCCCGCTGGGGGTCATCGCCGCTGCAGATATCTGTGTCAGCCTCGTCTGCTATATTATTATGTTTTTTATGCGCGCACGGCTTGATATCGGCTACTATATATTACATGTGATATTACCTGAAGCGGTCTACACCATCGTCGTTGCATTCATTTTTTATCCGCTGCTCTTATTTCTTCATAAACGGATGCTGTTAGCGGATAGAGGGAGTACCGAATAATTGTTAAAAAAGATAAAAAATATATTTTTTAATTTCATAAGTTCCCGGACGGTATTTTTATACGCCGTATTTTTCGTCATGACCTGCGTGCTGTTCAACCGCATCTTCCAATTGCAGATAGTCGAGGGCGCGGACAAGCAGGCGGAATTCGAGATGAAGATAAAAAAGGAACGCTCCATCGCCAGTACGAGAGGAAATATTTATGATGTCAATGGCATCCCTATCGCATATAACGAACTTTCCAGCTCTGTGACGATAGAAGACGTCTATGAATCCAAGGGCAAAAATGCCAAGATAAACGGCATTTTAAAAGAGGTGCTGGGCATCCTTTGGGAAAATGGAGATACGATAAGCTGTGATTTCAATATCTACATAGATGAAAACGGCGAGTTTGCCTACAGTGTCTCCGGAACGAGAAGACTGCGCTTTATCGCGGATGTATACGGTGAGCCGAAGATATCTGATCTGGAAGAACGCCAGAAAAACGCTACGGCAGACGATATCATCGAATATCTTGGCGGAACCGCCCGATATGAGGTGGGAAGGCGCACGGATCCGGATGATAAGGAATCTTTTGTTGTAGGAGAAGGCTATACAAAAAAAGAACTTCTTGATATCATCGCCATCCGCTATACGATGAGCACGACCGGATATCAGAAATATATCCCCGTCACGATTGCGACAAATGTTTCAGAGGAAACTGTCGCCACCGTCGAAGAAAACAAAAGCGAGCTTGAAGGGATAGAGATTGTGGATGACACCATCCGTAAATATAAAGATGGCCCTTACTATTCGCAGATAATCGGTTATACGGGAAAGATATCTACAGAAGAGCTGACGGCGCTGAACAGTCAGGAAGGTATGGAAGGTGTCAAACAGGCACCTGATGTCAAAGAATATGAAATGACTGATATTGTCGGAAAAGCCGGCATCGAGAAAGTTATGGAGGAGTACCTTCAGGGGACAAAAGGCTATGAAACGGTATTCGTCGATAAGATGGGACGCGAGGTCGAGGTACTCGACCATGTGGACGCTTCTGCAGGGAACGATGTGTATCTTACGATAGACAGTAAACTTCAGGCAGCGGTATACAATATTCTTGAAAAGTTTGTGGCAGGCATCCTGGTGGATAAAATAATAAACGTCAAGAACTATAATTCCTCCGACGTTTCCAGCGCCAACTTAAAGATTCCGATAGACGATGTATATGCCGCACTTTTTAACAACAATGTGATCGACCTTTCGCGTCTGCCGGACGCTGTGGAGGGCGAAGTGCAGTACAGCGTTTACCAGGCGTATCTGAAACGGTGCAGCGAAGTCCTTTCATGGCTGGAGACAGAATTGACAAGCGGATCTTCCGCCTACAAAGATCTTCCGGAAGAGTACCGGACTTATGAAAGCTATATCATCAATGACCTGCTTCCAAATGATAATGTTTTGACCGGAGTGGACAAGACCGATCAGACTTATATCGACTGGACGACAAATGAGGTCATCAGTATCAGGGAATATCTGGAATATGCGATATCCCAAAACTGGATCGATGTAACGATGCTGCCTCTGGAAGGAAAATATTCCGATTCCGCCGAGGTCTACAACCAGCTGGTTGAGTATATCCTTCAAGAGCTCTCCAATAGTCAGGCATTTCAGAAAAAAATACTGCAGTACATGATAGGACAGAACCGTATCACCGGAGTTCAGATGTGCATGCTTTTGGTAGAACAGGATGTGATAAATCCCAGCGAGAAGGAAATTGCAGATTTAAAATCCGGTGTAGTTTCTGCTTTTTCTTTTATGGTAAATCTTATACGGAATCTGGAGATAACCCCCGCCCAGTTGGCACTCGATCCATACAGCGCTTCCTGTGTGCTCACAGACGTCAATACCGGGGATGTGAGGGCTCTTGTCAGCTATCCGAGCTATGACAACAACCGGCTGGCAAACGGCATAGATTCCGGATATTATGCCCGTATTTCCAGTGGCGAGGATCTTTCCCGCCCGATGTGGAATTATGCAACCCAGATGCGTACGGCGCCGGGTTCTACCTACAAGATGGTATCCGCTTCGGCCGCGCTGATGGAAAAGGTGCTGGATCTTTCTTCTACAATAGAATGTTCCGGTATTTATACGCGTTTTTCGGATTATCAGCCGCGATGCTGGAAAAGGAGCGGGCATGGTACTCTGAACGTATCCGAAGCGATAACCAATTCCTGTAACGTATTCTTTTACGAGGTGGGATATCAACTCGGTCTGACCGGAGAAAAATACGACCAGGAGCTTGGAAATGAAAAGCTTGCAAAATATGCGGATATGTTCGGACTGACAGAGAAATCCGGCGTTGAGATAGAGGAATCCGACCCGAAGGTTTCCGATGCGCTTTCTGTCGTGTCTGCCATCGGACAGGGTACGAATAACTTTACGACTGCGGGACTCGCTCGTTATGTGACGGCAGTCGCAAACAACGGAACCTGTTATGATCTTACTCTTCTCGATAAGGTAACGGATACATCCGGAAACCTTTTGGTGGATTATCAGGCAAATGTCCGTAATACGATAGATATGCCACAGTCCTACTGGGACGCTATTCACAGAGGAATGAGAGGCGTAGTGGAAAATAAATCCTATTATAAAGAGTTTGCCGTAAATGTTGCGGGTAAGACAGGTACGGCAGAAGAGGATAAGAGCCGTCCGAACCATGGACTGTTTGTAGGCTATGCGCCGTATGAGCAGCCGGAGATTGCAATGGCGATCAGGATAGCGAACGGTTATTCCTCTGACTATGCCTGCCAGCTTTCCAAGCAGGTGATGACGTATTATTTTGACCTGGATGAAAACGGTACACTTTTGAACAGTCAGACCGCGCTTTCGCCGGAAGCAGTCGTGGGCGGCGGAGACTGACAAAGATTCATCCAAATGCCGTCTCAGCGGCGGAAATGAGAGGGAGAAATGAAAAATCCGGTTATCCTGAAAAGTTATAAAGACGGTATCGCCGTCTATTTAAACGATGAACTTCCCTTTGAGGAGCTGCTTTCTTGTGTAGAAGAAAAATTCCGGGATTCTGCCCGCTTTTTCGGGGATATGCGGGTCGCAGTCTCCTTTGAAGGCAGGGATTTGCGCGATGATGAGGAAAACGCCCTTGTGGACGCCCTGACCTGCTGCAGCCGGCTGAATGTGATATGCGTAGTAGGCAAGAACGCGCAGCGGCAGGGGCAGTTCCGGGAATCGATGGAGGCCTTTGAACGTTATTTCCCGAAAGCAGGGAATGACGGGCAATTTTATCGCGGAAGCTTAAAAAACGGGCAGATACTGGAAACGGAAGGAAGCGTCGTTGTTTTGGGTGATGTGGAAGAGGGCTGCTGCGTGATGGCGGCAAAGGACATCATTGTTTTAGGAAAACTCAACGGAAGCGCCTATGCAGGCGGCGACGGGATGAATCATCATTTTATTGCAGCGCTTGAAATGACTCCGCAGAAATTAAAGATCGGAGATTTCAAATATAAAGCAAAAGAGAAGAACCGCTGGCATTTAAAAGCCAGGCGTATGCAGCCGCTCATGGCGTGCGTTCGCGGCGGTGAGATACAAATGCAGTCCATTACAAATGAATTACTGAATGAACTGCCGCTGTAACAAAAGCTCGGGCAGTATTTTTCAGGGAACGCAAATATTTCATGTTCGGAGGACTTTTATATGAGTGAAGTAATTGTCGTTACCTCAGGAAAAGGCGGCGTTGGAAAAACAACCACCACCGCAAACGTTGGGACCGGTCTTGCCGCAGCCGGAAAAAAGGTGGTTTTGATAGATACCGATATCGGTCTTCGTAATCTCGATGTGGTCATGGGACTTGAAAACCGTATCGTCTACAATCTCGTGGACGTGGTAGAAGGAAGCTGCCGTGTCAAACAGGCGCTCATCCGGGATAAGCGCTGGCCGGGGCTTTACCTCCTTCCTTCCGCACAGACCCGTGACAAAACCTCTGTGAATGAAAGCCAGATGAAAAAGCTTGTAGAGCATTTGCGGGAGCAATTCGATTATGTGCTTTTAGACTGTCCTGCAGGTATCGAGCAGGGGTTTAAAAATGCTGTGGCGGGTGCAGACAGGGCCCTTGTGGTGACAACGCCGGAGGTTTCTGCTATCCGCGATGCAGACCGCATTATCGGGCTGTTGGAGGCGTCCAGCATTGACAGGATTGATCTTGTCGTTAACCGGATGCGCTATGATATGGTAAAACGCGGGGATATGATGAGCGTGGATGACGTAGTCGATATCCTTTCGGTACCTTTGATAGGAGTTGTGCCGGATGACGAAAATGTGGTCGTTGCGACCAATCAGGGAGAACCTCTTGTGGGGAATCATACGCTGGCGGGCCGTGCTTACCGCAATATATGTCAGCGCATCCTTGGAGATGAGATACCGTATCTGAACCTTGATGTGTCCATTTCATTCTGGACGAAGGTGAGCGGGATATTTCATAAAAGTCAGGAGGGACGCATATGAGACTGCCTAAATTTTTACAGCGAAAATCCTCCCGTGAGGTTGCAAAGGATCGCTTAAAAATCCTTCTGATATCTGACAGGGTCAACTGTTCGCCGGAAGTCCTGGATATGATAAAAAAAGATATTGCCGCGGTCATATCCCGCTACATGAAAATAGACACAAAAAATATGGAGATTCAGATAAGCAAGGCATCCAGCCGCAGCCGGGAGGATAAAAGCATGTCCCTTCATGCAAATATCCCGATTCTGGATCTGCATAAGATAAGCTAAAGGAGCGATATGTTCAGAAACTACAAACTGAAGAACTTTGATTTTTTACTGGTGGCTCTCGTAGCTGCACTGAACGTGATAGGGATACTCGCCATCGGGAGCGCAAAGCAGAGTGTGCAGGGTAAGCAGATGATAGGCATGGGCATCGGACTGGTGCTCATGCTCATCGTTGCTTTTTTAGACTATACAAAACTGATAAAGCTGGCCTGGCTCGGTTATGCTTTTGCCATCGTTACCCTTGTGCTCGTTCTGCTCTTTGGAAGAGAGGCAAATGGCGCAAAAAGATGGCTTGATTTGGGCTTTTTTGACCTCCAGCCATCAGAAACTGCAAAAATTTTGTTGATTTTATTCTATGCACAGTTTATTATGAAATATAGGGAAAGGTTAAATACACCGCGCATAGTGCTGTCAGCAATCTTTTTTATCCTGCCGCCGCTTGCGCTCATTCATGAACAGCCGAACCTTTCCACGACTATCTTGGTTGCGCTTTTATTCTGCGTTCTTTTATTTGTAGGGGGACTGAGCTGGAAGATAATCGGCAGCGTCCTTGCGGTCGTAGTACCGACCGTCCTCGTTTTTTTATCTATCGTTGTCCAAGAGGACCAGACGCTGCTCAAGGACTATCAGCGTAACCGTATCATGGCTTTCTTCGATCCGCAGGCTTATGCCGATGCCGAAGCTTACCAGCAGATAAACTCCGTCATCGCCATCGGCTCGGGGCAGCTTTGGGGAAAGGGTCTGAACAATACGGACATCGCATCTGTCAAAAATGCGAATTTCCTGCCGGAATCACAGACCGACTTCATTTTTGCCATCATCGGGGAAGAGCTTGGTTTTATCGGCTCTGCAGCAGTCATTATCCTGCTGATGCTCATCGCGGTGCGCTGCGTATCTATCGCACGGTCGGCAAAGGACATTGCCGGTATGGTCATCGCGTCCGGTGTGGGGGCACTGATAGGCATACAGGGATTTATGAATATTGCAGTAGCTACTATGCTCATGCCCAATACGGGACTGCCGCTCCCTTTTGTCAGCTACGGGCTAAGCTCGCTCGTCAGCGTCTATATCGGGATAGGATTCGTCTTAAACGTCGGGCTGCAGCGAAAAAATTTATATAATCTATAGTATGGGAGAGAAGGTATTATGAATATCGCGTTGATCGCACATGATGCGAAGAAAAAACTCATGCAGAATTTCTGCATCGCCTACAGAGGCATTTTAAGTAAAAACAGTCTTTATGCCACCGGTACGACAGGACGTCTGATAGAAGAGGTTACGAATCTGAACATTCATAAATATCTGGCGGGTCATTTGGGAGGAGAACAGCAGATGAGCGCCCAGATTGAGCACAATGAGATGGATTTGGTCATTTTCCTGCGTGACCCTTTGATGCCTAAAAGCCATGAGCCGGATGTCAACACAGTTGTTCGTCTGTGTGATATGCATAATATTCCGCTGGCAACTAATCTTGCAACGGCGGAGCTTTTGATCAAGTCCTTAGACAGGGGAGATTTAGAGTGGCGTGAAATGTACAAATAAATTTGTGGCGCTTTTCGCAGCCGTTGCAGTCTGTGTGAGCGCTTCCGGCTGTTCTGATGATACCGTAGCCTTCTCCTATGACCCGGATTACAGGGTATCCAGCTTCCGGGTGATCGGAGAAAGCGGTTTTAGAACGGCAGAACCTTTTGCTGCTTCGCTCTGTGTAGTGGATGGCGATGTCAATGTGGATGATTCTGTAGTGGATATGTCGGAGGCAACGGCAGCCGGTCTGTTTGATCTGAATAATAATACTGTTTTATATGCAAAAAATATCCACGAAAGGCTTGCTCCCGCAAGTCTGACAAAGCTTATGACTGCCGTAGTGGCTCTCAAATACGGCAACCCCGATGATATGATCACCGTGAGCAAAAACGCCACGCAGCTGGAAAGCGGCGCGGTTACCTGCGGGATTCAGGAGGGCGATCGCCTGACGCTCAATCAGGCAATGCACGCGCTTTTGATAAAGTCTGCCAATGACGCCGCTATCGCCATTGCGGAGCATATCGGCGGTTCAGTCGAAGGCTTTGCAGAAATGATGAATAAAGAAGCTCAGGAGATAGGGGCTACAAACAGCCATTTTGTGAATCCGCACGGTCTCACGGCGGATAACCATTATGTGACCGCCTATGATATGTATCTGATATTCAATGAGGCGCTCAAATATGGCGATGTGGGCGATATTATCCGAATGACCAGTTATGACAGCGTTTATGTGGACAAAAACGGCAAGGAAAAGCAGCTTTCGTTTACGACTACAAACCAGTATCTGGCTGGCAATTATAGCGCACCGGAGACCGTCACGGTAATAGGAGGCAAGACGGGTACGACCAATGCGGCGGGAAACTGTCTTGTGCTTTTGGCAAAGGATACTTCCGGCAATCCCTATATCGCTGTGATACTGCGTTCCAAGGAGCGCGGCATCATGTACACGGAGATGAGCGACCTTTTGGAAGAAGCGGGAACGTGATGTTTTATCCCGGTACTGTGCTGAAAAGAGGGTTGTTTTTTTGACCGAAATCCACTATAATAAGACATATCCTATATGTGTCCGCACAAGGAATGAATATACTTTAGGAGGGATTACAATGGTTCAATTAATCGTAGGTGAAAAAGGGGAAGGCAAAACAAAATTTTTGCTCGACAAAGTGAACACGGAGGTAAAGGACGCTCACGGAAGCATCGTCTATCTGGATAAGAATCCAAAGCATATGTATGAGCTCAACAACAAGATAAGACTTATCGTTGTTCCTGATTACATGGTAGATTCCAGCGATGCCTTTTTAGGATTCGTGAGCGGTATCATCTCTCAGGACCATGACCTTGAGCAGATGTATTTTGACAGCTTCTTAAAGATTGCTAATCTGGAAGGCCAGAACATAGTGCCTGTTGTGGCAAAGCTGGAACAGATGAGCGAAAAATTTGGTGTTGATTTCGTACTCAGTGTATCCCAGAATGAATCGGATTTAGCTGAGGAACTGAGATCCAAAATCATTGTATCCATCTAAGAACGTATTCGATATGCACCAGAAAAGCCCCGGAGAAATTTGTGCCGGGGCTTATTTTTAGCAGGACTTTTAACCCGTTAATACCGGAGGAGATTTTTTTGGCATCAAGACAACATGGCGGAAATATCAGGCAGTACCGCAAGCCTTTGAATATCAATCTGGGAATGGTCATTTTCGGTGCGATATTTCTATATATCATCATCTGTGTGGTCATGTATCTATTTCGTGATGAAAAGGTAGTGTCTTACCGTGTGCAGGAAGGCGTCCTTTCGGAAGATAATGTTTTTACAGGAATCGCCATGCGGAATGAAACGATCGTTACGAGCAGCAGCGCCGGCTATATCAATTATTACGCCCGGGAAGGGGAGCGGGTCGGAAGCGGGCAGCTCGTATGCACAGTGGATCAGAGCGGACAGCTCAGGGAGGTTCTGGATGAACAGAATGCCGATAACGTTTCACTCTCAGAAGGCGATATCAGAGAGCTGAGGACGTCTGTCTCTAGCTTCTGTGCAGGCTTTGACGAACATCGCTTTGACAGCGTGTATAACTTCAAATATGAGCTGGAGGGAACTGTCTTAAAGCTCGCCAATATCAATGTGCTCAATAGCCTCGGAGATATTAACGCTGCTGCAGGCAGTCAGCCGGTTACCCTCTGTCATTCTCCGGTATCCGGTATTATCACCTACTCTATAGACGGCTTTGAATCCAAAAAGGCTTCAGATCTGACGGATGCGGATTTTGATGAATCAAAATATGAAAAGAGCCAGCTTATCAGCAGCGAGCTTGCCGCTGCTTCCGATCCTCTCTACCGGCTCTGTACGGATGAAGACTGGTCTGTTGTCATTCAGACGGATCGTTCTACAGCTGCAAGATTGGAGGAAGAGCAATATTTAAAGGTCCGTTTCCTGAAAAACCGCTATGAATCATGGGCACAGGTCAACGTTATCGACTCGGGCGGAGATGGGAACGTGCTCGTAGAGCTGAAGTTCAACAATTCCATGGTGACCTTTGCAGCGGATCGCTTTTTGGAGATAGAGCTGATAGCCAATGCGGAAAACGGCTTAAAAGTTCCGGTTTCTGCGATAACTACAAAAGAATTTTTCCTCATCCCGAAAGATTATGTAACAAAAGGGGGCAATTCCGGCGCAACGGGTGTTCTCAGGGAGACTACCGGAGAGGAAGGCGGGCTTACGACGGAATTTGTGGCAACGCAGATATATCAGGAAACGGAAGAATATTATTATCTGGATGATTCCTCTCTAAGAGTCGGTGACCATCTTATCATGCCTGATTCTAATGAAACGGTTACTGTTTCGCAAAGTGCCAGTCTGACAGGCGTATATAATATTAATAAGGGATATGCAGATTTCAAAGAGATACAGGTGCTTCAGCAGAACGAGGAATATGCCATTATCAAGCCCAATACGACTTATGGCTTAAGCCCTTACGATTATATTGTCCTGGACGCTTCTACTGTGGATGCGGACCAGCTCATCAACCAATGACATTTCAGGAGGAAACCATGATCCGCAGCAATCTGACAAACGTGCAGCATAACATCGTTCAGGCTCTGAAGGCATCCGGCCACAGCGTGGACAGCGTTCTTTTGGTCGCAGTCAGCAAGACGAAGCCGGTATCCGAGCTTCAGGAGGCATACGATGCCGGAGTCCGGGATTTCGGTGAAAATAAAGTACAGGAGTTGTGCGATAAATACGATCAGCTCCCGAAGGACATCCGCTGGCATATGATAGGGCACCTGCAGCGCAATAAGGTAAAATACCTGATAGGAAAGACTGTTCTTATCCACAGCGTGGATTCGCTGCGGCTGGCAGAGGAAATAAGCAGGCAATCCGTAAAACAGGGTGTTTCCACCGACATTTTGATAGAGATTAACTGCGCCGGAGAGGAAAGTAAGTTCGGTGTCACCTTTGAAGCAGCCCCCTGTCTTATCGGGCAGATAGCTGCGCTTCCCGGCATATTTGTCAAGGGTCTTATGACGGTCGCACCAAACTCATCTGACCCTGAAGAAAACAGAAAATATTTTCAGCGGATGAAGCAATTATCTGTTGACATCGCACAGAAAAACATTGATAATGTTTCTATGGACATTTTGTCCATGGGTATGACAAACGATTATATGACAGCCGTTGAAGAAGGTTCCACCTGCGTTCGCGTCGGCACAGGAATCTTCGGTATGCGCCGACTGGCTGATCTGGAATAAAGGAGATTTTTGAAACCATGGGAGTAATGGACAGATTTTTAGGCTACATGAAACTCAACGATGATGAAGATGACGGATACGATTATGATGATTATTACGATGAGGAAGAACAGCCTGTAGAAAAGAAATCCAAGATAAAGAGCATCCAGAAGGCCGACTCCTATGATGACGATCCTCGTCCGGTGAAAAAATCTGCTGCAAAGGTAACGCCGATGCATGCAACTCCGCGCACCAGATCCGGTGCCGGGATGGAGGTATGTGTGATTAAGCCCACTACGGTGGAGGATGCCAGAGAGATTACGGAGACCCTGTTGGCAAACCGCACTGTCGTGCTGAATATGGAAGGCATTGATGTCGATGTTGCCCAGCGTATTATCGATTTTGCCTCCGGTTCTTGCTATGCCATCAGCGGCAGCCTCCAGAAGATATCTCATTTTATTTTTATCATCACACCTGCAAGCGTGGATATTTCCGGAGATTTTCAGGAGATACTTTCCGGTTCCCTTGACGTAAAAGAGGTTTGATAGGCAAAATGCTTCAGATAATGCAGAAGAATCCTGCTTTGCAGGGTTCTTTTTCATACGAGAGGAAAGAAACTTTTATATCGTATGAAAGATAGATTATGCGCACCTACGCAAAAGGGATCATTGCCTGACGGCAGCGTTGGCGCGTGACGCGCATGCTTTTAAGATACCAGGAAAGGACACAGAAAGATGAAAGAAAGATTGACGGTTTCTTATAATAAAAAGCCCTGTTATGATATCTTGCTGACAAATGGTTTTGCAGAGCTTACAGAAGAGTTGAAAGAAGGATATCAGGAGGCTAAGATATGTATTGTTACGGATACAAACGTAGAGCCTCTGTATGCAGAGCAGGTAAAAGAAGCACTTATTTCCTGTTTTAAGCTGGTGGAGATATTTGTGCTCCCTGCAGGAGAGGAACATAAGACGCTTGAGGAAATCCAGAAGCTGTACGCATTTTTGATAGAGCGCCATTTTGACCGCGGAGACTTTCTCGCCGCTCTGGGCGGAGGCGTTGTCGGCGATATGACAGGATTTGCAGCGGCGACTTATCTGCGCGGAATTGACTTTATCCAGATTCCTACGACGCTGCTTTCGCAGGTGGATTCCAGTATAGGTGGAAAGACCGGCGTAGATTTTGATTCTTACAAAAATATGGTCGGCGCTTTTCATATGCCCAAGCTTGTCTATGTAAATACGGACACGCTCCAGACACTGGAAGGACGCCAGTATTTTTCGGGATTTGCAGAAGTCATGAAGCATGGGCTTATCAAAGATTCCAAATATTATGAATGGCTCATCTCAAACATGTATGAGATATGCGAACGCGATCCGGAAACGCTTCAGAAGATGATAAAAAGAAGCTGTGAAATAAAGAAAGCTATCGTTGAAAAAGATCCGGAGGAAAAAGGCGACCGGGCTCTCCTGAATTTCGGACACACTATCGGGCATGCGATTGAAAAAGCATCCGGATTTTCCATGCTGCACGGAGAGTGCATTGCGCTCGGCTGTATTGCCGCAGCTTATATCTCCTGGAAAAAGGAACTCATCCCCATGGAAGAGTACTATGAGATAAGGGATATGTTCGTTCCCTTCAATCTGCCTATCTCGGCAGATGAGCTGGATGTGGATAAAATCCTTTCTTTTACAAAGTCGGATAAAAAAATGCGTGACGGGCATATCCGCTTCATTGTATTGGATAAGATAGGTCATGCTCTTTTAGATGATACGGTCACAGAAGAGGAAATGAGAGCTGCTGTTGAGGAATTAAATTTCCGGGAAGAGGACTGATATGAAAAATAAGAAGATGTTTTTTCTCGACCTGCTCATCGCGGCAGTCTTAGTCGGGTTCGACCAGTTTACAAAATATCTTGCAGTACTTTATTTAAAAGGTCAGGATTCCCTCATGCTCATCCCCGGCGTTCTGGAATTAAAATATCTTGAAAACAGGGGCGCGGCATTCGGAATCCTTCAGGGACAAAAGCTTTTCTTTGTGATAATGACTGTTTTTATCCTGTGCGCCTGCCTCTATACACTTTGGAGGATGCCCGCACAGAAAAAATATATCTTTCTGCATATCCTCGGAGGAATTTTGACGGCGGGTGCGCTGGGCAATTTTATCGACCGTGTAAGGCTTGACTATGTAGTGGATTTTATTTATTTTTCCCTGATAGACTTCCCTATCTTTAACGTTGCAGACATTTATGTGACATTTATCTGTATCGCAGGTCTTTTCCTCGTCTTTTTCGGACATATGAAGGAAGAAGATTTTGAATTTTTGAGTTTAAAGAAAAGTGAGAAAAAAGAGCAATGACACAGACCGTTTCAGACGAGCTGGAGCTTTTCAGGTTTCAGATTTCGGAAGAACAGGAAGAGGAAAGAGTCGATAAGTGCATCGCAGCGCTCATCGACTCTTTGTCCCGTTCCTTCATCCAAAAAATGATAAAAGAAGGCAGGGTATCCGTAAACGGCATTCCTGTAAAACAAAGCTATCAGGTCAGGGCAGGAGACGATTTAAGCTTTCTGCTTCCAAAAGCACAGGAACCTGACATCGAGCCGGAAAATATCCCGCTGGACATCCTCTATGAAGACAGCGATGTTTTAGTCGTTAATAAGCCCAAAGGGATGGTCGTGCATCCGGCGGCAGGTCATTATTCCGGCACGCTTGTCAATGCAGTTATGTTCCGATGCAGGGGGCAGCTTTCCGGCATCAACGGTGTGATGCGCCCCGGCATTGTCCATCGTATCGATAAAGATACGACCGGTTCTGTCCTCATTTGCAAAAATGATGCAGCTCATCAGGCACTTGCCACCCAGTTTGCCGTCCATTCTATCGTGAGGCGTTACCGTGCGGTTGTTCACGGTGTTTTGAAAAATGATGAAGGTACTATCGATGCTCCTATCGGCAGAGATCCTTCAGACCGTAAAAAAATGGCAGTCAATCATACGCACGGAAAAGATGCGATCACCCATTATCGGGTGCTGCAGCGTTTTAATGGGTACAGCTATATCGAGTGCCGTCTGGAAACCGGACGGACCCATCAGATACGCGTTCATATGGCGTCCATCGGACATCCTCTTTTGGGCGACAGCATTTATGGGCCTAAAAAATGTCCTTATCCAAAGCTGGAAGGGCAGACACTCCATGCAATGGTCCTAGGATTTGTCCATCCGGTTTCAGGGGAATATATAGAGACATGTGCGCCGCTTCCGGAATATTTTGAACATCTGCTTAAAATTTTATAAAAACAGGATTGACAAATCATAGACAGGGTGCTACACTCTATGAGTATGCCGCATAACGAGGTAAAAGTACGCCATTTGGCGTCACCAAAGTTAGCGAGTAACGTTAATTTATTTTAACGCTTGACAGGAGGTGTCCTAGATGTACGCAATTATTGCAACAGGTGGCAAACAGTACAAGGTAGCTGAGGGCGATGTATTAAAGGTTGAGAAGCTGGGCTTAGCAGCTGGTGAGACTGTTACATTTGACCAGGTAATCGCAGTAAGCAATGACGGCTTAAAGGTCGGCGCAGACGTAGCAGGTGCAACTGTTACCGCTACAGTAGTAGGCGAAGGCAAAGGCAAGAAGGTCATCGTTTACAAGTATAAGAGAAAGACCGGTTACCACAAGAAGAATGGTCACAGACAAGCATACACTCAGGTAAAAATTGAAAAGATCAACGCTTAATCCTTTTAGGAAAGCGCTGCGGTATGTTTTATGACGACGATTCTGGTAAAGAAGACAAAGGATGATTATCGGGGATTTACCTGTACAGGACACGCCGGCTATGCGGAAAGCGGACATGATATTGTATGCGCTGCCGTTTCAGTCCTTGTTATTAACACGATCAATGCGATAGAGGCTTTTGCAAAAGAGCCGATGGAGGTTGTCGCGGGCGAGGATGACGGTGTGATAGACGTGGTATTTTTAAATCCTGTCAATGAGCAGACAGCTCTTTTGATGGATACGATGATCCTTGGTCTGAAAGACATTGAAAAACAGTACGGGAAGAAATACCTGCGACTGAAATTCGAGGAGGTGTAACAAATGTTCAATATGAACCTTCAGTTTTTTGCTCATAAGAAGGGTGTCGGCTCTACCAAGAACGGCAGAGATTCCGAATCCAAACGCCTTGGTGCAAAGAGAGCGGACGGACAGTTTGTAAAGGCTGGTAACATCCTTTACAGACAGCGTGGAACCAAGATTCATCCCGGCATTAACGTAGGCATCGGCGGCGATGACACGTTATTTGCAAAAGTGGACGGCGTGCTGAGATTTGAAAGAAAAGGAAGAGATAAAAAACAGGCTTCCGTATATCCGGTAGAACAGTAAGCATCATTATGAATCATAAGCGGACGCCAAGAGCGGGCCGCATTTCCAGAGAAAAAGGCCCCAGACGCATTGTTTGGGGTCTTTTCATTTAATAGAAACGTTAACTGATTTAATAAACAGGAGAACTGAATGTTTGCAGACAGAGCGAAAATTTATGTAAGAAGCGGAAAGGGCGGCGACGGACATGTCTCTTTCCGGCGTGAAAAATATGTGCCTGCAGGCGGTCCCGACGGCGGAGACGGCGGACACGGCGGCGATGTGATATTCGCAGTAGACGACGGCTTAAATACCCTGACCGATTTTCGTCATGTCGGGAAGTATAAGGCCGGAGACGGGCAGGAAGGCGGTAAAAAGAACTGCCGCGGCAAGGACGGAAACGATATCATCATCAAGGTTCCTGAAGGCACGGTCATCAAGGAATTTAATTCCGGTAAAGTCATCGTTGATATGTCCGGCGACAACCGCAGAGTCGTTTTGTTAAAAGGCGGTAAAGGTGGAAACGGCAATCAGCATTATGCAACGAGCACGATGCAGGCGCCCAAATACGCGCAGCCCGGCCAGCCCGCGCAGGAGCTGGAGCTTTTGCTGGAACTTAAAGTCATTGCGGATGTAGGACTTGTAGGATTTCCTAATGTTGGAAAATCCACCCTTCTTTCCCGCGTATCCAACGCGCGTCCTAAAATAGCAAATTATCATTTTACGACCTTAAATCCCCATCTGGGCGTTGTTGACCTTTCAGACGCGAAGGGGTTTGTTATGGCAGATATTCCCGGGCTGATCGAGGGTGCTTCAGAAGGAATTGGGCTCGGTCATGAATTCCTGCGTCATGTAGAACGTACTAAAGTGCTCATCCATGTGGTAGATGCGGCCGGTACCGAAGGGCGCGATCCGGTAGAAGATGTTTATGCGATAAATGCCGAACTGCAAAATTACAGTGAAGAGCTGGCAAATAAACCCCAAATCATTGCAGCGAATAAGGTCGATGCGATATATGATCCCGAGGAGTCTGGTCTGGAGCGTTTAAAGGCGGAATTTGAGCCTAAGGGTATCAAGGTATATCCTATCTCCGCAGTAAGCGGTCAGGGCGTTACAGAGCTGTTGTACGATGTACGTCGTATGTTGGATGGACTGGACGATAAGCCTGCTATTTTTGAACAGGAATATTTTCCTGAAATGGCGCTTGCGGCTTCGGACGATCCCTATACCGTTACCTATGATGAACTCGAGCAGGAATACGTTGTGGAAGGTCCAAAGATTGAAAAAATGCTCGGATATACTAATCTGGAATCTGAAAAAGGATTCGCATTTTTCCAGAGCTTCCTAAAAAATGCGGGTATTTTGGATAAGCTGGAAGAACTCGGCATTCAGGAAGGCGACACAGTACGCATGTACGGACTTTCCTTTGATTATTATAAATAGGAGAACATCCATGAAGGAATTAAAAAGCAAACAGAGGGCATATCTGATGAAGCTCGCCAGCAGTCTCGATCCCATTTTCCAAATCGGGAAATCCAGCCTTACTCCGGAGGGAACGGCTGCTATCGCGGAGGCTTTCAATACCCGGGAGCTTATCAAAATAGCCGTATTGAAAAATTGTTTTGACGACCCGCGCGAAATTGCGGAAATCGTGGCAGAGCGCACACATTCCACAGTCGTTCAGGTTATCGGCAAAAAGATTGTCTTATATAAAGAAAGCAAAGAACACAAAAAGATCGAACTGCCTCTGTAATCCGTTTTGGCAGGGAAAAAGGCGGTGTATGCATGAAAAAAATCGGTATTTTAGGGGGGACGTTCAATCCGATCCATACCGGGCATCTGATACTGGCAGAGAATGCCAGGACTTTTTATGGGCTGGATGAGGTACTGCTCATCCCAAGCGGCTGTTCTTATATGAAGGATTCCTCGCAAATACTTCCGGGAGCTGTCCGCCTGCGTATGGCAATGCTTGCAGCGCAGGGAAATCCCTATTTTAAGGTATCCGATATGGAAATCGTACGTCCCGGCAGCTCCTATACCTATGAAACGATAGAGGTATTAAGAAGAATGCACCCGGACAGCGAGCTTTACTTTATTGTTGGTGCAGATACCCTGTTTCATATGGAGAGCTGGAAGCATCCTGAAAGGATTTTTGCAGGCTGTATTACGGTAGCTGCGGTCCGGGAAGAAAGCGAAGAGCAGAGCCTGATAGGACAGGCGCAGTATCTGTCAGACAAATACTGTGCGGACATCCGTTTTCTTCCGGCTTCCCATATCGGTATTTCTGCTACCCAAATCCGGGAACGCCTGAAAAAAGGAAAGTCAGTCCGTTATCTGGTACCAGAAAACGTCCGTCTTTTTCTCGAACAAAACGGATATTACACAGAAAGCTGAAAGGAGTTTTTCCGCATGAAAGAGCCGGATATTCGTAAAATCCGCAAATCAATGGAAAAAAATCTCGATGCCAGACGTTACGAGCATACGCTCGGCGTCGCTTATACGGCGGCATCCCTTGCGATGCGCTACGGCGCGGATATCAACAACGCCATTTTGGCAGGTATGCTTCATGACTGTGCCAAGTGCCTGACCAATGAAAAAAAGATTTCTATCTGTGAAAAATACAATATCGCGATCAATGCCTATGAGCAGGCAAATCCGTTTTTGCTGCATGCCAAGGTCGGCAGTTTCCTCGCTATGAAAAAATATGGCGTTACGGATAAGGACGTGATAAATGCGATTTTGAACCATACAACCGGACGACCCGGCATGTCCTTGCTGGAGAAGATAATCTGGCTGGCAGATTATATCGAACCGGGCAGAAAGCAGGCTCCAAATCTGACAGAAATTCGTCGTATTGCATTTGAGGATTTAGATAAAGCGCTCCTGATGGCATTAGAGGATACGCTAAATTATTTAAACGGCGGAAATATGGAAATTGATTCCATGACACAGAAAACCTATGATTTTTATAAAAATGGAGGAACAGTATGACGCAGGCAGCCAAAATGACCCAGCTTGCTATCGAAGCGCTGGAAGATAAGAAGGCAGAAGACATTTCCCTGATAGATATTTCTGAAGTCTCTGTTTTGGCAGATTACTTTTTGATCGCCAGCGGGAACAACCGTAATCAGGTACAGGCGATGGCAGACAATGTGGAAGAGCAGTTGGGAAGAGCAGGATATACATTAAAAAATGTAGAGGGTTATCAGACTGGAAACTGGATACTGATGGATTACGGCGATATGATAGTTCATGTATTTGATCGTCAGAACCGTCTGTTCTATGATTTGGAGCGTATCTGGAGAGATGGAAAGCAGCTTGATCCTGTACAGTTCTGCAAAGAAGAAGTATAACAGCCAAAAGATATACTCAAAGTTGTATCATCGTATTTTATTACTGCCCGGCAGGATAACCTCTGCCGGGCAGTTTTGTATTCTTTTACAAAAGAAAGCTTTTTTTGTGAAAATTGAGATGTGTAAATAAGCTACCCTGAAAAGCACAGCGCATTTGACCTAACGTAAAATGCGCATCACGCCGAATACACGTCCGATTATCTGGCAGTCATCTACTATGATAGGTTCCATCACATCGTTTTCGGGCTGCAGGCGGATATGATCTTTCTCGCGGTAAAATGTCTTTACAGTAGCGGAATCCTCTATCAAAGCCACAACAATCTGTCCGTTTTCCGCCTCCTGACAGCTCTGTACAAAAATCTGATCACCATCTAAAATCCCGGCATTTATCATGGATTCCCCGCGTACATTCAGGACAAAACATGGCGCACCTGTAGGTACGGCATCTGCAGGGATAGGAAGATAACTCTCGATGTTCTCCTCTGCCAGTATCGGCTGACCTGCGGCGACCCTGCCGATTATAGGAAGGCTGGACATTTCCGTACGCACTGTCTGAAAACTCTCGTCTGTAATTTCAATAGCGCGCGGCTTCGTCGGGTCGCGTCGGATATATCCGTTCTTCTCAAGTGTCTCCAGGTGAGAGTGGACAGAAGAGGTAGACTTGAGATGGACCGCCTCACAGATTTCTCTGACTGCCGGAGGATATCCTCTCTTCAAAATCTCATCCTTGATATAATCTAAAATCTCCTGCTGTTTGGCAGTGATCTTTCCCTGTGCCATAATAAAAGCCCCTTTCTTAGCAGTACAAACCTTTTTTTCAGTATAACATATGAGTATTAAAAAAGCAAACATGCATTCCGAAAAAGTGTTCGATATTTCCTCCCCGATACTTGACATTCGAAAATATGTTCGATATAATTGCAGCATAAAGAACAAATGTTCGCAACTTACGTTCGATATAACCTAAGGAGGAAATCATATGAAATCATCTGCCCGTTATGCACAGTATTGCCGCCTGTTTTTCATTTATCTCATACTTGTGTTTTTTATTGCTGCAGCGCTTCCCGGATTCAGTTTTCTGTCCTCTGCGAAGGAGAAAACTGCGCCGGTCTCTTATAAGTACTTTTCAAGCATTATGGTCCGCTCCGGCGATACGCTTACATCCATTGCATTGAGGTATGCCGACGACCATTATGAATCACTGGATGCTTATATTGAGGAAGTGCGGAATACGAATAACCTGATGGATATTGATGATATCCGTGCGGGAGATTATCTGATCGTACCATATTACAGCGAGCAGTTCCGCTGAGTTTTCCTTTATCCTTCCGAATATATTTAGAAATTTTTTCGTTTTTCATGAATCATAAAGCAAGATTTTTTTGTTATCATCCTTTTATCATATCAGAAGAAGCCTGGTAACAGTTCAGCGAGAGCAGCGTTTGCCTTTTTATTATCTGATATGATATACTTGTGAAACGGGGCAGCATTAATGTATCCCGAATTCAACCAGACAGAAAGGGCGTTTCATATATGGACAGGAATCGTATCTTAATTGTAGAAGATGATGCGGATATTCGCGGAGGAGTCGAGATTTATCTGAAAAATCAGGGTTATGAAGTCTGTCAGGCACAGGACGGAATAGAGGGGCTTGACAGAATAGAGAAGGGGGATATTGACCTGGCTATCGTTGATATCATGATGCCGCGGATGGATGGCATCACAATGATGATGAAGGTTCGTGAAAAAGGTTATGACTTTCCTGTTATCATGCTTTCCGCAAAATCGGAAGAGGTGGACAAGATAATGGGACTCAATATGGGCGCCGATGATTATATAACCAAGCCCTTTACTCCTCTCGAGCTGCTTGCGAGGGTAAATTCCCATCTGCGACGCTATAACAGATATCGGGAGGCTCTGTCCCAAACAGAACCGGAGAAGGATACTTATCATGTGATAGGTGGTATTGAGCTCAATGAAGAAACGGTAGAAGTATTCGTAGACGGCAATCCGGTCCGGCTTACTCCGATAGAATTCAAAATTCTGCTGCTCCTTATGAAAAACCCCGGACGGGTATTTTCGGCCGATGAGATTTATGAACGTATCTGGAATGAAAAGGCTATCAATACGGATACGATAATGGTTCATATCCGGAAAATCCGTGAGAAAATCGAAATCGATCCGAAAAATCCGAAATATTTAAAGGTGGTGTGGGGAGTTGGATACAAAATGGAAAAACAGTAAAGCCAGAAGCGTTGGCATCGCAATGGCTGTTATCCTAATATTGACCTGCTGTTTTATGGCATTTTTTCCTTTTTTTGAGACCCGTGCAGACAGTGAATTTGAAAACCCTCTTACGAGCACAGAATTTATTGATATGCTATACAGCAGCAATTACGTTCAGTATAAGTACCTGCGCGAAAAATCCGATCAGAAAACATGGAGTTATGGAGATTTATATGTCCGGGACGAGTATCTTGGGACATATACAGATTATTCCCTTGACGGAGCCTTTGCAGATGTGCCTCCTGATGCTTCTGCAGGAAGCACGGCGCTTGCTGAACAGGTACATGAATTCAGGGAAAATACGCTTACTGAGCTTGGCGATATGCGGTCCACTACCAACGAGCTGACTCAGCTTATGGATTATTATGCTATCGACACTACAACAGGCACTACTATTGGCAACAGCACAAATGCCGCGCTTCACGCCATTGCCAGCGGGAAGCAGCTCGCAGAAAATCCATATGTCTATTATGTTCTTATCAGCTATGATGACGCCGGAAATGTTACCGGAAATGCGGTCGACGTACCAGGAGATATGGGAGAATTTTTAAAGCGTGTCGATTCCGAAAGCCGTACCTCCTGCTTTCGGGGATTTTATGGTGACGGCAGGAGCGCATTTGTAAATTTTTATAATGAAGATACCGATGAATATTATCGCTATCGTTTTACCCTGTCGGCTCCTTCTAATATGAAGATAGTCTATGCGATGACTCAAAGCCAGTACCAAAATTTTTTGAACGGCTATGGACAGATATCCGGATACTATACGCTTCCAAACCATACCTATGTCCGTTATGAGAGCTATATTAACGCCGGCGTCCCTCAGGTGATATTGGGCTTCTGGATATCAGCACTGATTTTGGGCGCTGCCGCCGTCTTTCTTTTCGTGCACAAGGGCTATGAGTTTCAAAATCTTCCTTTATGCAGGATTCCGCTGGAAGTTCATTTATTAGCTGTTTTAATACTTTTTTCTTCATCCATTACGGACAAGATGGCTGAGCTTGTCTGCGCCTGCCAGAAAGGATGGTTCCTGCCGAATCTGAGCCAGCATATTTTGGAGCCGGCACATTTACAGTGGACACTCTATTTTATCTGTGGAGCTATCTTTTTTATTTATTTTATGTATGGCTATGTTTTAGGAACTGTCGGAGCCGGGCTGCTCAGGGAAAAATCTTTTCTCAAACACCATAGTCTGCTCGTCAGATATTGGAATAAAATCATCTGTTTCCTGAAAAATTTTTATAGGGAGCTGGTAAATTTTGATATTGGAACAGATGCCCGTAAAATCATCAGCAAGCTTGTCATTGTAAACTTTATCGTCCTGTATGTCATTTCCCTTTTCTGGATATGGGGATTCGTGCCGCTCATCCTTTATTCAATAGCAGTTTATTTTCTGCTGAAGCGTTACGTCAAAGATGTTCAGGACAAATATCAGAATCTATTAAAGGCTACAAGCGCTATTGCTAAAGGAGATTTTGATATTGCGCTTTCGGAAGATTTCGGTGTTTTTGAGAGCTACAAAAATGAGCTGCGCCAGATACAGACAGATTTTAAAAAAGCGGTGAACGAAGAAGTAAAAAGCCAGCGCATGAGGTCGGAACTCATCACTAATGTATCTCATGACTTAAAGACTCCCCTTACCGCTATCATCACCTATATCAACCTGTTGAAAGAACCGGGCATTACAGAAGAGCAGAAGCAGGAGTATATCGCTACTCTCGATAAAAAGGCAGTACGTTTAAAAATCCTGATAGAAGACCTGTTTGAAGTGAGTAAGGCCACAACCAATAATATCACTTTAAATTATGCGGATGTCGATATTTGCAATCTCATCCGGCAGTGTTATCTGGAATACGAAGACAGGCTGGAAGAACTTGGGCTCCAATTCAAATTCCTGCTTCCGGAAGAGAAGGTCGTATTGCGGCTAGATCCGCAAAAAACTTTCCGAATATTTGAAAATCTGTATACAAATATCATTAAATATGCGCTTCCATCCACGCGGGTTTATGTTATCGTAAAAGACAGCGATGAAGAAACGGAGATTACCGTCAAAAATATTTCGCGTGCAGAATTGTCCGTTTCTCCGGAAGAGCTGACTGAGCGTTTTGTACGGGGAGACCATTCCCGCAATACGGAGGGAAGCGGTCTTGGCCTTGCCATTGCAAGAAGCTTTACCGAGATCCAACATGGTTCCCTTCATATTTTATCCGATGGAGACCTGTTTAAAGTAATCCTGACTTTCCGTAAATGGACGCCCGGACAGGGAAGTGCAGCGTACACCTCTGCCGACAAGACTGCAGAAAAAACAACCTCCGCATCAGAAAAGGCATTCGGTACAGTGTCTTCATCAGAACTTCCATTTTACCGGCCCAGCCGATGGCGCACAGAAAAAAATCTCCGCAAGCACGGGCAGAAGCGTGATCCGCACAGATAAAAAATGTGCGCATAAAAGGGAGCCTTAGGGCTCCCTCAGCTTCACACTTTTTGCAGCTTTTCGCTTATTTTCATCTTTCATGGCGGCATAATGCTTCCGCGTCGTATTGACATCCCTATGACCTAATACATCGGCAACCAGATAAATATCTCCTGTTTCCTGATATAATGTCGTACCGTAAGTGGAACGCAGCTTATGCGGTGTGATACGCTTCGCTGTCGTAACAAGTGACGCATATTTTTTAACGAGATTTTCAACACTGCGGACTGCCATGCGGCGATTTTGGAGCGAAAGAAAAAAAGCGTTTTCATGTCCTTCCATAGGTATGATATGAAGGCGCTGATCCAGATAAGAGCTCATGGCAGCCTCTACCTCTTCGCCAAAATATACAATATCTTCACACCCGCCTTTTCTTCTTACCTTTATCGCAAGATTCTCAAAATCTACATCTTCCAGATCAAGTCCAACGCATTCCGATACACGAATTCCCGTTCCCAAAAGAAGTGTGAGAACAGCGAGATCTCGTTTCTTCGTTTTTTCATGAAATTTTTGCTGGCTTTTTGTCATTTTAGAAGCTTCTTCAACCTGGTCCAGCAGGAGAGCCACTTCATTTGGATCAAGACGAATGATTTCCTTATCATGAAGCTTTGGCATAAGAACGAGCGATGCCGGATTGGTTTTGATCTGCTCGTCCTTAAAAAAGTAATTGTACAAGGTACGCAATGAAGAAAGCTTACGGCGTTTTCCGCGCTCATCATTCGTATATTCGTTTCCATCCTTTTGATAGTAGGAGAGATATTCCATGTATTCCTCAATATCACTCTTAGCGACCTGGTCCAATATCGAGAGTGGAAATTTTGTAACCTCCATTTTAGAAAGCGCCGGATTTTTCTGATGGAGAAATCCAAAAAACACTCCCAGATCATACGCATAGGCAAGGCGTGTGCGGGAAGAGGTCGTTTGTTCTATCCCTCTGAAAAACTGTCTGCAAAACTCCGGCAGTTCTTCCATCAGTCGGCGCAGCTTCAGCACATTTTCTTTATTCATTTCATCATGATAATTTTTACTGTTTTTCATCGAGTCTCCATTCCGCAATTCCCCTCTGGACTGCCGTAAACATCCGATCCTTTACACCCGGATTTTCCTGATTGAGCTGTCGGATGAGCTGTTTTACATATTCCCGCCTCGTATGTCCGTCTGCAGGACAGGGGCTTTTTACGACGGGAAGCTGATTTTTCCGGATAAAACCGATTACATCAGCCTCTTTCATATAAACGAGCGGACGTATAACTGTCATGTCCATACGATCCAGATAGGTGACCGGTGAAAAGGTATGAAGCCTGCCCTCATAAAGAAGGGAGAGCATCATCGTTTCCACTACATCATCCCGATGGTGCGCATAGGCGACCTTATTGCATCCCGCTGCCTTGACGGCATCATTGAGCGCTCCTTTTCGCATTTTCGCACAAAGTGCACATGGATTACTTTCCATTCTTCTGTTAAAAACAATGTCTGCAATCTGCGTTTTGACAATCGTATAGGGAATATCCAGGAATTTACATAATTCTTCAATCTTATCTAGCTCCAGATTCCGGAATCCCAAATCCACCGTGACCGCATGGATTTCAAATGGATTGGGATAAAAACGTTTTAAGGCATTCATCGCATAAAGCATCGCCAGAGAATCTTTTCCTCCGGAAATACCAAGTGCTATTTTATCTCCCGGCTGTATCATATGATAATCGTCTATGGCGCGGCGCACCTGACTTAAAACCTGCTGTAAATTCATCCTTCCTCTTTCCGCCGTTAAAACGACATTTTCATAATAGTATTATTATCATCATAAGCATCTGTACCGTTACCGTCCGCTAAAAATCCAGTAAACAGTAACCCTGTACCAGTATACTATTTTTACAGGTGTTTGAACAGGGTTGAAAAACAGCTTTCTTTCCTGTAAACTACTAATAAATGACTGCACAGCAAAAATAATCTGCTGATGCGGTATTTGCCAATTTTATGAAATGGAGACTTTTATGAAAGAGATAAAATGTCCGAAATGCGGAGAAGTCTTTCAGGTGGATGAATCCGGCTATGCAGCAATTGTGAAGCAGGTTCGGGATAAAGAATTTGAAAAAGAACTGGCCGACCGCAAGGCCCAGTTCGATGCAGAAAAGCAGTCGGCTGTCAAACTCGTTCAGGCTCAGACCATGCAGAAGATGGCAGAAGATATTTCTATCTTAAAGCAACAGCTTGCTGCCAGTCAATCAAAACTCAAGGCTCAGACAGAAGCTCAGGAAGCGCAGCTGAAAGCACAGCTTGCATTACAGGAAAACGCACAGAAGCTTGAAACTGTAAATCTTATTACCCAGAAGGAAAAAGAGCTCGCACAAAAGGAACGGGAAATTGACCTTTTAACCGGGAAAATGGAAACTTTTAAGCAGGAGTCGCTCCTGCGTGAACAGGGATTAAAGGATGGATATGAAGAACGGCTGCGCTTAAAAGATGAGCAGATTGCATATTATCGCGACTTTAAAGCCCGGCAGTCTACAAAGATGGTAGGGGAGAGTCTGGAACAGCACTGCGAGATAGAATTTAACCGTCTGCGTGCCACAGGCTTCCAAAACGCCTATTTTGAAAAGGATAACGATGCCAGGAGCGGAAGCAAGGGCGATTACATCTATCGGGAATTTGATACCCAACAGCTCGAATTTATCTCTATCATGTTTGAAATGAAAAATGAGATGGATGAGACTGCTACCAAAAAGAAGAATGAAGATTTTTTAAAAGAGCTGGATAAAGACCGGCGTGAAAAGAACTGCGAATACGCGGTTCTGGTTTCTCTTTTGGAACCGGACAGCGAATTATATAATTCCGGCATTGTGGATATGTCGCACCGTTATCCTAAAATGTATGTGATACGTCCACAGTTTTTTATCCCGATGATAACTCTTTTGCGCAATGCGGCCCAGAATGCCCTGCAGTACCGTCAGGAGCTGGCAGTCATCCGCAATCAAAATATCGATATATCAAGGTTTGAAGATGATATGAATGATTTTAAAGAAAAGTTTTCCCGAAATTTCAGGATTGCCAGCGAACGCTTCCAAAAGGCGATCGATGAAATAGATAAAACAATAGATCATCTTCAAAAGACAAAGGAAGCCTTGCTTTCCTCTGAAAATAATCTGAGGCTGGCGAACAATAAGGCTGAGGATCTTACGATTAAGCGCCTTACCCGAAACAACCCTACCATGAAAGCAAAATTTGAACAGCTCGCAGAAGAAAATAACTAGAAAATGGAGGACTTATCAAATGAAATTTCGCTGGGACAAAAAATATCTCTACTGGGGCGTTACCGCGCTGCTGGTTATCGTCGGCGGTCTGACTGCCTATTATCTTATGTTTCACGGCGGCATCCTGCGCAAACATCTGAGCAGCCTGCTGCACATCTGTATGCCTATCATAGACGGCTTTATCCTGGCATGGCTTTTGTGTCCTATCGTCAATACGCTGGAGCGTAGGTTCCTGCATCCTCTGTTGGGAAAGCTCACTGCAAAGCGCCCGTCGCTGAAATCAAAGGAGAAGGCTCTGAATGGCATCTGCCGCGGCGTTTCCATCATTCTGGCATTGATATTTGTTTTTTTCCTGTTGTCAGGATTTTTCCGCGTGGTTATCCCTCAGGTTATTTCCAGCATTCAGAGTATCATCAAGCTGTTTCCGGAATATGTTTCCAATATCAGTATCTGGGCGCAGAAGCTTCTGGCAGACAATCCTGATATTGAACAAACCGTAGTGATGCTGATTGATACTTATTCCGTGGATATTGAAGAATGGCTGAACAAAAGTATCCTGCCTCAGATAAACAACCTGTTAAAAACAGTATCACTGAGCATGATAAGCCTGGCAAAGGCTTTGTGGAACCTTATCCTTGGACTCATTATTTCCATTTACCTACTCGCCAGCAAGGAGAAATTTCTTGGACAGGCCAAAAAACTGATATACGCGTTTTTGGATACCCGTTATGCCAATGACTTTATTGAGGATGCAAGACTTATCAATTCTACTTTCGGCGGCTTTATCAGCGGTAAGATACTGGATTCCTTTATCATCGGAATTATCTGCTTTGTAGGCGCAAATATATTAAAACTGCCTTATCCGATGCTCATCAGTGTGATAGTAGGAGTCACCAATATCATCCCGTTTTTCGGACCGTTTATCGGGGCAATCCCGAGCGCGCTGCTCATCCTGATGGTAAATCCGGTTCAATGTATATACTTTATCATATTTGTCGTTGCTCTCCAGCAGTTTGATGGAAATTTCCTCGGGCCCAAAATTCTTGGCGAATCCACAGGGCTTCCGGGCTTCTGGGTGCTGTTTTCTATCACCCTTTTCAGTGGGATCATGGGAGTCCCCGGAATGGTTCTCGGCGTACCTACATTTGCGGTGTTTTATGCACTGTTAAAGCGTCAAACCAATCATCACCTGAAACAAAAGGGGTTTTCCACGGATACAGAACAGTATCGGACATTGGATCACATCGACGAAGGGACCGGCAGCTTTTATCAAAAATCTGATGATGAACAGCAGAAAAAGACAGCAAAAAATCAGGGAATAACAAAAGAAGGAGATTCAGAAAAATGAGATTTGTTATACAGCGTGTTACTCAGGCAGACGTGACGATAGACGGAAACATCTACTCGGAAATCGGCAAGGGATTTCTTGTCCTGATAGGCGTTTCAGACGAAGATACAGAGGCAGTTGCCGATAAAATGATCAAAAAACTGATTGGACTGCGTATATTTGAAGACGCTGACGGGAAAACAAATCTGGCTTTGAAAGATGTTGACGGCAGTCTGCTTCTGGTTTCCCAATTTACCCTGTATGCTGACTGCCGAAAAGGTAACCGCCCATCCTTTGTAAAGGCAGGCGCGCCGGCTCATGCAGAGGCACTTTATCAGTATGTGATAGAGTCCTGTAAAAAAGAAGTGCCTGTCGTTAAAACAGGCGTATTCGGAGCTGATATGAAAGTAAGCCTTCAAAATGATGGACCGTTTACGATTGTATTGGATTCAAAAGAGCTTGGAATTTAAACGTAAAAGATTTTCAAAATAAATACGGCAGTGTGGCGAAAAGCTGCAGTGCCGTATTTATTTATCAGATATCATTATAACCATTTATTTTGACAGACTGTTAGAATAGTGAAAAAGTAACAGGAAAGCGGAGTAGAATGATGTAGTGCGGATGAGAAGTGAAAAGCCGGATAAAATGCGGAAATCTATGCGTTTTTCTCGTAACTATTCGTTAAACTTGACTTTCGCGCATAGTTAGATGTCACTTCCCCACAGGCCACACGTCACTCAAATGCTCAGGCAAAAGCTCCAATTCCCGATTCTTTGTCCATTCTCTTCCAATGTACGTGCTGAAAATTCCCGAAATCCGTTTTTGGCATAAAATTTGCAATTACTTTCTGTGTTTGTAATGAGTGTAAGTTCCTGACCACCTTGTTTTTGAATATATGGAATAAGGCAATCCTGCAGCATACCGCTTCCCAGACCGCATCCTTTCATGGCACCATCCACTGCAAGCACTTCTAAATACCATGCCGACGGATATTTCTGATCACAGTCTGCACGGGCGTCTTCCGAAATATGAAAAAAATTCAATATTTTTTTCAGTCCTACCGGAAATAACAGGCTCAGACCGCCTGCTTTCACATAATCTTCTACTTCCACTTTCTTTTTTGACGGATCCTGCAGAAGTGCTGCAGATACAATTTCCCCATCCTTCTCACCGATAAAACATTTATTTTCCGGTACATATGCCTTAATATGAACGCGATGCAGTTTCTCCATATAGTTGATATAGGAGGAATCATCTTTAAATGCACGGCGGAATACAAAATCAAAATATGGGTAATGTCCAAAAGATTTTGCTGATAATCGGGCAATGCCATCGATATCTCCAGGGGTTGCTTCACGATAAGAAATCATAGCGCTTAACCGCCTCCTTTATTTGTTTGGATGATTCTACCAAAGATATCAAAGGAAAACAATTAAATAAGGATGAAAAAATGCATAAATTTTAGAGAACTTAAAATATGCAGCAATCCTGAGCGAATTGCTGCATATTTTGTATTATGAACCAATATGTCTGCTAACTGTTTATACCGTATACATATAAATACCAACGCAGATAATCCCAGTCGCCAACAATACACACAGACAGGATGTCAGTACTTTATAGCGTTTGGCTTTTCCGGCAATCAGATACATGCTGTCCAGTACATCTGTTACAAAAAATAACTGTAGAATAATATGCAGTACACACTCTCCTGCTTTCATACTCCGCGTTCTGAGTTTTAAGATCACATAAGAAATCACATAGCAGCTTCCGACAATCAAAATCGCATAATCCATAACAGCAAAGATTCCGGCAACGATTGCTGAAAAAGGGCCGATAAAAAGCATTGTCATAAATGTCAGTCCGCTTGCAAGAACAAATACGCACGTATAAAACGGAATCATCCCATATTTCAAAAGAACCATGCAATTTTCCAAAAATCGCTCTTTCCCCGACCGACAGCATGTGAAAGCAAAAATGCAGTTGATTATACCGACCAGAGCGCTCAGGATAATCATCAGTAAAACCAAACGCCAATTTTCATTAAAATACAGGACAAAAATTCCGTCCAGATAGATTAAGCCAAGAAACAATACCGGTAAAATATAGAAGCGTTTTTTTATCTGCACCATGATCTTTTAATCTCCTTATTGTTAATGATATGATTTTCCCCTTTCCTGTCAAATAGCGACCTGCAAAATAACACGGCGGCTAATACAAAACATGCAGCAATTCCAATCTCTCAGAACTGCTGCATCTGTTTTTAAAGCTTACTGTCAGATTTTTTATCTGGATGTTTCTTCAAAGTCCTCTACTATCTGCGTTATCAGCTTGACCGTCCCATCGACTCCCAAAACGGAGCTGTCAAGGCAGAAATCATAGCTGTCCGCTCTGCCCCACTTCTTTGAAGAATAATAATTGTAATAGCTCTGACGCTGTTTATCCTTTTTGATCATCATTTCCCTTGCACGGGCTTCATTCAAATCCGGATACTTGGCTATCAGCCTCTTTATCTTGGCATCTTCATCCGCATAGATGAAAAAGTTCAGGCAATTTTTCACATCATGGAGGGCGTAATCGGCACATCGTCCTACCAGTACACAGGGACCTTCCTTTGCGATGCTCTTAATTGCATCAAACTGTGCCAGAAAAACCTTATGACTGATCGGCATATCCATAAATGCAGATGTGTTATACCCAAAAGAATAAGTATCCATAACCAGATTATAAAGGAAAGAATTGGTCGGTCGTTCATCGTGGGTCTTAATCATCTCTTCACAAAAACCACTGTCTTTTGCTGCTCTTGATAAAAGCTCCTTGTCATAGCACTTGATGCCAAAATGCTCCGCAACCTTCTCCCCTATTTCATGGCCGCCGGAACCAAACTGTCGTCCGATTGTAATTACTGTCTTCATTACATCACCCTCTTTTCTGTATCTGTCATGGATATTCTGATTAAATCTATCCAAACATTTCTTTGATATTGTTATTATATACAATAACGATGGACTTTTCAACACTTTTTTCAGCGTTTCA
Organism: uncultured Lachnospiraceae bacterium; assembly: GCA_900539715.1. Lineage (GTDB taxonomy): Bacteria > Bacillota > Clostridia > Lachnospirales > Lachnospiraceae > Gallintestinimicrobium. The sequence continues at coordinate 111,461 of UQDA01000002.1, read as the reverse complement.
TATAATGCTTATATTTCTCCTACTCCTCCGCAAAAATAAAATGCTGCCATCTGTGATCTGGATGAAAATTCTGCCTGTTCAAGCAAAGTTTTTACTTCCTCCCTGCTGTAAAACCGTGCGGTGATTTCCTCGTTATCCGAAGTATGATCACAAAACTCTCCTTCAGCTTCAACAAATGCGATATATGTTTTGGTATCAGAAAATCCTACCGCAGAATAAGACGGGGGCAATATCCGAATGATTCGTTTTACTGAAAGCCCTGTTTCTTCGTACAGCTCTCTTTCGATACATTCCTCTATAGTTTCTCCGTCTTCCATCATTCCTGCGCATAAATTAAAAATACGTCTGTTAATGCTTAAACGGAATTCTTCTAATAGGAGCATTTTCCCGCCGCAAAATGCCACGATGGAAACGCCGCTGACACGTTTCCCCAGCTCTTCAGGACCTTTTAAATCCTTTCTGCTTACAATTTCAAACTTTTTGAGTTTTCCAGCCTTATTTTCATAGGACAGTTCATAGTTTTTCAGATATTTCCCGTCCCTTACCTTTTCCATTCCTAAAAACTTCATACATTCCTCATTCTGCCGCCTGCGGCGCTTTTATTATTCTGCTGTTTCCCGAATCAGCTCTGCCAGAGGACGGCGCACTTTTTTTCGGGTGACCTCCACAAGTCCCAATGGCGTCATATCAACTACTCTAACCGAAACGGTATCTCTCTTACAACATTCCCGGAAATATTCCAGAAGCTCCCTTGACGCTGCTTTTTCCTGATTGATAAAATCCACAATAATAATCCCTGAAAGATTTCTGAGTCGCATCTGACGTGCGGTTTCACGGGCCGCCTCCCGATTGATCAAAGAAAATGTTTCCTCTGTTTTTTTCTTTCCATCAAATTTTCCTGTATTGACATCGATGACTGTCAGAGCTTCCGTTGTTTCTATGACCAGATATCCGCCGGATTTCAGCCATACACGTTTGGAAACGGCCTCATCCAGCTTTGATGAAAGTCCGTAAAGCTGAAACAGACTTATCTTTTCATCCGTGTAAAAAGAAATTTCCGTTTCGGGACAGTCCAGTCCACCTAACGCATGATAGACTGCAGGTTCATCCGTTATCACTTTGTCAACGGCTTCCTTTTGTTCCTGCATTACAGAGAGCCATTCCGGTTTCTCTTCTGAAATCAGTGAAAATACCGTTCGCGTTTTTCCAATCTTCAAAAGCGTTTTGGCCCGTTCCAATAACTGTCTTGCTTCACAAAACAACGCTCCGGCATCCGACCCGGAAGCCGTATTTTCTGTGTCCGGCTCCTTTGCCTGCCAATCTGTCAGTTCGGCAGCTTTTGTGCGCACAATAAGCGTCAGCGGCTTTGGTACGTCGATATCCTTTAAAAGACCGGAAAGCTGTTCCTGCGTTTCTTCCGAAAGCTGTCTGGAATAGCGCACTCCATGTCCTCCGTCCACAACAACTGCACACCAGCGTCCTTCCAGCGTTATCTTCGCGGTCAGCGCCGGATCTTTTGTTTTGAGGCGGTCACGGGTCACCTGCACAAGTATCTCATCCCCACACAGAAGCCTGCCGTCATAAGTACGGTTTGTGAGTATCGGGCATACTGCTTCCGAAAACGGCAGAAAACATTTTTGACCGCCAGCTATCTCCACAAAGGCGGCTTCGATATTTTTTACTACATTTTTAATCTTTCCAACATAAATATTGCCGAGAAGAGAACCGGACGTCCCGTGAGGATGTACCTCGCACAGACGTCCGTCTTCCAGCAAAAATGTTGTCAGCATCCGCCTTCCATCTTTGGCAATGGGGGCTTTTGTGATCACACATGTTCTGTTCAAAATGATTCTCCTATCGCATCGAGAGGAACTAGCTTACGTTCCGTCTCAGTCCCTGCGTTCATCCATGTTTCCAACCGCACGGTCTGCAGCTCAATTTTTTCAACGGTAATGCCTGCCATTTTTAAGAAAGCATCCGTCACAAATTCCGGACGGATATTGCCCGCGCTGCTGGCGTCTACCAAAAAGACAAGGGCGCCGTCTTCGATGCTGCATTCATAAATCCCCGTACGGATATTTACTTCCGCCGTACTGCGCTTTGTCTCCTTTGTCACGAGTATCTCTTCCTTTGACAGAAGCTCCTTTACATATGACTCATACGGCGCAAAGCTTTTCGACGCATCCTTGAACGCTACCGCATAGGTCGCAGCCGCCACGCTCGCCATTGCGTTTCCGGCCTTTTCCGGAAGGAGGGATACGTTCAAAATCTCAATGCCATACGGACAGGCTGCCTGCAAACGCTGCCTGAAATCCTCCATACCCTGATGGGATGCTATCTCCACATCCATATATTCACCAAGACTGCAAAGCCCTACGCCCAGGGGAGCCGCAAAGCTCATGACCTGATGCGGGCTGAAACCGTTCGTATAAACGACATCGATGCCGGCGCGGCGGATCGCTTTCTGGAAAAAGCGCATCACATCCAGATGCCCGATAAAACGAAGCGGGCCGTATTTGGAAAATTTTACTCTTATCTTCACTGGTTCGCTCCTCCCTTTTCTTCAAAACATACGCCGCCGCCAAAACGCGCCGCGCCGCAGCCCTGACACTGCATCCGGCAGTTCGGCGTCACCACGCCTTCCTGCGCCCGTTTCCATTCCCGTAAAAGGAAGGCTTTGTTTACGCCGCAGTCCAGGAAATCCCACGGGAAGACTTCATCCTCATCCCTTTGTCTCGTTGTATAAAAATCAATACTTACGTTACATTCCTCAAAGCAGTCCAGCCACGTCTGGTAATCAAAATATTCGCCCCAAGCATCATAGATGCATCCTTTTTCATAAGCCTTTAAGATGACATCTGCCACTTTTCTGTCGCCGCGTGCAAATACACCCTCCAGCACGCTCACATCCGCTTCGTGCCAGTTATACCTGATACGCTTCTGGTTGAGCTGTTCCCGTACGGAACGTTTTGTCAGCGCAGCTTTATCGATAAACTGCTCCTTCGTATTCATAGGAGCCCACTGGAACGGCGTAAACGGTTTCGGGATAAAAAAGGACGTACTCGCCACTATCTGTACCGGCCCGCTCCGTTTATCCTTTGGAACGATGTCGTAGTACAAAGCGGCTATCTTGTTTGCAAGCTCTGCGATACCGCGGATATCCTCTTCGGTCTCAAAAGGAAGCCCCAGCATAAAATACAGCTTTACGCGGCTCCATCCGCCCTCAAATGCAAGTCCTGCACCCTTTAAAATGTCCTCTTCCGTCAGACCTTTATTGATGATATCGCGCAGACGCTGGCTTCCCGCTTCGGGAGCAAAGGTCAGGCTGCTCTTTTTTACGTCCTGGACCTTTCCCATGACATCCAGCGAAAAGGCGTCGATCCGCAGGGAAGGAAGCGAAATATTTACCTTTTTCTGCTCGCAGGTATCCATCAAAAAGTCTACCAGTTCTTCCAGATGCGAATAATCGCTGGAACTTAATGAGCTTAATGAGATTTCCTCCTGACCGGTGCTCTCCAGCATCTGACGTGCATAATTTTTCAGTGTTTCAAGACTTTTCTCACGAACAGGTCGATAGAGCTGTCCCGCCTGACAAAAACGGCATCCCCGGATACAGCCTCGCTGTATCTCCAGCACCACGCGGTCCTGCGTTGCCTTGATATAAGGAACAACGGGTTTTACGGGGTAGGGAACATTGTCTAAATCCATCACGATTTCTTTTGTAATGTGCTCCGGCACTCCTTCGCATATCGGCTGAAATGCCGCTATCGTCCCGTCCTCTTTGTAGCTGACCTCATACAGCGAAGGAACATACATGCCGGGTATCTCCCTTGCAACACGCAGCAGGAAATCGCTCCGGCTCCCGCCTGCTGCCTTTGTCTCTTTATATACATCCAAAAGACGGCGGTACTGTGTTTCGCCCTCTCCAATATAGAACAAGTCGAAAAAGTCTGCTATCGGCTCGGGGTTATAGCTGCACGGGCCGCCGCCGATTACGATAGGGTCTTCCTGTGTCCTGTCTTTTGCCAGAAGCGGGATGCCTGACAGGTCGAGCACCTGCAGGACATTTGTATAACACATTTCATACTGCAGCGTGATGCCCAGAAAATCAAACTCTTTTACAGGGTCCTGAGATTCCAGTGCAAACAGAGGGATATTCTGTTCCCGCATGAGCCTGTCCAAATCCACCCACGGAGAATATACCCGCTCACACCATACATCGTCATAGCGGTTGAACATATCATAGAGTATCTGAATCCCGAGGTGGGACATACCGATTTCATAAACGTCCGGGAAGCACATGGCAAAACGAACGTCCACTTTTTCCTTGTCCTTGATAACCGCATTTACCTCGCCGCCGATGTAGCGGGCGGGTTTCTCGATTTTCATTAAAATTTCATCACTTAACGCTAAATTACATGGCTTTAAGCATTCTTTAATTGTGCAATTCATATAAATTATAATTCTCCAAATATCGCATTTTTAATATTGTTTTAATGATTTTCCTGATGTGGTAAACAAGCAATTTATCACTCTTTTTTATGCTTTTTAGCTGCATTGGCGACAGGTATTAAAAAAGTCTGTTTTCCGGTGGTTCTGTGCCGCAGCTGAAAGTTATAAAATTATTGACTTACTACCGGTTTTCCGTCTTTGTCAAGCAATGGGGTAAAGCCTGCCGCATTCCCATTTCTATGAAAAACATAATTTACACCCGTTTGTGTATCAACCCAATTTTCGATCACATCAATAGCACCTTGCTGATAAATCTTTTTGAAACGCTCCATAAGTATTCCTCCATAAATTTGTTGAGAAAATTTTAGCATATCTTCAATCCGTATTCAACGGTCAATCCGGAACTTGAACAAGCTTTCAATCAGATTTGTTCCGATGTAGTCCTCCATATCAAAGTTATGAATAAACAGAACGCCTAAAAATAACCCATGTGCTTATGAAGTAACAAATCAAAAAATAAGTTTTCCGATATGCTTTTCTTCTACACCCAATTTTCGGAGTACAGAGAGGACAAAGCTTTAAGTTTTCAGTACGCACTCCTGCAGGAAAGAATCCACTTCGCATGGTCCAGCGGATCGACACCTCTTCTCGGCAGTGTTTCCAGAAAACCTTTCTCGCAGGGACGGTAAGAATCCAGCTCCATGCTGTAGCTGCCCTGTCCCGAGGTCAGGGAGCGGAAGGTAACCGGATATTCCATGGAATCCCGAAGCGGCACGACCGCTTCCAGAAAAAATATCCCATCCTCTATGATCGGGGCTTCAAACTCCCCGCGCATATTTACAATATGCCCCAGTACTTTCCCCATAAACTGCTCTGCTGCGGAAAGACTTATCTTTACATATGGCTCCATCAGCATCGATTCGCTTTCCGTCAGGGCGCGCAGGACAGCCACCGGCGTAGCGACAAAAAAATCCAGCGGATGGGTATGTACATGATGGCTTTGTCCGCCCACCAGCGTAAATTTTGCATCGGTCACCTCCCAGCCATAAATGCCCTGGCTGACTGTATCCATCAGACTTTGACGTATATGATTCTGATACCGGTATGGCAGCTCTTTTTCTTTGAGGAGCGATTCAAATACAATCCCGCTCCCCGCAGGAAGCGGTTCGACCTTCAGCTCCACAACGGCCCAACAGGGTTTCGGCATCGTATATACTTCCTTCCCGACCGCTTCATGGGCAGGTTTTTCCTTGTAGATTACGGAGGGAGGCAAAAAGGATGTTTCCAATCCAAAGCTACTTTGCAAAAGCTCTTCCAGAATTTCAATCTGAACCATTCCCATCACGCACAAATACATTTGTCCCGTCAGCGGATTTCTTTCATAAAAAAGAAACGGGTCCTCATCGGACAACTGTGTCAGCGCTAAAGACAATTCCATCTCCTTCTGCTTATCCTTTGATACAACCTGAACCATCAAAAGAGGCTCGATTTTCAAAGGATTTTCCCGCTTCCTGTCCAGAATGGGCAGATTACTGTTACACGCTTTTCCTATCACATCACCTGCTCTGCATTTTGAAAGCCCATAGACTGCTGCGATTTCTCCCGCTTTCATTTCTCCCGTATCCAGAAAACGGCCGCCCTGGATTTTTCTGATCTGCGTTGCTTTTTCCCATTCTTCCGGCGGCTGCCCTGCAATAGGTACAAAATCCCTGCTCGTCAGCTTTCCGCCAAACAGACGGATATGAGCGGCCTTTCCCATCACCGGATCATGAGATACCTGAAAAACAATTCCCTGTAAAACCTCAGAGTTGTTTTCAAAACCATCCGGTAAATATTCCAGAATCGCATCCGCAAGCTGCCGCACACCCTTTCCCTGTTTCGCATTCAAAAAAACGACCGGATAAATCTCACCGGTTCCGGAATATTCACGGAGCTTTTTCAAAAGCAGCGTTCTGTCCGGTTTCCTTTCTTCCAGGTATAATTCACCCAGCTCTTCATCTACTTCCGCCAGCTTTTCAAAAATATCCCCTGCAATCTGCTCTGCTGCCGCATCCTTTCGATCATCCAGACCATTCTCGGGTACGATACGGCAATCCTCACAAGCAGGATTCTCTACTTTTTGCAGATAGACAAAACGGTCTGTCAGCCGTTTTCTTATCTGATATGTCAGCGCATCTATGTCAAAACCCGCACGGTCCACTTTATTGACGGCAAAAATTGTCGGAATCTTCATCCGCTCTAATGCCTGAAATATCGTCCGGGTATGTGCCTGCACACCTTCTGCACCGGAAATTACCAGGATAGCTCCGTCCAGTGCCTGCAGCGATCGAGCAACCTCCGCCGCAAAATCCACATGTCCCGGTGTATCGACGATTTGAATGATGCTGTCTTTATAAGAGACCTCCGCACAGGCATTTTTCACTGAAATTCCTCTGCGCTTCTCCACATCCATCCAGTCTGTCTGAGCTGTTCCCTGGTCAACGCTTCCCGCTGACCGGATGTTTCCGCCCAACAGCAGAAGCTGTTCGGTAATCGTTGTTTTGCCTGCGTCAACATGAGCCAGCAGACCTGTACAAATATGTTTTTTCACTTTTTCATCCTTTTCCCGTCAGATTTTTATCTCCGTCCATTTCCCGGATTTAAACCGGACTGATGCAAACAGATACCGGGACATCTGGTCGCCCAAAACACCCAGCCAGATACCGACAATTCCGAATCCGAACGTATACCCGAACAGATAAGATACTACCGTACGGATGACCGTAACGCTCAGAGTAGACACAGCAGCCGTATACAGCGTATCTCCTGCCCCGCGCAGGCAGCCCATGTAAATAACCTGACTTATCTGGAATATTACGGTCAAAATGATCACATACATGATATTTACGCCGATATCCACGATATGCGATTCTTTAAAGAAGAGGCTGAACAGAAATCTGGCTGAGAAAACATACAACACCGCAAGGAATATCGAAATACCTGCGCCGAATTTTCTGCATATGCTTCCGTATTCTTTTGCAAGCTCCTTATCATCGGCACCAAGGCTTCTGCCGATGAGCGCGACCGCAGCAGCCTGCAGTCCGTCTCCGAAAGCAAAGGAAAGACTCATGATATTCATTCCCACCTGATGGGCTGCCATAGCGTCCGTTCCCTGATTTGCCGCCATCAATGCAGTCATCATAAAGCCCACCCGCATCAGAAGCTGTTCAAAAAATACGCTGTAGCCGACTTTGACCAGACTGCGCAGTGCGCTGAGCGCAGGCCTTACCTTATTTTCAATAATATAAGGTATACTGATAAAGCCATCTTTTTTCATAATAGAAGCGATACTCATGACGCTTGCCACCACTGTTCCAAGCACTGTCGCCAAAGCCGCCCCCTGGATTCCGAGCGCAGGAAATCCGAAATGTCCGCCTATCAGCAAATAGTTAAAAATAATGTTTATCGTATTGGAGGTCATATTGGTACGCATTGTTATCTTTGTATTTCCAGCGCCGCGCTGTGCAGAATTGATACCCATCTGAATACAGTTAAATATCATTCCGCCCATGATGATCCTGAAATAAGTGACAGCGCTGTCATGCGTTTCAGGCGTGGAGCCGCAAAGACGGATGATAGGATCTGCCAGTATCACAAACAAAATGCTCAGACCGATAGCCGCCGACACAAGGAAAATCAGTGCCGTATACAAAAGCCGGTTTGCCTCGGTCTGCTTGTTCTGTCCCCGTCTTCGTGCCACCAGTGCAGAAATCGCAACATTAAGTGCAAAAAACATGGATAAGCCCATGAATTTGGGCTGTGTGGTGAGCCCTACTGCCGCAACGGCATATGAACCGAGCGAGCTTACCATTAAAGAGTCAACAAGCCCTGCAAATGCCGCAAAAAAGGACTCGACAATGGACGGCCATGCCATCGACACAGCCGTCCGTACATTTTCTTTTTGAAATTTTTGTTTTCTGCTGTTCTGTTTTATCTGTTCCATGTCCAATTCCTTTTCCCGTATCCCATTCCTTTCCCATATTCTGATTCAGCTTCCCATGACCCTGCCGACAAATTCCCGCACCCTGTCATTCGGATGATCGAATACCTCATCAGGCGTTCCTTCCTGACAGATACTTCCCTGTTCCATAAAAATAACACGATCTGAAACTTCTCTGGCAAACTGCATTTCATGAGTCACGATCACCATTGTCATCTGTTCGTCCGCAAGCTGCCGTATCACCTTGAGCACCTCTCCCGTCAGCTCCGGGTCCAGTGCAGATGTCGGCTCGTCAAAAAACAAAAGCTTCGGCTGGAGCGCCAGTGCCCTCGCTATGGAAACGCGTTGTTGCTGACCTCCTGAAAGCTGGTAGGGATAAGCGTCCTCCTTATCGGAAAGCCCCAATTGCGCCAAAAGTTTTCGCGCGCGCTCTGCCGCTTCTTTTTTTGATACTCCGTCTACAGTGACCGGGGCATCCATAATATTTTTCAAAACTGTATAATGAGGAAACAGATTAAAATTTTGAAAAACAAGACCGAAATATTTATGTATCTTTCGTTGTTCTCCTCTGGAAACATAAACACATTTTTCGTTCTCTTCATATGCCGCTGTTTTCCCCAGATAGGACAGCTCCCCGCCGTCCATTTTTTCAAGCATGGTGGCGCATCGCAGAAGCGTTGATTTTCCGGAACCGGAAGGCCCGATGATGGAAACGACCTCTCCTTCCCGCACAGACAGGGAGATATCTTTAAGTACCTCAAGTCCGCCAAATGATTTTTTCATATGTTTTATCTCTAGAAAAGCCTGTTCCATGACGTATCCTCCCGTTCTAGTTTCTGTAATAATTCAAACGTTTTTCTACATGTTCCATCCCGACTGCCACCACAAGATTAAAGATATAATAAAATATCCCCGCCGCCATTAAAGGCATGACCGAAGCCTCCGCTGCCGCAATCTGCTTGGCTATGGTGAACATTTCCGTCACAGTGATGACAAATGCCAGAGACGTATCTTTTACCAGAGTTATCATTTCGTTTGTAATGGACGGAAGAACACGCTTAATGACCTGCGGCAGGATTATTTTCATAAAAGTCTGCCCTCTGGAATATCCCAGTATTTTAGCCGCCTCATACTGACCTGCAGGCATGGATTCTATCCCCGAACGGTAAATCTCTGCAAAATAAGCCGCGTAATTGAGTACAAATGCCAGTATCACCGCAATCATCCGGTATTCTTGGGATATCTTCATTCCAAACACATAATAAGGCGCAAAATATACAACGATCAGCTGCAGCATGAGCGGCGTCCCGCGCATAACGGAAATATATATCTTGGTTAAAAAGCGAAGCGGAAGAAAGCGGGTCATCCTTCCAAATGACAGTATCAGGCCCAGCGGAAGAGAAAAAAGAAGAGTCAGCACGAAAATCTCCATTGTGATGAGCATCCCTGCTCCCAGTTCCCTTAACATTGTCGACAGTTCCATGGTTTCCTCCTTTTATCGATTTTGAAATGGATAGTAACAGCAGGAGGAAGCCGCTATCGCCGCGGCTTCCTCTAATGCCTGGATTTTTCAGTTGTGTTCATTATTTACCAAGGCACAGGCTGTCCAAAAGACCGTAATCCGCATATTTCTCCGCGAGCTTTTTTACAGTCCCGTCTTCTGCCATTTCCAGAAGAACACCTTCTACCGTATCCTTCAGCTGTGTATTTCCTTTTTTAAAGCCAATGGCATACTGTTCGGTCGACAGCTGCTCCTCAAGCATCAAATAGCCGCCGTCACGGGATGAAATCTGATAACTTGCCACGCCGATATCGATTGCAAGCGCATCTATCGCCCCTGCCTCCAGATCCATAAATGCCGTATTGTAATCCCCGTACTGATTCAGGGAAGCAAAGGTATCCGCGAGTGCCTTCTGGTCACCCTCAAGCGCTGCCAGCGCCGAAGAATCCTTTTGTACGCCGACCGATTTTCCTGCCAGATCTGACAATGCCGAAATACCGGAAGCTTCTGCCACAACAAATACCTGACTGTTATCTACATACGGAGTACTGAATGTATACTGATCCTCTCTGCCATTCATCGTAAAGCCGTTCCAAATGCAATCGATGGAACCGGAATCCAGCTCCATATCTTTGGCATCCCAGTCAATTGGCTGCTTCACAAGCTCCCAGCCCAGCCGGTTGCATACTTCCTGAGCCAGTTCCAGATCAAATCCTGTATATTCCCCGTTTGCATCCTTATAACCATAAGGCGGGAACTCCGCATCAAATCCAATAACAAACTGACGCGTCCCTTCTTCCTGAGTCTGTACGCTCTCTGGCGCCGCAGTCTCCTTTTCCGCCTCTGATGCTGTCGCTTCCTGCGAAACCCCCGTCTGGTCCGATGTTTCCTGCACTTTCTGTGCCTGTCCGCTACAGCCGGTCAGACTGAAAATTAAAATTCCTGTCAGTAAATATGCCGCCGTTCTTTTCATAGTATCTTCACCTCTTATTCTTTATTGCAGTAGCGATTTAGCGTGATAAATTGCTACTGCAATAAGATTATCATGAGATGCCATAGATGTCAACCATTTTCCTGAAATTATATGGATTAAAAGGCCACTGATAGTTTAATCTTCTCCGCGGTAAGTCTCATCCTTTGCAAACCTTACGACAAACCGGCTGAGTACAATAAGCGCCAACAGATTCGGTATTACCATCAATCCGTTGAACATATCTGACATATCCCATACGAGCGTGACCTTCTGGAAAGAACCCACAATGATAAAAATGAGAGCGATTACTCCATAGACCGCCTTCGCCGTCTTATTTTCTTTAAACAGGGCTTTTATATTCGTTTCTCCAAAGAAATACCAGCTGATGATAGTAGAAAATGCAAAAAACAGCAGGCAAACCGCAACGAATATATTTCCAAAGCCGCCAAAAGAATGGTTGAATGCAGCCTGAGCCAGTGCGGTAGCAGTCAGCATCTCACCGTCTGCCCCTGTTGTACCGAGCTTTCCGGAGGTCAATATCACAAGAGCCGTTATTGTCAGAACTACAAAAGTATCGATAAATACGCCGACCATTGCAACCGCGCCCTGGTCCTGCGGTTTTTCAACCCTTGCCATCGCATGTGCATGCGGTGTGGATCCCATACCCGCCTCATTGGAAAACAGTCCGCGTGCAACACCGAACCGGACCGCCTCTTTTACACTGACGCCTATTGCGCCTCCCATGACCGCCTGGGGCTGGAACGCTCCTACAAAAATAGACTGAAGCGCGGGGAGGATATTTTCAGCATTCATCACGATAGCAGCGACTGCGCCGATGATATAAAAGCATGCCATTGCGGGAACCAGCTTTTCCGTGATAGAGGCAATACGTCTGACGCCGCCCAGAAAAATAAACGCGGAAACAGCTGCAACGGCGATACCCACAGCCGGCTTGGGAATGCCAAAGGCTGTATAAAAAGCGTCACCTATCGAATTGGATTGAACCATATTTCCCATGAATCCGAGGGCAAGGATGATGGCTACCGCAAAAAATCCTGCCATAAAGGTACCGAGCTTTCCTTTAAATGCCGCCTTTATGTAATATATCGGTCCGCCCGAAACAGCTCCGTCTTTCCCTATACTCTTATATTTCTGCGCAAGAACCGCCTCTCCGTAAATCGTCGCCATTCCGAAAAAGGCGGATACCCACATCCAGAATATAGCTCCCGGTCCGCCAGAAACGAGCGCAGACGCACAGCCGGCAATATTTCCGGTACCCACCTGAGCTGCGACTGCTGTCGACAGCGCCTGAAAAGAGCTCATTCCTTCTTTTCCGGCAGCTTTTCCCTTCAGGCTGATATTTCCGAAAACCATCCGCATTCCTTCTCCAAATTTACGCACCTGAACAAAACGGGTCCGGAACGTAAAATAGATGCCGCTGCCAAGCAGCAGGAACAAAAGCAATAAATATTTGTTCCAAAGCACGTCGTTGACTGCCGTCACGATATCGGTCAGTATCTTTTCCATTTTTCTTTACCCCTTTTCTTTCTCCGGACAAAAAAAGTGCCGGATGCACATTGCTCCGGCAAAATGGGTATGATCCAACCTATTCCATATCTTTCCCACTCTGTCCTTTTACCTGAGAGATTCAGCGAAAAATCGCCTTGCACCTTCGGTACCCGCTTCCGGGATTCTCCAGAGCCACATCCATCCTTAGTCCCTGTCTGAGCATCAGACGCCTGAGAGTGTTACTCCTTCGGCAGGCAGATATGCCTTTTCCTAAGAACTTCCTTTGTCGTTATTTAGTTTTCCTGCTCATCGTAATACTTTTTGAGCAATGTGTCAATACCAAAATTTGATTCTATCGCCTCAGAAAAATTTGAACCTATCGCTTCAGAAATGACTGCTGCCGCCGGTCTGTTGTTCCAAAGTGTCCCGCTGCGCTCCAGATAAACGACCGCGCCAAGCAATACGCACGCCAGAAAAAAACGTATCCCAAAGCCCGGAAAACGGTGCTTTTCCCCAGACATTTTAAAATCTCCGTCTTCCAAATGCCCTTCATAAATGAGCGGGAGCTCTTTACCTCGTTCGCAGGACTTTCCCGTCCCGTAAAGAATATTCTCCCGCGTTTTTATCTTCATCCGGTTTGTTCTGTCCTCTTCCCGCAGAAAACGGGTCAGCTCCAGTTTTCGTTCCACATCCGTCATATGCTCTCATTTGGTTTACATAATATTTTTATGTAAACCTATGTCAGAAAATCCTTAATTATTGATATGAGCGGAAAGCTCCAAAAATGAACCGTTCTGCATACGGACAGCTATTTCTAATCTGTTTTTATCTCCAGCCACAAACATGCCCGGCCTCCTGACGGCGTATTTTCAAGGACCAGACTTCCCCCGTGCCGCCGGGCAACCTGCGATACGAAATAAAGTCCCATTCCCATATGCCCTTCCTTTGGTCTGCTGCCGTCCTGCGTATAAAAGGTTTTCCCCGCCTTTGCCAGCGCCTCCGCAGAAAATCCGGGGCCACTGTCCTGCACCCGGATACCTGCCATCTGCCCTTCCAGTACAGCATCGATCGTGATTTCTTTGCCTGCCGGAGTAAACCGCGATGCATTGCTCAACAGATTTTCTACTGCCCGAAGTACATCGTCCTTTTCTGCCATCATCGTTTTTTTTGCCAAAGCCTCCGGCAGCTTTTCTGCCGTCACTGTCTGTCCCCTCACCGCCGCCAGGTCAATTCCCCGCTGCACACATTCCAAAAACAGACTGCCAAAAGAAACTTCTATCCTGCACAGTCGCGGAAGTCTGCTTGCAGCGATATCACGCAGACTCTCCACATAATCTTCCGCATGCTCCGCATTTCTCACGATGGCTTCCGTCATCTCCTTTTGCTCACAGGTCAGGTCGTCTTCCGCAAGCAGGTCCGCATTCCCCAGAATAACGGTGAGCGGTGTTTTCAGGTCATGTGCCAGCGCTGCCAGCGTTTCGTTTTTTTGCTGTTCTGCAGCCCATCTTTCTTTCAGGGAATCCGCCAGCTCACAACGGAGCGTATCGATTGTATCAAGGGCTGCTGCAAGCTCCTTTACCCGTGCTGTTTCCGTCAGCGGCTCCCCCAGACGCTGCTGCCGCACCATTTCACACGATGAGCTGAGAAATGCCCGCCCCTTTGCACAGGCAGCAGCCACCGCCTGCGTATCCTTCCGCAAAATCCTCGTATAATGTCCGGTGCACATCACGATGAGCAGGATCAGAAGCACCAGCAGCACCCCAATATAACATATCTGAAAATCCGGCAGCAGCTCCTGAAGTCTCGGATCGGCATAGCACACCGAATAATCGTATTCCAGCATCACCTTTTTTCCGTCCGAAAGCGGTACGAAATGGAAATGCTGCGTATAAAGCCATCCGTGGGGCGCAGAATATCCTGCCAGCTCATCGTACGCGTATTCCAGCTGCTTTTGACTCATGCTGCTCTGTATGATGCTGCCGTCCTCGACCAGCGCCCATTCGTAAAAAAACGGGATTTCCTCCGGTTCAAACTTTTCCTGTGCCCGCAGCATCTTTTCCGTATCCGGCAATGCCCTTGCCGCCGTGTATGCGGACATCACAAACTCCATATTTACGAGCACATTGAATAAAAAAAGCCAAAGCAGACACAGTGTCCCCGCCAGAAGCCCTGTCGTGACAAGATACCGCCAGAACAGCCCGTTCAACCCCAGACCCCTGCGGCTGCGCCTCATCCTTCTTCCCTTTTCCATTTATATCCCACTCCCCATACTGTTTCAATGGGCGCACATCCGACATTTCTTAATTTCGCCCGGATATTTTTAATATGCTCCGTTACCACAGAATCATCCGACTCTCCTTCATATCCGAACACAGCCTCATAAATCTGTTCCTTGGAAAAAATCTGCCCCGCATTGGTTGCCAGATATTCGCATATCGCATACTCGCTGCGCGTCATCCTGACCGGTTTTTCCTCATGATAAAGCATCTTTTCATTCAGGTCAAAAGCCAGCGCCCCCCGTCTGATACGGCTATGAGGAACCCGTTTTTCCCGGCGCAGGTGAGCGTTTATCCGGGCGCGAAGCTCCGAAATACGGAAGGGCTTTGTCAGATAATCATCACCGCCGATTCCAAGCCCGCGTATCACATCGGCTTCTTCCGTTTTTGCGGTCAGAAACAGGACCGGACAATCTGCTATGGCACGGATGCGCCGGCAGATACAAAAGCCGTCCTCCCCCGGCATCATCACGTCCAGCAGAATGCAATCCGCCCACAGACACAACCGGTCTGTCACCTCGCTCCCCGACTCCAGCGTCTGCACCGTATGTCCGTCCCTTTCCAGTGCGGAAGTCAGAAGTCCCCTCACGTCTGCATCGTCATCTATCGCTAAAATATTCGCCATAAAAAGCTCCCTTCATCGCTGACTGTTCTCTTAGCTCTCATCCGGCTATCGCCATGAACAGCCATGACAGTGCATATAAAATATAAATATGAGCCGGATAAAAGATATAGAAAAACGGCCCGTATCCGGCGCCCCGCTTTCCGTTATAGCACAAAAGAAGAGGGGCGGCAAAAACAGCCCCGAGCCATTCATAATACATCGTAAACATCTGGGACAATTCAAATCCGGGCAGGTTTTTTACCGACAGATAAACAAGTACAAAGTGCCATAAAAAGCTGACGCACACAAGAGCTGCAACCTGTATTTTACGGTGTTTCCGGGCCACATACAAAACGATGCCCGACAAAAGGACCGGCAGCGTCACATCGCCTGAAATATTTAGTATAGGCAAAAGCGTATAGCCTATGATACCGGCCACATTTGCGCTGACAGGCCCCGCCATACTCCAAAATCCCAATAAAAAGGGCCATAGAAAAAGACCGAGCAAAACAGCACAGCCTGCCAGGATCTTCCCGGGCTTTTTGCTCCCTATCCAGTCAAATGACTGAAAACAGATGATGAGCAGCAAAAAAGACGACAGCATTGCATTTTGCGGATAAAATCCATCCGGACGCACAAAGAGTCCCGCAAAACGCATAAAAAACAACAGCAGACCCATAGGTGCCGCGACACAGAGCACTCTGCCAAAATATTTTTTCCGGTTCCTGGTATGGGTAAAGCCCTCCACAAGGCAAAACAAAAACAGCGGTGCGGCAAGTCGTCCCGCCAGTCCAAACCACCATGGTATCCGCCCTGTATAACCGAAAATATAGTAAATGTGATCCATCACCATGGATACGAGAGCGATCAGCTTCAATCCCGTTATGCTGATGCCCCGCACCTGCCTTTCCTGCCGCGCTGCGGCTGCCAAAATCCTGTTCTCTTTCATAAGAAACCTCCATTTCTGTATCTTTATTCTTATGATAAAACAGGATTCTAAGGATTTTATAAGGATGTATGCCTTTTACCGCTTTGCAAGCTCCTCCGTAATCTCTTCCCAGTCAATCCCCTTTTGTGCCATCAGCACCATCATATGATATAAAAAATCCGCGATTTCATATTTAACTTCATTGGGATTCGGATTTTTGGCGGCTATCACTATCTCTGTCGCCTCTTCGCCGACTTTTTTTAATATCTTATCCAGCCCTTTGTCAAACAGATAGTTCGTATAGGAACCTTCCTTTGGATGCTCCTTTCTGTCCCGGATAATGTCGTATACCTCTTCAAACACCTTCAGAGGATTATACTGCTCCTCTTTTCCGCCCAAATCTGCGATTTCATTAAAAAAGCAGCTGTAGGCCCCCGTATGGCAGGGGGCGCCCTCCTGCGTCACCTTTGCCAGAAGCGTATCCAGATCACAGTCGGCAGTCAGCGAATGGAGCTGCTGAAAATGTCCGCTCATTTCCCCTTTGACCCAGAGTTGCTGGCGGCTCCGGCTGAAATAAGTCATCCTGCCCGTTTCCAGCGTCTGTTCATAAGCGTGCTCGTCCATATAAGCGACCATGAGCACCGCATCCGTTTTCACATCCTGCACGACCACGGGCACAAGACCGTCCGGTCCTGTTTTCAGTGCTGAAAAAGGAAGTATCTTTTCCGACTCTTCTTGCCCCGTTTCATCTGCACACAGTTTTCTCAGTGCCGTCACTTCTTTTAAATTCTCATTGACGAGTCTGCCCGATACGCCGCTTATATTGGCATAGGAAAGCACCTCTATCAGTTTTTCCAGAGATACCTCGGGTAAAAATACGGTTACCGGAACAGGGGATGTGAGCGCAGCTTCTCCTGAACCACCCGCATGGAACAGATATACCTCTGAGGCGTATTTTTCGATAGCTTCCCGATATTCCTGTATCTTTGCAGGACTGTCAACACCTGCCACAATCCGGTCTTTGCCGAATTTTAAAGATACTTCCTCAAAAAGCGCTGTCTCCGCCCCGTTTTCCAGATTCACGGTCACCTTATGGCAGCCTGCATAAAACAGCTTTGTTACGTCCTCCATCCGGAGCAAATGACCGCCTCCGATCACCGGAATAAGGGAATGGCTACAAAGCTCCCTGATAACGTCCACTGTTTCATCGTGTTCTTTATCGTTCTCAGAAAGGTCCTGTACATAAATGCAGTCGCACCGGGCATCGACAAACTGTTCTGTCAGCCGTATCGGGTCGAGTTCCACAATCGTTTTGTCTACGCTGCTCTTTACCGCCTGATTCCGGTACAGGTACAGGCAGGGCATGAATTTTTTTCCAGACATAATAATCTCCGTTCCGGAGCGTACGTAACAGCGGCAAAGAGAAATCGCGAAGACTATTTTTCTCCTGCCAGCACGGCTATTTGTGACGCTCCGGCACAAGCAGCCCTGTGAACAATAAGTTATCAGGCTTATTGTTCTCACTATCTCTCCGTCATCAAAAATTCACAGGCTTCCCTTTATGGAAAGCACGCCGTCTTCCGCCAAAAAGTGCTCCCAGTCCAGGCTCTGACCGTCCAATACACACTCCTTCAGCATATTCCCTTCATAGACAAGCTTCAGCGAAAAAAACGGATGCTCCTCTTCCAGCAGCTTAAAAAATATGAGGTCCCCATCCCAGAGCGCCAGCTGTTTCACGTCTTTCTTTGGAATCCACTCCAGCGTTCCTTCCGGGCAGTCCCAGTTTAACTCCCCTTCCCAGCGGTCCGCCGTATACAGGCACATATACTGAGTCTCTACTCCCTTGAGCGCAAAGGTGACGATGCCCCGGAAACGATAGCCCGTCAGCTCCAGCCCCGTTTCCTCCTTCACCTCGCGCAAAAGACAATCCTCCGGGCTTTCATAGCTTTCCGCATGTCCACCCACACCTATCCATTTATCCTGATTAACGTCATTTTTCTTTTTGACCCGGTGCATCATCAGATAGCATCCGTCCTTTTCCAGATAACACAGCGTCGTCAAAGCTCCTGCCTGCATACTCATTTTTAGTTCCTCGTCTTTCTTTATTCCTCCGTCCGGTCATCCAGATCCTTTTGCAGGACATCCAGATAGGGCACGAAGACCCCGTTTTTTTTCGGGAGGAAATATTCCGGATTCAGCTCGTCCATCCGGAAGCTTTTGCGCCCTCCCTCCTGCGCCCTGTCCCAGAAATATCTTAAATGGGCATACGGAAGATAATAAAATCTGTCCCTATGAGAATAATATATCAGAAAAAAAGCCACGCCCCGCTGGCGTTCAAACCGTTCCATAAACGCCACCTGATGAGCGTGGATATTTTGCAGCGCAAATGTATCCTGCGCGCATTCCTTCGCATCAAAGCACACCGGGATGCCCTGCACCACGCCGATATAATCGACCGTACTCTTCTGGTCAAAATATGCCAGCGTGATGTGTCTGCTCTCCTTATCGATCTTTATCGGCGTGATCGGCGTCGGAATCTTCTGTACGAGCGCCAGATTACTATCCATATATTTTTCATTCGTGCGGTTTATTAAATCCTCCAGTGTGGAACCGCGCAGCCCCCGGGTACTCCATGTTGCCATCGCCGATCTGTCCTTTTCCCTTCGTTCTTTTATGTTTTATTTTTTGTTTTTTATTCTTTCGTTCCTTTATCGTTCTGCCATCGCCGCGTCCAGGATACGGCAGTCCTTCATACAGCCAAGCGTCCTTTCAAAATCCTCCGGCAGCGGACAGACGATTTCTCTTTCTGTCAGAATGCTTCCTGTGCTGTCCGAAAATTCCACCCGGTATGCGTGCAGAAGCTGCCTGCCGACGCCATAGCGCTTCGCGCTCTCCCGGTTCTTGGCAGGATTCCCGTATTTCGGGTCGCCCAGGAGCGGATATCCCATCGACGCAAAATGCGCCCGTATCTGGTGAGGCTTTCCGGTAAACAGCTCTGCTTCCGCATAGGTCACCTCTCCGATGCCCGGCAAACCCCCGGTCATAAGCGGGCGGATACCGGTCTTTATCCGCTGCGTATCTGTCTGTCCGGAGCTGTCCGGGACATCGTTTCCCGAAGCTTCTGCGGACACTCCCGTTATCTTTACCTGATTGTTTTTTGCATCTTTAGACAGCTCTCCCGTAAAGATTCCCGCCGTCTCCATCCTGCCAAGCAATATCAGCCTGTAAAATTTCCCTATCCGACGGTCCCGTATCTGCTCCGTCAAAAGCCTGCTCCCTGCAAGGCTCTTTCCACACAGCAAAAGCCCGCTCGTATTGCGGTCCAGACGGTTGCATACCGATGGACGGAAGGTTAAAAGCTGCTGCGCGCTCATATCCCCGGATGCCAGAAGATATCCTGTCAGCCATTCGTTGGCAGACAAATCCGATGCTGATGCCTTCTGGGAAAGTATCCCTGCCGGTTTATCCAGCGCCAGGATATCCCCGTTTTCATATAATATGGATATCTGCCCGAACGTCCGAAATGCCTTCTCATAAGCCGCCGTATCCGGCGCTTTCGCCGCATTGCCGCCGGACAGCTTCGGCGCGCCGAATTTTTCCAGCGTCTCCTCTGCCAGAAACAGCTTTACCTCATCCCCTACGCACAGCTTCTCGTTCCCGGTGCATTTCTGTCCGTTTACGACGATATTTTTTTTCCGGAGCATCTTATAAAAAAACGATGTGCTCCCGCCTTTCATATATTTGTGCAAAAACTTATCGAGCCGCTGTCCCGCTTCATTCGGTCCTATCTTGACATTTCTCATGGCGACACCTATAAAGAGACTGCCGTCAGCAGGGAGGATACCTGTGCCGACAGATCACTGTCCTTTTCCGTTTCTTTTTTCTGTATCTCATCCAGACGGTTCACATAACGCGGCAGGTCCGTAAATATTCTGATGTTCACGCCGCCCATCTGGTTCTGGGAAAAAAGCTGATGCAAATGCTTTTCGCACGCTTTCGGGTCGCATTTTTCCTGGTCTGTATAACCGATAAGGTCATTTCCTGCAAACGCCATATGACGTATCTGCCATGTTTTTTCATAGCTTGTAAACGCCAGCTCCGCAAATGCCGTACAGCCGTTTACATGAGGCAGTATCTTCCGGTAATCCGCTTCTGAAATCCCCTTACAGCGCAGGAGCGCCACAAGGTTTGCCGCGCTCCTGCATGCGGGCAGACATCCCAGGATGGCTACTATCGTCAAAAGATTTTCCCTTTTTCCGGTAGACCACCACCCCATCGCAAATACCGCAAGCGGCATCAGAAACAGGATGAGCGTTTTGAGCGCCGACATTTTTTGATTCCATGCAAGATAACCTTTTTCACCTTTTTGCAGTTTTTTCTTTCCAGCCTTCATCTTTCTTGTCAATTACTTCCTTTCCTGCGCATCATCTGGGCAGCCCAGAGCATCGCATCCTGCGGCAGCAGGCGCGTTCCCGCCCAGAAAAGCTGCATTGGCAGGCTGCATACCGACATCGGCCTGTTTTTACAGCTCGCCTGCAGCGCTTCTCTTACGACGCGCTCTGCTTCCACCATCGTATATTTTTTAATAGCCAGCGTAGAGGCATACTGTTCTGCCACTTCAAAAAATTCCGTCCGCACCGGTCCCGGACATACCGTCGTCACATAAATCTGCTTCTGCTTTAATTCTGCCCGCAGCGCCCGGGAAAAACTCAGCACAAAAGACTTGGTCGCCGCATATACCGCAAATCCCGGCTGAGGCAGAAACGCCGCGCTGCTGGCAAGCTGGATGATGCGGCTCTTTTTTCTCATATAAGGCAGGCACATCTGCGTTACTTCCACAAGAGCGCGGCAGTTTAAGTCCACCTGCCCCGCCTGCTCCTTCTGCGGAATCTGCTCCACATCGCCCATCATCCCATAACCGGCACAGTTTATCAGCATCCTCACCGCCGGCTTTTCTTCCTCCAGGCTTTCCTTTAAAATATCCAGGTCACCTTCATTCGTCAGATCCAAAGGAAGGATTTTGACCTGATGGCGCATTTTCGCAGCCATCTCCTTCATCCGGTCTATCCTCCTTGCCACCAGCCAGAATTCGTCCACCGAAGAAAGTCCCCGGTCGAGCTGCATGGCAAATTCCCGACCCATCCCGCTGGAAGCACCCGTTATCACGATGATATTTCCCATATGACCTCCTGTTCTGCCGCTTAAATCCCCTGACGCGTTACCGTCGGGAAATGCTGCGACTCATACGCCGAGCGCAGTCTTTTCTTCCTCTGTCAGCGCCCTGTATTCCCCTTTTGACAGCCTTCCGTCAAGTGTGAGCGCCCCCATCGAAAGGCGTTTTAAATATACGACTTCATTGCCTACTGCAAAAAGCATCCGTTTGACCTGATGAAAACGACCTTCCGTAATCGTCAGCAAAAGGTCTCCCTCTTTGGTCAATACCGCTTTTGCCGGGAGCGTCGGCTTTTCGTCCCCGATATCCACGCCTTCTTCCAGACGGCAAAGCATCTCTTCCGTCACAGCGTCAGCCGTCCTGACCAGATACGTTTTATCCACATGCTTTGCGGGCGAAAGCAGGCGATGAGAAAGCGCTCCGTCGTTTGTAATGAGCAAAAGCCCCTCCGTATCCTTATCCAGCCGTCCTACCGGAAAAAGGTCTTTTCCCGGCGCATCCTTTAAAAGCTCCATCACAGTCTTTTCATGTTTGTCCCGTGTCGCCGTCACACATCCCGCCGGCTTGTGAAGCATGTAATAAACGTATTTCTCATAGGAAAGCAGATTCCCGTCCAGTGCGACCCGGTCGCTGTGTTCATCTACCTTAAGCTCCGGCGCTTTCACTGCTGTGCCGTTTACGGTGACCCGTCCCTTTTTTATCAGAAGCTTCACATCGCTGCGGCTCCCTGCGCCTGTTTCACACAAAAATTTATCCAGCCTGATCAAAATGTCCCTCCCTGCATGATTTTTTCCCGTTCCTCATATGCTCTAGTATACTATAATTCGGGATGCTTTGGTAGAAAGAATGCAAAAAAAGCTCATAAAATATATAACCCTTCTTTTTTTAACGGCAATGACGATATCCATGCTGCTGTTTCCGGACCGTTCTGCCGCTCTGGCTTTAGACGGATTAAATCTCTGGTTTTTAAAAATGATACCGGCTCTCCTCCCTTTTATGATCCTTTCAGGGCTGCTCATCCGGCTGGAGCTTTCGGACAGCATCGCCTCGTTCTTTGCGCCTGTGCTGCGTCCTGTCTTTCGTCTGTCCGATTCCTGTCTTTATTGTGTCCTGGTCGGATTTTTGTGCGGCTTTCCCATGGGGGCAAAAGTATGTGCTCAAAGCCTTACGGCCGGAAAGCTGACAAAAAAAGAGGCCTCGCTGCTGCTGGCGTTTACCAACAACATCGGGCCTGTCTATTTTTCAGGATATATGCTCAGCCTGTTCCCCGTTCAAAACCCTGCCGCCGTCTGGCTCGGAATGTATGCGCTGCCGTTTGTTTATGGCATCGTGCTAAGATATACGCTGTACCGGAGCATTCCTTTGGAATCCGGGAAAAAATTGCTTTACAGCAGTTTGAAAACGCCTGCATCCGCTCCTCTCACGCCCTCCCGGTTGCTGTTTAGTCTGCATGAATCCATCCTGTCAGGGCTTTCCTCCATCACCGCCCTCGGTGGCTACATGATATTCTGCAGCCTCTTAAATCTGCTCCCGATGCTCCTTTTCCGGTCATATCCGACTCTGACCGCCTTGATGTCCCCGCTGTTTGAGATTACAAGCGGGCTGGCAAAACTGCCGCAAAGCGCCCGGATATGGGCTTACATTGTCCTGCCCTTCGGCGGGCTGTCCTGCATCTCCCAGACCTACAGCTGCATCCAGGGGACCGAGCTGTCCATGAAAGAATATGTTTTTCATAAGGCGGTGCTGACTGCGCTGACCGCGATGTGGTATCAGGCCGTTCCGCTTTTGTAGGAAAAGACTATCCTGCCTGCACCACTGTGTCCGCTGTCAGGTCATACGCATTCTGCACCCGCACCATGACGGAATCCGTCCCTGCGGGAACCGGGACCGTATAGGAAGCATTCGCTCCGTCCGCTGCCCATCTCTGAAGCGGCGACCAGGTAACGCCTCCGTTGATAGAGTATGAAAAATACCGCACGCCGGACTCTGCATCCTGTGCGGAAATGCCTATCTGCACCGAATCGCCGCTGCGGCGCGCATTTGCCGACAGGATAACCGGCGGCGTCTGGTCAGGGAATGCCTTTCCTCCCGCCGGAGCCGACACCTTCTCATGAACCGCCCCGGAATAGTCTATTCCCAGCGCCGCTGACTTCAGCCGGTAATATTTTGCCACGCTCAGGGCGTCCGTCACGCCCATCTGAACAAACTGTTCCGGCGTTGATGCAGCGGCGCTGTCATTGGGATTATCCAGATAACAGTGCTCCAGTATCACGCACGGAATCCCCCTGTTATGGGCTTCCCGGATGACGCCGTAATAATCAGTCCCCCGGCTTCCAAGCTTCACCTTGGTGCCCCTGCTGTGCAGGCCGTACTGTGCCGTCATATCCTTTAACCACAGCCGTCCGAAGCTCTGACCGGCCGCATAGCTTATGCCAAACGCCGATGTCCAGCACTCCGTCCCGTAAAGGTCATGGCCCGAGGACATATTATAGTGCAGGGAAACGAGCATATCCGCCCCCCGCTCTTTGGCAGTCTGGGCGCGCTGTGCCAGTGAAACCTCCATATCCTGCGTACGGGTCAGATAGACCTCCACGCCCTCGAACTGTTCCAATACCTGCTTCATCGCCTGCGCGGTCAAAAGCGTCGCATGCTTTTCCTTCGTTGCCCCGACGATGCCGCCTTCATTGCGTCCGCCCACTCCCCCGTGTCCCGGGTCGATTACGATCGTCACGCTTTTATCCGTTTGTTTTGCCTGTGCCGGAATCCCATAAAGTCCGGACACAAGAAAAAGGCTGGCCGCTATCCCGAAAAGGAACGCGGACAGCCATCTTTTTTTCTTTATTTTGCTCATGTTCTTTCCTGTTTGAAAACGCTGATATTTACATCACGTTCAATTCTTCCCCGGTATCTCCGATATCATCCAGGTCTTCATTCTGAGCGCGGAATTCCGCCCTGTTATTCTGGATGACCTCATTCACGCTCGTCAGGTCGCTGATAAGATTGCCGTAATGCGCGTTTGAAACTTCTATCGCATGGGAAATGATATCTTCCACGTTCGCCATCATCTGGTCGGTATACTCCATGATAGATTCCTTTATCGCATTCGCCTCCATCGTGGCATTATCCACGATTTCCTGCGCCTGACGGGTCGCAAGCTGAACGACCTCGTTTGCCTGCGCATATGCCTGCTGCATTATCTCGTGCTCATTGATGAGCTCCGAGGTGTGCTCTGTCGCCTCATTGATAAGCGCCTGCGCCTTCTCACGGGCATCGTTCAAAATCGCTTCTTTGTTGCTGATTATCTTTTGATAGCGCTTTATCTCCTCAGGAGTCTTCTGACGCAGCTCCCTCAAAAGCTCGTCAATATCCTCCTTATCCACGATTATCTTGGAGTTTGAAAAGGGCTGGGTTTTGCAGTTATCAATATATTCTTCGATCTCGTCGATCAACTGTTCGATTCTGCTGCTCATATTTTCCTCATTTCCGCATACCCCTGGGGACAAGGGAATACTCAGTTTTTAGGGTCTAATCCGAATTTCTCGTAGACCAGCTTTGCGACAAAGGGAGGGACACACTGTGTGATATCTCCGTTAAAGCTTGCTATCTCCTTAACACTGGAGGAGCTTAAATAAGCGTATTCCAGACTGGTCGTCAAAAACATCGTATCCAGCCGGTCCCCGGAAAGCTTCCGGTTTATCTGGGCATTCTGCAGCTCATATTCAAAGTCTGTGATAGCACGCAGCCCGCGAACCGCTACATTCACATTTTTCTTCGCCGCATAATCCACCAGCAGACCGCTGAAAGATTCCACCCTCACATTCGGCAGATCCTTTGTCGCTTCTTCCAGTATTTTAACACGTTCTTCCACAGAAAACAATGGAGTCTTTACTTTATTGTTCAGCACGCTCACGGTCAATTCGTCAAAAATAGACGCTGCCCTGCGGATAACATCCAGATGTCCATAAGTTACGGGATCAAAGCTTCCCGGATAAATTGCTGCGTTCATATCAATCTTCCTTTGTCAAAAATACATGTTTATTTGTTTTGTAGCATTTTTCCCGCATTACTGAAAATCCGAGCTCTTCTGCAAAAGAAAAATCCTTTTTTAAGTCCGCTTCAATGATGATGAGCGTGTCTTCCGTCACATAAGGCATATGAGACAGTGCCGAAAGCACCGGCTCCTCCAGTCCCGCCTGATACGGAGGATCCATGAAGATAACATCCGCGCACTTTTCATGGATGGAGGAAAGAGCGCTCACTACATCCTGCTTTAACAGCGTCGCCTGCTCCTCAAATTTTGTAAAATGCAGATTATCCGCAATGCACTTTGCCGCCTCTTTTCCGTTTTCCACAAAATACGCCTTCCGCGCCCCCCGGCTGATAGCTTCGATGCCGATGCTGCCGCTGCCGCTGCACAAATCGATAAATACGCCGCAGGGCAAATAAGACTGCAGCATATTAAACAGCGTTTCCTTTATCCGGTCCGTCGTGGGACGCGTATCCTGTCCCGGAACTGTTTTTAAAGGCAGGCTCCGCGCCTTTCCCGCAATGACTCTCATATGTTCCAAATCCTCCTGTCAGTCTGACCCAAGCGCAGAGACAGATATATATAATATCTGCCGCATACCGCTTTTTCCTTCGCTTCATCATACTGCATTTAAAGCGGCAGGTCAACCTCTTACTTTTGTTCCCTTTCCATCCCGGTGGGCTGCTTTCAGCTGATTGAGCACGAGCATACGACTCTTATACGCAATAGAGGTCTCGTCTCCAATCTTTGTATAATAGACCGCTTCTATCTCATCCGTTTCCGCAAGCTTCATGGCACGGACGCCAACTGCATTTTTCTTCTTCTCCGGTATCTCCTCAACCTCAAAGCGCAGGAAAAGTCCCTCTTTCGACTGCAGCGTGACATATTTTTGCTCCTGATAGACTGCAACGTCCGCTACCTCGTCCCCATCCTGAAGCTTAGTGGCTGCAACCGTCCGCTTCATTACGTCAAATTCTCCGCCATCCACCATCTTTGCCATGCCCTGGCGGGTCACAAACAGCAACCGGTATAGGTTCAGCTCGCTCTGTCCCGCCGCCAGCAAAAGCTGTTCCTTTGTGGAATCAAAATTGCTCACATTATCAAGCGGAACTGATTTATCCCTGAATTTTCCAAAAGGCAGCTCTGACACTTTAACCGTATAAAGCTGTCCGGTATTTGTAAACAGGCATATCCTCCCCGTATTTTTTGTCTTAAACACAAAGCGGTTTTCCGAATACGCCGTTTCGCGATTACGTTCAAACGTTGACTCATCCACCGTCCTCGTATAACCAAACCGGTCAATGAGGCAATAGATATCCGCCTCTTCTACCTTTTTCTCCTCAAATACCACTTCCGCGCAGTTGTCTATCACAGTGCGGCGTTTTGTGCCAAATGCCTTTTTCAGTTCATCCAGCTCATTCATGATGACCTGTGCCATCGCGCTCTTACGTTCCAGAATATCCTCATAGCGGTAAATATTTGCCACTGTTTCCTCATGGTCTTTTATCAGCGCTTCAATCTCAAGCCCGATCAGCTTATACAGACGCATATCCAGTATCGCGTTCGCCTGATTTTCCGAAAAACAAAGCTGCGCCGCCATCACTGCCGACTCACGGGATTTAAAATGTATTCCTTCCGTTACACCATCCACCAGACACGCCTTTGCCATCGCGCGGTCGCGGGACCCTCTCAGTATCTCGATGATAAGGTCTATCACATTGCACGCCTTGATAAGGCCTTCCTGAATTTCTCTTTTTGTCTGTTCTTTTGCAAGGAGCGTCTCATATTTGCGGCGGTTTAGCTCAAACTGAAAATCAACGTTCGCTTTGATTATCTGTTTGAGTCCGAGCGTCTCAGGCCTGCCGTCCGCGATGGCGAGCATATTTACGCCGAACGTATCCTCCAACCGGGTCTTTTTGTAAAGCATACTGATAAAATTGTCCACATCAGCGTCTTTTTTCAGTTCTATGACGATACGGATGCCCTCTTTGGAAGACTGATTGGAAATGTCCACAATGTCCGTCGTCTTTTTGGTCTCCGCAAGCGCAGCCACATCGGACAGGAATTTGCCAATGTTTGCGCCTATCATCGGATAAGGAATTTCCGTGATGATCACGTTCGTCTTTCCGTTTTTGCCCTTCTCTGTCTCCACACGCCCGCGTATCTTTATTTTTCCCGTCCCCGTCTCATAGATAGAAAGCAGATCGTCCTTGTTCGTGACGATGCCGCCGGTCGGGAAATCCGGCCCCTGGATGTAGCGCATCAGTTCTTTGGTCGTTATCGTCTCGTCCTGCATGTAAGCCTTGACCGCATCCACAACCTCTCCCAGATTGTGCGGCGGAATGCTCGTCGCCATACCGACCGCAATGCCCTCGGAGCCATTTACCAGAAGGTTTGGAAATTTGCATGGAAGCACCGACGGCTCTTTTTCCGTCTCGTCAAAGTTCGGAACGAAATCCACCACGTCCTTGTCCAGATCCTCCAAAAAAGCAGACTGGGTGATCTGCTCCAGACGTGCTTCCGTGTAACGCATGGCAGCCGCACCGTCTCCTTCGATATTTCCGAAATTACCGTGACCGTCTATCAGAGGCTGTCCCTTTTTGAAATCTTGAGCCATCACAACAAGCGCATCATAGATAGAGCTGTCGCCGTGAGGATGATATTTACCCATCGTGTCTCCGACGATACGGGCGCTCTTTCTATAGGGTCTGTCCGCGCGTATCCCCAGCTCGTACATATCGTAAAGCACACGGCGCTGAACGGGTTTTAAGCCGTCCCGCACATCCGGGAGCGCCCTCGCTACGATTACGCTCATGGCATAATCGATATAGGATTTCTGCATCAGCTCGGAATATTCTGTTTTTATGATTCTGCTGTTTTCTTCCATCTCAATCCTCACTCCGGTAATCTCTTATCAAATATCCAGCTCCGCTTCCGTCGCATTGCGGTAAATAAACGCCTTACGAGGCGGAACCTCCGTTCCCATCAGCATCTCCGTTACCTCGGATGCCATCCGGGCGTCTTCTATTTCTACGAGTTTCAGCATGCGCGTCTCCGGGTCAAGGGTCGTCTCCCAAAGCTGCTGCGCATCCATCTCGCCCAAACCTTTATAGCGCTGCAGATGGAACGCTCCCTTATGCCGCTTCCGGTAACGCTCCAGCGCCTTGTCATCATAAAGATATTCCTCTTTCCCCTTGGATGGCATCGCTTTATACAACGGCGGCATCGCGATATAGACATGCCCTTCAAAAATGAGTTCCGGCATAAAGCGATAAAACAGCGTCAAAAGCAGCGTTGAAATATGTGCTCCGTCCACGTCCGCATCCGCCATGATGATTATCTTGTCATAGCGCAGCTTTGAAATATCAAAATCATTGCCGTAGCCTTCCGAAAAGCCACAGCCAAAGGCATTTATCATCGTCTTTATCTCTGCATTTGCCAGAACCTTATCAATACTCGCCTTTTCCACATTCAGGATTTTTCCCCGGATAGGCAGTATCGCCTGATACATCCGGTTACGCGCCATTTTTGCAGAGCCGCCTGCAGAATCTCCCTCTACAATAAAAATCTCGCATTTGGAGGCATCCCGTGATTCGCAATTTGCCAGCTTTCCGTTTGAATCAAAGGAAAATTTCTGCTTTGTCAGCATATTCGTCTTGGCGCGCTCTTCCGTTTTACGTATCTTCGCCGCCTTTTCCGCACAGCCTATCACATTTTTCAGTGTCTCCAGGTTACGGTCGAAAAAGCGTGTCAGCTCCTCGCCAGCGACCTTTGCCACAACCTTGGCAGCATCCTGATTGTCCAGCTTCGTCTTTGTCTGCCCCTCGAATCTCGGGTCGGGGTGCTTGATGGAAATGACCGCTGTCATGCCGTTTCGCACGTCCGGCCCTGTAAAATTGGAATCCTTTTCTTTTAAGATATTAAGCTCACGGGCATAATTATTGATGATGGTCGTGAACTGCGTCTTAAATCCTGTCAGATGCGTGCCGCCCTCCGCATTGTAAATATTGTTGCAAAATCCCAACACATTTTCATGAAATTCATTACAGTACTGAAAAGCGCCCTCTACGGAAATACCGTCGCTTTCGCCCTGAAATGTGATGATATCCGTCACCGCTTCACAGGATTTATTCATATCCTGGATAAATCCCGCTATGCCTTCCGGTTCATGGTATTCAATCACATCCGGCTCTGCCTGTCTTCTGTCTTCAAACCGTATCGTCAGCGCCGGATTCAAATAGGCCGTCTCATGCAGACGGCTCTTCACATCGTCCTCTTTAAAACGCGTCCGGTCAAATATCGTATCGTCCGGCAGGAATGATATTGTTGTTCCTGTCTCCTTCGTCCGTCCAATGACCGGAAGGAGACCGTTGACCAGCTCAGTCGTCGGATTGCCCTGCTCGTAAGTATCTTCGTAGATATTCTTTCCATCTTTGACTCTTACAGTCAATCGTCTGGAGAGCGCATTTACAACGGAAGAACCTACGCCGTGCAGTCCGCCACTGGTCTTATACGCATTGTTGTCAAACTTACCTCCGGCATGGAGTGTCGTAAATACCAGACGTTCCGCGCTTATCCCCTTTTCATGCATCCCGACAGGAATCCCTCGCCCGTTATCAGACACCGTTGCAGAGCCGTCCGCTTCCAGTATCACTGTGATGCGTGTGCAGTACCCGGCCAGATGCTCGTCCACCGCATTGTCTACGATTTCATATATCAAATGGTTCAGTCCTTTTGTGGACACGCTTCCGATATACATACCGGGACGCTTCCGTACCGCTTCCAGCCCTTCCAGCACGGTAATGCTGGAGGCATCATATGTCGTATTCTGTGCCATTATTTCATTCCTTTCTATTTACCAGACAAATACTGCGATTTATCAGTATAACACATACGTTCGATTTTGCAAAGCCCAAAATCCGTTTAGAGCCCTGCTGCGATGCGGATGATGCCCAGAAGGAGCAGATGCACAGGGTAAAACAAATAGAAAAACCACTTGGAAAACCGTTGTCCTCTCTGTGCCCTCCTTCCATTATAAAAGCAAACGATACATACACCTGCCGCCGCCACGCCCGACATACAGCCGAGGGCATATAAAAGCCTTTGCAGCCCGGAATACCATTCCGGACTTCCTGCCAGACCAAATGCCCCAAATAACGCCGCCGCCCAGAAAAACGCTTTCTTTTGCTTTTCTCTGTCCTGTCCCGCTTTGTAAAACAACATCGTATAAACCGGCGCAAGTATCGCCCAATCTGAGACCGTACTCGCAAGGATGAGCAGCGCAACGAGTAGCCCCCTCGCAAAGCCCTTCGGCTCCTTTTCCAGCACTTCCAAGAGCAAAAAGCACAAAAACAGGGTGAATATCATATTCATCGCCACAAAATAAACCTCCGCCCCATGTGAAAAGGCGAGACAGAAGGGAAGTTCCGAAAGCACCGCAAAAACAAAAAGCCGCCTTCCGTACAGCTTTCTGGAATGCGTCAGCCGATATCCTTCCACTAAAAAATAGCACATCACCGGCGCTGTAAAATATCCGATATCCAAAAACAGCTCATATAAAAACGTTCCAGGCGTCAAAAATATCGTGCCGATATGATTGACCAGCATCGCTGCCATCGCAATGTATTTGATCGTATCCCGATCCAGCGACGGACGGCGGCTTAAACATCCTTCCGAAATTTCCATTTTGTCATTTACTTCCCTTCTTCTGTCTCTTAAATCGTCCGGTAATCGATTTCCTTCTGAAAAAGTCCCATTTTCTCCTCAGGCAGGACCACCTCGCCTGAGAGTACCCGATCCGCCAGTTCACCTGCCTGAAGCAGTACATCTGAATCCTGATAAATGTCACCCAGAGAAAAATCCAAATCTCCACTCTGTCGTATCCCGAAAATGTCCCCCGGTCCGCGCAGCTTTAAATCCTCACCTGCGATAAAAAAGCCGTCGTTTGAATGATTCAGGACATCCAGACGCTTATTTTTCCCGCCGCTGTCATCTCCTGTCATAAAAATGCAAAAACTCTGGGCATCCCCGCGCCCTACGCGCCCGCGAAGCTGATGAAGCTGCGCAAGCCCGAAACGTTCAGCATTTTCCACCATCATCACCGTGGCATTCGGTACGTTGATCCCCACCTCTATCACAGTTGTAGAAACGAGCACATCAATATCGCGTGCCGCAAAAGCCTCCATGATGCGTTGCTTTTCCGCCGCCTTCATCTTTCCATGCAGTCCTGCCACCCGTATCGTTTCAGGAAGCGCCGCCTTTAATTTTTCCGTATAATCCGTCACATTTTCCAGGCCATCTGCCGCCCCCTCGCTTTCCTCAACCATCGGACATATTACATAGGCCTGATGTCCTGCTTCCACCTGCGCCTCGATAAAGGCATATGCTTTTTTTCGGAAATTCGGACCAACCACACAGTTTTTGATAGGAAGACGATTTGACGGCATCTCATCGAGCACGGAAACATCCAAATCTCCATATAAAACAATTGCAAGCGTCCTTGGTATCGGCGTTGCGCTCATGACAAGCACATGGACGCTGTCCCCCTTTTTTGCAAGAGTTTCTCTCTGACGCACGCCGAATCGATGCTGCTCATCTGTCACTACAAGAGCCAGATCCCTGTATTCCACCTTCTCCTGAATGAGTGCATGGGTACCGATGATTATGTCCGCTTCCCCCGACAGGATTTTTGCATAAGTTTCCCTCTTTTGCTTCGCGGTCATCGAACCGACCAGAAGAACCGGTTTTGTACACAACCCGTATTCTTCCGTCATCTTACAGAACGATTCATAATGCTGGGTTGCTAGCACCTCCGTAGGCGCCATCAGACAGCCCTGTCGCCCGTTCGCACTGCACGTCAAAAGCGCGAGAAAGGCAAGTATCGTCTTCCCGCTTCCCACGTCTCCTTGCACAAGCCGGTTCATTGCGATGTGTCTGCCAAGATCTGCTTCTATCTGCCTCCACACCTTTTGCTGCGCCCCGGTCAGCTCGTACGGAAGCACTCCTATCAACCGTTCTGTCTCTTCCGCCGGACTGAGCGGGCGTTCCACCACCAGCCGGTCGTTTATCGCCTTCCGGCTCTTTATCTGCACGAGAAATGCCAGAAATTCATCGAATACCAGCCTTCTGCGCGCCTCACATACTTCTTTTTCATCTTTCGGAAAATGAATCTTCTCAAGCGCCTCCGAAAGTCCGATCAGATGATACCTCTCCCGCAGTTCCTCCGTCAGATAATCTGCTTTCACAGTCTTATCCAGCGCCTGACGGACGCATTTTAAAATCATGTGATTGGTGATGCCTGCCGTCAGCGCATATTTGGGCTGCCACGTTCCCGCCAGGACGGCATATTCATCCTCTTTAAAAATTTTGGGCTGTTCCATCAAAAGCATATTCTGCGGGCCGTTTTTTACCATCCCGCGAAAAATATGCCACGTCCCCGCTGGCAGGGCATTTTTAATATACGGCATCCGGAACCAGGTCATCCGGAGCCTTCCCGATGCATCTCCGACCTGCACATGCGTGATAACCATTCCTTTTGCCCGTACCATAGACGGCGTCCCTATCACGCAGGCACGCACAGCCATGATCTTCCCCGCTGCCAGCTCCCCTGCCGTCACGGCAGGCTCGAAGTGATCGTAGCCTCTCGGAAACCACGCAATCAGCTCATCCAGTGTTTCAATATGAAGTTTTGAAAAAAGCGCAGTGGTTTTTGCCCCTACGCCTTTTAACATTGAAATTGAATTATTGGCTTCCATATCCTTACTCAACGGAAACGATATAATAGTAGATAGGCTGACCGCCATACTGAAGCTCTACATCGCAGGAAGGATACTTCTCAGCGATACGCTCCCTCAATGCCTCCGCATCTTCCTCAGAAGTCTCCTGGCCATAATAAATACTGATAAGCTCAAGGTCCTCATCCATCATGCGGTCTATCATATTTGCAGTCACGTTCTCTATCGCCTGTCCTACAGCCAGAATACCGTTGTCGCCGATGCCCATATAATCGCCCTGACGTATCTCGTAATCATCAATGACTGTATCGCGCACCGCATAAGTAACCTCGCCGGTCTTTACATTCCCGATAGCTTCAGTCATAGCAGCCTCGTTCTCTTCCGGGCTTAAGTCCGGAACATAGTTTATCACCGCCGTTATCCCCTGTGCTATCGTCTTGGTCGGGATGACAACAACCTTCTTGTCTTCAGTCATATATTTTGCCTGATTTGCCGCCAGGATGATATTTTTGTTGTTCGGGAGTACATATATTGTCTCCGCATTCACCTGCTCAATGGCGTTTAATACGTCCTCCGTACTGGGATTCATCGTCTGACCGCCTTCAATGATATGATCAACGCCTAAATCCTGCAGTATCGCATTGATTCCTTCGCCCACGGAAACCGCAATAAATCCCACTTCCTTCTTTTCTGCCGGAGCTGCCTGTACCGGAGCTGCTGCAGAGGTCTGACCCTGCTCTTCTTTCTGCGCCATCTTCACTACCTTTTCATGGTGCTCAAGACGCATATTGTCTATCTTCATATTAGAAAGCGCGCCATATTTCAGTGCCTTCTGAATAGCCAGACCCGGATCATTGGTATGTACATGAACCTTTACCACGTCATCGTCTGCAACTACTACGATAGAGTCACCAATAGATTCCAGATATGCCTTAAAATCCATCTCCTGTTTGATATTAAAGGTTTTGGAGAGCATGATAATAAACTCTGTGCAGTAACCGAACTTAATGTCCGCTTCTTCCACAGATGCGTCTGCAGCACCCGAAAAAGGAGCTCCAGCCGTCGTCTGAGGCGCAGAGACCGTCCAGTCTATCTCTTTGCCCAAAAACGCCTCATATGCGCCCTTTAATACCTGCATCAGACCCTGACCGCCGGAATCCACAACGCCCGCCTGCTTTAATACAGGAAGCATCTCGGGAGTCTGGCTCAGCACATAGTCAGCCCTCTCTATGATATCCCCAATATATTTTTCAAGGTCGGTCTCTCCTGCGTCTGCCAGCTCACGTGCTTTTAAAGCCGCACCTTTGGCAACGGTCAGAATAGTTCCCTCCTTCGGTTTCATAACAGCCTTGTATGCAGTCTCTACTGCCTTCTCGCAGGCTTCTGCCAGAAGCGGAATATCAATCGTCTCATGGTCGCGTATCGCCTTTGTAAAGCCGCGGAACAGCTGAGAAAGGATAACGCCGGAATTTCCTCTCGCGCCTCTTAAAGAACCGGAAGAGATAGCCTTCGCCAATGCCGCCATGTCCAGATCATTGTTCGCATTCATCACTGCCACATCTTTGGCTGCGGACATGATGGTCAGCGTCATATTCGTGCCCGTATCCCCGTCGGGAACAGGGAACACGTTCAATTCATTGATCCACTCCTTTTTACTCTCAAGATTCTTAGCTCCTGCTAAGAACATCTTTGCAAGCATCTTAGCGTCGATCGTATTTACAGCCACGTTTCTCTTCCTCCTTAATCAATCACTCGTACACCTTCGACGAAGATGTTGATCTTCTCTATTTCTATTCCGGTAAATTCCTCTACCTTATACTTCACATTGCTGATCAGATTATCAGCCACAGCCAGGATGCTCACGCCGTACGCCACGATCACGTGGAAATCCAGCGTCAGTTTATTGTTATTGATCGTGACCGCAATGCCTTTCGTGATGCTATCACTCTTTAACAGCTTCACAAGGCCGCCTTTTACCGTAACGCCCATGCCGACGATACCAAAACACTCCATCGCCACCGTTCCCGCATATTGGCCGATCACTTCATTATCAATCGTAATGCTGCCCATATGGGTCGTCATAGAAGAACCCTTCATGTGATAACCTCCTTTTTCTATGAAAATCTATGCCTATTATAACCGCTTTTTTCAGAAAAGGGAATACGATTTTCAACTTTTTAAAAATTTGATGATATTTTACTTGCCAAATCCGTCAAATTCTGCTATCATACTGATGTTGTCAGTCAAACGACGAATATAGTTTGAGGAGGTGCAATCATGGCAAAATGCGATATTTGTGGCAAAGGCGCTCATTTCGGTAACAACGTAAGCCATTCCCATAGAAGATCCAACCGTATCTGGAATTCCAACGTCAGAAGCGTTAAATGCAAAGTGAACGGTGGTGCACGGAGAATGCACGTTTGCACAAACTGCCTGAAATCCGGCAGGGTTGAAAGAGCTTAATCAGAACAAGAATGTAACGGCTGCTTCTATTTTGAAGCAGCCGTTCTTTGCGTTTCCGGTTTCCGCCATTCCCAGCTTTTTTTCATTTCAGTCATCGCTGCAGGTCAGGAGCAGATAACTGACTCCCAGTAACACGAGGGAAAAAAGAGTCCCCATTACCCGGTAACGAAAGCCAAGCATGAGCAGCATCCCTATCGCCATCCAGAACATCGCAAATGCTATGATCCGATTCATGATATCTATGACGCCCTCCTCTGCCTTTCCTGCAATATATTTCTATCATATGCAAAAACGGCAGGAAAAGACCTTTCCTGGCCTTCTCCTGCCGTTTTTGCATATGATAGGAAATTTCACTCCTATCGCAGAATAAAAGACGATTATACGCTGTCAGGCTTCTTTATCTCCATTTTCCGGAAACGCTGCATCTACCGCCTCTTCATCACTCATCATTTCCTGCTTCGGAGCCGTAAAACGATCTACAATGTCCGGTATCATATCCAACACTTTGTTTACGCTGTCCTGATTTTTGATATTTACAAGACGAGTCTGCCCGTTCTTTATAAGCAGCACTGCGCTGGGGGACATTTTTCCGCTCATACCGCCTGCGCCCCCGCTCTTTCCACCGTTTTTCGCACCGGCGCTCCCATTTGAAGCGCAGCTCGCACCCGCACCGATTCCAAAAGAAACATCCACCAGAGGGATGATTATCGTATCGTCTACCTTCGTTGCCTCTCCCACCACGGTCTTTGTTGTAAATACAGTCTCCGCCCCTTTAATGAGCGCTTCCATTACAGAAGTAATATTATTGTCTTTGTTTTCTGCCATTGTTCTCCTCCTTATCCGCTGTCCTGCCGCGCAGTATTCCGATAAAATGACGCACATCCCGGTCAAACATCAGACGCAGCACATAAAACCCAAGAACTCCTGCCCTGATGTGTCCCCTAAGATGAAATTCTCCTTCAAAGTGCTCTTCTTCAAAATCCGGTACGATGTGTATCTTATCTCCCAACCACGGATACAGCATTCCCTGAACCGCCAGTATCTGCCCCGTAGAAGCGGGATCACCCGTACCTATCACTGCATAAACATCCGTGCGCCGCGGAAGCACATGACGCATTGTTTTGGAAAGCTGCGCTGATGCCAGCCGAAATGCTCTCTGCGTTTCTTCCCTGTCCCAGATTGATTTATAATAAGAAAGCCTCTCATATAGCCCTCTTAGAGTACTACGGATATCCCGCAGACTATCCTGAAGCTTTTGAACCAGCCTCTTCAGCCGGTCTGTCATATTGCCGACCGAAAACTCTTTCTGCTTTGTTCTTCCTTCCGTTCCGAACGTTTCCCGATCTGCTTCTTCAAAAGCGTCCGCTTTTTCTTTACTGTCCCCTGCGGGTTCCAGAGGAGTTACAGGCTCTGTAAATTTTACAGCTTCTGCCGGTTTTGCAGTTTCCCCATTTTCCGGCCTTTTCCCGGTCATTCCCGCCCGCGTATCCTCTTGCCCTTCGCTGCCGCTATGTCCCTGCGGACAGGACTGCTTTTTTATTCGCGCCGCCCTCGGATATATCTGAATGCCGCATATAAAAGCCTTTACATTCAGCTCTTTTTCAAATATGATACGGGCGCTCAGCAAATGAAGAAACCATGTAACACGCGCCGATGCCGTCAGCTCTTCATGAAAACTGCCATCCGCCCGATAGCGGACCGGCACGAACAGCACCGCCAAAACAACCGCCAGAAGAAGTCCGAGAATAACTAAAAGCGCAATGCCGACTATTCTAAGAATCATCAGAATGACCGTCATCCGCCTCCTCCTTTCCCACTGTGAAACGTCTCAGTCAGATACGCCTTTACATTTCCTTCAAATCCAGCTGCCAGCGCATCCTGCACCATTTTTTCCACCAGCCCGTAAGCCTCTCCCATATCCCCCGCGATTCCTGCGACCGCAAGGCTTTTTTTGTCGAAGCTCTTTTGCTTTAACATTGCGCAGTGGAAAATATCGAGCTGGTCCGATGTATGCGAAATGCTTATCACATATATGCCAAACTGTCCCGCTCCCGTCAAAAGCTTCCACTTCACCTTATTTACATTTTTAACAGATGACCCAACGTATAAATTTCGATAAAATTTCATGTACCGCCATTGCCCCTGTTCCTAGAATACCCCTTTTTCTAACGCCGTAAACAGCTGACGAGGCTTTCCTTTGTCCGTCGAAATGCCGTAATAAAACGCTGACCGGTCAGTATAGACCGGTCAAAAGCTTCGTTTTACCGGCAGGCACATCCTGCTCAGTAGTATTTGCGGCTGCCCCAGAGATTGCTTTTCTTTAATTCCAGGTATTCATGATAGGCCTTTTCCAGTATCTGCTTCTCATTGGAAAACTTCAGCAAATGGTATGCCTCATGATATTTATAAAATCCGGAATCAACAAAATACTCTTCCCTCTGCGGCTTGCTGTAATAACTATCCGCCATCATCAAATACCAGTGGACTTCCTTTTCCACCACATCCTCGGGTACGTTGAACGTATACTCGCTCTTTCCCACATATTTGATGATGGAAGCTCTGGAGCCGCTTTCCTCCAGAACCTCCCGGAGCGCGGTATGCTTAAAATCCTCGCCCTCTTCCACGGTTCCTTTAGGCAGCACCCATCCCTCGTACTTGTTCTTATAGTTCTTGTACAGCAGAAGGATCTTACCCCTAAAAATTACTACACCGCCGCAGCTCGTTGCTTCAATCACTGCAATTCCTCCTGTCCGGCGATATCTGATTCTGGAAATCAGTATACCTTAAATCACTGTGCAGGGCAAGTCCTATCTAAAAAATTTATTCTACCAAATCCTCACTTTTGTCCCTTGCCTGCAAAGGTCATTCACTCGTCAAACCATGCGTCGAACACCCTTCGAGCCAGCGGCACAGCATAATCACTCCCGGAGCCTGCGCGCTCCACAATCACGGTCACAGCAATCTCCGGATCCTCTACCGGAGCAAATCCGGTAAACCATGCATGGGATTCTTCTTTATTCGTGGAAAACTCCGCGCTTCCGGTCTTTCCGGCAGCCGTATATGACCTGTCCTTCAGCTTTCGTCCGGTTCCCTCCTGCACAACATCTTCCATGAGCATGCTCATCGCCTCCGCTTCCGTTTTAGACATCAGGCGTTTGTAAACTGACGGACTGTTTTTTTCCATTACTTTACCGTTCGCATTCTGAACCTTGTCCACAAAAACCGGATTCATCAGCTCACCGCCATTTGCAATAGCCGCTGTGATCATATTCAGCTGCATCGGCGTGATCTGAGTCTTCCCCTGTCCGATGGAAGTCTGTATCACTTCGTCGTCCGTACTGTTTCCGTCCAGCGCCACACTCGTCCGCTTATATGCCAGAGGTATGGGAAGCTTCTGATTAAACAACAGACCGTCTATCGTCTCCCCGAACTTCTGCCGGTCCAGACTCATCCCGATATTTGCAAACGACGCATTGCACGATTTTGCAAATGACGTTGTCATATCCACCTGACCGTGAACGCTCCCGTGATAACAGCTTATCCTGCTCTGCCCGTGACTGTACGCTCCCGTACAGTTGAAAGAATAATCTTCCCACGTATCCGGAAACTGCCGGATATAAGCCAGCGCCGTCACAATCTTAAAAGTCGATCCCGGCGGATAGAGCCCCTGTGTTGCCCTATTCAACAGTGCAGCCTTGTCCGTATCCTCATTTAACCGTGTCCATTCCTCTGCGATACTGTTCGGATCATAGTCAGGCTTGCTCACCATCGCAAGCACACGTCCCGTCTTCACCTCCGTAACAACTACCGCACCCCGATAAAGTCCAAGCGCCGCGTCTGCTGCCTCCTGCAACGGGACATCCAGCGTCGTAAATACATCGTTACCCGGATTTTTTCTTCCGGAAAGCTCATTGTCCAGCTTCTCTTTCTCTGAAATATCAGAATTGATGAGACGGTAGTTTTCCATTTCTTCTATTCCGGTCTTCCCCTTTCCGGTATAACCGACCACATGGGCAAACATCTTTCCGTAAGGATATGTCCTTATCCCGTTCTCATCTGTTTCCGTCTTTGCCAGCACTTCCCCCGAACCGGCATATATCGTGCCCCTCGTGTTTTCCTGCGCCAGAACCTTCTGTCTGGAATTGTAGCTATTGTTAAAAAGTGTCTCCTGATTGGACATAACATAATCCATAAGATAGACCGTCATCCCTGCAAGAAGGCAGACCATCAGTGCTGCACAGCCATACAGCTCCCGATTCAAACAGAACCTACTCTTCTTTTTTGAGCTGCTTTTTTCTTTTCTGCTTTTCAATCTTAAGCTCCTCCTCATAGCGCATCTGCCAGATTCCCTCCAGCACTGCAAATATCAGGATCATAGACATCACGCTGCTGCCGCCGTAGCTGATAAAAGGCAGCGTCACGCCCGTCAGCGGAATAAACTTCGTCCCGCCGCCCACCG
Organism: uncultured Lachnospiraceae bacterium; assembly: GCA_900539715.1. Lineage (GTDB taxonomy): Bacteria > Bacillota > Clostridia > Lachnospirales > Lachnospiraceae > Gallintestinimicrobium. The sequence goes on along the minus strand of UQDA01000002.1, from coordinate 71,384 downwards.
TCAGAAACGTCTGAAATATGTACATCATCCCAAATCCCACTGCAAGATTCCGGTAAAATCCATCCGCAAGCCCTGCTGCAAGTCGTATCACAGACAAAAACAACAACACTGCTGTCAGCAGGATGCCAATACCAAACAAAAGCCCCATCTCCTCTGCCAGCGCGGCAAAAATAAAATCTGTCTCCACATACGGGATATCCCGGGGCGTCCCCTTTCCTATCCCCTGCCCAAACAGGCCTCCTCTCCCTATCGCAAACAGTGATTGGGTTATCTGATATCCCTGACTGTCTATTACACTCCACGGGTCTTTCCACGCCTGCACCCGCACCTGTACATGGGAAAACATCTTCCACGCCGCAAAGGATGCCCCGGCACCCGCAAGCGCTCCTCCCGCCAGATACAACGGCTGATGTGCGGCGATTGTTATCATGAATACATATACGGCAAACAGAATAAGCGCGCTCCCCAGATCTTTTGACAAAACAAGCGTAAGCACCTGAACACCGGCTCCGGCGCCCGCCAAAAGCACTCTTTTAAAATCCGTGCCATCTGTCAGGATTGACGCGATAAAAAACACATACAAAATCTTTACAAATTCCGATGGTTGAAAGGTAATTCCGGCAATCGTCCACGATAGCTTTGAGCCGTGCGTTACCTGCCCCAATATCAAAACCGCCACCAGCGCTGCTGTTCCTGCAACGCAACACATCCATCCGAGATTCCTTAAGACCGTGCGGAATCTTTTTACCAGCCAGGGCACTGCCAACAGAAGCAAATAAGAGACCATCGCGATAACAAGCTGCTTTGACGCCTTTTTGATATCCAGACGCACGAGCACTATCATCCCCGCGCTCAGCATCATGCTCATATCATTCAATACGCACCTGTTAATGCCCGGATATATGAAATATGCCAAAAGCGGCAAAGCCAGCGTAAGTATCTGCAAAAACAGATAAAATATCAGATACTCCATGCGTTGTGTACGGATTACAATAGTCAGATATGCACAAAACTGCATCAAAAACAAAAACATGCTCTGCCAGACCGCTGCCCGCTTTTCCTGACCCGCCTTTTTTTTCCCAAGCGCATAGATACCGCATACCAAAAACAGAAACTGAAACAGCACGATCGCATATTTAGAATAAATAACAATTGAATATGCCAAATTTACTGCACTCCTTTTTTATAATGCCCCGTCGTATAGGTATCCGGCGCATTTCCGCCTTCTCCGGCAAAAAATCGCGCAAGATACGCCGTCTGTTTGCCTCCCTCATCGGTAAAATCCAGCCGTATCGCCCGAAGCCCCCGTCCCCTGATCTGATCCATATACTGATGCAGGGACAGCGGTACGGAATTGTATATTATATTCATACAATGCCGGCAGTTGACCCACACCGGGAATTCCGCATAGTAACGGTCCTTTAAGCGTTCCGCAAAACCGGCGGACATAATACCTTCCGCAAGCTGTTCCTGAGTATGATCCACATGACAGCTCCCTGCATTTCTTTTTACACATCCGGCACTGACCATCATGGGAGTCCTGCCGTAAACAACCATCTCCTGCTTATACGCGGGCAGGGCACAAAGCTCCTGCCTGTTCAGCTCCAGAGAAGCCGTATAGGTATCCGGAGCAAAGCAGTCCTCCCACAGTGACAATGTCTCTCTGTTAAATACATAAACATTATGCTGCAGCGATAGCTTTTTCTCAGGGAATATCTCCTTTGCCCAGCACATCCCCGTCAGACTTCCCGCCAAAAAACCATCTATAAGTCCGTCATATGCGCGAGTCTTTTCCGCCAGTGCCTTAAGATATGACTCACTGTAGGAACGCAGCAGCGGCGGGAGCTGCAGACACAGCTCAAAACTTTCATCAGCTGCCTTTCGCTCCCCTGCCTTTTTCATCAGTGCTTCCGACTCTTTGGAAAAAAACAGGTCCGCATTTACATACAGTCGGCGCACACAGAATTCATCCAAAAGCGCCAGTGCCTGCTCCGTTAAAAGCGCCGATGCATGCAAAAGCGTATCTGTATTCCGTCCGCATTCCTGTGCATCCCCGTTCCCCGCTTCCAGAGAAGATACATCTGCCGGATGCTCCGAAAACGACCGTCGTCCCTTCTCAGACAGCTTTTCCCACAACTTATCAAGTGCGTCACGGCGGAGCTCATTTAAGGATGACACAGGAAGAAATACGTTATCTCCCATCTCGATATGGATATCGTCCACAGAAAAAGCTGATCCACCTGTCTTTTTAATCTGCTTTATTACATCCGCTTCCGTCAGCGGGCGCTTCTGCGCCGTCATCACCTCTGCACCGCAGGCTTCCACTTCCATACCTTTGAAGGATGTCTTCAGATGAGCAGGCTTTCCTTCTTCCAGAGCAACACTCATATTGACCGGCATAGTCATATCTTTTTCCAGAAATTCGTGGCGAATACGCTCCAAAAGCTCTTCCGGGCAGCCTGAATATCCGGGCTTTTCAAAAGTTACCATTTCCCGCCCGTTATGCCGCTTATAATAGCCTCCGCCTGTTTCCGAACGCACATACAGCTTCGATAAAAGCTCCATATCTTCCGGGGAGATATTCCAATCCCTTATCCCATTCAGATACATGTCCATATATTTACGATATACTGCCGTCACTCCCGCTACATATTCCGGACGTTTCATCCTCCCCTCTATCTTAAACGAATCTATCCGTGCATCCATCAGATCCTGTAAAAACGGCAGGACGCACAAATCCTTTAAGCTCAGAGGATATGCCGGCTGCTTCATACGCTTTGACGCGTCCTGATATCTTCCGCCCTTTTCCTCCAATATCGTATAGGGCTGCCGGCAGGGCTGGGCACACCGCCCTCTGTTGCCGCTCCTGCCTCCCAGATAACTGGAGAAAAGGCATTGACCCGAATAACAGTAGCAGAGTGCTCCATGAATGAATACCTCCAGCGCCATCCCTGTCTGTTCCTTCAAAATGCGTATCTCTTCCAGGCTCAGCTCACGTGCAGGCACAACGCGGCAGACGCCCAGCGACTTTAAGAACAAGGCACTCCTGCTCTCTGTCACCGTCATCTGCGTGCTCGCATGCAGCTCCATTTCCGGAAAATTCCTCCGAACCGTATCCAAAACGCCCATATCCTGAACGATGACACCGTCCAGACCCGCCTCATAAAACGGCACCATCCAGTCTGTCAATCTCTCCAATTCAGTCTGTTTTGTCAGTGTATTGACTGTCAGATATATCTTTTTGTCCCATGCATGGGCAAACCGCAGCGCTTCTATCAGCTCATCATCCGAAAAATTCCCCGCATATGCCCGCGCACCGAACTGCTGGCCTCCAAGATACACCGCATCCGCTCCTGCGGCTACTGCAGCCTTTAAACATTCCATATTTCCGGCAGGCGCCAGAAGTTCTCCCCTGTAATCCATTCGTTCCTTCCTTCTATTGATTGAAAACGGGCTGTCATCCCTGACAGCCCTCCCTGCTTATTTCCTTCTGATAATCTGGTGCACCCCTTTACTGATGCTCTTTCAGCCCCTGAATTTCCGTCTCAAGACGCACTATCTGCCGGGAGCTTTCCTGCAGCTCCTGCTGCGCGTTCTTTAAGTTCTTCTCCGTATTCTCCAGCTTTATCTGGGCTGCTATCAGCTCATGCTTCAGATCGTACAGCTCTTTTTCCCGTGATGCCGCATCCTCATCCATCCGGTCTATCTGCTTTTTTGCCTTAAAATAATCATCTGCGATGTTCAATTCCAGCAGGACGTGCTGCGTGTCTACAGGCTGACGCCGAAAGCTCTCCACCCTGCCGTACTCTGCCAGCTTGTTATTGATATAAGAAGCAACCTTCTGCAGATATTCCTCGCTCTCGTAGCCGCTTAATGTCAGCACCTTGCCGCCGATAATCACTTCCGTATCCGTCTTGACCGCCATGCTCACTCATCCTTTCGCTGCGCGCAAAAACCGCGCTTTTATCCTTTTATTATAATGGCAGAACGGTCAAATTTCAAGTCCCAGATGCCTGTATGCCGCCTCTGTCGCTATCCTGCCTCTGGGCGTCCGGTCTATCAGACCGTTCATCAAAAGATACGGCTCATACACATCCTCTATCGTCCCGGCATCTTCCCCTATCGACGCCGCCAGCGTATCAAGTCCTACCGGCCCTCCTTTAAACTTCTCTATCATCGTCATCAAAAGATTCCTGTCCACCCGGTCTAATCCCAGCGTATCCACATCCATCAGATCTAACGCGGTCCGCGCCACCTGACGGGTGATAACACCGTCATATTTGACCTGTGCAAAATCCCGTACCCGCTTTAAGATGCGGTTTGCAAGACGCGGCGTCCCCCTGCTCCTTCTGGCCAGTTCCCTGGCGCCCTCCTCATCTATCTTTACATTTAAGATCCGGGCGGAATGCTGAACGATAAGCTTTAATTCATCCACTGTATAAAATTCCAGATGATGTATCATACCGAAGCGGTCCCTGAGCGGTGCAGTCAAAAGCCCTGCCCGCGTCGTTGCCCCGACCAGCGTAAAGTGCGGCAGATCCAGACGGATAGACCGGGCGGAACTGCCCTTTCCAATCATAATATCTATCGCATAATCCTCCATTGCCGGATACAGCACTTCCTCAACCTGCCGGTTCAGACGATGTATCTCATCCACAAACAAAAGGTCGCCTTCCTGAAGATTATTCAAAATAGCCGCCATCTCGCCCGGCTTCTCGATAGCCGGCCCGCTCGTTACCTTCATATTGACGCCCATCTCATTTGCGATAATGCCTGCGAGCGTCGTCTTTCCCAACCCGGGCGGTCCATAAAATAATACATGATCCAGCGCATCCTGCCTCTGCTTCGCAGCCTCAATATAAATCTTCAGTGTTGATTTGGCCTTTTCCTGACCGATATAATCTTTCAGATACTGCGGGCGCAGGCTCCCTTCTATCCTTCTATCCTCTTCTGTTAGATTGGTTTCAATCACTCTGGCCATTTTTCCCTCTCTGCGCCGCTTACGCAGCGTTTTCTTTTTCTGTTTATCAATACCGGCTGTCCGGCGCCGGGAAACATATCTTTCTACCATCAGTGTACAGGCGGATATACGCCCTGACGGTAAATATTTTTAAAACATTTTTTTCAAAGCGGCTTTTAGGAGCTCTTCCACATCCATATCATCCTGCTCCACTGCCTTGACTGCCCGGAGCGCGTCCGATGAAGAATATCCCAGCGCGGTCAGCGCCTCTACCGCTTCCGCTTTCGCCTGACTGATACCGCCTGATGCGGGCATTTCTGCAAGTCCCATTCCGGAATCCTTCATAAGAGCCGTATCCTCCAGCGAAACCCTGTCCTTCAGTTCCAAAATGATACGCTGAGCTGTCTTTGCGCCAATCCCCGGCGCTTTGGATATTGCCTTCGCATCCTGTGAAATGACCGCCATCCTCAGCTCGTCCGCACTCAGGACCGAAAGGACGGATAAGCCTGCCTTCGGTCCGACACCGCTGACTGTTATCAGCTGTTTATACATCTCCAGGTCATCTTTTGTCAAAAAGCCATACAGCGCAACCGCATCCTCCCTGACACTCATATAGGTATATATCCTGACTTCTTCTCCTACAGGCGGAAGAAGCGCCGTCACACTTGCCGGAACACGCACGTTATAACCGATATGCGCCACCTCTATCACAAGATTATCTTCCGAAACATCAGCCACCCGGCCGTTTAAATATGCTATCATAGCATCCCTCCCTTTTTCTATCTGTTTACCGCCTTTGCGCATACGCCGATAAAAATGCCCGTCACACAGCCCGATATAAGAAGCCAGGGTACATACCAGCCTGCCCAGGCTGTCCCGAGTAACGCTACCGCCATCAAAAGCTGTCCCATATTATGGAACACACCGCCCAACACACTGACACCGACTATCGAAAAGATTCCTAGTTTTTTCCCCGCCAGCATCATTACAAATGAAAGCACCGCTCCCGCAAGACTATATATCATCGTAAAAAAACTGCCAAATAACAATGACGACAGTAATATCCTCACAAGATTAAGGAACGCAGCCTCTTTCCAGCCATAGCGATATAGACAGAGCACCACCGCAAGATTGGCAAGCCCCAGCTTGATGCCCGGTATACCCGGAGCCAGCACAAACAGCGATTCCACATACGACAGCAAAAGAGCCGCCGCGGTCAGAACACCCAGAAAAGCCGTCTTTTTTGTCCGTTCCCGCATAAATCCTCCCTACCTCACTACTGCGTCCAGTCCGTCTTCTCCTTCCTTTTCAAGGCGGACCGTCAGGCGATGAGGCAGACAGACGATGCTCTGTCCCGACCTCATAGCGCTCCCCTGACGCACGCAGAGTTTATCCGGGCAGTCCGCGTCCAAAATGCAGACAGACCGCTCCTTCACACATATAATATTATAACCGCCGTTCCATTCCACACGCACTTCCTTCTCTTCTGAAAGAGGAAGGCGCATCAGCAGCTCTCCGTCCTGTTCTACTACCGCATACGCCGCCGGCTCAGCGTTCTTCCCGTAAAAGAAAAGAGCCGCCAGCCCGGCAGCCAGAACGACAATGGCGATCAGGAACACATCTCCTTTTCGCCTGTTGCTTTTTATTGTATCATACCCGAACATACGTTTCAAGTATTTTAATCTCCATTCTCTTTTCTATCATCAAACGCGGTTACTGTTCACCGGATTTCCAGTAAACAGTAACCGGACACTACCCTTCCATGAGCTGAAGCCCCGCGATTGCCGGATCGGAAATCTTTTCCATTATGGACTCCGCATGGCTCTCAAGATAAAAATCATAAGAATCTGACAGACCGGCCTCATTCAGCGCTCTCGCCGTCAGCTGACAGATCGTTTCTATCAAAACCGCGCGACTATCTGCCGTATTGATCCTTCCGCACAAAAACTGCTCCGGTACAGCCTCTCTCCACGCGCTCCGGCTGTCAAACGGCGCCGTGAGTTCATCCAAAAGTCCATAAACCTCCGGCAACACATCCATATCTCTAAGGCTCCTGTGCATCCATTTATAAAATGGTGTATATCTCCGGTTCAGGAGATGTACCAGCGAACAGGTATTTACCACAAATTCCTGAAGTGCCAGAAAAGCGCCCGTCCACTCGCCGCGGGAACACAGCCTGCTATAGTTATACTGCCCGGACTGCGCCATTTTCGCGGCGCGGGAAGCTATTTTTTTTAATCGAACGTCCTCCGGATAAAAACTTTTCAGCCTGTCATAAATCTGAGAAAATTCTCCCGATTCATCCCAAAATACTTCTCCGTTCGACGCCATGGACAGACGGCTTTCCGGCACAAACATCCACTCCATATTGCTTCGCGGCGCGTCCTCCCTTCCTATCAGTCCGTAAAAGAACTGTTGGATCGACAGCACTCCAACCCTGCCGGAACCGTTCCTGCTCTCCTGTCTTTTCGGCATTCCTTCAAAAACAGGCGGCAGACGATCATACGCCTCCTGACACACGCTGCCGTAACGCGCATATAGCTCCTGCGGCAGCCATATGCAAAAGGACGCACCAAAATCATGATCCCAGGAACGTTCATCATCAAATCCAAGGCACTCCGAGCCCTGTCCTACAAGCCCTGCCGCAAGCCTTCCTTTCAGTTCAGGATACTGTCCTTCCAGCTCTTTGAGCATCGGTCTGCCTTCCGCCTCAAAATAGGCGCGGCATAGTTCAATCCCCTTCATGACAATATCTCTTTCGCTGTCTTTCATATTCGTCCGCCTCAGCTTTACGTCCAAGTTCCCTGCACACGAGAGAGCAGTTACCGCATAAAAGCCCATATCCCTGATTTCTTCCGAAATGCTTTTCAACTTCAAACAGCGCATGTTCATAATATCCCAGAGCACGTTCCAGACCACCCTGGCGGTAGCATACCTCACCCTGTCCCGCCAGCGCCGCGGAATAATGAGCATCTGTGATACCGCCATCCTCTTCAAAAGCACGGCATGCTGCATCCAGCAGCTTTTTCGCTTCCTCCAGACGGTTGAGCTTTAACTGTATCAGGGCCAGATTCGTCCGCGAAGTCGCGAGCTCCAGACGGCTTCCCGGCTGCTTCTCCACAATCTGTATCGCCTTCTGCAAAAACAGTGCCGATTTTTCATTTTCATCCAGCTTTTCCAGAAGAATGCTGATATTGTTGTAAAGTCCTGCCAGACGATAGTCATCCTTCGGCAGATCCCTCTGATAGATTTCCAGCGCCCTGCGGTAATCTCCCAGTGCCTCCTCATATCGTCCTGCCGCCCGGTATGCGGTCGCCGTATTCAGCAGCGTCGTTGCAAAATGGACAGTCCCTTCCAGCTGAAGCTCTTCCATCAGTAAAAGCACATCCTCTGCAACTGCGAATGCCTCCTCATAGCGTGAAATGCTCCTGTAAAATCCTATCAGCTCATTCCCGACCGAAATATAGATACCATATTCATCCCCCGCTTTCGCCTGTCTCATACACGAGAGCAAAAATGGCTCTACCTCCTCCAGCTTTTCATCGGCAAACAGCCCGTCCAGTTTTTTCAAAATCTCATCGATATTCATCATCCCGTACTATTCCTCTCCTTTCGCCGCCTTCCAGCCTTCTCCGGTCTGATAGGCGATGCAGTACCATTCTACTTCCCCGTCCTTGTTGCGCCGGGCTATCTTCCCTTTCTCATCCAGGACCACTTCATATAAAAGCTCTATCTTACGCGTACCGTCCGTTTCATATGCCACTGTGTATATGAGACAGTTCTCGCCGTCTCCACTGTTTGCGCTGACCGGAAGAAAAATATTGTCTCCTGTCGGATTATCGAACGTAAAGGCTGACTTTCGCCCGGCATCCTCTTTCTGTTTTCCTTCCTCTTTTTCCGGTTTCTCACGCTTTGCCGCTTCGACTTCATCCAACGCCTCCCGTGGGATAAGGTCCGTCCTCATAAACAGATCCGTCTGTAACGAGAGCACCTCGCTGTTTCCCAGAGAGGACGCGTACAGCTTCCACCGGTCCCGGAAAACGGTAAGGTCTGCATTCTCCTTGTTCAGCCTCCCGTTTATGTCTACCATTTCCTGAATATTTTCTTCTGCCGATACAAGCTGCGTCTCTACCTCGCTTCGACGCTCCCTCTCTTTTTGCAGCGACCATGCTTCAAAGGCAACGCCTCCTAAAAGCACAAGCACTGTGATATAAGTAAATATCTTTGACAGCATCTCTTCTCTAAATCTCATAGTCCCACTCTCCTTTGCAAGACTGTCTTCTTCCATATTACAATATTCTTTCCCAAAAGTCACTCTTTTTAATTTTTTTCCGAAAAGCCCCTGTATCAGTTCAGGCACCGCACGGATGTATCTTCTTGACTTTATGCCTCAAAAAAACTATATTTAATCTATCGCTTCACCCTATCGCGAGGCAAAAATCGAAAAGAGGTATTCTATATGAAACGTTCCGGAGAACTTTCGCAGCTTTTAAGGTCCATTGACCGCAAAAGTTATCCCGCCTACAAATCCCTGGCAGGAAGCTATGATTTCAATGACTATATCCTTTCCATAGACCATGTGCAGGGCGACCCGTTCGCCTCCCCGTCCCGCTTAAGCATCCTTGTGCCCGCACGCAAAGCGGCATTTCCGATGCAGCTTTTAGACCAGCCTTATAAACGTACCGCGGCAGCAGACTATGTACTGCGTGCCTTTTCCCGCGCCATTGGGCGCTTCGCCTTTAAAGCGGGCGGCTCCGGAAAAAGCGGGCTCATCGGCGTCACCCGTCCCGGTCAGGAAGTGCTTTCCCGCACCGCATGCGAATTTACAAAAGACGGGCTTTTGGTCCGCTTTGAGGTAGGCTTTCCGGCTGCAGGACGCACAGTGCTCGCAGGAGAACTCGAGAAGATACTGTTCGACTATCTTCCGAAATGTGCTGCCTCCGCCCTGCGTTATCCCGCCCTTCCATCCGGGGAAGTGGAACAGGCAGTTTTTTTAAGCGAAGACCAGCAATATATTCGTAAACAGCTCGATTCTCTTGGCCTTTGCGCTTTCGTGGCAGACGGTTCTGTCCTGCCCCGGGAAAGCGGCATTTCTGACCGTCCCATGGAAAAAGCAGTACCCTTTTCCTCTCCTGACAGCCTCGCAGTCACGCTAACGCTCCCCCACCGCGGACAGCTGCGCGGCATGGGAATCTGCAAAGGTATCACTTTGATCGCAGGCGGCGGCTATCATGGCAAGTCTACATTATTAAAGGCGCTGGAACGCGGCGTATACGACCATATCGTAGGGGACGGACGTGAATTTGTCATCACAGACGCCACTGCCATGAAGCTTCGGGCAGAAGACGGAAGAAAAATTACAAACGCTGACATTTCCCTTTTTATCAACGACCTGCCGAATAAAACCGATACCCATCGCTTCTGCACCCTTGACGCCAGCGGCTCCACCTCTCAGGCCGCAGCCATCGTGGAAGGCATCGAAGCAGGCAGCCGGCTCTTTTTGATAGATGAGGACACTTCTGCTACCAACTTCATGGTTCGCGATGCGCTTATGGAAGAAGTCGTAAGTAAAAATCACGAGCCCATCACACCTTTTCTGGAGCGCGCGCGCGACCTTTATGAAAAGGCGGGCATTTCCACCATTCTTGTCGTAGGAAGCTGCGGCTCCTATTTTTATGTGGCAGATACCGTGCTGCAGATGGACGGCTATCGCGCCTTTGATATCACAGACAACGTGACGCAGGTTTTAAAAAAGCATGGGGAACACCGATTTTGCGCAGACAATTTCTGTCTTCCCGCGACTGACCGAATTCTCCCTCTGACCCAAAAAAATACCGGAAAAAACCCGGCTGAAAACAACCAGCGTTTTTCCGGCAAAGGCCGTTTCGATAAAGACCGCTCCGGCGGCCGTCCTCACAAAGAGCATGAGCACGCTAAAGTCAAAACCCTCGGAAAAACCTCCTTTATGATTGACAGGGACACTCTCGATCTGCGATATGTGGAACAGCTTGTGGATTCCGAACAGACTGCAGCGCTTTCTTATCTTCTCCGCTATGCAAAGGAACATTTTGCTGGAAGCGGGATAACTCTGACGGCTTTGGTCGACCAGCTCGAAGCTCTGCTCGACACAAAAGGGCTTGCTTCTATCTGTGATTCCTCCTATGTCCCGGTCGGACTTTCCCGTCCCAGAAGACAGGAAATATTCGCCTGCTTCAATCGCTATTGATTCCTTTAAATATGTATGATGCTCCATATTCCGTCAATACAGGGATATGTAAAAAAAACGATGCCGGATCTGATATGTACCCTCTTTACCGGACAAACCAGTAAGGAGAGTACATACCAAAGTGACCGCATCGTTTTTTATATTTCCCGGCAGTACCATCAGTCCTCTGTCTGTTCCTCACATGCCCCGGCAGCCGCCTTTTTTTTAGCGATGACCGGAAGTGCAAATACCATCAAAAGCCCCGCAGCCAATGTGAACACAGAAATAAACTGGGAGGTCGTCAGCGCCCCTACCGTTCCTCTTATCAGATCGCCGCGGAAAAACTCCAGAATAAACCTGCCTATACTGTAAAAAATCAGATAAAATCCCGCCACCTGACCGTCTGTTTTTAGTTTTTTGGACAACAGCAGTAAAATGCCGCAGTTCAAAAAGTCCAGTGCGCTCGAAATAAGCTGTGTTGGCAAAAGCGGCACATTGTTAGGTGCATATGCCGATCCCCTGAATACGACCGCTATCGGATTGTCCCCGCTCACCTCCATGCCATAACAGCACCCTGCCAGAAAGCATCCGATACGTCCAAATCCCTGAGCCAGCGCTACGGAAGGCATTACCAGATCAAACATCTTCAAAAAGTCCATCCTGCTCCTGCGGCAAAATATCCATGCCGAAAAAATACCGCCCAAAATACCGCCATATACTACAAAGCCATTTTTCAGGCTTCCGGCAATAAGAGACGGGTCCGCAATAAGATCCGGAAGCCGCGTCAGCATATATAAGAGCTTGGAACCCAAAAAACCGCCCAGCACCGCCCATATCGCCAGCGGAAATACTTTCTCCCATTCCATTTCACGTTTCTTTGTGCGATACTCCACTGTGTAGTATGCAGCGAGTACTCCGATCGCTATCATCAGGCCATAACCATGTACAGTAAACGGTCCGATGGAAAATAAATCATTTTTCATGAATTGTCTCCCTTCTGTACGCTTTCCGTCCATTATAACTGATAATCTGCCGCCATGCAACAGTTTCCCTTTTCGCGAAGAACAGACGTTTATCATCCTCTGTCCGCCACCGGCTTCCTGCCGATATATAGGAAGTGCTCATTCATGCCTATCAGATTCTGATCACAGCTTAACCGGAATGCCAGATCCATCCACTTCTCCTGAAGCTCCTCTGAGAGACCGTGAAGGATATTTTCCCGTCCGCACAAAATATTTTCCACACCCGCAAAGACCAGCTGTGTCAGCCCCGCCTGTGCCATCAGCTCCTCAGCCTCTTTTTTAGACGTAAAATACGACGTCGTAAAATCACCCTCTTCTTTCCGGTTTCGTCCATCCTCCAGATACGATAACAAACGGTCTGCAGCTCCAAAATCATAGAGTCCGCTCGCAAAATCCTGTATGGGCGCATAATCGGAAATAAAAGAAGCAAAGATCAGCCCTCCCGGCTTCAGTACCCGCAAAGCCTCCCAAAGCGCCTTTTCCCGGTCCTCCCGCCGCAGCAGATGATACAGCGGCCCCATAAGAAGTACCACATCAAACTGCTCCTCTTTATACAAATATTCCGAAAGCCGCAGAGCATCTCCATGAATGCAGCTGTCCAGCTTGACTCCTGCCTCTTCCGCCTTTTCCAATGCCTGACGAATATTTTTACCGGACAGGTCCAGAAGCGTCACTTCATGACCCTGCTGTGTCAAAAATATCGCATACCGTCCCGGTCCTCCGCCGATGTCCAGTATCTTCTGTGTCCCCTCGGAAATAAACTCTCTCATATAACGCTTTGTCACTTCAAATTCCGTTTTGTGCCACGCCAGTCTGTCCCATTCCTCATATTCTTCGTCATAGTAGCGTTCCACTTCATTACGTGCCGCAGGATCCTTTTCCTGGTCCTGACTTTTCCAGAGATATTCCCTGCTTTCAAAGGTACGGGAACCGTCCCATTTTTTATAAGAACCGTCCTTTACATAAACAAAGCCATTCTTTTCGAGCACCCTTCCCGATGCGGGATTTTCTTTTGCGTGATCGGCAATGATTCGGTGGATATGAAGTGTATGCTCCGCAAAGGAAAGCACTGCTCCGACCGCTTCTGTCGCATAGCCGCAGTTCCAGCAGTCCCGGCGCAGGTTATATCCCAACTCCCATACTCCCTGCTCCTGATTGAACATCAGCCCTCCGCTGCCGACCAGTTCCTTTGTTTGCCTCAGACGGAATCCGAAATTATAAGAAGTATCCCTCTCCTGAAGTGCCTCCTCCTCTTTCAGCCACTTTCTTGTCTCTTCAATATCCCTGTGCCGCGCATAGCGCATAAAACGGCTGACTTCCTCATCCCCCGCCCAGCCAAAAACGCCATTTGCATCTGCTTCATATAAAGGCGTTAAAAAAAGTCGTTCTGTCTCCAATACCGGTGTTTTCATAGTTTCCTCCTGTCATTTCCTATTCTGTCAGACACCTGTCTTTTTTCTTTTCAACTGCGCACCAAAAATATATGCGTATCAAAGCGCACCCCCGCGTCAGAAACAAGTTCGCCGCGCGCGAGTACATAAAAAAAACGCGCCGGAAAGCTTCTGCTTTCTGACGCGGTCTGCGTACGATTCTGAAAAAGAACAGTCTTGCGGATGCGTACAGAAACAGAAGACCCCTCTCCTGCATCCGTACACCCGAGGTGCTTATTGGATACAGGCGCTGCGTCCCATCATCATCTGCGGCATCGCCATCATCTGTGAACTGCTCTTATATTCCATGACCGTCCGTTCCTTTCTCTCAGATTGATAATGCCCGTCCCACGCGGACATTTTGAATATCATTACTATAACACCGTTTGTATTGTGACGCAACAGTTTTTTCGGATACTTCTTTTAAACGCTATTCTTCCCTGTAAAAGCGTTCCAAAAAGGAATGGTCTTGTCCGCCGGACTTATAGCCCGGCATCGTGTCCAGATTTACGTTATGGATACTGTTGAAGATACTCTTTTCAATATTCGGATTGTTCTTCTTTAATGTCCTGATCAGCTCCTTTATCTCTTGGCGCTTGGACTCTCCTATCCCATCCTCGCTGGCAGCATTCTTTTCCGTAAAACGACAGGCACACTGGATAAACTCCAGTCCGTTATCCTGCATCCACTCGATAATAGCATCCTCATGGATACAGTACATCGGACGTATCAGCTCCATTCCTTCAAAATTTTTGCTGTGCAGCTTCGGAAGCATTGCCTGTATCTGACCACCGTAAAACATCGACATCACAGGAGTCTCCACCACATCGCTGAAATGATGTCCCAGCGCTATCTTATTACATCCCAGCTCCTTTGCATGACTGTAAAGATATCCTCTTCTCATTCTGGCACAAAGATAACATGGATTTTTGTCCACGCTGTTTGCCACCTCAAAGACGTCTGATTCAAAAACAGTCAGCGGAATCTGTAAAAGTGTCGCGTTGCTTTCAATTTTTTCACGGTTTCTCCGGTTATATCCGGGATCCATCACGAGAAATTTCAGTTCAAAATTCACTTTACTCTGACGTTTTAACTCCTGCATCAGTTTCGCCATCAGCATGGAATCTTTCCCACCTGAGATACAGACTGCTATCCGGTCGCCTTCCTGAACGAGTTCATAACGTTTTACCGCATCGATAAAAGGACGCCAAATCTGTTTTCTGAATTTTTTAATGATACTTCTTTCAATATTCTGGCACGGTTCCAACTGTTTTGCCATTTTCGCCTCCATTTTATCTTCTGTTTTTTCCAACGATATCCCTGACCACTTCTCCCGCCGCTATCAGCCCTGCTACCGCAGGTACAAACGCCACGCTTCCGGGTGCCGGACGTCCGCAGCTTCCTTTTGTTTCCGCTTCTGCAGTATCTTCAGACGCTAACGCCGTCTCTGTGGAATAAACAACCTTGCATTTTTTTATGCCGCGTTTTTTCAATTCACGGCGCATCACCCTCGCCAGCGGACAGCCTGATGTCTCATAAATATCCGCAACCCGAAACGCCGTTGCATCCAGCTTATTTCCTGCTCCCATACAGCTGATGACCGGAACGCCCGCAGCCTGCGCCCGGACGATTATCTCCAGTTTTCCCGTCACGGTATCGATAGCATCCACAACATAGTCATATTGCGTAAAATCGAACTGATCCGCCGTTTCCGGCAGAAAAAAAGTCTTATGCACATTCACTGCCGCATCCGGTGCTATCTGACGGATGCGCTCTTTTGCCGCATCGACCTTATCCATTCCGACAGTTTCATATGTCGCGATTATCTGACGGTTCAGATTACTTACACATACCGTATCGTTATCTATTAAGTCCAGCGTTCCGACGCCGCTTCTTGCCAGCGCTTCAACCGTATAGCCGCCGACGCCGCCAATGCCGAATACCGCTACTCTGGATTCCGCCAGCTTTTTCATTCCGGTTTCTCCGAGCAAAAGCTGTGTCCTCATAAACTGATTTTCCATACATCCTCCTTTTGCATCTGTTTATAACAAAGCCTCTTCTGAGCGCCATATCACCTTTTCCGGATTTTCCGGATGGCTCCCCAGATGCTTCTCCATCCAGACCATATCGTACCATCGGCCGAACTTATAACCGCACTGATGGAATCTCCCTGCCATCCGGTATCCCAGCTTTTCATGGAACCGTACGCTGTCCTTTGTCAGATGCTCATCCTCCTGTGCCGGATATGCGATGCACGCGTTCACATTCAGAATATTCTGCCGCAAAAGGCTATGCTCCAACGCGCTGTAAAGCGCTCTTCCTATTCCAGAGCCTTTTTTATCCTCCCGCACATATATTGAAGTTTCCACCGCCCAGTCGTATGCCGCCCGTTCATGGAATGTACCGGCATAGGCATATCCCACGACCTCTCCGTCCTGCTCTGCTGCCAGATAGGGATATTTTTTCAGCGTTCTTTTGATTCGGTCTGAAAATTCCGCAGCAGAAGGCACCTCGTATTCAAACGTCACTGCGGTCTTTTCCACATAGGGCGCATAAATTTTCAGCAAAGCTTCCGCATCCTCCGGCACCGCCATGCGGATCGTGACCGCATTATCGGCTCCCGCCTTGCTGATATCCGGCGTCTTCGATAATGCAGCAACGGTCTTTTTTACGATTTCTGCCGCCTTATATGCCGCCTTTTCCTCAAACTCTTTGTAATCCTCGTCCGCTGCTCCGTCGGCCAGATCGGAAATACAGCGTATCACGCCAAAGGACACGCCGTTTACAAATGCTGTATGGGCAACGGCACAGCCCTCCATCTCAACGCACAGGGCATCCGGAAACTCCCTTTTCAGGGCATCCTTCTGTCTGCAATCCGATACAAATCCGTCTCCCGTCAGAATAAGCCCCCGCCTCACATCCTCTCCCGCGCATTCCACTAAAGTATCCCGGATTTTTTTATCTGCAAAAAAAACGGTCTGATTCGGGAAACACCATCTCAGCTGTTCTTTCCTGACATCATAGTAGGTCAGCCCATCTGCTACCACTACATCCAAATGCCTGACTGTTTCATCCATACTCCCCGCAATTCCTGTGTGCACGATAGCGTCCACGCCGAAACGATCTATCAATATCTGCGTATAAAGCGCCGCATTCACCTTGCCCACTCCGCAGGTACATAATACGACATTCGCATTTTCAATCCTGCCCTCATAGTATTTCATGCCGTTGTATTCCGTTTCCCGCACTTCTTCCATTCTGTCATGAAGAAGCTGCGCCTCTACCCACATGGCGCAAATGATTCCGAACTTTTTCATGGTGTTTCCTCCTTCCCATCCCCGCTCAGATTTTGCGGCGGATGAAATTTAAAATAATATTTCGGACAGTATATCATCCGGGCAGGTCATCCGTCAAATGAAAGCTTTCACAATCCGCATAAAACAAAGTATATATGAGACATCGGAAATTCCTTCAGGATTTTAAAGCAGCCCATAAATGGAACTCTGAAAATCCTTTCAGGATTCTGAAGTAGCTCATAAACGGAACCTTCAGAATCCTCTCCGGATTCTGAAGTAGCGCCAAAAAAGAGAACCTTTCGGTTCTCTTTTTTGGCTTAGTTGTTGATCAGTTTGTCTTCGCCGTTCCAGCTGTAAAGCTTGCGGATTTCCTCGCCTACCTTTTCGGAAGGATGCTCTGCCGCCAGCTTTCTCATTGCCTGGAAATGTACCTGACGTCCTGCCGGGCTCATATCGAGCAGGAATTCCTTGGCAAATGTACCGTCCTGAATGTCGGACAGGATTTTTTTCATCGCTTTCTTGGTATCTTCTGTGATAATCTTGGGGCCGGTCACATAATCGCCGTATTCCGCAGTATTGGAAATCGAATATCTCATGCCCGCAAAGCCCGACTGATAAATGAGGTCAACTATCAGTTTCATCTCATGAATACACTCGAAATATGCGTTTCTCGGATCATATCCCGCTTCGACTAATGTCTCAAAGCCTGCCTGCATCAACGCGCATACGCCGCCGCACAGTACAGCCTGCTCGCCGAACAGGTCTGTCTCGGTCTCCGTACGGAATGTGGTCTCTAAAACACCTGCTCTCGCGCCGCCTATCGCAAGAGAGTATGCCAGTGCAATATCCAGTGCCTTGCCTGTTGCATCCTGCTCTACGGCTACCAGACAGGGAACGCCTTTGCCTGCCTGATATTCGGAACGTACCGTATGGCCGGGTCCCTTCGGCGCTATCATCGTCACATCCACATCCTTCGGGGGCTTGATGCAGCCGAAATGGATATTGAAGCCATGGGCAAACATCAGCATGTTCCCGGGCTCCAGATTCGGCTCGATATCCTTTTTATACATATCCGCCTGCAGCTCATCGTTTATCAGTATCATGATGATATCCGCTTTTTTGGCAGCCTCTGCCGCCGTATATACTTCAAAGCCCTGAGCCACTGCCTTTGCCCAGGATTTCGAGCCTTCGTACAGGCCGATGATAACATGACAGCCCGACTCCTTTGCGTTGAGCGCATGGGCGTGCCCCTGACTGCCGTAGCCGATCACTGCGATCGTCTTACCTTCCAGTAAAGAAAGGTTGCAGTCTTCCTGATAAAATATCCTTGCTGTGTTTGCCATAATCGTTTCCTCCATATATTTTTCTGCCTGCAGCCACCAGGCTGCGGATGTCATCTGCGGCATCCATATGCAAACGGGATTTCCCCATCAGCAGTCTTTATGATTTTTCGGATTCAAAAGCTTCCGTCTTCCTCGTCTATCTGCACCAGCCGGTCCACACCGCGGGTCAGCCCTGCGATTCCCGTCCGCGCCAGCTCTAAAATCTCGTATCCGTCCAGAAGCTTTAAAAATGCCTCCAGCTTGCTCTGGGAGCCTGTCAGCTCAATAATAAGGTTTTCCGCCCCTACATCGATTATCTTAGCACGGAATACATTTGCCACTGCCATGATGCCCTGACGTTCCTGAGCGCCTGCTTTTACCTTTATCAGCGCCAGTTCTCTGAAAACGCTGCTCTCAGGCTCCAGTTCACGGATATCGCGCACATCCACCAGCTTGCCGACCTGCTTCTCTATCTGATCCAGTATCTCATCATCTCCGCTGGCGACAATCGTAATACGGGTAAACCTCGGGTCAGCCGTCACACCCGCCGTAATGCTTTCAATATTATAGCCGCGCCGTGAAAACAGCCCGGAAATCCGGCTCAATACGCCGGAGGTATTGTCTACGATCAACTGAAACGCCTTTTTATGCATCCCGACCTCCATCCTTCTGCACGACTGTGCGGATTTCACTTTCACACACTATCATATCAATGTTTTACTCTGGTGTCAATCATGACTTGTCATTCTTTTGCATCATGACATTTCGGCAAAGCTACCGTCCCGGTACGCGCCACTTCTATGATGCTTATACTATTTAACAGCTTTAAGAACAGCTCAATTCGCTCCGGTACATCACATATCTGTATCATCATCTGATTCCGGCTCATATCCACTATCTCCGCTTTCAGGATACCGCATATCTCCATGATATCCTTACGGTTGGAGCGATTGTATTTCACCTTCACAAGCATCAGTTCCCGGCTTATTCCGGCATGCTGTTCGAACGTCTTTACTTTTATGATATCCAGTTTTTTATTGAGCTGCTTTTCTATCTGCTCCAACGTATGCCCGTCTCCCTCGGAAACGATCGTCATACAGGAAACGGTCGGGTCATCCGTCTCTCCCACGACAAGACTTTCAATATTGAACGCCCTTCGTGAAAACAGCCCTGCCACTTTACAAAGTACACCGGAACGGTTTTCTACCAGCACAGAATATATTTTTTTCATCCGTTTCTTCCTCCCGTTACTTTACCGTATCCATCGGATCGACCACACATTCCAGAAGCACCGCCTTATCATCCTCCAAAAAGCCGGTGATGGCATCATCCATATCCGCCGGATCATCCAGCCGAATGTAGTCCATCCCGTAAGCCTCCGACAATTTCCCCAAATCCGGACTTCCGCTCAGCTCCACAACAGAATATCTTCCTTTATAAGTATTCTGCTGATATTCACGCACCATGCCAAGATACTGATTGGATATCACAACAATTTTTGCCGGAACCCCGTGCTGGCGCATCGATGCCAGCTCCATCATGGACATCTGGAAAGAGCCGTCTCCGCACACGGCTACTACCTGTCTGTCCGGCTGTCCGAGCTTTGCTCCGAATGCTGCCGGTATCGCATATCCCATCGTCCCCATACCGCCGGACGTCAAAAACATACCGTCCCGGATGATGCAGTTTCTGCATGACCATATCTGATTCTGTCCCACATCCGCCACATATACTGCATCCGGCTCCATCCTATGGCTTAAACGATGGACGAATTCTGCAGGATCTACATATGCAGGGTTCGGTATCCTTTTTTCTGTTTCTGTTATCCTGTATTCCCCGATTTTTTCAATCCAGGAACCATAATCACAGCACAGCTGCTGCTCCAGCATATCCGCAAAAATATGTGCCGCGTCCCCGACAAGCGGTATTGTAGGCCCCGCATTTTTGCCGATTTCTGCCGGGTCTACATCCATATGCACAAGCACCTTGTTTTTCGTGATTATCTCCGGCTGGTTCACTGCACGGTCTGCCACCCGCGCACCGACCATGATGACCATATCCGCCTCGTTCATTATCCGGTTGGCACAGGGAGATCCGTTATTCCCCACCATTCCGAAATACAGTTCATCCCCGGTCTGCATCGCGCCTATCCCCATCATTGTTGTTACGACCGGCACACGGTATTTGTGAGAAAACTCCCGCAAAAGCCCCTGTGCGCCGCAGAGCAATACGCCGCCACCCGCACAGATGACCGGGCGCTTCGCCTTTTCCAGCTCCGACATCATTTTTTTTATCTGTACCGCATGCCCTTTTACCGTCGGCTTATAAGTACGCAGGCTGACCTTCTCCGGATACTGAAACCGGCGCAGCTGCGCATTCTGCACGTCTATCGGAATATCGATGAGCACAGGCCCTTTTCTCCCGGAATTGGCAATATAAAAAGCCTCCTTAAAAACCTCCGGAATATCCTCCGCATTTTTTACAAGGTAGCTGTATTTGACAAATGACTCCGCTGCCCCTGTGATATCTGCCTCCTGAAATACATCGCTGCCGATAAGCTCGCTGTTTACCTGTCCTGTGATACATACGAGGGGGATGCTGTCCGCAAATGCCGTCGCAATACCCGTTATCAGGTTTGTCGCCCCGGGGCCGCTTGTTACGGCGCACACGCCCACCTTGCCTGTCACCCGCGCAAAGCCGCTGGCGGCATGAGCCGCGTTCTGCTCTGTCCTGATAAGCACCGGACGGACGGAAGAATCCAGGATACTGTCGTAAAACGGGCATATCGCTACTCCCGGATATCCAAATATCGTTTCTACGCCTTCATTCTCAAGGCATTTCACCATTGCCTGCGCTCCATTCATCCCTTTGTCCTCCTGTTTTTGTTTCTATTTATTAAATCTGCCGAAAAAATCTGCCAATGGCTCCACAACTGCTCCCAGGTCACGTATAGCACTGTTGAGGCTCTCAATATCCATACGGCTTATCTTATCTGTCGTCTGCTGCAGCGCCCTGCTGCTCTGGCCTACCAGACCTTCCTCTTCAAACAGACTCTGAATATTCCTCATTGTATTATCCGCCTCTTCCAGAGTCCCCGAAACCTCTGTAAGCGTCTTCTGTGTCTGGTGCACAGCCCCGACCAGCGGCGGAACCAAAAGGAGCAGTGCTACAAGGATACCGGCCGTCAGGACGCAGCCTGCAAGAGCCGCTATCCTTGTCAGAAACAGTTGTTTTTTCAAAGCCTCCGTCTGTTCTTCATGCTGTTTTTCTATTTCCTGCAAAAGTCCAATCACATCATCTTTTCTTGTGTCCATACGTCCTTTGCTCCTCCTTTCACTGCATCTGCAAAAGCCGTTTCGCAAGCTTTACCGCATCCGCTGCATCCTTTGAATGACCATCCGCTCCGATTTCCTTTGCATATTCCGGCGTGACAACCGCGCCGCCGACCATTATCTTTGCGGATACCCCCTTTTCTTTCGCATATCTGATCACATTCCTCATTTCCTGCATTGTCGTCGTCATCAGCGCTGAAAGGCCTATTATCTGCGCATTTTTTTCAAGCGCCGTCTCCACTATCAGCTCCTTCGGAACGTCCTTTCCCAAATCAATGACCTCAAAGCCGTAATTTTTCATCATCAGCGCCACCAGATTTTTGCCAATGTCATGGATATCCCCGCGCACCGTTGCAAGCACTGCCACCGGCTTATCTACGCCCTCCGACTCCTCCAGCAAAAGCGGCTCCAGAATCCCTATCGCAAGCTTCATCGCCTCCGCACTGGCGATAAGCTGCGGCAGGAAATATCTTCCTCTGTCAAACAGCTCTCCCACTTCATTGATTGCCGGTAAAAGACAGCGGTTTAAAATTTCCTGTGCGCTGCTGCCCGTTTCCAGTGCCTTTCTCGTCAGCGCCTCTATAGTCTTTCGCTTTCCTTTCAGGACAGCTTCAAACACCGCCGCCTCTTCCGGAGCGCTGCCGGGCAGCTCTTTTTTCTCCTGTGTAACAGACTCCCGTTCCTTTGTCTCCTCTCTTTTTTTCCCTGTCTCCTGACGCAGCGCCTGTTCTTTTTTTATCTCCTGCTGTCTTTTTGTATATTCCCCGGCAAAACCGATATAGCGCAGATCGCTCCCTTCCTTCTGCAAAAGCATATCTGATGCAAAGGCCGCTCCCACTAAAAGATCCTGCCCCGGATTTGCTATCGCCATCGTCAGTCCTGCCTGAACTGCCATCGTCAAAAATGCCGCGTTCACACAGCTTCTTTCGGGCAGTCCAAAGGAGATGTTTGACAGTCCGCATGTGGTCGCAAGTCCCTGTTTTCTGCAATATCGTATCGTTTCCAGCGTCTCCAGCGCCGCTTTCGGATTTACCCCTACCGTTGTCACAAGGCCGTCCACGACGATATCCTGCTTTCTCATACCGAGCTCCATCGCTTTGTTTACGATTTTGTCTATAATAGATATTTTTTCGTCAAGACTCTCCGGAAGCCCTTTATCTGAAAGAGGCAGAAGCACAAACATCGCGCCGTACTTTTTAACCAGAGGCAGCAGCTTTTCAATCTTTTCCTCTTCCAGAGAAACGGAATTGACCAGTGCTCTGCCCGGATAACGTCTCAATGCCGCCTCCTGAACATCGATATGGCTGGAATCGATGGACAGGGGCAGCTTTGTCATACCTGCTATCTCCTCCAGCGCCTGAAGCATTACAGCCTTTTCATCGATGCCGCTCATTCCGACGTTCACATCCAGTATCGACGCTCCCTGCTCCTCCTGCTCCTGTGCAAAACGGGTCACTGTATCAAAGCTTCCGTTCCGAAGCTCCTCCTGAAGCTTTTTCTTTCCTGTCGGATTGATACGCTCTCCCACTATCAGAAACGGGTCAGACAGTCCGAATCCCAGACAGCTGCGTTCTGAAGCAAGATAACTGCGTCCCGTATTTCCATGCTCCATCGGACTCTTTCCGGACAGGCGCCTTGTCATCGCACGAATATGCTCCGGGGTACTACCGCAGCAGCCGCCAAGTATCCCTGCTCCCGCTTTCCATAAAATCTCCATTTCCCTGCCAAAACCTTCTGCATCCAGCCCGTATACTGTCTGCCCGTTTTCATCAAGGCAGGGAAGCCCCGCATTCGGCTTGGCAATAATCGGTATGTCCGTCACCTCCGCCATGCGATGTATTACTTCTGCCATCTGGTCCGGTCCTGTCGAACAGTTTGCCCCAACCGCATCTGCTCCCAGACTGGACAAAACAACCGCTGCTGTAGCCGCGTCCGTCCCGAACAGGCTTCTTCCATCCCCTTCAAAGGTCATCGTCACCATTACCGGAAGCCCGGGCGCAGTCTCCTTTGCCGCAATAAGAGCTGCCCTCGCTTCCTGCAGGCTCATCATCGTCTCTATCACGAGCATATCCACTCCCGCTTCTGCCAGATATCCGACCTGCTCCTTATAAATATCGATCAGCTCTTCAAAATCCAGCCTGCCTACCGGGGCAAGCTGCTCTCCCGTCATCGTCAGGTCGCCCGCCACAAACGCCCTGTCTCCTACTGCTTCTCTGGAAAGCTCCACCAGTCTTCGGTTCAGTTCCCCAATCCTCTGCTCCAGTCCGAACTCCTTTAGTTTGATCCTGTTTGCGGTAAATGTCGGCGCATAAACGATATCAGTCCCCGCTTCTGCATATTCGCGCTGCAGCCTCTGTAAAATCTCTGGGTGTTCCAATATCCACAGCTCCGGGCAGACCCCTGCCGGCATTCCTTCTTTCTGCAGGTTCGATCCGGTCGCCCCATCCAGAAAAATAAGTTTATTATATGTCATTTGGCGAAATTGTTCTTTTGTCATGTCATTCTCCTATTGTCAGCCTTTTTTCGCTTTCCCACGTTACATGGGTAAATAATATTTTTATTTTATCACGCTTTTGTACAAAAGAAAAGACATAGAATTTCTCTTGTCAGAATTTCTAAAATGATGTATCCTATAGTGACTGAGTGATTACAGATGAGCTGTACTACAATAAGAAAGGAGACAATCATTATGTATTGTACAAGAAATGTATCCGACTCTGTTGTATGGGTCGGTGGAAGTGACCGCCGCCTTGCGCTGTTTGAAAATCTTTTTCCGATTTCCCGCGGTGTTTCCTATAATTCCTACCTGCTCCTGGATGAGAAAACCGCGCTGATCGATACCGTGGACGCTTCTATCACAGGACAGTTTCTGGACAACATTTATCACACCTTAGACGGCCGTTCCCTGGATTATCTGATCGTCAACCATATGGAGCCCGATCACTGTGCCAACATCGCAGAACTGATGCTGCGTTTTCCTGAGATGAAGCTGGTCGGCAATGCCAAAACCTTTGCATTCATCAACCAGTTCTACAATGTGGATCTGACCGACCGCACAGTCACTGTCAAAGAAGGCGATACCCTTTCTCTGGGCGCACATACTCTTGCCTTTTATTTCGCTCCGATGGTCCATTGGCCCGAGGTCATGGTTACATATGAACAGTCCGAGCAGATTTTGTTCTCCGCAGATGCTTTCGGTACCTTCGGTGCATTAAACGGCTCTCTCTTCAATGACGAAGTCGATTTCGACCGTGAATGGCTTTCCGATGCCAGACGCTACTACTGCAACATCGTCGGTAAGTATGGTCCTCAGGTACAGGCTGCGTTAAAGAAGCTCTCTGCCCTGCCCATCAGCATCATCTGCCCTCTGCACGGTCCCGTATGGCGCAACGATTTAAACTACCTCATCGGCAAATACGACCTCTGGAGCAGATATGAGCCCGAAGACAAAGCGGTCGCTATCTTCTACGCATCCATGTACGGCGAGACAGAAAACGCTGCCAACATCCTTGCAGCCCGTCTTGCAGACAGCGGCGTAAAAAATATCGCAATGTATGACGTTTCCGTGACTCATGTTTCCACCCTCATCGCAGAAGCGTTCCGTTGCAGCCATCTGGTATTCGCAGCGCCTACTTACAATAACGGCATCTACCCTGCTATGCTCAATTTCCTGCACGACATGGCTGCGCTGAATCTGCAGAACCGTACTGTCGGACTGATTGAAAACGGCACATGGGGACCGACTGCTGCCAAACAGATGCGTCAGCTTCTGGAAGAGATGAAGCAGATGACCATCCTGGAGCCTGTCGTAACAGTAAAATCCGCATTAAAGGGTGATTCTTTGGAAAAACTTGAGGAATTGAAAAACAGCATCACAGCTTCTCTTACAGAGTAAACAAACACCTCTTTTCAATTTTTCCAATTTTCATATTTTAAATGACCGGAGGGATTTTGTGTTGAAAAAACACCTTTCCATTCTCGTTCTGACTGCCGTACTCCTGGCTGCATCCGGATGCGGCAGCGATACTGCGCTCACCGCGTATGAAAAAGAGCTCAACAGCTTTTATGAAAGTTTTTCTGCGCAGACCACGCAGCTTGAGAATATCGACTCGTCCTCCGAACAGGCTTCCGACGAGCTTTTGTCCTCATTGGACAGCCTTGCAAAGCTGACCAGTCAGTTTGCTCTGGTCGAGGTTCCCGACAGCTATGCGGAGGCTGGCGTCGGCGACCTTGCTGCTTCTGCGGCAGACCATATGAAAGAGGCCGAAACTCTGTATCATGATGCCTGCCGGGACGGTCAATCCTTCGATTCCCAGATTGCAGACGCCGCCCACAAGCATTATCTGCGGGCGATGCAGCATATCAACCACATTGCTGTAATGCTTCAGGGAAAAACTCCCGAAGGCGATGATATCACTGTCATCCCTCAGGATGCGCCTGACTGGACGGGCGGAGAGCTTCCCGAAACTGCTCTTGACTGAAAAACCGGCTAAACATAGAAAAGCCCCAGCACTGCTGCGCTGAGGCTTTTTTGTATTCTCATTATCTTATTATCTTTAATGATATGCTCTGCCCAAAACTTACTCAGAATTTCTCATACTGATCCACATCCACTACAAACACGGTGCAGCCGCCGACCTGCATATCTATCGGAATCATGGAGTTTGCTCCGGGTCCAAGGCTGCCGGAAGACATTGAAGGCATCGTATACTTCACAGACTGGCGTGCGCCAGCGCACTCCTTTAATATTTTCATCGCACCGGGGACATTCTCATCTTCGGTACCGATTACCAGTGTCACGTTTTTATTTTTCAAAAATCCGCCTGTGGTGGAAAGCTTTGTTACCCAGTACTTCTCTCTGTTTAACTCTTCTACTGTCTCATCCACATCTTCGGAATGAAGCATGGCAAAAATCATTTTCATAAAACATATCCCTCCTGCTATGTAAGGTAACCGCTTCTGTACTTGCGGTTTTTTTCATTATATACAATTTTCCCGAAAAAATCCACAAAAAATTTTATTTTTTATGCTCTTTTTGTAACAGCTGTTACTGTTCACTGGCCAGCGAATAGCAACTAACATCCCTCCTCTCTATAAATCCAGCCTCTTTGCCATGTAAAAATGCCTGTGCCCCTTCGGCGCATCCTCCAGCGTCCCAAATATCCGATATCCCTGCCTTTCATAAAATCCCTTTGCCTGAAAATCAAACGTATCAAGCTGCGCCATATAACATCCTGCCTTTCTTGCTTCCTGCTCCACCTCGGAAAGAAGCTTCGATGCAATATGCTGTCCGCGGTATGCAGGATCTACCCACACCGACTCAATACTCAGGATATTCCACAGGATGCTGCATGCCAAAACACCCCCTATCAGCTCCCCCTCTCCATTCCGGGCACAGCGGCAGAATTTAACAAAAGGCTCCCTCTGTCTGCAGGGAACCTTCTGTAGATTATATGCCACCAGCTCGTCGTCTATCGCTTCCTCTTCCGCGCCTGTCGGCACGCCGAACTGATATTTTTCCATATACTTTTCCTCTCATTTCGCTTTCTGAAGCATCTCCTGTACGGTGCGCCAGCTCAGGCAGGCACATTTGACCCGGGCGGGCATATGGGCGACATCCGCCAAAATAGACGATTCCTCCAGTTCTTCCAGCTCCTCTTCGGAAGCCTGCCCCTGTATCATCCTCAAAAAAATATCCGCCAGCCGGAGCGCTTCTTCTTTTTTCTTTCCTACGACCAAATCCAGCATCATGTCTGCGGAAGCCTGGGAAATCGCACAGCCGTCTCCCTGAAATGCACCTTTTACGATTATTCCGTCTTCCACTTTCAATAAGAGCACGATATCGTCTCCGCAGCTTGGATTCACGCCCTCCAGCACCAGATTTGCATCCGGCAGTACATGTTTATGATAAGGGTTCGCATTATGCTCTGTCAAGCTTTCATGATAAAATGTCCGACTCTCCATATCCCATCCTCCTTCTCAATGTTTTCAGGCTTTCCACAAAACGCAGTATCTCCTCTTCCGTATTATAAAAGGAAAAGCTTGCCCGCGCAGTGGACGGTGTCTTTAAAAACGCCATCAGCGGCTGGGCGCAGTGATGTCCGGCGCGTACTCCTATCCCGTCCGCGCTCAGGATTTCCGCCACATCATGGGAATGTACATCCTTTACGGTAAATGCGATTATCCCGTGATGGTCTGCTGGGTCATCCGAACCGATAATGCGGATCTCGGGAAGCTTTTTCATTTCTGTCATCGCCAGCCTTGTCAGCGTTTCTTCCCTCTTTACGATTTCCTCAAAGCCGACCCGCTCCATATATCGGATGGCTTCTGCCAGCGCATACGCTCCTGCGGCATTTACAGTCCCTGCTTCAAATCTATGCGGGATTTCCGCATAAGTCGCGCTGTCCCGGGTCACATATTCTATCATCTCTCCCCCGGTCAGAAAAGGCGGCATTTTTTCCAGCCATTCCATTTTCCCGTAAAGGACGCCGATTCCCATCGGCGCCAGCATCTTATGTCCGGAAAATGCCAGAAAATCCACGTCCAAATCCTGCACATCGACCGGCATATGGGGAACGCTCTGCGCCCCGTCTGCAATGACAACGATGCCTCGCTCATGACAGAGTCTTGCAATTTCCCTGATATCATTGACACATCCCAGAACATTGGACATCTGCGTGACAGATACGATTTTTGTCCGTTCTGTCAGCACACTTTCCAGCTCCTTTACTCCGATTTTCCCGCCTTCGGTACATTCCACATATTTTAAGACTGCCCCTGTCCGTTTCGCAGCCTGCTGCCACGGCACGATATTGCTGTGATGCTCCATAATGCTCACCACGATTTCGTCGCCCGCCGATAACAGGAGCGTTCCCCACAACCCCCCCCCCCCTTTTCCCCCCCCCGCCGATAACAGCAGCTCGCTTAGACTGTACGCTACAAGATTCAGGCTCTCTGTCGCATTTCTTGTAAAAATGATCTCCTCCGGGCGTCCGGCTTTTATAAAATGCTGCACCGTCCTGCGCGCCTCTTCATAGCACTGTGTCGCCTTTTCGCTCAGTTCATATAAGCCCCTGAGCGGGTTTGCATTATATTTTTCATAAAAATCACGCTCTGCTTTCAGAACGCATGCCGGCTTCTGAGATGTCGCCGCATTATCCAGATAAACTATTCCTTCATTTTGAACAAGCAGCGGAAACTCTTCACGAATCTGTTTCACATCCATCACACGGCTCACCTCCCATAAATCCTCTCACAAGCCAGCGGGTCTTTTCATCCGGTATCTTCTGACAGACTGCTTCTATCTTTGCCCGTGCCATCAGCGCATAGGCTTCTTCTTCACTGATGCCTCTTGCCCGCATATAAAACAATGTCTCTTCATCCATTTCTCCGATAGAAGCTCCATGACTTCCCTGAACATCCTCCTCCGCACACAATATCAGCGGTATTGTCTGATTGACCACGTCGTCTCCTATCAAAAGCACATCCTCTTTTTCTATGCCGCCGGCTTCAGATGCTCCTTTTCTGAAATCCACCGTTCCTCTGAAAAGCTTAAATGCATCATCTTTCAACACGCCCGAAGCATTTGTGACACTGTCCGTTCTTTTTCCTTCATGCTGCGCCACATAATTCATATCCAGACGCTGCCCTTTTCCCAAAAGATAACCGGTATCGGATAAAAGAGAGCTTCCGTCACCTGAAAGCCTTGTTTTACAACCCTGATATATTCTGCCGCCTCCCAGAAAAATGTGTATCAGCTCTATCCTCGCATTTTCCGCACATACCGCCCCGATATCGTTCAGACACAGAAATCCTTTTCCAAGCCGGTCGATTTGAACCAGACGCACGAGCGCATTTTTTTCTGCCCGGATCCGGGTCTGCACACTGCAGATTCCTTCTGCATCCTGCGCAGACGCATAGTCCATAATGACTGTCATGCTGCTGTTTTCCTCTGCGATAAGTTCCACCATATCCATCGCCTGAAAGCCGTTTTCATAAACATAAGCCAGTTTCAGCGGCTCCTTTGGTGCAGCTTCCTTTTCCGTTATATATACCTTCGGTGCAAATCCGGAAGCCTCAGCCAGCCTGTCCATATCCGCGCCCATCCCGGTTTCTATCCTGTCTGTTTTATACTGTAAGCGCTCTGTACCATCGGATATCATCCCGTCCGGTATCTCTTCTTTATACAGAGCCTGTCTGTCAGCCCTTACCTGCTTTATCTCCGACTCGTTCATCCGAAGCCAGTTCCATGTTTTTGCAGGAAGGATATTTATTTTCATATCAAGTCCCTGTTCCATCGTTCTCTCCTTTATCCGATACCGCCCTTCATTTCCAGCCGTATCAGATTGTTCATCTCCACTGCGTATTCCAGCGGAAGCTCTTTTGATACATTATCCGCAAAGCCGCTGACTATCATCGCCCGCGCATCGTCCTCGGACATTCCTCTTGACATCAGATAGAACACTGCTTCATCGCTTATCTTTCCAATCTGTGCCTCATGCCCGATATCCGCATCTTTTGTACGGATATCCATCGCCGGTATCGTATCCGAGCGAGAAATATCATCCAGCATCAGCGATTCGCAGGAAACTGAGCTTTTGCTGTGCTTCGCCTGTTTTGTCACCACAACGCTGCTCCGAAACGTGCTTACGCCGCCTCCTTTTGAAATGGAACGGGTATTCATATAGGAAGACGTATTCGGCGCACTGTGTATCACCTTTGCCCCGGTATCCAGATTCTGCCCTTCTCCCGCAAAGGTAATGCCCGTAAACTCAGACCGTGCTCCTTCTCCTGCCAAAAGGCTCGTAGGATACAGATAGGACACATGAGAGCCAAAAGAGCCCGACACCCATTCTATCGTACCGCCCGCTTCCACCTTTGCCCGTTTGGTATTCAGGTTATACATGTTTTTTGACCAGTTTTCAATGGTGGAATAACGAAGCTTTGCATTTTTTCCCACATAAAGCTCCACGCAGCCTGCATGGAGATTTGCCACATTGTATTTCGGAGCGGAACATCCTTCGATAAAGTGCAGATATGCCCCTTCCTCCACAATGATAAGCGTATGTTCAAACTGCCCTGCTCCCGGCGCATTCAGTCGAAAATAAGACTGCAGAGGGATTTCCACTTTTACGCCTGCAGGAACATATACGAAAGAACCTCCGGACCAGACCGCTCCATGCAAAGCGGCAAACTTGTGGTCTCGCGGAGGAACCAGCTTCATAAAATGCTTTTTTACCAGCTCCGCATATTCTCCCGTCAGTGCACTCTCCATATCCGTATAGACAACTCCCTGAGCCGCCACTTCCTCCCGGACATTGTGATAAACAAGCTCGGAATCGTACTGCGCACCCACGCCAGCCAGCGATTTGCGCTCTGCATCCGGAATCCCCAGCGCTTCAAATGTGTTCTTGATATCGTCCGGTACCTCCGTCCATTTGCCCTTCATCGGCGTATTGGAACGCACATAGGTGACGATTTCATCCATATTCAGCCCTTCTATGGACGGTCCCCAGTCAACCATTGGGGTCTTGTTATAAATATCCAAACAATCCAGCCGAAACTGACGCATCCACTCCGGATCATGCTTTTCTCTGGAAATCTGTTCCACGATATCAGCAGTCAATCCCTGATTTACCTTATACATATCCCTTTCATCATTACGGATATCATAAATACTGCGATTGACATCCTCTATATATGTTTTTTCCTTCATGAAATTCTCCCTTTATCTCCGGAACACTTTTGCTTTTATTCAACCGGTATATTTCTCAAAGCCGTTTTCATTGATATGCTCTACCAGCTCCGCACTTCCTGTCGTCACCATTTTTCCGTCTGCCAGCACATGTGCCACATCAACCTTTAAAGATTCCAGAATACGGGTACTGTGCGTGATAATGAGCAGGGAGCCGTTTCCGTTTTTCTGGAACTCCTCAATTCCTTTGGAAACCGTCCGCACTGCATCTACATCCAGACCGGAATCCGTTTCATCTAAAATCGCAAGCTGCGGCTTTAACATCAAAAGCTGCAAAATCTCCGCTTTTTTCTTTTCGCCGCCGGAAAATCCCACATTCAGGTCACGATCCGCATAGGACGGATCCATCTGAAGCACTTCCATTGTTTTTTTCAGCTCCTTGCGGAATTCCCACGGGCGTATCCTCTCTCCTGTCCGCTGCTCCAGCGCATTTCTCAAAAAATTACCGAGCGTGATTCCCGGGATTTCCAGCGGATTCTGAAAGGACAAAAAGATTCCCGCCTTTGCCCGCTTATCCGCCGTCATATCCGTAATATCCTCTCCGTCAAAAAGGATTTTCCCGCTCTCTATCCGATAACGGGGGCTTCCCATCAGCGCATAGCCCAACGTCGATTTACCCGCACCGTTCGGCCCCATTAATACATGGGTTTCACCCCTGTTGATTTCCAGATTTACACCATGCAGGATTTCTCCGTCCTCTACGCTTACTACAAGATCCTTTACACAAAGCAGCTGCTGTGCCGTCATATTCTTTCCTCCATCTTCTGTTCTCACAGATATTTTCCTTTTTATCGCTGTGACTGTAAATATACCTGATTTTTAATTCCTATTTATTTGGTAGGTTTTAACTGTATACTACTATAAATCATATGATGGAAAAATGCAAGAGGTAATTCCTATAATTTTTATAGGTTTTTAAAGAAACGAATCAACCTCTACTGCATACAGCCTTACTTCATCAATTCTGTAACAATATTCAGCAATCTCCTCGCGCCGGGAAGGCATTACCTCAAATATCATCTCTTCAACACCATATATTTTCCCGACGTTCTCCCGGTTCAAAAACCAGTCCGCTTCAGAAGGACGCGCATAACAGCGCAGCCAGTTCTTTTCCTTAATATTCCGAAATCCCTGTGCCAGATACCAGCGGTTTGCAGCCTCATCTTCCTGAGTCCATACTTCACAGTATTTGACTTTCTTTTGCAAAAACTGTTTCTTTGCCTCATTCCACAAAGAATCCGCCACATAATTTCTCCGGTATTCCGGCAGCACCGCCAAATGCCAGATAACAGCCCCTCTTTGTTTCCCAGCCACACATAAATCTCCGGCTTTCGTTTCTATTTCAACATCGAGCAGCCCTATGATTTTTCCATCATCCTCTGCCACAAGGCAAATTGAATCATTCTCATAAAGCTCTCGTTTTGTGAAAACATCATTGTAATAGGAGCAATCCAAAAATGAAATGACCCTGCACCGCAGCCAGTCCCGCTCGTCACTCTCTTCATATTTTCTGATGACCACTAATCTCCCCTCCTTATTTATCCCTGCTTTTATTGCTGTGTCATTCAGGCGTCCCTGAATTGTCAACATTTTCTTTATCGGCCTGTATTGTGCATCGCATATATTCTATCGTATCACATTAAAACATAAGCCAGCGAATCATTCCGCTGGCTTATTAACTGAGTTTCTATTTACAAATGTAGGATTTCGGTATCATCCGATGAACATCGCATCCCCGAACGAAAAGAACCGATACTTCTCCCGCACCGCTTCTTCATAGGCGGAAAGCACATGATCCCTGCCCGCAAATGCGGAAACAAGCATTACGAGCGTCGATTCCGGCAGATGGAAGTTTGTGATAAGTCCGTCCATCACCTTAAAACGGTACCCCGGATAAATAAAAATATCCGTATTGCCGCTGCAGGCTTCCATATGTCCGTTCTCATCCGCCGCACTCTCCACCGTACGGCAGCTGGTTGTCCCGACACAGATGACCCTGTGTCCGTTTTCTTTGGCACGGTTTATCTTATCCGCAGCTTCTTTTGTCACCTGATACGCTTCTGTGTGCATATGGTGCTCCAGCACATTGTCCACTTTGACCGGGCGGAATGTGCCAAGTCCCACATGGAGCGTCACATAGGCGATATCCACGCCCATCTCCTGCACCTTCTGCAAAAGCTCCTGCGTAAAATGAAGCCCT
Source organism: uncultured Lachnospiraceae bacterium (assembly GCA_900539715.1). GTDB lineage: Bacteria > Bacillota > Clostridia > Lachnospirales > Lachnospiraceae > Gallintestinimicrobium. The sequence continues at coordinate 37,863 of UQDA01000002.1, read as the reverse complement.
GCTGTGGGCGCCGCCGCAGAACCGTCAAATTTCGCATAGACTGTCTGATAGCGGTTTTTATCCTGAAGCTTGTGCGTGATATAGGGAGGCAACGGCATCTCTCCAAGAGAATCCAGCACCTCTTCCCATATTCCCTCATAGAAAAACTGAACGAGGCGGTTTCCATCCTCCTGTACCTCTTTGATCTCGGCACGAAGTCTTCCGTCGCCGAACACGACCTTCGCACCGGGACGAAGCTTTTTCCCCGGCTTTACAAGCGTTTCCCACACATCGTTTTCCAGCCGCTTCAACAATAAAATCTCCACGGCCGCGCCGGTATCCTCCTTCGTCCCGAGCAGACGCGCCGGGATTACGCGCGTATTGTTCAGCACCAGACAGTCTCCGGGCTTTAAAAAGGAACATATCTCCTTGAAAATATGATGGGACGTTTCCCCTGTCTGCCGGTTCATCACCAGCAGACGGGAAGCGCTCCTGTCCTCCAGAGGATCCTGCGCGATAAGCTCCTTTGGAAGGTCAAAATAATAATCGGAAGTTTTCAATCCGTCCATTACAGACACGCTTTCTCCAAAAATGCCACATAGCCGCATTTTGTCTCATAAATATCCGCCTTGCTCGTTGCTTCCCAGGGAGCGTGCATGGAAAGTACCGCAACGCCGCAGTCTATCACATTCATACCGTACAGCGCCAGAATGTAAGCGATCGTTCCGCCGCCGCCCACATCGACCTTGCCCAGCTCTGCGGTCTGGAATGCAACGCCCGCCTCGTCCATGATAGCGCGGATGTGAGCCACATACTCTGCATTCGCATCGTTGGAACCGGATTTTCCTCTTGCGCCGGTAAATTTATTGAATACCATACCGCGTCCGAAAAATGCGGAATTCTTTTTCTCAAAGCAGGAAGCATAAGAAGGGTCAAAAGCAGCGCTCACATCGGAGGAAAGCATATTGGAAGCTGCAAGGCATCTTCTCACGTTTAACTCGCTGTACTCTCCTGCCAGCTCCATTACCTCTGCAACGGTATTTTCAAAGAAACGGGACTGCATACCGGTTGCGCCTACGCTGCCGATTTCTTCCTTATCCACAAGGATACAGCATGCGGTACGCTCGGTCTGACCGATCTCCAGCATCGCCATCAGAGATGTATACGCGCATACGCGGTCATCCTGACCATAGCCCAGCACCATGCTCCTGTCAAAGCCTGCCTCGCGCGCTTTGCCAGCAGGAACGACTTCAAGCTCTGCGGAAAGGAAATCTTCCTCTTCGATACCATAATTATCTGCCAGAAGCTTTAACACGCCGGCCTTTACCGCTTCCTTTTCCTCTCCTGCAAGGGGCTTGCTGCCGACGATCAGATCCAGAGCCTCGCCTTCTACCACTTTCGCAGCCTTCTTCTCCATCTGTTCACCGGACAGATGAACGAGCAGGTCGGAAATGAAAAATACCGGGTCGTCATCGTTTTCACCGATATTGATCTCCACGATGGAGCCGTCTTTTTTTGCCACAACGCCGTGCAGCGCCAGAGGCAGAGCTACCCACTGATATTTCTTGATACCGCCGTAATAATGGGTATCCAGCATTGCGAAATCAGAATCCTCATACAGCGGATTCTGCTTGATATCCAGTCTGGGAGAATCGATATGAGCGCCCAAAATGTTCAGACCTGCAGTCATGGGCTTTGTTCCCATCTGGAACATTACAACCATTTTATTCATCAGTACCGCGTATACTTTATCACCTGCGGACAGCTTTTTGCCCTCTTTTACCAGCTCGGGAAGCTCTCTGTAGCCTGCTGCCTCTATCTGATTTACGATCGTATCAACGCACTCGCGCTCAGTCTTTCCGTTGTCCAGAAATTCCATATAGCCTTTTGCCAAGGCATCTACCTTTGCAGACGTTATCTCATCATATTCTTTCCACACGTTTTTACGTTCCATTATTTTTTACTCTCCTTGCGTTTTTTCTTTGTCTCGCCAAGTACGGAGCGTACCAGCTCCTTTGCCCGCGGCACTTCCTCATCGTGGATGCGGAAGGTACACACGGTCTTTTGCACCGGTGAAAACAGCTTCTGCAAAAATCCTTTATCCTCAAAATGACAGCAATAGGAAATCCGGTTTGCCAAAAGTATCCTCTCGACCTTCTCCTTTGTCGCCAAATCGTATACTTTGCAGAAATCCACTTCATTATTGATCGGTCCTACCGTAACTGACCTTTTTTCCATTGTTCCCTCCATGCCGCAGCGCAAAGCGTTTACTGGCGCAGCTCGATACCCAGTCCTTCCAGACCGTTTAAAATCTTCTTCATGGCAGCCGTGATATCTGCGTCCTCCAGTGTTCTGTCTTTTGCACGGAATGTCAGCGTATACGCCATGGATTTGTAGCCTTCTTTGATCTGTTCCCCTTCATAAATATCAAACAGGGAATAGCTTTCCATTATCTTTCCGCCGCGCTGCGTCAGGATATTCTCTATCTGACCCGCCAGCACCGTTTTCGGAACAACCATGCTGATGTCCCTTGTTACCGCAGGATATTTTGCAATTCCTTCGTATTTGCGGTCAAAAGAAGCCTTCTCTACGATGCAGGGCATATCCAGAACTGCCAGATATGCTCTCTGACCGATATTGTAGTTTGCAAGTACCTTAGGATGTACTTCGCCCACATAGCCGATCACAGTGCCGCTATATACCACATTTGCCTGACGGCCAGGGTGCAGCCACGGCTTACCGGCTTCCGGATCATACTGCGGCTTTTCATTCATTCCCACATGCTCCAGGAATTCTTCCACAACGCCTTTCATCGTAAAGAAGTCACCTTCTCCGTAAAATCCAAGCGTAAACTGCATCCGTTCATCGGGAAGCTCTGTCAGCGGCAGCGCCTTCGGCAGATAAACATTTCCCAGCTCATAAAGACGTACATCCTTATTGCGGCGGTTATAGTTGGTAGAAAGGCTGTTCAGCATACCGTTTAAGGATGTGGTGCGCATCACAGAATAATCCTCTCCTAAAGGATTGGAAATCGTCACCGTCCTGCGAAGCTCACTGTCTGCCGGAATAAGCAGCTTATCAAATACCTTCGGACTCTCAAAGGAATAGCACATTCCCTGTGAAAATCCACAATATTCCGCAATATCCCTTGCCTTCTGCTCCACCCGTTCCTTAAAGGAAATCTTTCCGGTCGTTGCTTCGCCGGAGGGAAGCGTGGTAGGTATCTTATCGTATCCGTAAAAACGGGCAACTTCCTCTGCGATATCTGCAAAGCCTTCCAAATCCTGGCGGAAAGAAGGTACCACGATCTCGTTGGACGCCTCGTCATAAGCAAGCTCGATGCGTGCAAAATATTCCAGCATTTCCTCTCTGGAAATGTCAGTCCCAAGGAAATGATTTATCTTTTCAGGCTCGAACGCGATACGGCGCAGAGGCTTTAAAGGCTGGCACACATCGACCATTCCGCCGACTACCTCACCGCAGCCCAGCTCTTCTATCAGCTGGCAGGCGCGGTCGATTGCCGCAGCCGCATTTACAGGGTCAAGACCTTTTTCAAAAATACCGGAGGCCTCTGTCCTCATGCCGATACGCTTTGCGGATTTACGGATGTTGGGACCGTTAAAAGTCGCCGCCTCAAACAGAACCGTTTTTACATCATCCGTTATCTTGCTGTTTTCACCGCCCATGATACCTGCAATACCGACTTCTTTCTCCGCATCGCAGATCATCAGTACATTGCTGTCCAGCTTCCGCATCTGACCATCCAGAGTTTCAAATTCGCTGCCGTCTTTTGCGCGGCGCACGATTATCTTATTTCCTGCTATCTTATCCATGTCATATGCGTGCATCGGCTGGCCGTACTCTGCCATCACGTAATTGGTGATATCAACCAGATTGTTTATCGGACGAATCCCTGCGGCTGCCAGACGACGCTGCATCCACTTCGGACTCGGCGCAATTTTGATATTTTTGCAGACGCGAGCACAATATCTTGTACAAAGGTCGGTGTCCTCCACTTCGACACTTACATAATCATTCACGTCCTCGCCGTTCTCACGTACGGTCACCTCCGGTGCGCAGAAGGGCTTTCTGAATGTTGCCGCCGCCTCTCTTGCAATACCTAAAATTCCGTAGCAATCCACACGGTTACTTGTGATCTCATATTCAAATACAGTGTCGCGAAGTCCCAGTGCCTCCACAGCATCCGCACCCACTTCCGCATCCTCTTCAAAAATATAGATACCGCTTTCAGGCGCTTCCGGATACATCTCCCGGCTGCTGCCCAACTCCTCCACAGAACACATCATCCCGGCAGAAGGAACGCCTCTTAACTTGCCTGCCTTTATCTCGATGCCATCCTCCGGCAGCGGGCCGCCGTCATGTCCTCCGGCAACCTTTCCTCCGTCCAGAACAACAGGCACCTTGTCTCCCACCTTCACATTGGAAGCTCCTGTCACAATCTGAATTTTCTCTGTTCCTACATTAACCTGGCAAACGATGAGCTTGTCCGCATCGGGATGCTTCTCAATCTCCTCTATCTGACCTATCACGATTTTTTCCAGATTTTTGTCGAGACGCTCAAAGCCTTCCACCTTTGTACCGCTCAATGTCATCGCGTCGAAATACTCCTGGTCTGTACAGGAAAGGTCGGGCACATATGCTTTGATCCATGATAATGCTGTATTCACTCTTCTCTCTCCTTTCCCTTAGAACTGCTTTAAAAATCTTGCATCGTTTTCATAAAGCAGACGCATGTCGTCAATCTCATATTTTAACAGGGCGATACGCTCCAGTCCCATACCGAAAGCGAATCCTGAATATTCTTCCGGATCGATGCCGCTCATTCTGAGTACCCTCGGATGTACCATGCCGCAGCCCAGAATTTCTATCCAGCCGGAACCCTTACAGAAACGGCACCCCTTGCCGCCGCACTTAAAGCAGCTCACATCCACTTCTGCACTGGGCTCTGTAAACGGAAAATGGTGCGGACGGAATTTAACTTTTGTAGACTCACCAAACAGCTCTTTTGCAAACTCTGCCAGTGTTCCTTTCAAGTCGGAAAATGTAATATTCTTATCGATGACAAGTCCCTCTATCTGATGGAAGGAAGGGGAATGGGTCGCATCCACTTCATCGGAACGGAATACTCTGCCGGGCGCTATCATCCTGATAGGCAGCTTGCCCTTTTCCATTGTACGCACCTGCACCGGAGAGGTCTGTGTCCGCAGCACTATCTCATCGTTGATATAAAAGGTATCCTGCTCATCTCTTGCGGGATGGTCCTTCGGGATATTGAGCGCTTCAAAGTTGTAGTAATCCTTTTCTACTTCCGGTCCCTCAACAACCTCATAGCCCATACCCACGAAAATACGCTCTACCTCTTCCAGCGCAATGGTGTTTGGATGACGGTGACCTACCTGATTCTTTTTGGAAGGCAGCGTCACATCCAGCACCTCTTCTTTTAAACGCGCCTCCAGCGCCAGGTCTTCCAGACGACTCTTTTCTGTCTCCAGCGCCTTCTCTATCTCGGCACGGACTTCATTTACCATCTGTCCTACCTTCGGACGATCCTCTGCCGCCACGTCCTTCATGCCCTTTAACAGCTCCGTCAGCGCGCCTTTTTTGCCAAGTACGCCGACTCTGACTTCATTGAGACGCTCCAGATTCCCGGCTGTTTCAATCTGTGCCAGGACTTCTTCTCTTAATTTCGCCAATTTCTCTTTCATCAGCAATCTCCTTTCCTTACTGCACAGGGACTGCTCCTGTAAACAGGATCAAAATTTCTATAAAATAAAAAAGTCCCTGATATATAATCAGGGACGAAAAATCTTCCGCGGTACCACCCTCGTTCCCGCATACTGCGGGCGCTTCATTACGGGCGTAACGTGCCCTCTACGGTTTGACCTACTCAGAGACACAGCTCCTTCAGCCAGACGGCTCCGGTGGGAATTTCACATCATTCTGCATGGAAAAGCTCCCAGCCTGCGGCTTTTCCTCTCTGTCTGTCTGTTGCAGATGCTACTGACACCTTCACGGCCTTTGCACTATGTTCTATATTTTAAGAAATCCCGCCGCAAAAGTCAATACTATTTCTGCATGATTTCACTCCGGAACAATCCCGCGAACCGGTTGATATGTGCTCCCACGAGCAAAAGATACATACAAAAGTACAGCCACATCATAATGACAACGATTGTTGAAAGACTTCCATACAGTCCAAAATCATTGAAGTTTTCAATATAAATGGAAAATCCCCATGAAAACAGGTTCCAGCTCACCGCCGCAAACAGTGCTCCCGGAATCTGGCTTTTAGGCTCCTGCTTCACATTCGGCAGATAAGCATATATGACCATAAATACCACGATCAGTATCCCCCAGGAAAACAAAGGCTTCAAATGCATGACCAGATCTACTATTCCGTTCAGCATCGGGATGTGCTCACCCAGAATGCGCACAAGCGTATTTCCAAACACCATCAGCACCAGTGACAATAATAATACTCCCAGAAAAATGACGGTGTAAAAAGACGCCAGAATCCTCTGAAACACATAATTTCTGTCCTCTACGACTCCGTTCATCGCATTTAATCCCCGTATCAGCGCCAGCATTCCTTTTCCGGCAGACCACACCGTCACCACAGCCGCGATGCTCGTCACGCCTACTGTACTGTTGTACAGAGAATCTATCAGCCCGCTCATCACAGGGACGAGCGGCATCGGCATCACCTCCGCCACTCCCCTCAAAAGATCCGATTTCTCCAGAGAGGTATAAGGCAGTAAGGAACAAAGCAGGATGATGATCGGTATCAATGATAAAAACATAAAATACGCCGCGCAGGACGCGTGGGCGTTTACATTTGATTTGGACATATGTCTTGCAAAGCCCCGAAGCAGGCGGATCGCTTTTTTCATGTTACACCGTTCCTTTTCTGTTCTTTTATGACTGCTCCGTTTCATAGATGCTGCGCAGTCTGCATCCTTTATAAAAAAAGCCCAGGATGCCTTCCGCATCTATCGACCGCAGGGCCATATTGCGCGCCCCGTTCTGGGAAAGTCCGACGCCATGGCCAAATCCTCCGCCATTTAGGGTATATCCTACCACAAAACCGTCTTTTTTGGAAGTCTCGATTGAAAAAAATGCACTGGGGATCATCATTCCTGCCCTGGCAGAGCTTCCGTCCTGACGGATCACCTCCGTTTTGCCATCGCAGAGCGCATATCTGATGTTATGTTCGGTCCTCACAAGCAGCGATGCATTTTCTCCCTCTATCAAAAGCTTTGAAGCCACGCCTCCCGGTCCACGCTCTATCACGGAAATCTCCCTTATCTTTCCAGGTTCCGGCGGCGTCTGTTCCTCCCATGAACCGTCCTCCTGCATTGTCAAGACACCATCCTGATCCGCTGCCTGACGCTTTTTCAGCGCCTCAGCCAGCCGCTCTGTCTCCAGCTGTTCCACCCGATAGCTCCAACGGTACCATGGCTCTTTTGCTTCATAAAAATTTACGTCCGTCGTGCGTATAAATCCGTCAAATATCTCATTCTGCGAAAGCAGCGCCGCCTGGTCCATAACAGGCGCCATTACCGCAGCGATATCCTGCTGCCTGGAGGCAAGCGTCAGCGACATATTTCCGGTATTGACCGCCTGTGCCATCAGATACGGATGCTGCGCGTTCCCGCTCTCCCATACGGAAGCATCCGTACCATAACCGCAGGAAGTTGAATAATAATAAGTCTGTGCCAGCCCGTCCCCATAATAAAGCACCTGTCCGGCTGTCTCCTTTACTGCCCTTGTGGTATCCGCATTTTCTTCTATATTGTTATAGACCTGAAATGCCGCGCTGTCATCCACATGTGCCCCGTACCGCGCAAGCCCCGCATGGCACATTTTATCATAGGCATATGTCCGGGCGCATATCGCCTGGCTTTTCAGCGCCTCCAGCGGATAAGAGGACGGCATCTCGCTTGGAACCACTGCATACAGATATTCCTCCAAAAGTACCTCATTGATGACCAGAATCCCCTCTTCTCCTTTGACCAGCTCCAGCTTTCCTCTGTATGACGGCGTTCCCTGCGAACGTCCTACATTTTCCAGTCTGACCCGTCCGGTCAAAACCTCCGGTTCTACAACGATACGGCTGTTTTCTGCAAACAGCGGACTGTCCTCCGCAATTTTCATCGTCTCTCCTGCGGAAATCCGCTGTCGCTTTTCATCCTCCCCTGTCCCTGACCTGACTGTGCATTCGCAGTCCGGCGTCAATACGACCTTTTCATGCCATGCTCCGCCAGAATCCGTAGTTTTTACGAGCACACGTATCGCTTCCATCCGCTCTCTGCGCGGTACCAGCGCCGCTTCTATCACGCCGTCCTCCACCACAAAATCGGTGAAGGCATATCCAATCTTTAACTCGGAAACCGAAAGCTGCCTGGGCGTATCATACAGCCGATATGCCTTTATTTTATCTGAAAGAGGATAAATACCGTGCCCTTCGACCTCAGCGCCCACCTCCGTCACACTCAGAAGCCTCCCTGAAATTTTTTCATCTTTGCTTACTGCCTTTGTCAAAACACCCTTTTTAAAAGTCAGGTCACATATCCTGTCACAGCTTTTCCTGAAATCCTCCGAAATTTCTTCCGCCCCTCCCGGCAAAAGAATTTCAAACCCGTTCCAGAAACAGCGGATTTCATCCTTTGCTTCCATGACCCATATATTTTCAAACGTTACCGGACCGTTTTCTGCTTCCCGCAGGGCATACAGACCGCCGTCTCTTGCGACTGCGCTGATGCGGCGGCACGACAGCTCCTGTGCCCCAAATCGGTCCGCAAAAAAATGCCACCGGCTTCCGTCTGAAGCTGCGAGCTCCTGCACTGACAACGCCTTTCCGTCTGAGTCTATCGCCCGTTCCCCTGATGCCAGCACCTCCAGCTCCACATCCTGTATCCTATTTTCCGGGTCGTAGTATTTCCTTGCCCGGTCAAACCACTCATACCAGTCTGACGCCGTGACCCGCTCCTTTTTGTGATATGCGCCTCCCCCGAACATCTCCCGGCTCTCCGGCAGACGGGAAAATATCTGTTCTGCCTGTTCCCAGGTCAGATAACCGTTTCCATCGGAAAAATCCATCCTGTAAAGCGTCTCCAAAAGTGCGTCTGCATCCGGAATTCCCGTCTCCTTTTCCGCGACGTTTTTCCTGTTTCCATCTTCTGCGCCGTCCTTGCTGCTCCTTTCTGCACTGTCCGCTAAAAGCCATGCCAGATTCCCCGCCTCCTGAAGCGGGATATATGTATCAGTCCGTTCCTTTATCGGCTCTGCCGCCTGCCTCACCGTATATCCTGCCAGATACAGAAGGCAAAAGCAGCCCGCCAAAACAACCAGCCCCTTCCCAAACAGCTTTATCCTGTCCAGAACCCGCCTGTGCCTCCTGCTGCGCGCCATAATGTCCCGTCCCCTGCCGCGTCCGACATGATTTTCTCCGTTTTTCCTGCCACGGTTTCCCACAAATTCCCTCCCGCCTCAAAAAGAGTTGACGTTCACTGGCTTGCCAGCAAACAGTAACAAAAAATATGCTGCCTGCGTATCAGATTATGCGAGTATACTTTTTGTATGACAGGAAAAAGAGATTCCTGCCGTATTAAAAAGTGTGCACCTTGGCGCACACCCGCGCCGAGCGCGGTCGCGTCAGCGATAATTTCGCCGCGCGCAAGTGCGTATAAAAAAGCAGCCCTTTCGGACTGCTCTTTATCTTTAGTATATCCCCAAGATGACGCCCCCTGTATTCTGACTCCTAGCCGATGCTAGGTGGGTAACCGCAACCGGCGCTTCTGCCTTCCCCTGCGCAATGAGGGCTTGACATCCACCCGGCAATATAGGAATCCCGTTTAAAGTAAATGTAGGTTCAAAACAACAGGGGTCATCGTTCATCTCAGGTTGATTCTATTATATCCAATCTTTCCGAAAAAAACAACAGGAATTTATACCCGAAATTGCGTACATCATTTTTGGCACTTTTTCCGCTTATCTCTCCGCTCTCATCGGGTTATTCAGAAAGTCTTCATACGCCATCCGGATCCCATCCTCTAACTCCGTGGAATAGCTCCAGCCCAGATTTTTCAGCTTTGAAACATCCAGAAGCTTACGCGGCGTACCGTCCGGTTTCGTATGGTCCCAGTTGATCCGGCCCGTATAACCGATGACCTTTGCCGTCAGCTCCGTCAGCTCCTTTATCGTCAGCTCCTTACCTGTTCCGACGTTTACCGTTTCATTCCCGGAATAATGATTCATCAAAAACACGCACGCATCCGCCAGGTCATCCACATACAAAAACTCCCTGAGCGGCGTTCCCGTTCCCCAGCAGGTCACTTCCTCTGCACCGGCTACCTTTGCCTCATGGAAGCGGCGTATCAGCGCGGGGAGCACATGGCTGTGGGTCGGATGATAATTGTCGTTAGGGCCGTACAGATTCGTCGGCATCGCCGAAATGTAGTCAGCGCCATACTGACGGTTTAAATATTCGCAATATTTTAGCCCGGAGATTTTTGCGAGCGCGTACGCCTCGTTCGTCTTTTCCAGCTCCGATGTCAAAAGACAGCTCTCCGGCATCGGCTGGGGCGCCATCCTCGGATAAATGCAGGAGGAGCCTAAAAACAGAAGCTTTTTGCACTGATTTTTCCATGCGGAATGAATGACGTTCATCTCCAGCGTCATGTTGTCATACATGAAATCCGCCAGCGCCTCCTGATTTGCAACGATGCCTCCCACCTTTGCAGCCGCCAGAAATACATAATCAGGCTTTTCCTTTTCAAAAAAATCCTCTACCTCCTGCTGTCTGCACAAATCCAGCTCCTTATGCGTCCGCGTGATGATATTATGATATCCGGCTTTTTCGAGTGCGCGGACGATAGCGGAGCCCACCATGCCGCGATGTCCTGCCACATAGATTTTTGCTTCTTTTTCCATCATGATACTCGTCCCCTCCGTCTTACTCCGCATCCTTTACCGCTTTTTCCCGCTTCGCTATCATGCGGTCATGCTCTGCCATGATGCGTACCAGCTCTTCATAGGAGGTCTTCTGCGGATTCCAGCCGAGCACCGTTTTTGCCTTGGTCGGGTCTCCCCACAGATTGTCCACATCGGTTGGCCGAAACCATGCCGGATTCACGCATACGAGCATTTTTCCTGTTTTGGCGTCATAGCCCTTTTCCTCCAGCCCTTCGCCCTCCCAACGGAGTTCGATGCCGTTTGCCGCAAACGCTTTTTCCGTAAAATCACGAACCGTATGCTGCTCCCCCGTAGCAATGACAAAATCCTCCGGCACATCATGCTGCAGTATCATCCACATGCACTCCACATAATCCTTTGCATAGCCCCAATCCCGCTTGGAGTCCATATTTCCCAGCTCCAGATGATCCTGAAGTCCCTCTGCGATACGTCCTGCCGCCAGCGTGATCTTCCTTGTTACAAAATTTTCTCCCCGACGCTCAGACTCATGATTAAACAGGATACCGTTTACCGCAAACATCCCGTACGCTTCCCGATATTCCTTTGTTATCCAGAAGCCATACTGCTTTGCCACCGCATAGGGGCTGTAAGGATGAAACGGAGTCGTCTCCCGCTGAGGAACTTCTTCTACCTTGCCGTAAAGCTCGGATGTGGACGCCTGATATATCTTCGTCTTCTTTGTCAGTTCCAAAATACGCACCGCTTCCAGAATCCGCAGGACGCCGAGAGCATCCACATCGCCGGAATATTCCGGTACGTCAAAGGAAACCTGTACATGCGACTGCGCTGCCAGATTATATATTTCATCCGGCTGCACCATGCCGATAATACGTATCAGAGAAGAAGAATCAGAGAGGTCGCCGTCATGCAGCGTCACCGCATTTGCCGCTATCAGATGGTCTATTCTTGCCGTATTGGATATTGAAGCTCTCCGGGTGATACCGTGTACCTCATATCCCTTTTCCAGAAGGAACTCTGCCAGATAAGAGCCGTCCTGCCCTGTGATACCTGTAATAAGCGCTTTTTTCATATCTAAAAATTCCTTTCCATATCTGCTTTATTTTCTATGATTTTACCGGAATCCCACCCGGTTTATAAGTGCATATCTTGCAATGCACTAGCATTATCTTGACTTTTTTGATATACTGAGAAAAAAAGGAGGCGCTCATGGACACATCTCTTTTTACCGGAAATCTGGTGGAAACCAGACGCATCTTATACACCCCTTCCGCCTTTGCCCGGTCAAACCTCATACATTTACAGGAAACGGGCACCCTGAGAGCAAAAAAGCCTCACATAAGCCGAAGGGAAAACCTCTCTTCCTATCTGTGTTTCATCGTTCTGGAAGGCTCAGGGAAACTGACCTATGAGAACACAGAGTATGTTCTTAATGCCGGCGACTGCGTCTTTTTGGACTGTAAAAAGCCTTATATGCACTGTTGCTCAGAAAACCTCTGGACATTAAAATGGGCACATTTTTACGGTCCGAATATGGGCGCTGTCTATGAAAAATACGCCCAGCGCGGCGGCTGCGCCTGTTTTCACCCAAAGAGCCTTACTCCCTATGACCGTATTCTCTCCCGTCTTTATGATATCGCCGCATCCTCCGACTATGTGCGGGACATGAAAATTTTCGAGCAGCTGGCAGCCCTGCTCTCCCAGCTCATGGAGGACAGCTGGAATCCCGAAAACCGCCAGCCTCGTTCCTCAGGCAAGTGCGACCTGCAGGAGGTTAAGGATTATCTTGACTTTCATTATGCAGAACAGCTCAGGCTCGATCAGCTCTCTGAACGCTTTTTTATCAATAAATTTTATCTGACGCGCATTTTTAAAGAGCAGTTCGGCGTCTCTATCAACGCCTACCTGCTCTCCTTACGCATCACCCATGCAAAACAGCTCCTGCGTTTTTCAAATCTGTCCATTGAAAAAATAGGGCTGGAGTGCGGCATGAGCGATGCCAATTATTTTTCACGGATGTTTAAAAAGATAGAAGGCATATCTCCCGGTGAATACCGAAGACAATGGCAGCCCTAAAAGACTGCGTACAGGGATACAGCCCGATTCAGACTTCCCTTGTCGCCTCTTTGAGCCACTCTGCCTCTTCCTCTGTCAGATAAGGGGTTATCTTCTCCCTCACCTGAGCATGATAGCGGTTTAAACGCTCAATATCTTTGGGCTGCATGATAGAAGTATCAATCGCATCCAGATCGATGGGTGCCCATGTGAGCGTCTCAAAATCCATAAACTGGCCGTCTCCGTTTTTCTCGGCATTTCTGGCCACCATCACGTTTTCGATGCGGATACCATGACTGCCTTCGATATAAACGCCCGGCTCGTTCGTCACATCCATTCCGGCCTCAATGACCGCTTCCTTCTGTCCCTCCACATATCTCCAGCGGATTCCCTGAGGACCTTCATGTACGTTCAGGATATAGCCGACGCCATGGCCCGTTCCGCACTTATAGTCAATATTCCGGTCCCAAAGGGGCTGACGCGCCAGAATATCAAGATTGCGTCCCGAGCAGCCGTATAAGAAACGCGCATCCGAAAGCTGCAGCATTCCCATCGCCACCGCTGTGTAATGCTCCTTTATCTCCTGTGAAACAGGTCCGAGCACGATAGTTCTTGTCACGTCTGTCGTCCCGCCCAGATACTGACCGCCGGAATCCACCAGCAGCATCCCTTCCGGTGCAAGCTCCGCATAGCTTTCCTGCGTCGCCTCATAATGCATCATTGCCGCATTTGCGCCGTAAGCGCTGATTGTAGGGAAAGACAGGTCCAGATAACCGTCTATCTGTGCTCTCAGTCCGTCCAGATACATCGCTGCCGAATATTCCGTCATCGGAAGCTTTCCGATATTATTCTTGACCCAGTAAATAAATTTGCATACCGCAGCGCTGTCTTTTAAATAGACCTCACGCATATGGGAAAGCTCCGTATCGTTTTTCACCGCCTTCAAAAGCTCTGTCGGGTTCGGAGCATCCACTATCTTTGCCCTGCCGGACAATATCTTATAGAATGCATAGCTCACATTTCCTTCATCGCACATCACAGTTTCCGGAAGCGGGCAGCTTTCGAGAAATGCAGCCGTCTCTTCATAAGCATGCAGGACGATTCCATACTTGTCCGCATGGCTTCTTAACTCCTCCGTCACTTCCCCGTCCTGAATAAACAAATGGCTCTCCTTATCTGTCAGATACGCATAAGAAAGCGCCACCGGATTGCATTCCACATCCGCTCCACGGAAATTGAACAGCCACATCAGGTCGTCCAGCTTACTTAAAAACAACGCACCTGCGTCCTTTTCCTTCATCTTTTTACGTACATCCGCAAGCTTTTCTTCAACGGTGCGTCCAAATACAGCTTCATCCGGCACAATAACGGGATGGCAGGGAAGCTGGGGACGATCCTTCCATACAAGATCTGCCAGGTCTTTTCCATAGGAGAGCTTTATGCCTTCCTCTGTCAAAAGCTTTTCCAGCTTCACGCCGAAATGTGTGTCGACCACTCTGCCGTCAAAGCCGAGCGTCTGTCCTTTTTCCATCTTTTCCTTCAAAAACTCTTCTTTGGTCGGAACCCCCTCCTCCAGCATCCGGTACAGGGTCACGCCCGTTCCGGCAAGCTCACGCTCCGCCTGGATAAAATATCTTCCGTCCGTCCACAGTCCGGCTTCCTCCTGCCCTACAATGAGCGTGCCGTTAGAACCCGAAAATCCGCACAGATATTCCCTTACTTTAAAATAATCGTCTACATACTCTGAATTATGGAAATCCGCTGTCGGAACCATATACCAGTCCACACCGTTTTCACGCATGACTTCTCTGAGCGCTGTGAGACGTTCACATATTTTCTCGTTTGCCATAAACTTCTTCCTCCTTACATTCGACGCAAAATTATCTCTTTTTTTGTGCCGTTATCTTTCATCATACCCACTTCAAAAATCCTTGTCAAGCTTGCCTTTTTTCTGTCCATCCGTTACAATAAGACCAGCCGTTGAACAATAACAAAATATCACTCCTGACAAAGAAAGGAAGCGTTCATTATGACAAATCAGGAAATTTTATCCCATATCGACCATACCCAGTTAAAACCATTTGCCGTCTGGGAGGACATTCGCACGCTCTGTGAAGAAGCGATCCGGTTCGGCACCGCCTCCGTATGCATTCCCCCTGCATACATCGCCCGTGCCCATGAGGCATTCCCGGAGCTGAACCTGTGTACCGTTGTCGGTTTTCCGCTGGGATACAGCGTTACCTCTGCCAAGGAAGCCGAAATACGACAGGCTCTTTCGGATGGGGCAAATGAAATAGATATGGTAGTCAACATAAGCGATGTCAAAGACCACCGCTATGAACAGGTAGAGGAAGAGATACGCGCACTCAAAAAATGCTGCGGCAGCCATATTTTAAAAGTCATCGTGGAAACCTGCTATCTTTCCGAAGAAGAAAAGATCGCCATGTGCCATGCTGTGACAAATGCCGGCGCCGACTATATCAAAACATCCACCGGCTTTGGAACCGGCGGAGCAACACTCGAGGACGTGCGTCTTTTCAAAGCAAACATCGGCCCTGACGTCAAGATAAAGGCTGCGGGCGGCGTACGTACCCGCGAGGACCTGGAAGCATTTTTAGCGGAAGGCTGCTCCCGTATTGGAACCTCCTCCGCTGTTTCCCTTTTAAAAGGCGAAGAAGCTTCTGACTATTGAATATCAGGGAAAAACGTCGGTAAAACCGGCGTTTTCCCCCTTCCGTACCACCCCTGTCTAACATTTCCGCTTCTTAATAAATTCTTACAAATTATATTTTAATTATGAAGATATTCTAAATTTTTGTATTTTTTCTTGTACACAAGTTCCATATTATGCTATAATTATTTCCAGCTTCAGCGAATTCCACTGATAAAGTCATCTTATTTCATTTCGGATTCGCCCCCTTTACTATCAACTCCCACTTTTATCACATCGGGGCCGCACATTGGCAGCCGTCCAGTCATCATCCTTTTTTATTCAGATTCATATGGAAAGCATCAAGCTGCTGACAGCGGATTTTTTCAAGAAAGGCGGTATTTTTTATGGAACTTCATTCTACTACTAATTTTTCAGATATCACCCCGGAGATTCTCCATCTTTCCTCACTGAGCGAACAGGCGGGTACTATTTCCCCTGACCTTTATACAAAATATGACGTAAAACGCGGTCTGCGCGACTTAAACGGAAAAGGCGTTTTAGCCGGACTCACCAATATTTCTGACGTCCGCGCCACAAAAATAGTGGACGGCAAGGCAGTTCCTGCCCATGGACAGCTGTTTTACAGAGGATATAATGTAGAAGATCTTGTAAAAGGTTTCCATAACGACGACCGCTTCGGCTTTGACGAAGTCACCTATCTGCTCCTTTTCAATAAGCTTCCCAACCCGGAAGAACTGGCATCCTTTTCAGCGCTCCTTGCTTCCTACAGAAGCCTCCCCACCAGCTTTGTCCGGGATATCATCATGAAAGCGCCCAGCAAGGATATGATGAACACGCTCGCCCGTTCCGTTCTTACCTTGTATTCCTATGACGACAGGGCGGACGATGTCTCTCTCCCGAACGTGCTGCGCCAGTGCCTGCAGCTCATCAGCCTCTGTCCGATGCTTTCCATTTATGGTTATCAGGCTTACAGCCATTATCACGATGGCAACAGCCTATATATCCATCAGCCCTCGCAGACGCTTTCCATGGCGGAAAACATCCTGCATATCCTGCGCCCGGACGGAAGCTACACCCCTCTGGAAGCCAAAATTCTGGATATCGCTCTCATCCTTCATATGGAACACGGCGGCGGCAACAACTCCTCCTTTACCACCAGAGTCGTGACCTCCTCCCTCTCTGATACATATTCTGTCATCGCCGCTGCCATCGGCTCCTTAAAAGGCCCCCGTCACGGCGGTGCAAACATCAAGGTTGTTCAGATGTTTGAAGAAATGAAGGAAACGGTGCGCGACTGGAAGGATGATGAAGAAATAAGCTGCTACTTAAACCGCCTGCTCAATAAAGATGCCTTCGACCATGCAGGTCTTATTTACGGCGTGGGCCATGCAGTCTATTCCAAATCCGACCCGCGTGCGGTCATCTTCAAGGGCTTTGTTGAAAAGCTTTCCGAAGAAAAGGGGCTTCATGACGAATTTGAGCTTTATAACAGCGTGGAACGTCTCGCGCCGCAGGTTATTTCCGGCGAACGCCAGATGTACAAGGGCGTCAGCGTCAACGTAGACTTCTATTCCGGCTTTGTCTACAAGATGCTCGGACTTCCTATCGAGCTCTATACCCCTATCTTTGCCATCGCCCGCATGGTCGGCTGGAGCGCTCACCGGATGGAGGAGCTTGCAACCAACGGCAAGATTATCCGTCCCGCATACAAAACGCTTTGCGTTGACCGGGATTATGTAGATCTGGCGGATAGATAAAACATTAGCGTTCGCCGGCAATCCAGTGAACAATAATGCTAAAACAACTCAAAAGTGTGCTGATACACACAAAAAAGCTGATATGCAGGGAATTATCCGATGCATATCAGCTTTTTTATCTCCTGTACCTTATTTCAAAAACTCCTTCACAGCTTCTTCCATTCCGTCCTTCCCGCACACAAAATCATGCAGTATCGGCGCGTCCATCAGCTTCTCCACCGCATCCGGGACAGCCGTTTTGCTGATTTCCGACAGCTTTTTCGCCAACGCAAAATCATCCTCCTGCGCACAGTCACAGCCGACCGCTCCCATCACAGTCCGGGTAAACTTGTAAGGGCTTGCGGTAGATGCTATCACAGTTTTGGCTGTATCGCCGCTCTCTTTTTGATATTTCTCGCAAACGGCAGCCGCCACCGCGGTATGGGGATCGAGTACATAACCAGTATCCTCGTATACCCTGCGGATTTTGTCGCAACATTCCTCTTCCGATGCAAATCCGCCCGCAAAGCTGCCGAGCTGCTCACGCATATCACCGGAAATCTCATACCTTCCTTCGCCTGAAAGCGCTTCCATCAGCTGTCTGCAGCACTCCGCATCATTTCCCGCTATCCTGTAGATGAGTCGTTCCAGATTGCTGGATACCAAAATATCCATGGAAGGTGAAGAGGTCAGCTTAAATTCCCTGTTCCTGTCGTAAACGCCCGTCTGGAAAAAGTCATATAAAACCTTATTTTCATTGGAAGCACAGACCAGCTTCCCGATCGGCAGTCCCATATTTTTCGCATAAAATGCCGCAAGGATATTTCCGAAATTGCCTGTCGGAACGACCACATTTACAGGCTCTCCCTCTGCAATACGCTCTTCCTTTAACAACTGTGCATATGCATACACATAGTAGACTATCTGTGGAACAAGACGCCCGATATTGATAGAATTTGCCGAAGAGAACTGAAATCCACGCTCCTCCATCCACTCTGCCAGCTCCCGGTCCCCGAACAGCTTTTTCACGCCGGTCTGAGCATCATCAAAATTGCCATGGATTCCTATTACACGTGTGTTCTTCCCTTTCTGTGTCACCATCTGTCTTTCCTGAATGGGGCTCACGCCGTTTTTCGGATAAAAGACGATGATACGCGTCCCAGGCACATCCGCAAAGCCGGCGAGCGCCGCCTTTCCCGTATCCCCGGAGGTCGCCGTCAGAATGACGATTTCCCTTTTCACATCGTTTTTCTTTGCCGCCGTTGTCATCAGATGAGGAAGAATGGAAAGCGCCATATCCTTAAACGCAATTGTAGGACCATGGAACAGCTCCAGATAATAGCACCCTTCCACCTCGGCCAGAGGTGCTACTGCTTCCGTATCAAACTTTCCGTCATATGCCCGGTCAATGCAGCCCTTTAACTCTTCCTCGGTAAAATCTGTCAAAAGCAGCTTCATCACTTCATATGCCGTCTGCCGGTAATCCATCTGTGCAAACTCTGCCATTGTCCTGTCAAAGACCGGAAGCTCTTCGGGCACGAATAGGCCGCCGTCCTTTGCCAGTCCCTCCAGAATAGCCCTGGATGCCGTTACCTTTTCTTCATTGCCTCGCGTACTCTTATATAAAATTTCCATACTCCACCTCATCTTCCGGCAAGCGCCGTTGTTTTCGCTCATTCTATCACACCGCCTGCCTTTGCACAATAGGTTTGGATATTTTTTGTCTTTATCTGAAAAACTCATGACCGCCGTAGGCGAACAGTCTTACCAGATTTCTGTCAAACCAGCTCATATTTTCAGGATCCGCTTTATCTCTCGCTGCAAAATATAATGCTCCTTCTGAAAAATCCGTTCCTGACAGTGCTTTCTCCACCGCCTGCACCGTTTCTTTACTTACCTCTACCTGACTGAGCCTTCCATCCGCCACCGGTGAAAACTGACAGACGCCTCCTTCCTTCTGGTAGACTACCTCTGCCGCCGTATCCGGAAACCGCCCATCTTCCACCCGGTTTAATACCACATTTGCAACGAGTATCTTTCCTTTTTGATCTTCCGTCCCCGCTTCCGCTTCGACAATTTTTAAAAGCGTCTCATAATCCTTGCTGCTTAACTCACACTCCTCTTTTTCCTCCGGTTGTTCCACATCCCGGGCCGGCATTTCCAAAACTGTCTCCTGAACCTCTCCAGACTGTTCCTCCGTCTCACATTCCAGAAATATCTCTTTGACCTCTACCGCCTCTGCATCAAATACGTTTGCCGCCACATATCTGTCCAACTCCGCTCCCCGGGCGCACAACCACGCCGTTCCCAGCGTCATCATAAAAAGCGTCAGAAACGACGCATATTTTCCATATTGGTCCATTTTTCCTCCATTTCTCCAACACTTCAAAAAATGCATGTCCCGCTGTCCTTATTTTATTCTGTACAGCCGGAAAAAATTACGGTTTTTCTGGGACCAAATGCGACAAAACCAGCTTTTTATGCTAGAATAAAAATATGCGCCATGGCGCACACTCCGCATCGAGCGCGGTCGCGGCAGCGACAATTTCGTTGCGCGCGAGTACACATAAAAAGCATCCTGCCATCCGGCAGCAGCAAAAATTTTTCAGGAGTTTTCTATATATGAACCGTTTTTTCCATCGACGCTGCGCTGCATTCCTATGCGCGGCCGCACTTACAATAGCTTTCTGTTTTTCCGCCTGCCGCCCTTCTTTTGAGCCTGTATCCAAAAGCGGATTTTATTTTGATACGATAATCTCCCTGACCGCATACGGCAATCGTGCCGAAAGCGCTCTGGAAGACGCCTTTGCGCTCTGCGAACGCTATGAAAAGCTCTGGAGCAAAACAATAAAAGGAAGCGACATCTGGAATATCACCCACGCGGACGGACAGCCGGTGACCGTTGCCCCGGAAACTGCAAAGCTGTTAAGCACCGCCCTGTACTGGGCGCAAAAAACGGACGGTCTCATCGATCCGACCGTAACGCCGCTTTCCGACCTTTGGAATTTTACCGGTGATCCTGCCGGCCCTGTCCCGTCACAGGAAGATATCGACATACTGCTTTCCCATGTAAGCTATGAAAATATCATCATCGACGGAAATATTGTCACCCTTACCGATCCTGATGCCGGAATCGACGTGGGATTCCTGGCAAAAGGCTATATTGCAGACCGCTTAAAGGAACTCTTTTTGAAGCAGGGTATCACGAGCGCTCTCATCAATCTGGGAGGCAATGTGCTCGCAGTCGGCACAAAGCCCGACGGCTCTCCCTTCAAAACCGGTATCACAATGCCCTTTGGAAAAGACGGAGAACTCGCAGGCATAGTAGAGCTTAATGACAGATCTCTCGTTTCCTCCGGCAGCTATGAACGCTGCTTTGAACAGGATGGCAGACTCTATCATCATATTTTAGACCCCTCCACCGGATATCCGTCAGACAGCGGCCTTTCCGGTGTCACTATCCTGTCGGACTCCTCAACAGACGGCGATGCTTTGAGCACCTCCTGTTTTCTGCTCGGTCTGAAAAAAGGCATGTCGCTGATAAAATCCCTGCCCGACACAGAGGCGATGTTTATTACAACGGACGGACAAATATACAAAACGGACGGCTTCCCCGGTTGAATCCGGAAGCCGTCCGTTTTTTCTCTTCTATTGACGATACATCCCCGAAAGCTTTAATGCTTCACAATAACATTCTTCGGGCATTTCTCCGCGCATACCCCGCATCCCTCACATTTATCCGGGTCGATGGAGGCGCAGAAATCCTCTACCTTTACCGCTGATGCAGGACAATTTTTCTGGCAGATACCACAGCCGATGCACGCTGCGTCGCATTCTTTCATCGCAACTGCGCCCTTTTGCTTTGAGCTGCATGCTACCAGATATCCGGCATTATATGGAACAAGGGATATCAGGTGCTTCGGACAGACCGCCACACATTTTCCGCACGCCTTGCACGCGTCTTTATCAACGACTGCAACGCCGTTTACGATGTGGATTGCGTCAAAGGGACATGCCTTTACGCAGCTTCCATATCCCAGACAGCCGTAATCGCAGGATTTGGGACCTCCGTTCGGCACAAAGGAAAGCATCTGACAATCTTCTATCCCGTGATATTCGTAATCGAATCTCGCCTTCTCACAGGTTCCCTGACATGCCACAAACGCCACCATCTTCTCGCCTTTTTCGGCTTCCACGCCCATAATCTGCGCAATTTGTTCTCCCACCGGTTCGCCGCCTACCGGACACGCATTAACCGGCGCTTCCCCCTTTGCGATAGCGGCAGCCAGACCGGAACATCCTGCGTAACCACAGCCGCCGCAGTTATTTCCCGGCAGTGCTTCCAGCACCTTTTCTTCCCGCTCATCCACATCTACTTTAAATTTTATCCCGGCAATTCCAAGAAACAGACCGATAAACAGTCCTACCGCTCCCACGATCGCCATCGCAATCAGAATACCGCCTATCATCCTCTGCCTCCTATAAAAGTCCCGAAAATCCGCAGAAAGCAATCGCCATCAGTCCGGCTGTCACCAGGACCATCGGCATTCCTTTAAAGGATTCGGGATAATCATTATACGCCAGTTTTTCACGGATACCTGCGAGTATCACAATAGCTATCGTAAATCCGAGGGCTGTTGCAAATCCGTTTACCATTCCGGTCAAAACACCGTATTCCTTTTGTACATTTGTCAACGCAACGCCAAGCACCGCACAGTTTGTCGTTATCAGGGGCAGATAAACGCCCAGAGCCTGATACAGGGACTTCATATATTTTTTCAGGAACATCTCTACAAACTGTACCAGAGCTGCGATGACCAGAATAAATACGATCGTCTGAAGGTATTCAATATGCAGCGGAATCAGGATAAATTTGTATATCGCTCCCGCCACACCTGAAGAAAGGGTGATGACAAAAATGACCGCAGTCCCCATTCCCGCTGCTGTTTCCACCTTTTTGGATACGCCGAGGAAAGGACACAGTCCCAAAAACTGACTCAGGACTACGTTGCTCACAAGCGCAGAGCTGATCACCAGCAGCAATAATTCCTGTACCTGTTCCATCACTTACACTCCTCCTTTCCGCTATCCTTCCCGCTCTCTCCGTAAAAACTGTGACCACAGCAGCCGGAACCGCTGCAGGACATGCAATCGTCAGTACAGCCGGACTGGATCTTGCTCATATCGCGTCCCTTCTTTTCGCCATTCCTCTTGATCCGGTTCTGAAGCGCCGTCAGGAATGCCAATACAAAAAACGCGCCCGGAGCCATAACAAAAATAGAAAATGGCACATAAGAATCCGGCATGACCCTGAAACCGAATAACTCACCTGCGCCCAGGATCTCGCGCACACCGCCGATACAAGTCAGCGCCACGGAAAATCCAAGTCCCATTCCAATGCCGTCAAACAGTGACGGAAGCACCGGATTTTTGGACGCATAGGATTCCGCTCTTCCCAAAATGATACAATTTACGACGATCAGCGGGATGTAAATACCGAGTGCCTCGTACAGCCCCGGCACAAACCCCTGCAGCAGAAGCTGCATCATCGTCACGAGCGATGCAGCGATAACGATAAAGGCCGGGATACGTACCTTATCAGGAATAATTTTTCTGAGTGCTGAAATTATCATATTGGAAAATGCCAGCACGACCATCGTTGTCAGCCCCATTCCAAGACCATTGACAGCGCTCGTCGTTACCGCAAGCGTCGGGCACATTCCCAGCGTCAGCACGAAGGTCGGATTTTCCTTGATAACGCCATTAAAAAGCCGTTCAGACGGACTGTTTTTCTTACTCATTTGCCGCTCCTTCCTCTGCGCCCGTCAGCAGTGCAGCCTGAAAATAATACACGCCAGCATTGACTCCATCGGTCACCGCATTCGTCGTGATTGTCGCACCCGAAATGGCGTCAACCTCATTCTCCTGCGATGCGCCTGTCTTTGTATAAGCATAGGGATATGCATTCTTTCCCGCAAACTGCGGTACAAGCACATCTCCTGCCTGCATTCCGAGACCCGGCGTTTCTGAAATGGATAAAAGAGAGAGGCCGTTTAATGTACCGTCATCCTGAATCCCCAACGTAAAGGAAATGTCACCGCCATATCCTTCATGGGTCGTCACAGTCAGCACATAGCCCATTTTATTTCCGGAAGCATCCAGTGCCTCTTCACAGGCGTTCACGCTCGCACCCTCATATCCGCCCTCTGCCAAAATAGCCTGGGCAGCTTCCTCCGAAAAGCCCTCCAGCTCCTGAAACGATGCCGCAGTCTCAAATACCTCCCGGCTCGCTTTTTCCTTTTTCAAAGCCTCCTGCGCTGCAATAGGCTCCTTTGTCACCTGATAAACACAACCTAACAGCAGACCGGCGACCAATGTGATCGCAAATAAAATCCCCGCGTCCTTCAACATATTTTTCATGATCGCTCGCCTCCTTTGCCGAATGCTTTAGGCATGGTAAACCGCTCGATAAGAGGAACAAGCAGGTTGCCGAGAAGTATCGCATAGGATACTCCCTCTGCGCCGGCTCCGAAAACACGGAATACCGCCGTCAGAAAACCAAGAAAAATCCCATATATGTACTGCCCTTTTTTCGTTACCGGACGCGTTACATAATCAGTCGCCATAAAAAATGCACCCAGCATCAGACCGCCGCCTGCCAGCTGTGCAGACACATATGCCCAGCTCACATCTCTTCCTGTCAGAAGCGTAAACAGCGCCACAAATCCCGCAAAGGACAGCAGATAGCTCCCCGGGACTTTCAGGTCTATGATGCCTGTCACTATAAGAATGCACGCCCCCAGCACGATGGCTATCACAGACGTCTCTCCGATCGTTCCCCCGGTCGTTCCGATTATCATATCCATTACATTTACGCCTTCTCCCGCCTTCAGGCTGGCAAGAGGAGTTGCTCCCGTGTAGGCGTCACAGTTGAAATCTGTCATAATAGAAGTAAAGGATATCAGAAGAAAGCATCGTCCTGCCAGCGCAGGATTCATAAAATTCTGTCCCAGACCGCCAAACAGCATTTTTACGATCAGTATTGCAAACACACCGCCTACCACGGGAATCCAGAGCGGTACGGAAACCGGAAGATTGAGGGCCAGTAAAAGCCCTGTTACGACTGCAGAAAAGTCGCCGACCGTAATGGTTTTATGGCAGAAATGCTCAAATAAATATTCCGTCAGTACACAGGACAGGATACTTACCGCAATCACTGCAAGCGCACGGAAACCAAAATTATAAATGCCGAATGCCGTCGGCAAAAGCAATGCTGCAATCACCGTCAGCATGATTCTGGAAGTCGTATCTTTTGCCCTGATATGGGGATTAGAGGATACGTTGCGTAAATTGCTCATGATTTTTTCCCCTCCTGCTGCTTTTTCTTCTTCTCCGCAAGCACCATCTTTCTGGCGGATTTGATTGCCTGAGTCAGCGGACGCTTTGCCGGACAGATATAACTGCAGCAGCCGCATTCACAGCATTCCAGACCGTCGTGCTTTTCAAAGCCCTCCAAATCCTGATGGACTGCCATATCCGCCAAAAGCTTGGGCACGACTCTGCCCGGACATACTTCCACACATCTGCCGCAGTTGATGCACGCCGTCATCTCCTGCTCTGCCACATCATCATGCGTCAGGCACAGCAACGCCGAGGAGGTCTTTGTCGTCGGCACATTCAGATCGAAAATACCAAATCCCATCATCGGGCCGCCTGAAATTATCTTTGCAGGCTCCTGCTTAAATCCTCCCGCTTCTTCTATCAGCTCATTGTAATTGGTTCCGATGCGGACAATAAAATTCTGGGGATTTGCGACTGCATCTCCGGTTACCGTCACGATTCTGTGCATCAGCGGTTTTCCTTCGTTGACTGCACGGTTTATCGCAACGACGGTATCCACGTTGTCCACGATACATCCCGCATCCGCAGGGAGCATGGATGAATTGATAGCACGTCCGGTCACCGCATATATCAGATGTCTCTCCGATCCCTGCGGATATTTCGTGTGGAGAGCTGCTACAGAAATAGCCTCTTCATCCTTTGTCAGCTTTTTCAAAAGTGCGATACAGTCCGGCTTATTATCTTCCACAGCCAGAACGCCCTTGGCCTGCGGGAACAGGCGCAGCATTACTTTCAAGCCTCCGATGAGCTTCTCCGGCTCTTCCAGTATTCTGCGATAATCCGATGTCAGATACGGCTCGCATTCCGCACAGTTTACGATAACATGTGTGATTGCGCCCGGATCCTTCGGACACATTTTGACATGGGTCGGAAATCCTGCACCTCCCATTCCGACAATTCCAGCCTCTTTAATCTTGCTGACGATTTCCTCTCTGGAGAGCTCTTGAACCGGAACTACAGGCTCATATGCTGCCTCTTCATATAAATGGTCGTTCTCCACAACAATGCTCATCACATTGTCTCCGGTCACGACGCGGCGCGGCTCGATCGCCTTGACTGTTCCTGAAACTGTCGCATATACCGGAGCAGATACAAAGCCCTGCGCTTCTGCTATCTTCTGCCCTGCCAGCACACGCTCGCCCTTGGCTACTATAGGAGCAGCCGGAGCGCCGATATGCTGGGACAGCGGGTACACCAGATCACCCTTGGGCTGCACTGCCTTCATGGGCTTATCCTTGGACAAATCTTTTCCGTCATACGGATGAATTCCGCCCATAAACGTCAACTTAGCCATCGCTAACCATCCTTTCCTGACAGCCTCTTTCCGGGCTGTTTTTTATCTGCAGTAAAATCCGCCTGCATATATCATAGAATATCATACTATTTTTTTGTCGGAAATACTACTGAAAAAATGAAATATATGCTATGATAATATTATGAAAACGATAGAATATACAATTGAACAAAATAAAACTACAGAACTTTGCCTGTTTTTTGAACATCCGGAGGATGTCCTTTTCTTCGACATCGAAACGACGGGATTTTCCCCGAGAGGGGCATCCATCTACCTCATCGGATGTTCTTTCTATGGAAAAAACGGTTGGATGAGCCGGCTCTTTTTTGCGGAGACTCCTTCCGAAGAAGGAGATATCCTGCGTGCATTTCTGTCCTTTGCATCCGGCTTTTCCTTTTTTGTACACTTTAACGGTACAACCTTCGATATTCCTTTTTTACAGGCAAAATGCAAGAAACATGCGCTGCTTTCCTTTTCTCCCCACGCTCAGTGCGACATCTATAAAAAGATAAGCCCTTACAAAAACCTGCTCCATCTGCCGGGCTGCCGCCAGAAACAGCTCGAAGAATATGCAGGTATTTACCGAGAAGATAAATTTAACGGAGGTCAGCTCATCGAGCTGTACCGCGCTTACTGCGAAACGCCCGACGACCGGCTTTTGGAGGTGCTCCTGCTCCACAACCGGGAAGACCTGGAGGGGATGACGCGGCTGTTTTCCGTTATCGCCATTCCTTCTCTGTTCGAGGGCGGATATTTCTCTGTAGAAAAGCTTTCTCTTGAAGAAGATACCTCTCCGGACGCTGCCTCCCATCTGTTTTTGAGAGCATCGCTCCGCCCTGCGTTCAGACTTCCTGCTCCCCTGTCCATCCACGGCTTTTCCGGGCTTTTAAAAAAATGCTTTCTTGCCGGTCAGGATTATTCTGTCCTGCTGCGTATTCCTCTTTATGAAGGCGAGCTGAAATTTTTCTACCCGGACTATAAGAACTATTCTTACCTTCCTGCAGAGGATAATGCCATCCATAAGTCTGTTGCCGTATATGTGGACAAATCCCAACGCATGCCCGCTACTGCCGCCACCTGCTATACGCGCAGGACAGGCAGATTTCTCCCCTGCTTTGCACAAATGGAGGGCTTTTCCTTATTTCGCACAGACCATAAGGAAAAACAGTTTTGGGTCATGGCAGACGATATCCTGAATGCAGACCCTGAAATGCAGAAGAACTATTTAAAATCAGTCCTTCAGGCTCTGATCAAAACAAAGCCCGCATCCACAATGAAACAGTAAAAAAATATGCACTTGGGACATCCTTGCGCCAAGCGCATTTCTGCCAGACAATATCTGCTTTTCATTTAAGTGCACATAAAAAAGAGCATGGCATCAAACCATGCTCTCTTTTTATTCTTATTTATTCAGCGTCCTGATCTGCAATAACCTGATCGATATCTACAGATACAACATCTGTATCCTCTTCAGGCTCTTCCTTCTTCTCAGGAACCTGCAGAGCCTTGATGCTCAGGCTGATCTTCTTGTCATCCTCGTTGAAATCAACTACCTTTGCGGTAATCTCTTCTCCAACTTTCAGAACATCAGCGGGCTTCTCAACATGCTCTTTGGAAATCTGAGAAACATGGAGCAGAGCATCGATGCCGGGCTCTAACTCAACGAATGCGCCAAAGTCAGTCATTCTTGCAACTTTGCCTGTTACAACATTTCCGATAGCGTATTTCTCGGAAGCATCTTTCCAAGGATTCTGGTCTTCAAACTTTAAGCTCAGCGCAATCTTGCTGCCGTTGATCTCTTTGATCAGAACTGTCAGCTTCTCGCCAACCTTGAATACCTTCTTGGGATGCTCGATACGACCCCAGGACATCTCGGAGATATGGAGCAGACCGTCAGCGCCGCCCAAATCTACGAATGCACCGAAATCTGTAACGTTCTTAACAACGCCTTCCACTACATCGCCTTCATGAATTCTTGAGAACAGCTCTGCCTGCATCTCTGCCTTCTTGGCAACGATAAGCTGCTTGCGGTCACCGATGTATCTTCTTCTCTTCGGATTGTACTCGCTGATAACGAATTCAATCTCCTGACCCTCATACTTGGTAAGGTCTTTCTCATAGGTATCAGATACAAGGCTCGCAGGAATAAAGATACGAACCTCTTCCACAACAACGATAAGGCCGCCATCCAGTACCTGAGTAACCTTGGCAGTCAGCACTTCATGATTGTTGTAAGCTTCCTCAATCCTCTTGTTGCCTCTGTCAG
The DNA here is from genome assembly GCA_900539715.1 of uncultured Lachnospiraceae bacterium. Lineage (GTDB taxonomy): Bacteria > Bacillota > Clostridia > Lachnospirales > Lachnospiraceae > Gallintestinimicrobium. The sequence continues at coordinate 9,505 of UQDA01000002.1, read as the reverse complement.
CAGCCAGTCTCTTGTAGGTCAGCAGTACCTGACCTTCGCCGTCGTTGACCTTCAGCACTTTAACCTCCATCGTATCACCAGGCTTTACGATAGTAGTCAGATCCAGATTGGAGTCATTGGAATACTCGTTTCTGGTCAGGATACCGTCGGATTTGTATCCGATGTTCAGTACCGCTTCTTCAGGCTTCACATCAATGACTGTACCTTCGACTACCTCTCCTGCATGTATTGTTTTCAGTGATGCATCAAGCATCTGTTCAAAAGTTAATTCGGACATAATTTTGAACCTCCTCGATAATTTTGTTCGGGGTAGATGCCCCGGCTGTAATACCCACTAGTCGGACAGATTTAGGTAGTTCTAAATGCAAGTCATCCAGTGTCTGTATAAAATAGGTGTCTGCACACTCCCGGCTGCATATTTCATACAGCTTCCTGGTGTTGGAACTGTGCTTTCCTCCTATTATTATCATTGCATCAACTTTGGCAGCGATCTCTTTCGCCTCAGTCTGTCTTTCCTCGGTTGCGTTGCAAATCGTATTTACAACACTAATATCATACCCTCTTTTCTTAAAAATTTCAACTAATTCTTGAAATTTATTGTAGTTAAATGTCGTCTGGGACACAATACACACCGGTTTTTCGGTATCACAGGCGATTTTTTCTATCTCTGATCTCGTTTCCGCAACCAGCGCCGGGGTATTCGACCAGCCCATAATCCCCTCCACCTCCGGGTGTCCGGCATTTCCGATGATCAGTATCTGCTTTCCTGCGGCACTTTCCTTTTCCACAATGTTATGTATCCTTTTTACAAAAGGACAGGTAGCGTCCACGCATTCCAGCCCCTGACGTTCTATCTGCTCATAAACGCTTTTTGCCACGCCGTGCGAACGGATCACCACGACGCCCTCTTTTATCCCCGCCAGCTCCGTTTCATCTGCGATAACGGAAACACCTTTTTTTTCCAGATCTCCGACAACCTCTTCATTGTGTATGATAGGTCCGAACGTATAAATCCTGCGCCCGGTCTGTGCCAGTTCATAAACCTGATCCACCGCCCGCTTTACTCCAAAGCAGAAGCCGGCGCTCTTTGCCAGTAAAACTTCCATAAACTCTCAGCATCCTTTCTCCGCACAGATCTCCAGGATGCGGTCCACAACCTGTTCTATCGTCATATCAGAGCTGTCTACCACAATCGCATCCTCCGCCTGCTTTAAAGGCGCGATATCACGGGTCATATCCTGATGATCCCGCGCCGCCACATCCGCCTTGATACCTTCCAGCGTGCATTCAAAGCCCTTTGACACATATTCATCATAGCGTCTTTTTGCGCGCACATCCACAGAAGCTGTCAGATATATCTTTACGGTAGCTTCCGGAAGGACACAGGTTCCGATATCCCGTCCGTCCATGATGACATCATTTGTTTCTGCCAGATTCCGCTGCAGATCTATCAGCCACTCCCGGACAGCCGGAACAGCCGCACCGGCAGAAGCCATTTTCCCTATCTCTTCTGTACGAATTTTTCCGTTTACATTTTCCCCATTTAAAAAAACCTGCTGCACGCCGTCCTCATAAATCACCTTTACGTCGGCTTCTCTGCATTTTTCCGCAATTTTATCGGTTTCCTGCACTCCTATTCCGCTGCGTATCATAAACAGCGCCATCGCGCGGTAGATTGCTCCCGTGTCCACATAAAAACAGCCTTTTTTCTCTGAAACCATCTTTGCTATCGTGCTTTTTCCTGCTCCCGCAGGTCCATCCAGTGCAATACTGTAGCTCATCTATTCATCCTCCTGTAATACAGCGCTCATTCCCGCCAGATATCCTGTCGACCAGGCTATCTGCAGGTTAAATCCCCCGGTCAGGGCATCCATATCCAGAACTTCACCGGCAAAATACAATCCCTTTGTCACCTTCGACTCCATTGTAGACGGATTCACATCGCGCACGTTTACGCCGCCCCTCGTTATCACCGCCTCCGCAAAGCTCCCGGTTTTTTCCACAGTCATCGGCAATCTGCGTATCAATTCCAAAAACTGTCTGCGTTCCTGCTTTGTGATATCGTGTACCTTCTTATCCGGATCGATACCGGACAGTTCCAGCATGACCGGAATAAGACGTGCCGGAAAAAGCCCGTCCAGCGCATTTTTGAAGTCTTTATTTTTCTGTGCGTCAAAATCCCGTAAAAGACGTTTATCCAGCTGTTCTTCCGTCAGCGCCGGCTTCAGATTCAAAAATATCCTTCCTTCCGGCTTCGCTGTGCGTTTTTTCTCGTTCTTCTTTTCCCATTTTGCCATCGCAAGCCCATAATAACTGCTTGCCGACAATATCAGCGGGCCGCTCACGCCAAAATGCGTAAACAGCATCTCTCCGAAGCCTTTATAAATCTCCTTTTCATCCAACCGCAGGGAAAGCTCCACATTTTTCAGAGAAAGCCCCTGCAGACGGCTGCACCAGTCCTCCTGTATCACAAGCGGTACAAGAGACGGACTCTGGGGAACTATCCGGTGTCCCAGAGCCTCTGCCCAGTCATAACCGTCCCCGGTGGACCCTGTCGTCGGATACGAAAGCCCGCCCGTTGCGATAATAACCCTGTCGGCCAAATCCGTTGTACCGTCTGTAAGCCTCAGTCCGCACGCTGTCGCCCGGATTTTACCGTCTGTTTTTATCTCTTCTGTCAGAATTTCTTTTACGCCTGTGTGCAGACAAACCTTTACACCAGCTCTTGTCATGAGGCGCTCCAGCCCGCGTATCACATCCGAAGCATGGTCAGATACCGGAAATACCCTGCCGCCCCGTTCTACTTTCAGCGGACAGCCGCCCTCCTCAAGCAGTGCCTGTACCTCCGCTGTATCCAGTGCCGAAAATGCGCTGTATAAAAATCGGGGATTGCTCACGATCTGCTCAAAAAATGTTTCCCTGTCGCAGTCATTTGTGACATTACAGCGGCCCTTTCCTGTAATATATATTTTTTTCCCGAGCTTTTCGTTTTTTTCATATAAAGTGACCTGTGCCCCGTTTTTTGCTGCCGCATATGCTGCCATCATACCCGCAGCCCCGCCGCCGATCACTGCAATTTTTTTCTTCAATCTTCTTTCTGCTCCTTTGAAGAAAACTCCGTCAAAACGGAATCCTCGTTAATAAAATTGATCTCATCGTTCAAATAGACCTGATAATTGTTCCATACGCCTTCCAAAGACTCCAGATTTTTCCGTACCTGTTCCGGTCTCTTTAAGCACAGTGCAACAACGAGAGCATTGATAACCGACAGAGGCGCCACCAGAGAATCCACAATGGAGACCATGTCGCTCCTTGCCAGAAGGTTGCAGGAAGAATACAGGTTCATAGGAGAATGTATGCTGTCGGTGATGGTGATCACTTTGGCGCTTCTGTCGTTTGCAAATTCCATCGCCTTGAGCGTCCTCATCGAATATCGCGGAAAGCTGATGCCTATGATACAGTCCTCTTCATTTATCCGTATCATCTGCTCAAACACCTCGCTCGTGCTCGTCGTCTTGAGCTGCACGATATTTCCCCTTATCATATTCAGGTAAAAGCTCAAAAATCCCGCCAGAGGCTCACAGCTGCGGATTCCCAGAATATATACCGTCTTTGCCTCAAGTATCAGATTTACAGCAGTTTCAAATGCCGCCGGATTAAGGTGGTCTATCGTATGTCTCAGCTTCTCGATATCGCTCGACAATACCGAGGCGAGCACCTCTGACTGAGAGCTTCCCGCATATTTGACATCCATGCTGTCGATCGTATTCAGCTTGCCTTTTACCCACGCCGCCAGCGCCTGCTGCATCTGCGGATATCCCTCGTATCCTATCCCCGACGCAAAACGCACCACCGTAGATTCGCTGATTCCCAGCGCCTCACCAAGCTTTGCCGCCGTCATAAACGCAGCCTGGTCATAGTGTTCCATGATATAAGATGCTATCGCCTTATGTCCTTTGCTCATCGACGTATATTTCTCATTTATCCGCGAAATAATGTCGTGTCTGTTCTCCATCCCTGTTCCCTCTTTTGTACGCACAAACTCTCAAATTACATTTTAGCGGTTCGGAAGCGGACTGTCAAGCGATGGAGACAGGACGTCTTTTGTCAATGCCATAAACGTCCTCATCTGTTCCGTAACCCATTTGTTCTTATGATAGAGCAGCTGTCCGTACATCGTTACCTCCTGCAGGTCTGCATGTATTTCAGTGAGGACGTTCCTGTCGAGCTCCTCCTTCACGGTAAATTTAGGAAGAAACGAAACTCCCATCCCCTTTTTCAAAAGATTGATGATAGTTTCTGTATTCCCAATCTCCAGGACCGGCTCTATCTCCATATTTTTTTCCGCCAACAGACATTCCAGCTCATAACGGTATGCCGCACCCTTCTCCGTCAAAAGAAACGGGCGTTGTATCAGTTCCTCTATCGGTATCCTGCAGGGAATCGGATTTTTTTTATCTGCCAAAGTGACAAATACGATTACCTCCTTTGTGACTGCCGCCCGCACCCATTCCCGTCCCGCAACCTTACGGTCCAGCGTATAGATAAGGTCGATATCATTGCTTTTAACCATTTCCATCAATTCCTCGGTTGTACCAGAGCGGATCGTGACCTGTACTCTGGGACATTTTTCATGAAATTTTAAAAGCAGGTCCGGAAAGATAGCCGTACAGATAGACTCCACCCCGCCGATACACAGCGTCCCCTCCAAAGCGCTGCTGCTGGTCGGAAAATTTTTCGCACGTTCCGTCACGCGCATGACCTCATTTGCATATGCGATAAACTCCTGCCCCTTTTCAGTCAGATAGACCCGTTTTCCAATGCGTTCAAACAGCTGCACATTCAGCTCTTTTTCAAGCTGCTTTATCTGAACGGTAACGGCCGACTGAGAATACCCCAGCTGCTCTGCTGCTCCGGACCTGCCTGCTCTCCCGCTCTGGAAAATTTCTGTTTCGCCGCCACCTTTAAAAATGTATTGATATTCCTAAATTCCATCCCTGCTCCTATATGAATATTTTTAATATATATTATGAAATTTATAAATTTTACATATATATGGATTTAGTGTACACTACACTACAGCAAACGTAAAGAGAGGAATCCCACCCAAATGATAAACAGTGAAAATATTTTAAACAGCGCACAGCTGGAAGAAGCAATTGAAACCTTCGTGCATCAGTTCTGCGCCGAAAAACATGAAATCCATTCCCAAAAAGTGACCTGGTATACTTCCGAGGGACAGCTGGAAAAAATCAGGCAGATCGGTATCTCCAAAGACGGACGTCCGGTAGATGAAGTAATTTCAGAAATGACAAAGGAAGTCTATCGCTATCGCGGAGATGCCAATCATCCCAGATTTTTCGGCTTCGTTCCCGGTCCCGCCTCCTCCGTTTCATGGCTGGGGGACATCATGACCTCCGCCTACAACATACACGCCGGAGGGAGCAAGCTCGCTCCTATGGTAAACTGCATCGAACAGGAAGTGCTCCGCTGGCTCTGCGAACAGGTGGGATTTACACAAAACCCGGGCGGCGTATTTGTCAGCGGCGGTTCTATGGCCAACATCACCGCTCTTACTGCAGCCCGCGATTGCAAACTGACCGATGAAAATCTGCACCTTGGCGTCGCTTACGTTTCAGAACAGACGCACAGCTCCGTTGCAAAAGGACTCCGCATCATCGGTATCTCAGACAGCCGCATCAGAAGGCTTCCCGTCAATTCCGAATTTCAGATGGACACCGACCGCCTGCAGGAAGCCATATCAGCGGATAAAGAAAAAGGGCTCATCCCCTTTGTTGTGGTCGGGACCGCCGGGACAACGAATACCGGGAGCATCGACCCGCTTGAAACAATCGCTGAAATCTGCCGGGACAACAATCTGTGGTTTCACATCGACGGAGCCTATGGTGCCTCCGTCCTGCTGAGTCCCAAGTACAGACACCTCCTGAAAGGTACCGAGCTTGCGGACAGTATCAGCTGGGACGCCCACAAATGGCTGTTTCAGACATATGGATGTGCGATGGTCCTCGTAAAAGATATCAGGCACTTATTCCACAGCTTCCATGTCAATCCCGAATACTTAAAAGATGTCGAGGGCGATTTGGAACACATCAATACATGGGATATCGGAATGGAGCTGACAAGGCCCGCCAGAGGCTTAAAATTATGGCTCACTCTCCAGGTACTCGGAACGCGTCTGATAGGCAGTGCCATCGAACATGGCTTCCAGCTTGCCGAATGGGCGCAGGAAGCTCTGTCGGAGCTGGACAACTGGGAAATCGTTTCAAAAGCCCAGCTCGCGATGATAAATTTCCGTTATACCGCCGATGACCTGACAGACGAACAGACTGACCTGTTAAATGAAAAGGTATCCGAAAAAATCGTAGAAAGCGGTTATGCCGCCGTCTTTACCACGGTCTTAAACAGGAAAAAGGTACTTCGCATCTGCGCCCTTCATCCCGAAACAACGCGCGACGATATGCGCACCACTATCCAGCTTCTCGACACCTATGCCAGAGAACTGCATGAAAAATTCAGACTTGCTTCTGAATAGTGCGATGCCTCTGCCGTCAAAAATTGTGTATATCAAAAACGGGTTTCAGTTTACACTGAAACCCGTTTTTAGCATGTCATTTTTCTTTATACCGGATACGCTCCGTTTTTGGTATCCGCCTGCTTCATATCCACCTTTTCCTGCTGTGCCATGCGGTACTTGAAAAAATCCACCGCAACCTGAGGGAACAGCGCATATGTCAGGACGTCCTCATCCTGCTGCTTCCACTGTTTCATCTCAGACTCTATCTTTTCCAGCTCGTTCGGGATAAGGTCTGCCGGACGGCACTCTATCACTTCACGGTCACCGATGACCTTCTTCTGTACCTCAGGGTCAAACGGTTTTACCGTCTTGCCGTATTTGCCTGCGAGCAGGTCTTTCGTCTGGTCAGTCGCCACCTTGTAACGCTCTCCCATCAGCACATTGAACACCGCCTGTGTTCCGACTATCTGGGAAGACGGCGTAACCAGCGGGGGTTCGCCGAAGTCTTTGCGGACCTTCGGTATTTCCTTGAGCACGTCATCATACTTATCGCTTGCATTCTGTTCTTTTAACTGGCTTACCATGTTGGAAAGCATGCCGCCTGGAACCTGATATATCAGTGTCTTGATGTTAACGCCTAATACCTTGGGATCCATCAGACCGCTCTTTAAGCATTCTTCACGATAAGGGCGGAAATAATCTGCGATTTCAGCAAGCAGGTTCTGGTCATATCCTGTATCATAAGGCGTATTCCGGAAGGTTTCTACCATAACCTCTGTTGCCGGCTGTGACGTTCCCAGAGCAAACGGAGACATTGCACAGTCTATCACATCAACGCCTGCCTCAACTGCCTTTAAATACGTCATACTTGCAACGCCGGACGTATAATGCGTATGGAGCTGGATAGGCAGTCTCGTCGCGCTCTTCATCGCGGAAATGAGCTCTGTCGCTTCATAAGGGAGCAGCAGACCCGCCATATCCTTGATACAGATGGAATCAGCGCCCATATTTTCAATCTCTTTTGCGATATTCGTCCAGTAATCCAGCGTATAGGCATCGCCTAACGTATAGGAAAGCGCTATCTGTGCATGACCCTTTTCCTTGTTGCAGGCCTTTACGGCACATTCCAGATTCCGCAGGTCATTCAGGCAGTCAAAAATACGGATGATATCAATACCATTCGCGATAGATTTCTGTACGAAATACTCTACAACGTCATCCGCATAATGACGATAACCCAGAATATTCTGTCCGCGGAACAGCATCTGTAACTTCGTATTTTTGAAACCGTCGCGCAGCTTGCGCAGACGCTCCCACGGATCTTCCTTCAAAAAGCGCAGGCACGCATCAAATGTCGCGCCGCCCCAGCATTCCACGGAATGATATCCGACCTTATCCATTTTATCTACAATAGGAAGCATCAGCTCTGTAGGCATTCTTGTCGCGATCAGCGACTGATGCGCATCTCTGAGCACTGTTTCCGTAATTTTTACCGGTTTTTGTACAGGCATTGTCTTATCCCTCCATTATTTTACTTTCTATCAGAATACTCCGAAGATCGCCATAAAGGTACCCGCTGCAACCGCCGTACCTATCACGCCTGCAACGTTGGGGCCCATCGCATGCATCAGAAGGAAATTCGTCGGATCGGCTTCCGCCCCGACCTTCTGAGAAACACGCGCCGCCATCGGAACTGCAGATACGCCGGCAGAACCGATGAGCGGATTTACCTTACCGCCGGTCGCCTTGCACATCAGCTTACCAAACAGAACACCTGCCGCTGTGCCGACAGCGAATGCCACCAGCCCCAGTACCACTATCTTTATCGTATCCCAGTTCAAAAATGCCTCTGCGCTTGTTGTAGCACCGACAGATGTACCAAGCAGTATCACAACAATATACATCAGCGCATTTGACGCTGTATCAGCCAGCTGACGGACAACACCGCATTCGCGGAACAGATTGCCCAGCATCAGCATGCCTACGAGCGGAGCCGTAGTAGGCAGTATCAGGCTGACAACGATTGTGACGATAATAGGGAACAGAATCTTTTCCAGTTTGGATACCGGACGGAGCTGTTCCATCTTTATCTTTCGCTCCTCTTCTGTCGTCAGCGCCTTCATGATAGGAGGCTGGATGATCGGCACAAGGGACATATAGGAATAGGCTGCCACTGCGATAGGACCAAGCAGCTGGGTCTGCCCCAGCTTTCCGCAAAGGAAGATAGAAGTCGGGCCGTCAGCGCCGCCGATGATGGATATTGCTGCAGCTGCCTTATCGTTAAAGCCGAGTGCTATCGCGCCGAAGTATGCCGCAAAAATACCGAACTGAGCAGCGGCACCCAGCAGGAAGCTCTTGGGGTTTGCAATAAGCGGACCAAAGTCCGTCATCGCACCCACACCCATAAAGATAAGGGACGGCAGTATCGCCCATTCATCCAGCAGGTAAAAATAATGCAGCAGACCGCCGACGCCGTTTTCGGAGTCCTCGATGCTCAGCATAATATCCGGATAAATATTTACCAGCAGCATGCCGAAAGCGATAGGTACGAGCAGCAGCGGTTCAAAATCCTTGGCGATCGCCAGATAGAGAAAAACGCACGCCACCAGAATCATCAGAACATTTCCCCATGTCATGTTGAAAAATGCGGTCTGATGGATCAGGTTGTCCATGGTTGTCATAATATAAGACATTGTGTTGACCTCCTGTGTCAGTAATCAGGACCGGTTTGACCGGAGCTGTATATCAGTTCAGCGTTGCGAGCAGGGCTCCTGCCTCTATCGCATCGCCAACCGATACGTTAATGCTTGCCACAGTACCGTCCTTGGGCGCTACAACAGGAATTTCCATCTTCATCGCCTCAATAGTAACAACGGCATCGCCTGATTTCACCGCCTGACCTACTGCCGCGTCTATTTTGTAAACCTTACCTGCTGCACCGGCTTCCACACGGATGCTCCCCTGTGCACC
>UQDA01000001.1 GCA_900539715.1 uncultured Lachnospiraceae bacterium | reverse complement strand
GGCTCCATGGTCAAGCGGTTAAGACATCGCCCTTTCACGGCGGTAACACGGGTTCGATTCCCGTTGGAGTCATTTTTACAAGTGTAAAGCATATAATTAGATATGGCGCGATAGCCAAGTGGTAAGGCACGGGTCTGCAACACCCTTATCACCGGTTCAAATCCGGTTCGCGCCTCTGACAAAACCTCGGAAATTGATTTTTCGGGGTTTTTTGTTGTAAACTGAAAAGTGAAAATGTTCTTGACAGAATCCCTTCTATACAGTTATAATTGAAAAAGTCATATTACGATAAGAAAGGATACAGTTTTCATGGATAACGCGGACCCAGACGGGGAAACGAATTTTCTGGATAACATTGCGAATATAAAAACAAGAGACATAGCCTGTTGAGAAATCCTTGACGGGTTATGTCTTTTTGTGTTTTTTTGCATGGAGAACGCAGAAAAGAGAAGAATGATACAATTTGTATGGTATGAGCATTGATACGAGAAAAAGGAGAGAGTTATTTTGAGTTCTATACCCAGACAGTTATTGGTACAGGTAGTTTTGATATTTCTGAACGCATTTTTTGCGGCATCAGAAATAGCAGTCGTTTCGCTGAACAGTGCGAAGCTGAGGAAGATGGAGGAAGAAGGGGATAAAAAGGCGGGAAGGCTGCTGAAGCTGGTGGAAGAGCCGAATGCGTTTTTATCGACGATACAGGTCGGCATCACACTGGCAGGATTTTTGGGAAGTGCGTTTGCGGCAGACAGTTTTTCAGGGTATTTGGTAGACTGGATTTATGAGGACCTTGGATTTACGGTGATCAGCCCTGCCGTGCTCGATGCGCTTGCAGTCATTGTGATAACGATTATTTTGTCATATTTCACGCTCATCTTCGGCGAGCTTGTTCCTAAGCGGATTGCGATGCAGAAACCTATGGAAGTGGCAAGATTTACAAGCGGTGTTGTAGGCGGGCTGGCAGTTGTGATGCGTCCGGTCATCTGGTTTTTATCAAAATCGACAAACCTGATGCTGCGTCTTCTTCATATGAAAACGGAGTCAGAAGAGGAAGCTGTAACGGAAGAAGAAATCCGCATGATGGTAGATTTGGGCGGAGAGAAAGGAACAATAGATCAGGAAGAGCAGGAATGGATTCAGAATGTGTTCCGGTTTGATGATATTTCAGTGCGCGATGCGATGACGCGCGAGCCTGATGTGGTAGCATTTTCGATTGATGAGACGGATGAGGAGATATTAAAAACGATTCGTGAAAGCGGTTTGTCCCGATATCCGGTCTACGATGAGGATATCAATGATATTGTCGGGATTTTAAATGCAAGGGATTATCTGCTGGATAGAAGAAGTGACAGCCCGGAAGGATTGAAGGGACTTTTAAGAAAGCCTTATTTTGTCCCTGATACCATCCATGCGGACGACTTGTTCCGCGACATGCAGAAAGGAAAGGTGCATATCGCGATAGTCATCGATGAATATGGTCAGACGGCGGGCGTGATAACGATGGAAGATCTGCTTGAGGAAATCGTCGGGAATATTTATGATGAATTTGATCCTACGGAGCCTCCGGAAATCGTACAGCTGGAAGAGAATCTCTGGCGGATATCGGGCGGCGCTTATATCGAAGATATCGCGGAGGCGCTGGATATCGAGCTGCCGGAGGATATGGATTATGATACGCTGGGCGGTATGATATTCAGCTGCCTGCGGACGATTCCTGCAGACGGGAGCGAGTTCGACGTTGAGGTAAACGGGCTGCAGATACATGTGGAGAAGCTGGAGGACCAGCGGGTAGATACTGCTCTTGTGAAAAAGATAATTGTTGAAAAAGACGAGCAGGAGGAAGAAGAAAAGGAAAGCCGCAGAGGCTGGTGGGAAAAAGAGAAAGACGAGAAAAAGTAAGATAGCAGAAGATAATTTTGTGAGAGAAGCGTAGAATCGCCGTCATCCGAAAAACGGGTGGCGGCGATTTTTTCTAAAAATTATATTTTCCAGTCAGTGAATGATGATATTTCCTCTGTTAACAGCTGAATCTTCTGTTTCTGTTTCTGCCTCTGTACTCAGCGCGGAGCTGAGGGTCACAGAGAATTCGCGTTCTTCATAGGTATTTGCATGACCGGGAGTTTTTACGGTAACGGTGACGGTTTCGCCGGCTGCGTAATATTGAAGCATATCTTTTAATTCCTGAATATCGGAAACGGTTTTTCCATCAAATTTGGTAATGACATCTCCGGCTTTGATGCCCGCTGTCTGTGCGCTGCCGTTTTCTGTAACCTCTGCAACGTATACTCCGGAAGGGATTCCGTATGCATTTGTTACGGTGGCGTCAACGGTGAGCCCGGAAATGCCGAGGGCCGATTGCTGATCAGAGGAAACCTTGCTGCGGGTTGTTTCATTCATCAGCGTTTCGATGATATCGGAAACCCTTGATACGGGAATCGCATATCCCATGCCTTCTACTTCGGTGCTGGCAAGCTTTGCGGAGTTGATGCCGATGACTTCGCCGTTCATGTTGACGAGGGCTCCGCCGGAGTTTCCGGGGTTGATAGCGGCATCTGTCTGGATATAGGAAGGAACGTTTTCCGCATTTTTTGTAACAGAGGTGCTGATAGTACGGTTTGTAGCGCTCACAATGCCTGTGGTAACAGACTGGCCGTAGCCTAAGGCGTTGCCGATAGCGACAACCTGTTCGCCGACCTTAAGCGTATCGGAATCCCCGATAGTCGCGACTTTTATCTGTCCCATGGTACTTTCAGAAATGCTGGATAACGGAATTGCGATTACCGCCAGATCGTTATCAGGATCGGTTCCCTTTAAATTTGCTTCGCAGACAGAGTTATCAATAAAGCTTGCGGAAAGGGTGTCGGCGTTTTGGACGACATGGTAGTTTGTCACGATGAGAAGCTCACTGTCGTTTTTACCAATGATGATGCCGGAGCCGACGCTTTCGCTTTCAACCTGTTGGCTGTGTCCTCCATATCCGAACATGTTGAAATAGTTTTGCACTTCCTGAACGGATTTGTTCGTAATGGAAACGATGGAGGGCATGACGGAGGAGGCAACGGAAGAAACATCGAGAGCTCCGGAAGCTGTCTGTCCGTCGGGAGAGCTGGTCGCTTTCAGCAGGGAGCTCGCCTGCTGGGTACTGTCAGTCTGATTTACTGAAGCATCAGGCGTATTTGCTGCATTGGCGACTGAGGGGCTGTAGCCTGCGGCGTAGTTGACAGCAAGAAAAGTTCCTGAAGCGATGCCGCCGAATAAAACGGCGCTCAGTGCGATGGCCCCGGCCTTTTTGGCGATGCGGGCGGCGTTCCCCTTTTTCTTTTTAGGAGGGCGCGGCTGGGGCAGCGGGCTGCCGGATGGGATATCCTGATATTGATAGGTTTGTTGTTCGTTGTTGATATTCTGATTTTCGTATTCGTACATGAAAATTCACTCCTTTTGCTATTTGAAAGCTTATTGCGCTTTTTTGTTTCTATGCTTTGCAGTATAAGGGGAAATTGTGTTGGAACTGTTGAAAAGCTGTGATGAATCTGCGATAAAATTGCGAAAAAAGTGTGAAATCCCGGACAGACAGGGATTTCCTTAAAGGCATGCATATTTTGATGTATATACAGTACAATTGGGAATATTTATGCATAAAATTCTTAAAAAAGTGAATAATATGTGAAAATTTATACTTGATTTTTAAAAAATATATGGTATTATAAGTATAGTCAATACGAGATATCCGATGAAAGCAATATCGAATATTTATGCAGTGAGAAGAGGCCCTGCAGACAGGACCTTTCATGAGGAGGAAAAAGAGATGAAAATGAAAAAATTACTGACAGCGGCAATGGCGGCAGCCATGGTATTTTCTTTGACAGCGTGCGGTTCTGAGGCTCCGGCAGAGAGCACCGTGGCAGTGGAAAGTACAGTAGCAGCTGAGAGCAGCGCAGCAGCAGAGATGGAAGCGGAAAGTACCGCGGCAGCAGAAACAGAAGCCGGTACAGAGGCGGCAGCAGCATTTGATCTTGCAGGCAAGAAGATAGGCGTTCAGCTGGGAACGACAGGCGACCAGCTGGCTACCGATTATGAGAAGAACGACGGCGCGACCGTAGAGCGTTACAACAAGGGCGCGGATGCTATTCAGGCGCTCAAGCAGGGCAAGATAGACTGCGTAGTCATCGATTACAATCCGGCAAAAGCTTTTGTAGAGAAGAATGATGACCTGCAGCTTTTGGATGAGGAGCTTTCTTCCGAGGAATACGCAATGTGCGTAAATAAGGATAACGGCGACCTGACGGCAAAGATAAATGAGGCGCTGGCTCAGCTTGAGGCAGACGGCGTTCTGGATTCCATCATTTCCAACTATATCGGCGATGAGGCAGGCCAGCATCCTTATACTTCTCCCGAAGGCGTTGACCGTTCCAACGGCACTCTGGTAATGGCGACCAACGCGACCTTTGAGCCTTATGAATATTATGAGAATCAGGAAGTTGTTGGTATCGACCCTGATATTGCACAGGCTGTATGTGATGTTTTAGGCTATGAGTTAAAGGTTGAAGATATGGAATTTGACGCGATCGTAAACGCAGTCGTTTCCGGCAAGGCAGATTTCGGCGCTGCGGGCATGACTGTAACGGAAGAGCGTAAGCTGAGCGTTGATTTTACTGATACCTATGCGACTGCAAGTCAGGTCGTTATCGTAAAAAAATAAGAGAAGATTAGAAAGCATATAGAAAATGGAAGATTTTAAAGCAAGGTTTATTGCCAATTTCATAACGGACGAGCGGTGGAGATATTTTACAGAAGGCTTGGGAACAACATACATCGTATCGTTTTTTGCGGTGATAGTGGGCGTCGTTATCGGCGTCCTCATCGCAGTGGTGCGCTCTTCGGCGGATAAGCTGGAGCGTCCCCCGCTTGTCGTAAAGATTTTAAATGCGGTGTGTAAGCTGTATCTGACGGTTATCCGAGGGACTCCTGCGATGATACAGCTTTTGATCATGTATTACATCGTATTCGGTTCAGTGGATGTGAGCAAGCGTCTTGTCGCTATTTTGACATTTGGTATCAACTCCGGTGCATATGTTGCGGAGATTTTCCGCTCCGGTATCATGTCGGTGGATCAGGGACAGTTTGAAGCGGGAAGAAGTCTGGGGCTGACTTATGTGCAGACGATGTGGCATATTATTATCCCGCAGGCGTTAAAGAACGTGCTCCCGGCTCTTGGAAACGAGTTTATCACGCTGTTAAAGGAGACGTCTATCTGTGGCTATATTGCGCTGACAGATGTGACGCACGGTGCGAATACGGTACGCAGCCAGACGTACGATCCGTATATGCCGCTGTTTGCAGCAGCGCTTATCTATCTGGTAAGTGTGAGCTTTTTATCCGCGCTGATGGAAAGACTGGAAAGGAGACTGCGTGTCAATGAGCGGTGAGGTATTATTTGAGATTAAACAGCTCTGCAAATCTTTCGGGAAGGTGCAGGTTTTAGATCATATTGACGCGACGATCCGTAAGGGAGAGGTAGTGGCTATCATCGGTCCATCCGGTTCCGGAAAGTCCACTTTTCTGCGTTCCCTGAATCTTCTGGAAATGCCGACGAGCGGGGAAATCCTTTTTGAGGGAAAAGCGATCACTGATCCAAAGAGCGATATCAACGTGTATCGCCAGAAAATCGGCATGGTATTCCAGCATTTCAATCTGTTTGCGAATAAGACGATTTTGGATAATATGACGCTGGCGCCGATTAAGGTGCTGAAAAAGTCCAAAGAAGAAGCGGAAAAAGAGGCGATGGAGCTTCTTGCGCGCGTGGGACTTGCAGAAAAGGCGAACGTTTATCCGGCGCAGCTTTCCGGCGGTCAGAAGCAGAGGATAGCAATCGTGCGTTCTCTGTGCATGCATCCTGATGTAATGCTTTTTGACGAGCCTACGAGCGCGCTCGATCCGGAAATGGTAGGCGAAGTTCTTTCTGTTATGCGTGACCTGGCTCATGAGGGAATGACGATGGTAATTGTGACGCATGAGATGGGATTTGCGCGTGAGGTTGCGAGCCGCGTACTTTTTGTGGATGAAGGAAAGATAAAGGAAGAGAATACACCGGAGGAATTTTTCGATCATCCGAAAAATGAAAGGTTGAAGGAATTTTTATCTAAGGTGATATAACAGAGTATTAAAAAAGCCGTGTCAGCTTGATGCTGATACGGCTTTTTTATTCGATAGGAAAGATTATTTCCTATCGAATAAAAAACACGATTATGCGCACACTTTTTCAAACTCCTAAGCGGGGGAAGACAGTCTATTTTAAGGTATCACTGTTGTTGAGGACGAGGGTGCTGTATAAAAAGAGCACGTCGCTGTTTGTGAAGTCCACGAATTTTGTCAGATAAGCAGGCTGGATATATCTGATATCGGCCAGTATAACGCGGGAATAGTCTTCGATGAGAAGAGGAGCGATGCTGGAGCCGAAGGAATCGCGGAAAAGGACGAGCTGACGGTCAGAAGCTGCGTTGGGGTTGTCGATCGTTATGAGCGACAGTGAGCCGGAGAGAAAGAGTTCATAGGGGTCTTTCCCTGACGCCCGGTCAGTATCATAGACAGGGATTTCCCTGCTGTTCTGCCAGTCATAAACACGACAGCCTTCCAGGGTGTCGCTTGTCAGATAGATAAGGGGCTCTGCCTTGAGGGGGAGAGCGGATTGACCCGTATACACGCCGGAGAAGGTCTCAGTGGCGGTGACGGGACGATAGTCGGGCGCAGCTGTTGTCATCTGGCCGGGGGACATTTCAGAAAGGAGACGCTGTGCCACATCTGTTATTTTTTCCTGACGCCAGTGGGTATCGGTTTTGTAATAATCCTCTTTTTCCAGAAGGTCGGAAACGGGGATATACTGCGCAAAATCCATAAGCTTTTCCATTTCCTGTTCAAACAGGGCGTAGTCCATGGAAAGATGTCCGCTTTCTTCTGCCAGATAACAGTTTTTATCGGGGATAACAGAGAAAAAGATGCGGTTCGTTTCATCAAGGCAGGTATCGTATACATACCGGAAACGGGCTGCGGCGCGCTCAAGGGATGCCTGGTTCATCGGGTATTCCATTGCAGCGGCATATCCGTCGGATTCGTAAATGCCGTTGTTGTCTTTTTTGAGGAAAAGCTTTGTAGCAGAAAGGGCTTTGAGCGTGCGGAACCGGTCGCGCAGCGGAAAAGTATCCTGCGAATAGCTTTCAAAGCTGCTCATAAAGCGTCCATTTGCGACTGTTTTCACAGAAAATTCGGGCATTGAAGCGAGCGGTCTGCGTTCGGAATCCGAATAGGTCTTTTTGGGCAGAAAAACGCAGGCAAGGAAGGCTGCCGCAAAAAATGTGCCGAACAGGGCGCAGGTGATGATGTTTTTAAGTTTATTATCCATATCTGTCTCTCCGTTTAAAATCTGAAATATAAAAATGGATTAAAGGAGCCGTCTACGAGGTATCCGGTCATGACAAGCAGGAGAGCCATGAGCAAAACGGGTTCCGCGATAGTGACGATACGCGCTGTTTTGGGGCAGGAGGAAGCTTTCAGGGCAAGGCTCTTTATCAGAGGCGTAGCGCCGATGGCAGCAGCGCCAAGGACGATGCCGAAGCTTCTCATATAATAGAGAGTTTCCCCGGAAATAAGAGGGAGTGCGCCTGCACCGAAAAGTCCGCCGATATCGGAGACTGCCTGCGCCATATCCTGTGCGTTAAAGATAACAAAGCTGATCGTTACAAAAAACAGCACATAAATATGGGAGAAGAGCCGGCATTTTTTCAGAGGCTTTAAAAGCCAGAGCTTTTCTGCGATGAGAAGGGCTGCGAACAAAAGCCCCCAGACGGCAAAGTTCCATGCCGCACCGTGCCAGAAACCCGTTAACGCCCAGACGATAAGGATGTTGAGGATTTGGCGCGCCGGCCCTTTGCGGTTTCCCCCCAGAGGAATATAGACGTAATCGCGGAACCATGTGCCGAGCGACATGTGCCAGCGACGCCAGAATTCGGTGATGCTGGCTGAAATATAGGGATAGTTGAAATTTTCAAGGAAATCGAAGCCGAGTATTTTGCCGAGCCCGATGGCCATGTCGCTGTAGCCCGAGAAGTCAAAGTAAATCTGGAGGGCAAAGGCGGCGGCATAGAGCCAGTAAAAGAGCACGGATTTTTCATCGGAGGCGCGGAATACGGCGCAGAATTCCCCGAGCTGGTTGGCAAGGAGGATTTTTTTGGAAAGGCCGAGGATAAAGCGGCGGATACCGGCGGCAGCGGCAGAAACTGAAAAAGAGCGTTCTTCAAGCTGCGCCGCGATATCGGAGTAGCGCACGATGGGCCCGGCGATGAGCTGAGGGAACATGGAAATATACGCCGCCAGGCGGATATAGCTTTTCTGCGCGGGGACGCCTCTGTAAACGTCGATGGTGTAGCTGATTATCTGGAATGTATAAAAACTGATGCCGATAGGAAGCGCTATCTTTAATAGAGGGATGCTCTGTCCTGTAACGGCATTGAAGCTTTCGATAAAAAAGTCGGTATATTTAAAATAGAGCAGAAAGGACAGACTGACCGCAACAGAAAGGATGCAGACCGCCTTTGCGGCGGGAGTAGTCCGAAACCGCTCAATGAGAAGACCGAACAGATAGCTGAGTAAAACGGAGACGAGCATGAGGAGCACATATTTGGGCTCTCCCCAGCCGTAAAAAATAAGGCTTGCCAGTAAGAGCACCGTATTTTTCCATTTTTTAGGGGCAAAAAAGTACAGTGCCAGAACAGGCGGCAAAAAGTAGTAAAGAAATGGGATACTGGAAAAAAGCATGGTGACAGTTCCTTTCAGAGCAGGCCTCCGCAGAAAGCATCTCTGAGTCAGCTCCGGAACCGGAAGGTTGCGTCAGCGATTCAATCTTGCGAAAGCCTGAAAGAATTGAGTATTATTCGGTGATAGGGGTTTCGAGGATGACCTCAGAGCCGCTGATTGCGGAAAGGGCGGTCGTCTTGAAATTCTCTATCAGCTCGGCATTGCCATAGGCGGTGATAATGTAACCGTCTGCAGAAAGGATGACAAGCGTGTCGGGCATGCCGCAGATCCACTGCTTTGCAAGAACAGTTTCCTTTACTGCCTCGGCGAAGGCGTCTGCGTCAGCGCCGTCGATCAGATGATAAGCCGCGCCGGTAAAGGTATTGGCATTCATCATATGGATCATGGAAGCCGCACCGTCGATGTTGGCAGCCTGTGAGGAAGGAAATCCAAGAGAAGATTCCAGTTCTTCAACATTTGTGATATCAAAAGCGCCGTCATCCTTTATTACAAGATTTGCGGAATCACCGCCGCCGATGGGGAATTTCTGATCTTCTGCAAAGGAAGTATAGATAGAGTTAAGCAAATCTGCTTCAGGGGAAGAAATGGATTCGGAGGAATCCGTGCCGGTCTCTCCTGCAGCAGTTTCTGTTTCAGAAAGGCTTTCCGTAACGGTTTCTTCAGGAGCTGGTGTCTCGGAAGCAATCTCGCTTTCAACGGAGGATTCGGTATTGGCAGCAGTCGGGCCCTGGGTGGAAGAACCGCCGCAGGCAGTAAGGGATGCGGTCATGGATGCCGCAAGAAGCAGTACGATAAGTTTTTTCATAATGATGTTCTCCTTGATTATTATGATAATGAGCGGCGGCAGGAAGACTGTATCTGCCGCCTGTGCCTATTATAACGTATTTTGGAATGAGAAGGTTGCATTCGGGTAAAACTTTTTTTAAAAGATTTTTATCTATAAAGTGAGGCCGGATGAAGGCGTAGAGATCAGATAGTCTATTAATAAAAGAAAGGAATCAGGATGAGAAAGACAATTTTAGTATGGGCAGTTGTGTTATGTTTTATGTTATCGTTGGGAGGCTGCGGGAAAAAAGAGAGTGAGTATACGAACATGGCGGATCAGACTTCAGAAAATGAAGTTTTGAAAGAGCTGGAAAGCTGCGGCATAACACAGGAGCAGACGGAAAGGGTCAAAAAGTGGATAACAGATTTTAATGCGACTGCACAAAATTTTTCCTTTCCGGAAGGGTTTGGGAAGCTTCCGGAGGAAGGGGTGGATTACAGCGGGGTGATGCTGAATGATTCAGCGGAAGCATATTCCTATTTGCAGTGGCTTAATTGCCGTCTTACTGCTTTTTTTCTGCTGAAAGACCAGATCAGCACGGCGGGAACAGGAAACGATGCGGATGTATGGCTGATGTTTGATGTGGAAGCAATTGATACCGTTCCGGAATATCAGATGAGCGAGGGGGAACGGACGGATTTTGTAACGCTTTATAATCAGGTGTCTGTAGAGGATGCAGATACGCTGGAGGATCAGAAGGAACGGATTGAGGAGGCGTGGGAAAAGAGAGCGGTGGAAATAACAGGCGATAAGCTTTCTCTGATTTGTGTTTATCTGCATTCGCCTGAGGATAAGGTGCGGTTTGTCGGTCATACAGGAATACTGGCGGAGACAAAGAACGGGCTTTTATTTGTAGAAAAGTATGGACCGATGGCGCCCTTTCAGGCAACAAGATTTCAAAGCAGAGATGAGTTGAAGGAATATTTGCTGGCGAGAAAGGATTTGTATGGTGATGCAACGGAGCTTGCACCAATCGTGACGGAAAATGGAGAGGTAATGGAATAAATTTTATGAGACAAATTTGACTTCTGCCTGAAAATGGTTTACGCTTGAAACCGGATTAAATTCGGAAGGCGGTGCAGTCATGAAAAAAAGATATCACGGGCAGATGTCGGAGTCCTTTGCGGTCGGGATTCTGCTGTCCTTATGCGGCGGGTTTCAGGATGCCTATACCTACATGGGCCGGGATAAGGTTTTTGCCAATGCACAGACAGGAAATATTGTCCTTTTGGGAAACCATATGGCGCAGGGGGAGTGGATGCTGTGTATACGGTATGCGATTCCGATCATTGCATTTGCGGCAGGCATTTTTCTGGCGCAGAAGATCAGATATCGCTGTGTTGGACAGGATCGTGTACTGCACTGGAGACAGCTTGTGGTGAGTCTGGAAATGCTTGTATTGTTTATCGTTGGATTTTGGCCGGAGGGAATGAGTCTGCCGGCTAATGCGCTTGTATCCTTTTCCTGTGCGCTGCAGGTGGACAGTTTTAAAAAGATACAGGGAAATGCGATGGCAACAACGATGTGCATCGGCAATCTTCGAAGCGCAACAGATCTTCTGTGCGCTTATACGGAGACGAAAGATAAAAAACTGCGGAAAAAGAGTATGCAGTATTACTTCTTTATTGCTGTATTTGCTGCGGGGGCTGCGCTGGGAGGAATTGCAACACGCAGGATCGGTGTACGTGCAGTGTGGATTTGCTGCGTTCTGCTTCTGCTTAGCTTTGTGATCATGTTTATTCAGGAAGAAGAGAGCATAGATGCCGGAAATACATGAAAAAACGATATGAATACAAAAATTCCGATATTTGTCCGTTCCTTTCGGTTTGCTACAATAGGTCTGAGGGAAGGAAAACGGAGGAACGGATATGGAGTATACGGCAAAAAGGGCGCCTTCCGAATGGAGGGCGCTGTTTTGTTCAGAGCAGTTTGAAACGGAATTTTTTTATGGAGGCGATGATCTGGGAGCGGTATATTCGCCGGAAAAGACGGGATTTGCCCTCTGGGCGCCGACGGCGGAGGCAGTGAGCCTGAGGCTTTATAAAAAAGGAAGTGCGGTGGAGGGGGCAGAAAAGCCTTTTGAGACCATCGAAATGCATAAGGGAGAAAAAGGAGTCTGGCGCGCGGAAAAGACGGGGGATCTGGACGGCATTTACTATACATTCCTGGTGACGGCGGACGGGCAGCAGCGGGAGACGGCAGACCCGTATGCGAAAGCGGCGGGGGTAAACGGACGCCGGAGCATGGTGGTCGATTTACAAAAAGCTGCGCCGCAGGGATGGGAAAGCGAGCGGACGGCGCTTGACGAAAAGCTGCGGGAGGAAGCGCGCGGGAACAGGGCGGGCAGCACAGCTCCCGTGATATGGGAAGTCCATGTGAAGGATTTTTCCTATGACGAAAGGTGCGGCGTCCCGGAAGGATACCGCGGAAAATACAAGGCGTTTACCTGTGAAAATACCGGGCTGGACGGCAATCCGGAAAAACCGACGTGTGTGGAATGGCTGAAGTGGCTGGGGGTGACGCACGTCCAGATACTGCCGATGTACGATTACGGTTCGGTGGACGAAGCGGGAGAGGACGGACAGTTCAACTGGGGGTATGACCCGGTCAATTACAATGTGCCTGAAGGTTCCTATTCCACGGATGCGTTCCACGGCGCGGTGCGTATAAAGGAGTGCCGGGAAATGATACAGGCGCTGCACCGGGCGGGCATACGGGTCGTCATGGATGTGGTATTTAACCATACTTATGATACGGACAGCTGTTTCCAGAGAACAGTCCCCTATTATTTTTACAGGCAGAATGAGGACGGGAGCTGGTCGGACGGCTCTGCCTGCGGCAATGACACAGCCAGTGAGCGGAGGATGTACCGCAAATATATCGTGGATTCGGTGTGCTTTTGGGCGAAGGAATACCATGTGGACGGTTTCCGGTTCGACCTGATGGGACTGCACGATGTGGAAACGATGAATCTCATCCGGAGGGCTCTGGATGAGCTGCCGGGCGGCAGGGACATCATGATGTACGGAGAGCCGTGGGCAGCAGGCGCGACCGCGATGCAGCTGGGAAATGTGCAGGCGGTCAAGGCAAATGCAGAGCTTTTGGATACGAGGATAGGATTTTTTAACGATGACATTCGCGACAGTATCAAGGGCAGCGTCTTTTTTCCGAAAAAAGCCGGATTTGTGAATGGAAAGCCGGGGATGGAGGATAAGATACGTTCCTCTGTATTGGGATGGTGTGATAAAAAAGGCGGCTATGCGCTTTCGTCGCCGCTGCAGTCAGTCTCCTATGTATCGGCGCATGACAACTATACTCTCTGGGATAAGCTTGTGTATACGCAAAGGGATATCGACCTGACAGAGGGCGATATCGGAGAGATGGGGTGCTCTGCAGAAAACCTGTTTTTTACCGCACGGGAGGAAAGGCTTCTGTCGCAGAACCGGCTGGCGGCGGGCATTTATTTTACCTGTCTCGGGACTGTATTTTTGCAGGCGGGAGAAGAAGGTGCGCGCACG
Organism: uncultured Lachnospiraceae bacterium; assembly: GCA_900539715.1. Lineage (GTDB taxonomy): Bacteria > Bacillota > Clostridia > Lachnospirales > Lachnospiraceae > Gallintestinimicrobium. The sequence goes on along the minus strand of UQDA01000001.1, from coordinate 188,405 downwards.
AAACGGGGAGAGGGCAACAGCTATAATCTTTCGCCGCGTTTAAACCGTATCGATTGGGGAAGGATGTATGAAAACCGGGAGCTGGCAGAGTTTTACCGGGGGCTTATCCTCCTGCGGAAAAACTTTGCCGGCTGGCAGGAAAGCGGGCTTTCGGTAATGGAGCGCATTCATTTTCCCGGGACGCCGGAGGGGACTGCAGCATTTGAATTTGGGGATGAGGAAGGTTCTTTGTTTGTAGTCTACAACGCATCCGATATTCCACAGAAAATTTTGCTCCCGGAGGGTAAGTGGCAGTTGCTTACGGACGGGAGACGGTTTAAAATAGAAGAAAAAGGTCGGGAACTGGAAGCCCTCGGAGAACGGGAGGGCAGCGTTTGGGCGGAGGAGATATCCGTCACGATATTAAGAAGATAAAGGGAGAGCATTATGAGAGCAAGCGGTATTTTACTTCCGGTGTTCAGCCTGCCGTCAAAGCACGGAATCGGCTGTTTTTCAAAGGAAGCGTATCAGTGGGTTGATTTTTTGAAGAAAGCGGGACAGAGATACTGGCAGATATTGCCGTTGGGACCGACGAGTTACGGGGATTCGCCGTACCAATCTTTTTCGACATATGCGGGAAATCCGTATTTTATCGATTTGGAAATGCTGGTAAAACAGAAGCTTTTGACGCGTAAGGAAGTCAATGCATGCGATCTGGGGGACGACCCGCAGGATATCGATTACGGAAAGCAGTATGAAAACAGAATGCCTTTGCTGAAAAAAGCATATCGCAGGAGTTTGAAAACGGAGGATGCGGATTTTATTGCCTTTCGGCAGGAGAACGGCTGGTGGCTGGAAGATTACAGCCTGTTTATGGCGGTAAAGGATATTTTTGGAGGAGCAAGCTGGGATGAGTGGGCGGAGGATATACGCTGCCGCTGGGACAACGCGATGTATTATTACCGGGAGAACTATGCAGAGGAGATAGGGTTTTACGCATGGCTGCAGTATTTATTTTTCCGGGAATGGAAGGCATTAAAGTCATATGCAAATGAAAAAGGCGTGGAGATAATCGGCGATATTCCTATCTATGTGGCGTATGACAGCGCGGATGTCTGGGCGCATCCGGAGCTGTTCCAGCTGGATGAGGAGAGGAAGCCCGCGGCGGTCGCAGGATGCCCGCCGGACGGATTTTCGGCAGACGGACAGCTTTGGGGCAATCCGCTGTATAAATGGGAATATCACAGAAATACCGGATACGACTGGTGGGTAAAGCGGATAGAGAGATGCTTTACGCTTTATGACGTAGTGCGTATCGACCATTTCAGGGGCTTTGACGAATATTATTCTATCCCGGCGGGCGATAAGACCGCGGTAAACGGACATTGGGAGAAAGGGCCCGGAATTGAGCTGTTCAATGTGATAAAAGAACGTCTGGGTGAGCGCAACATCATAGCGGAGGATTTGGGCTACATGACCGATAGTGTGCGTAAGCTTGTCAAGGACAGCGGCTATCCGAATATGAAGGTGCTGGAATTTGCTTTTGATTCACGGGATTCCAGCGGCAAGGGAGATTATCTCCCGCATAATTATGAGCCGAACTGCGTCGCCTATACGGGAACACATGATAATGAGACGATACTGGGATGGCTTTCCAGCATCAAAAAATCGGAAAAAAATATGATACGTGCTTACCTGAACCGGCCTGAGGAGAGCGATGAGGGGCTGGCATCCGAGCTGGTGCGCGCAGCGGTCTCTTCTGTGGCACAGACATGTATCATTCCGCTTCAGGATTATCTGCTTTTGGATAATCGCGCGAGGATAAATTTCCCGTCTACCCTCGGCACAAACTGGCGCTGGAGGATGACGGGTGAGGAGCTGACAAAGGAGCTGGCGGCATCGGTCAAAAAGCTGTGCCAGATGTATGGCAGAGTGTGAGGCGCAGGAAATAGAGCGCGCTGCAGGAGAAGCTGCAGTGCGGAATCAAAGCTGTGGTGAAAAAGCAGTTTTAGGAGGATGCAGGGATGGAATTTGGGAGACTGTGTTCCTGGGAACAGCAGGGCAACCGTATCGAGTTTACATTTGAAAATGGGAGTGGGCGGCTGGAGGTAGTTACCGACCGTATTCTGAACATATTTTCCGGGAGAGTGAGCAATGAGCATCGTTCCAAAGCGATAGAAGGCGAAAAGGCGGTGGAGACACGTTTTTCGGCTTCAGAGGAAAACGGTGTTGTGACGGTTTCCACCGACTGTGTGACGGCGAAGGTCTGCGATGGATTTTTCGTGGATTTTTATAAGGCGGACGGCACTGTGCTGTGCCGCGACCGGCGGGAAGCGCGGAAGGTACGGGCTGGCCTGAGTGATGAGCTGAAAGCGTTAAAGGAAGCGGAAGGGCACAGCGTCGAAGAAGAGGGCGCAGGAGCGGTCGAGGTCGTTAAATGCATGGAGGGCGGCGAGGCTTTCTACGGGCTGGGCGACAAGACCGGATTTATGAATAAGCGCGGCTATGAATATGTGATGTGGAATACGGACGATCCGTCTCCGCAGATGGATAATTTTAAATCGCTGTATAAGTCTATCCCGTTTTTCATTACGCTGAGAGATGATGCAGTATTCGGGCTTTTTTATGATAACTCCTACCGTTCCTGTTTCGATATGGGAAAGGAATCGGATGATTATTACTGGTATGGCGCGGCGGACGGCAATCTGGACTACTATCTGATAGCGGGCGACAGCATGGCGGAGGTGGTCAGCGGATACACTTACCTGACCGGAACGGCTCCGCTGCCGCAGAAGTGGACGCTGGGGTATCAGCAGTGCCGCTGGAGCTATATGTCGGAAGCAGAGGTACGCGACGTGGCGGGAAATATGCGCAGATGCGGTATCCCGTGCGATGTGATACATCTGGACATCGACTATATGGACCGGTATAAGGTGTTTACATGGACGCCGGATAAGGAGCGTTATCCCAATCCGGAAAAACTGATTTCAGACCTGTCGGAGGATGGAATCAAGATAGTGACTATCATTGACCCGGGCGTAAAGGTCGAGGAGGGTTATTCCGTTTACGATGAGGGCGTGGAGAACGATTATTTTGCCAAAACGCCGGAGGGAGATATCTACGTCAATGAGGTATGGCCCGGAGATGCCGTTTACCCGGATTTCGGCAAAGAAGAGGTGCGCGGCTGGTGGGGAAGAAACCAGCAGTTTCTGATAGATAAGGGCGTGCGTGGAGTATGGAACGATATGAACGAGCCGGCAAGTTTTCGTGGACAGCTTCCGTCGGACGTGGTATTTACCGATGAGGATGAGGTGAGCGACCATGCGCGGATGCACAACCTGTACGGTCACAATATGGCGAAGGCAACCTATGAGGGGTTAAAAGAGCGCGACGGGCGCAGACCTTTTGTGATAACGAGGGCATGCTATGCGGGCACGCAGAAATACAGCACTGCATGGACAGGAGATAATCACAGTATCTGGGCGCATCTGCAGATGGTGATACCGCAGCTGTGCAACATGGGACTGAGCGGAATGCCATTTGTCGGGACAGATGTGGGCGGCTTCGGGTCAGACTGTACGAAGGAGCTTTTATGCCGCTGGGTGGAGGCAGGATGCTTTTCGCCGCTGTTTCGGAATCATTCCGCGATGGGGACGCGCTATCAGGAGCCATGGCAGTTTGATGAGGAGACGGTGCGTATCTATCGGAAAGCGGTCGAGCTGCGCTATCACCTGATACCGTATTATTATGATCTTTTCTGGAAAGAGGAAAAGACCGGGCTGCCTGTTATGCGTCCGCTTGTGCTTCATTATGAAAAGGATGAGACTGCGCGGGAATGCAATACGGAATTTCTGGTCGGCGAAAATCTGCTCGCAGCTCCGGTTGTGGTTCAGGGCGACCGTAAAAAGCTTGTCTATCTGCCTGTGGGCGAGTGGTACGATTACTGGACGGGCGAGCGTCTGGAAAGCGCGGACGGAAAGTGGATCGTGCGGGATGCGCCGCTGGATACCTGCCCCCTGTATGTGAAGGCGGGAACTGTCCTTCCCGTATGGCCAAAGCAGAACTTTGTGGGAGAGAAGGACACCGACAGCGTGCTGATGCTGGGAATTTATCCCGGAGAAGGAAGCTGGGAGCATTTTCAGGATGACGGGGAAAGCTTTGACTACAGGGACGGGGTGTATAACCAGTATCATTGTGAGTTAAAGGACAGGACGCTGACCGTGACACGTGTGCATGATGGGTATGAAAAGAAATATGAGAAGGTACTCGTAACATGCATGGGACAGAGCGTGGAAGGGGTATTTGACGAAGCTGGAAAATGTGAAGTAAGGATATAATCTGAAAAAGAGCCGGAGGATGACCGCATGCGGCATATCTTCCGGCTCTTTGGAGAGTATGAAAAATAAAAAGAACCTTGAATTTTCAAGGTTCTTTTGCAATCAAGAAGAGCGACAGACGGGGCTCGAACCCGCGACCTCCACCTTGGCAAGGTGGCGTACTACCAACTGTACTACTGTCGCATTTGTTTGTTGCTGTATGTCTCAGCGACGAATATTATAATAGCATAGGATAAAAAGAATTGCAAGTGTTTTTTTGAAAAAAATGAAAAATAATAAAAATGGGTTTTAGGATGCAGGGATAAATTTGACTTTGCCTGCCCGATGCAATAAGATAAAGACACAATAAATTATAAAAAAGAAAGATAATTGAAAAAAGAGCGAAAATTTCCAAAGCGGCTGCCGGCGGAATGGATGAAGAAAGGAAAAGAAGGATGATAGAAGCGGTTGTTTTTGATATGGACGGAGTGCTGTTTGATACAGAGCGTATCAGCTGCGAATGTTGTTTTCAGACAGCAGAGGAGATGGGGCTGAAAATGACGGAGGAAGCGGTATATGGAAGCTGCGGCCGCAATCAGGAGGCGGTCCGGGCGCATGTGATAGCGTCCATGGAGCCGTGGTATCCAAACGGCAGTTTTCCATATGATGAGTATTGGGGAGAGGTAAATAAACGCTTTTTTGCAAGGCTGGATGAGGAGCTTCCGCTGATGAAGGGTGTGACAGAGCTTCTTGATTTTTTGAAGGCATCCGGCAAAAAGCTGGCGGTAGCGTCGTCCACCCGGCTGGAGCAGGTGAAGAAAAACCTGGGCAGGAACGGGCTGGACGGATACTTTGATGTGGTAATAGGCGGCGATATGGTCAAGGCAAGCAAGCCCGCACCGGATATTTATCTGGAAGCGTGCCGGAGGCTTTCCGTAAAACCCGAAAATGCTGCGGGCATCGAGGATTCGTTTAACGGGATACGCTCGGTAGCCGCTGCGGGGATGCTGGCTGTCATGATACCGGATATGGTACAGCCTGACGAGGAGATTAAAAAAGTATATGACTGTTGTTTTGAATCGCTGGAAGAACTGAAGGATTTCTGGGAGACCGAAGGAATTTAAAGCAGTATATAAAACTGCGGGGAAAAACAGACATATGTTGTATAGATTCCTACAGTAGAGCATAAACTGATATGCAGTATGGAAACATCGCTTTCTAAAGCGGTCAGAAGAAATGGAGGAATCACAATGATCATCAATAACACCTACCCGTTTACGCTTCCCGAACTGCCCTACGCGTATGATGCGCTGGAGCCTTACATTGATGAAGAGACGATGCACTATCATCATGATAAGCATTTTAAGACCTATGTGGATAATCTAAACAAGGCGCTGGAGCCTTATCCGGAATATCACTCCTGGACGCTGGAAGAGCTTCTTTTGCGTCTGGCGGAGCTGCCGAAAGAGTTAAAGGATGCTGTCCGCGACAACGGGGGCGGCGTTTATAACCACGACATGTATTTTGATATCATGGCACCTGCAGGTCAGAGCGTTTCCACCGCGGTTGCAGAGGCCTTTGGCGGCGTGGAAAATTTCAAAAAAACAATGAAGGAAGCGGCGCTGAGCCGGTTTGGGTCGGGGTTTGCGTGGCTGGCAAAGGACGCGGACGGCTGTCTGCAGATCATCGCGCTGGCGAACCAGGATAATCCGCTGTCGCAGGGGCTTACTCCGGTCATGCTTTTGGACGTATGGGAGCACGCCTACTATTTGAAATACAAAAATCTGCGTGCGGACTATATCGACCAGTGGTTTCATGTGGTAAACTGGAACGCTGTCGCAGAGAAGCTCAGATAAATATTCCTATTGCAAAATCTGCCCGAATGCCAGCGCGATAAGGATAGCTCCGGACAGCCATGATACCGGGAAACGCAGCCGCGCTGCGGTCAGGTTGCCGAGGAAAAAGCCTCCAAAGACTGCGCCTGCACCAATGATAAGGGAAGCGAAAAAGACTGCGGCAGGTTTGGCGCTGCCAAGCGCTGCTCCGAATCCGGCAGCAGCGCCGTCAAGCGACAGGGCTGTGGCGAGCGAAAGCGCTTCTTTCGGAGAAATACTTCTGGAATCATCGGTATCCGCATTTTCCGGGTCGGCATAGACAGAGAGGACAAAGCGGAAATTCAAGGCGCTGAAAGAAATATTTCTAAAAAAGCTGTCGTGTCTGCGAAGAAACGCTTTTGCAGCTTCGTCCAGCAGATGAATACTCCCCATGGAAAAGAGCAGGAGAAAGCAGATTGCCCGGCTAAAGGACGGCGGAATCCATGGCTGGAGAAGCGAGCCAAAGAACATGGAAAGTCCTAAAACGGCGCTGGTGACGAGGTCGATGATGAGTCCGGAAAAAAAGGGCAGGCGGTATTTTCCGCTGCCGTAGGCGAAGCATGCCGCAAAGGTATCGAGAGAAAGAGAAAGCGCGAACATTGCGGCACAAAGGAGCGAGAGTATTGTATTCATAGGAGTCTTGGCTTTGCTTTTTGGTTTATTATATGAAGATATGAAAAAGGCTGTGAAAATGGTTCATCATTTTCACAGCCTTTTTAAAAGCGGAGAAGGAGGGATTTGAACCCTCGCGCCTGTTACAGCCTACCGGTGTTCGAAGCCGGACCCTTCAGCCACTTGGGTACTTCTCCAGCATGCAGCAGAATGATTTCTGCAACATCTCTATTCTAGCTGAAAAGTATTCAATATGCAAGCACAAATTTCAGTTTATCAGTTCAGCCACAGCGGCTATTCTTCTTCTGCTACAGGAAGTGAGAAGATAAATTCCGTGCCGACGCCCTCGGTGCTGATGACGTTGATATTTTCATTGTGCGCCTGAATGATTTCCTTTGTGATGGCAAGCCCCAGACCTGTGCCCTTTTTGTCCTTTCCGCGGGAAAGGTCGGTTTTATAAAAGCGGTCAAAAATGAGGCGCAGGCTGTCCTTTGGAATCCCGATTCCCCTGTCTTTGACAGAAACAAAAACTTTGCCGTGTTTTTCGGTCGTTTCAATCTTGATAGCGGATTCCGGGTGGGAAAATTTGATGGCGTTGTCGAGCAGGTTGTAAAGCACCTGTTCAATCTTGCTTTTATCCGCAAAAACAGGCATTTGTTCGCCTGTCAGGACAAGCTCGATGCCGATATGCTTCTGCTGGCATGTGCCTTCGAAGGATGCGGCAGTGGAACGTATGACTTTATTCAGATCAAAAGCGGTTTTTTCCAGTACCATACCCTTCATGTTGAGATTATTCAGCGTCAGGAGGCTGTTCGTCAGCTTGGTAAGGCGTTCTGTTTCATTTAAAACGATACGCAGATATTTTTCATGCAGTTCCGGCGGGATAGTTCCGTCCAGCATCGCTTCCAGATAGCCTTTGATGGAAGTGAGCGGGGAGCGGAAGTCGTGGGAGACGTTGGCGATGAATTTTTTCTGGTTGTCTTCACTTCGCGCTATCTCGCTTGCCATATAAGAAAGGGAAGCTGCGAGATAACCGATTTCATCTTCACTGTCCACGGAAAACTCATAGTGCAGATTTCCTGCGGCATATTGTTCTGTGGCCGCAGTTATCTTACGGAGCGGCAGATAGACCATCTCCGTAAAAAAGATGAGGATGATCAAGGAAAGCAGGAAAAAGATGACGAGCAGGATATAGGAAATATTCAGCAGGCTTTCGCTGGACGCCCGTATTACAGACATGGGCGTATGTATGACCACATAGCCGCGCACGGTAAAGTTTGACGTGATAGGCGAAAAAACGCTGAGGATATCTTCGTTAAAGCAGCCGAAAAAATCTCCGACCGTATAAAAGGATCCGGCTGTGACAGTAGGGTCGAAGTTTTCCACAACGGTTTCATGCTCCACATCCAAAGGCGCATCGGTCGTCATGATGATGCGCCCGGACGGGTTGATTATCCATATCTGCGAGGAAAGATAGGCGCTCAGAGCGTCCAACTGTCCTTTGACTGTTTCAAGGGATACGCTGCTGTTGTAAAGGTCGGAGGCATAGGTGTCTGCGATAAGAGTGGCTTCTTTATAGAGGGAATCCGCTCTTTCACGCTTCAAATGCTCCAGAGTCATGCTGGAGACAAAGGTAGCGACGACGAGAAAGCCGAAAAAACCGAAGATAAGATAGCCGAGCACAAATTTCAGATAAAGGGTCTTACGCATTACCGCACCTCGAATTTATAACCGATGCCCCAGATGGTCGCTATCTTCCAGTTGGCGTGGTCTTTAATCTTTTCGCGCAGACGTTTGATATGTACGTCTACGGTGCGGGTATCGCCGATATACTCGTAGCCCCATATCTGGTCCAGAAGCTGTTCTCTGGAAAAAACGTGGTTCGGGGACGAAGCGAGGAAGTAAAGAAGTTCCAGCTCCTTCGGCGGCATCTCAACGGTCCTGCCCATATAAACGACGGAGTAGTTCGTCTTGTTGACGGTCAGATCCGCGTATTCCACACATTCGACAGCGGGTTTTGCGGGAGCTGCCGTGACAGGCTTATAACGGCGCAGGACTGCCTTTACCCGTGCAACGAGTTCCTTGGCGTCAAAGGGTTTTTCCATATAATCGTCGGCGCCAAGCTCGAGCCCGAGCACTTTGTCAAAGATTTCGCCCTTTGCCGAAAGCATGATGATAGGAACGGCAGAGCGGCTTCGTACCTCCCGGCATACCTGATAGCCGTCGATGCCCGGCAGCATCAGGTCAAGGAGGATGAGGTTCGGAGCAAATGTATCGACCGCGCGGAGAGCGGATTCGCCGTCGCCGACTATCATCGTTTCAAAGCATTCTTTTGTAAGATATAAGGATATCAGTTCGGCGATGTTGGCATCGTCATCCACGATCAGGATTTTTTGTTTGGTTACCATATGATTCTCCATTCCAGTTTATTTAAATACTACGATCGTTACGCCGGCATCGCCTTCACCATATTCGCCCTGACGAAATGACTTTACATATTTGACGCGGCGCAGATGCTGCTGGACTGCGTTACGGAGCGCACCGGTGCCTTTTCCGTGTACGACGCGGACACTTTCCAGGTGTGCCAGATAAGCGTCGTCCAGATATTTATCCAGAGCGGCGAGAGCTTCGTCCACGGTCTTGCCAAGGAGGTTTATCTCGGGAGAGATGGAAAAGGATTTGGACATGCGTATCTTGCCGCTGCCGGTTTTCTGCAGGTTGGGCGCTGTAATGGTGGCTTCCTCGATACGCACCAAATCTTTGATATTGGTGGAGGTACGCAGGATACCGCACTGTACGAACAGATTACCCTTTGCGTCGGGCAGACTGCTGACAGTTCCTTTTAATCCCATTGAAACGACGCGCACGGCGTCGCCTTTTTTGAGCTGCTCCGGCTTTAAGGAAGGAGCCTTGGGTTCTTTTTTGGCGGAAACGGAAAGCTTGCTGTTCTTATCGTCAATATTGCCGCGCAGCTTCTGTCTTGTCTTTTCCAGTTCCTTCATGGAAGCGCCGGGCCCGGCCTTCTGGAAGACGCGTATCGTTTCGTCAGCCACATTTTTGGCATCCTGTAAAATATCGCGGGCTTTTTCGTTCGCTTCCCTGAGGATGCGGTCGCGCGCCTGGTCGATCTTGTCGTTTTTTTCCTGAAGCTTCTTTTTGAGAGATTCCACTTCTTTTTTGTATGCTTCTATTTGGCGCTGTTCCTTCTCTATCGTAATGCGGCTTTCTTCCAGATTGGAGATGACGTCCTCAAAGCTTACATCCTGTTCATCTATCTGCTCTTTCGCAGCGGCGATGATATCATCGGAAAGTCCAAGCTTTTTGGAGATAGCAAAGGCGTTGCTCTTTCCGGGAATGCCTATCAGAAGGCGATAGGTCGGACGCAGGGTTTCCACATCAAATTCACAGCAGGCGTTTTCGACAAAATCAGTAGACAGAGCGTATATCTTTAATTCGCTGTAGTGGGTAGTCGCCATTGTGCGGATACCCCGGTCGTGCAGAAAATTTAAAATTGCGATTGCCAGCGCTGCGCCTTCGGTCGGGTCGGTTCCGGCGCCGAGCTCGTCGAACAGGCAGAGGGAATCCGCATCTGCATGTTTTAATATAGAAACGATGCTCGTCATATGGGAAGAAAAGGTGCTCAGACTCTGCTCGATGCTCTGCTCATCGCCGATATCAGCGAATACTTCTGTAAAGACGGAGAGCTGCGAGCGGTCGAGCGCCGGAATATGCAGTCCCGCCTGTCCCATCAGCGTGAAAAGTCCGACTGTTTTTAAGGAGACGGTCTTACCGCCGGTGTTGGGGCCGGTGATGATAAGCAGGTCGAATCGTTCGCCGAGTTCTACGTCGATCGGAACGACTTTTTTACGGTCGAGCAGAGGATGGCGTCCCTGCCGGATGCGGATATAATGCTCTTCGTTAAACAGCGGACGGGTGGCGTTTAAGTCCATCGCCATTGCCGCTTTTGCGAAAATGAAGTCCAGAAGCGTCATGAGCTTTTGATTTTCTGCGATATCCGTACAATGTTCGGACGCGCGGGCGCTCAGTTCCGCGAGTATCACGGCAATCTCCTTCTGTTCTTCAATCTCCAGCTCGCGCAGCTGGTTGTTCAGGCTTACGACTGCGGCGGGTTCGATGAAAAAGGTGGAGCCGGTGGAGGACTGGTCATGGACCATGCCCGGAACCTGGCTCTTATATTCTGCCTTGACCGGGATACAATATCTTCCGTCGCGGGAGGTGATGACCGCATCCTGCAGATAGCTGCGGGCGGGACCGTTTACCATACCGGCAAGCTGGTTGTGTATTTTCTCTCCGGTCAGCGTCATGCTGCGGCGGATTTTTTTGAGGGCAGGACTTGCATCGTCTGCCATCTCGTCTTCTGAAAGGATGCAGCGTCGTATTTCAGAAGAAAGGGGCGTGAGCGGTTCAAGACAGTTAAAATATTCCGAGAGGGAATCTGTCTGTTCCTCCTCCCGTTCGGAGCGCCCGTAATGCTTGACACGGGCGGTATTCTCTAAAAGACCGGCAATGCGTAAAAGCTCCTCCATCGAAAGCGTGCTGCCGATTTCCAAAGAGCGCAGACACATGCCGAGGGACTTGTTACTGCCGAAGTTTATGCTGCCCTTCTGGAAAATACGGGTCAGGGCGTCGGCGGTTTCGGTCTGTGCTTTTTCGATTTCTGAAAGATCCGTCATCGGTTCAAGGCTGCGGCACAGCTCGCGGCCCGGGTCGGAGGTTGCCTTTGCCTCCAGAATGCGGATCACTTTATCATATTCGAGTACGCGTAAAACCTTTGCGTTCATGATGTCCTCCATATCAGGTCAATGAAATAATGCAACATGGCGGCGGGAAAATTGATTCGCCTTCCGCTGTCTATAACCAACGGAAGGCGGAGCGATTGTTCTCGAAGCCTTTTTTCCATCATACCATACTGTATCGAAAACGGGTAGGGAAATTTGCGGAGAACGCAGTTCCGGTCTTGTGCGGCGGGGGCAGTTTGGGGTATACTGGGAAAGTGATATGGCACAGGCGTGCCGCAAGTGCGAACGGAAAGGAACGATAGACATATGGAAGATAACCGGCAGAATCAGGAATTGCCGAATCAGGATATAGAATTTATCAAAGAGAAGGTCAAGGAACGTCCGCTGAACCGAAAAAAGCTCGTGAAAAGGACGCTTTTGACGGCGAGCATGGCCGTAGTATTCGGGCTTATCGCGTGCCTGACATTTCTGGTGCTGGAACCTGTTTTTTCAAATCTGCTGTATCCGGAGGAAGAGCCGCAGATGGTGGAATTGAAAGAGGAGGATATCGAGGATGAAATGCGTCCGGAGGATATGCTTCTGGAGGAGACGGAGACAGTGCCGGAGGAGTCTCAGACGGTTATCGAGAAGGTCCCGCTGGAAATCAGCGATTATCAAAAGCTGTACCGGAATCTGTATACGGTGGCAAAGGGATTTTCAGAGCGTTCCCTCGTGACGGTCACGGGCGCGGTGTCAGATGTGGACTGGTTTGATAATACCTATGAAAACGAAGGGCAGAGCGCAGGACTGCTCGTTGCGGACAACGGGAAGGAATTCCTCGTGCTCGCCGATAACCGGATGGTGCAGAAAGCGGAGAGTCTGGAAGTGACTTTTTCAGACGGGAGCACGGTGGAAGCGCAGATAAAGGGGACGGATGAAGAAACCGGGCTGGCGGTACTGAGTATTTTGAGGGAAGGGATTCCGGAAAGTATAAAGAAAAATCTAAAGCCCGCAGTGGTGGGAAGCTCCGGCATCGGGCTTCTGGCGTCTCCGGTCATTGCGGTCGGTCGGCCGCAGGGAACGGAAACCGTTGTTTTTGGTATGGTAACATCTACAGATTCTATTGAAAACCTGACGGATCACAATGTCCATCTTTTAAAAACAGATATGACAGAAATGCAAAACAGCGGAGGCGTGCTTTTGAACCTGTCCGGACAGGTTGTGGGAATCTTAAAGGGTGGAACGGAGGACTGCAGACCGGGTGCCATGAGTGCGTATGGGATAACAGACCTGATAGCGACCATAGGAAAGCTTTCCAATGGACAGGAGATAGCCCATATGGGAATCAACGGGACAGATGTGCCCGAAGCGGTCCATTTGGAAAAAAATGTTCCCCGGGGCGCATATGTAACGGGGATTGTGATGGATTCCTCCGCGATGAAGGCGGGAATCCAGAGCGGCGATGTTATCGTAAAGCTGCAGGATTCGGAAATCTCATCTTTCAAGGAATATCATGCCGCTCTTTTAGAACTTACGCCCGGCATGACGGTGAGCGTGACTATCATGAGGCAGGGGCAGGACGGTTATCAGGAGATGCAGGTGGATGTGATACTGGAGTGAGCAATGGGCGGACGCCCTGCAAGGGAGAAATGATACCAGGGGAAGCAATGGGGCGGACGCTCCCATAAGACAGAAATATAAGCGAGGAGAAGAAAATGAAATTTATCAAAGATTATAAAGAAGGCGACAGAGTTTTTGACATCTATCTGTGCAAGCACAAGCAGGCGGCTGTGACAAAGAACGGAAAGCCGTATGAAACAGTCGTTTTACAGGACAAGACCGGTACTGTGGACGGAAAGATATGGGATCCAAACAGCGCGGGCATCGACGATTTTGACAGCCTTGACTATATAGAGGTATACGGGGATGTGACGAGCTTTCAGGGGGCAAATCAGGTAAATATCAAACGTATCCGTCTGTGCCGGGAGGGTGAATACAATCCGGCGGACTATCTGCCGGTGAGTAAAAAGGATGTTACTGTGATGTATAAGGAGCTTCTCGGGTATATCGGCAGTCTGAAGAATCCGTGGCTGAAAAAGCTGATGGAAAGCTTTTTTGTGGAGGATGAGGAATTCATCAAAAATTTCCAGAGGTCATCTGCGGCAAAAAGCGTGCATCACGGCTTTGTGGGCGGGCTGCTGGAGCATACGCTGAGCGTTGTGAAGCTGTGCGATTATTTCTGCACGACATATCCGCTGTTAAAGCGCGACCTGCTGCTTTCCGCTGCGATGTGCCATGATATCGGCAAAACACGGGAGATTTCGCTGTTCCCGCAGAATGATTATACGGATGACGGGCAGCTTTTGGGACATATCGTAATAGGAACGGAAATGGTCGGGATAAAGGCGCGTGCGATACCGGGATTCCCGGCAGTGCTGGAATCGGAGCTCAAGCATTGTATTTTGGCGCATCATGGAGAGTATGAGTACGGTTCGCCCAAAAAGCCTGCGCTGATGGAGGCGCTGGCGCTGAATCTGGCGGATAACGCAGATGCAAAAATGGAAACCTTTACGGAAATCTTAGAGGGCGCAAAGGAAAACGGCTGGCTCGGCTATAACAGATTTTTTGAGTCGAATCTGAGACCGACAAGGATGGAATAAAAATCGGATAGGGACAGACAGGATTCGTTCAGCCTGAGGCTGGACGAATGTTGTTTTTGGAGGCGCGCAGGAGAAACGGACAAAGCAGGGAGGATACTGTGAACATACAGAAAAATCAGATTTATACGGTCAAGATAACAGATATGGGAACGGATGGCGAAGGTATCGGTCATCTGGAGGAAACGGGTCAGGAGTCAAAGTCGGATGGAACCGCCCGTTCGGGTTATACGCTTTTTGTGAAGGATGCGGTGATGGGAGATACTGTCCGGGCGCGTATCGTAAAGGCAAAAAAAGGATATGCCTATGCGCGTCTGGAGGAGGTGTTAGAGGCTTCGCCTGACAGAGTAGAGCCTGTCTGCGCTTATGCGCGTCAGTGCGGCGGCTGCCAGCTTCAGGCGGTATCCTATGAAAAGCAGCTTGCCTTCAAGGACCGTAAGGTGAAAAACAACCTGATACGTATCGGAGGATTTGCACCGGAATTCGTGGAAGAAATCATGGAAAACCCGGTCGGGATGGAAAATCCGTTCCGCTACCGCAACAAGGCGCAGGTGCCGATAGGAACAGACAAAAACGGCAGGATGATAGCGGGATTTTATGCGGGCAGGACCCATACGATAATCGAGAACCGGGACTGTGCTCTGGGCGTTGAGGAGAATAAGACCGTATTGGATATCGTGCTGGATTTTTGCGGGGAGAAAAGGATAGCAGCTTATGATGAAACGACAGGGAAGGGGCTTTTACGTCATGTGCTCATCAGGAAGGGGTTTTCGACCGGACAGATGATGGTGTGTCTGGTCATCAACGGCGAAAGGTTTCCGGGCGAGCAGGAGCTGGCAGAGCGCCTGTTTGCCGGCGTTTCGGGGATGACCAGCTTTTCCGTGAATACGAATACCGAGGCGACCAACGTGATAATGGGAAAAAAGACGCGCACCGTGCGAGGAAAAGACCGCATCGAGGATACGATAGGCGGGCTTGTTTTCTCTATTTCCCCGCAGTCCTTTTATCAGGTAAATCCCGTGCAGACAGAGCATATCTACAGTCAGGCGCTGGAATATGCGGGACTGACCGGAAAGGAAACGGTCTGGGATCTGTATTGCGGCATCGGGACGATATCCCTTTTTCTGGCACAGAGGGCAAAGCAGGTATACGGTGTGGAAATCGTACCGCAGGCCATTGAGGATGCGCGCAAAAATGCAGAGCGAAATGGTGTTGAAAATGCGTCCTTTTATGTCGGAAAAGCGGAGGAGGTGCTGCCGCGCCTGTATGAGACGGAAGGAATTTTTGCCGACGTGATAGTAGTCGACCCGCCCCGGAAGGGCTGTGATGAGGAATGTTTAAAGACTATCGTGAAAATGCAGCCCGAGCGGATTGTGTATGTGAGCTGCGACTCTGCGACGCTGGCGCGGGATCTGAAATATCTTTGCGGGGAAGGGTATGAGGTGAAGAAGGGGAGAGCGTTTGACAATTTCCCGATGGGGGGACATGTGGAGACAGTGATAATGATGACGTATTGTGGTGATAAGGGGAAATAGGGTTGTATAACCACAAGATATTGTGGTTTGAAACTGAAAAATGAGCAAAAATCGAGGCGGAAATGGACGGTTTTCGACCTCGATTTTTTGAGCTTTTGACAGATGACATCGGAGAAAGGAAGGGAGAAAATAGATGACAATGGAGTAACTTGTGAATTTATAAGCAAATTATTTATTGGGGGGAGATAGAAGGGAAAGTAAAAAGAAGTCAACAAGAGTTAAGCACTGAGCGCATTGGTGTTATTTGGGGGAATAAAGTATTATTGATTTTTTCATCATAAGAAAGCCGTAGTTTCTCGTTTATGAGAGCTACGGCTTTTTTGTGTAAAAAATACAGGATAGCAGAAAGGAGCACATCATGTTGAAAGTATGTTTTCAATCCATAACCACAGGTCAGAAGATATGGTTCAGATTTCCTGCGCCAAGGCAGACGATAAGGGAAATGTCAGAGCAGCTTGGAATGAATGCAGCGAAAATTGTAGAAGTAGAATCAGGCGGCAGCGTATTTGCCCCATATCTGATTGGAAAAGCAGTACCGCCAGAAAAAGGATATAAAGAAGTAGATTTTCTGGAGCGGCGTATGGAGTGTCTGACCGGAAAAGAACAGAAGATATTTCAGGCAGCGCTTGAGATGGAACATTCTGAGACGCTGGAAGAAATGGTAAACCTGTCTTGTAACCTGGATAAATTTGAATTATTGGAAGATGGAAAGGTTATCAGGACGGGAGAAGTGCTGGATACAGTGTATGATTCGGAGCCGTTACCGGATGTAGGATATGAAAAGGATTCCGTATTTTGGCTGCGGCTGGACTCCCTATTTTATAAGAAGGATTATAGCAGATGGTATCCCCTGTCCCTTCCTGCAGATGAGGAAAAACTGGAGAGGGCTGAGGAAGTATTGGGGGTATCTGATATAGAAGAAGGAAGGATTTGTTTCTATGGAAGCCGGTATCCGGGGATAGAGGAGCTCCTCCCGCTGTCCTATGGAATCAGGGGGATGAATGCATTTGCGGGGTGTTTAAAACAGGAGAAGTTCCTGTGCTCGAAAAAAGGGATGGAAAAATTGTTTTCTGCTTTGGAAGCAGAACGTCCGGAAAATATGCAGGAAGTGTTGGAAATTGCCATGCGGCTGGAACAGTATGAGTTCCTCCCGGGAAAAGTTGTGACAGCGGAGGATTATGGAGAATATCTGCTGGAGGAGGCACAGATTGTTCTGGATGAGAAAATCGCGCCATTTATTGACATAGAAGGCTATGGATTCTCCCAAATGGAAAAGAATGGAATCGTACAAACGGAACATGGCTTGATATTCCGGAAAGATAAGCCAATACAGATGCTGCCGAAGGAATTTGTGGGGATAAGGCTGTTTAGCCCCTTAACGGCGCTCATGTATGGACAGGAAGGGTATGAATCAGATGAGCCTGAGGAAATCACGCCAACGCAGCTGTGCAGGTATGTCAGTGCGATCAAAAAGCAGCTCATAAAAGAGCAGCTGGATACAGAAGGTGACCGTGGGTTAGCGGAATATATAAGAAACCGGATTCTTAGACAGAAAGTATTCCGGATGTTCCCCGATGTGGAGGTGTGGCAGGGGGAGTTGTGGGGAGTATTGGAGATAGAAAGCTATGGGAAGCTTTCAGATACAGAGCTGAATGCGGTAATAGCTGAATGGAGCGGTCAGGCAAGCGACGGATGGGGAGAGGGATTTGAGCAGCGCCCGATCCGGACAGAAGAGAGGGATTTGTATGTCAGTTTTTGGAATTCGGGCAGCGACTATTTCATTACGACAGAAGAAAAGTTAAAGGATGCATCATTGCGGCATTCAGATGTCGGGAGGGGAGGGATAGGGATGCGGATGGGATGAAGGAAGCAGGGGAGCTTGGAAGAGGAAAAATCAAAAGATAAGGAGAGAAGAAAATAATGGGATTTGATGCGAAGATGGAAGGATATGATCTGGTCGAGGTAGATGGAAGGGTCTGCCTGTTTTCTTATATGAGGCTGGACCGGAATAGTGTGCCGGAAGGGATTTTCTGCTATGAGGTGGAGGATTCGGAGAGGGAGGATTGCAGTTTTGGAAAAATAAAAGAGCGTGTGGAACACAGGCGGATGGGAAGTATCCTTTGCAGGGAAAAGCTGCCAATTGGGGCGGATGGGGAGTATCATCCGGAAAATCCTGTAAAAATGGCAGGAGAATATATTTCGCTGGGAGAATTTCAGGAGATTTCTGAGGCAGAATTAAAGCAGTGGCTCGGGAGAAAATAAAATCCGGGCAGGAGTGGATATCGTATGAAAAGAGGAAAGGACAGGGGGAAAGCTGAACAGTTTTATTTCATGGGTAGGCGGTAAAAAGGCGCTGCGGAAAACAATTTATGGGATGATGCCCGCAAAATATGACCGCTATATCGAGGTTTTTGGCGGTGGCGGCTGGGTATTGTTTGGGAAAGAGCCGGAAAAAGGCGTGATGGAAGTGTTTAATGATTACAATGCAGACCTGATCAACCTTTACCGGTGTGTAAAAAACAGGACATGGGAGCTTTTGCAGGTGTTGGGGTTTCTGCCACTGAACAGCCGGGATGAGTTTATGGAGATTAAAAGCTTTCTGGAAATGGGGGAGTGTAGCAGAAAGCAGGTAGCAGAAGAACTGGAGCTGGCATTTCACAATCTTCCTCCGGCAGAGTTTGAGGAGATGCAGGAGATTTTACAGGGAAAAGCGGGGGAGGAGAATGTGCGGAGGGCGGCTGCATTTTATAAAATAATCCGCTACAGCTATGGAAGCGGCTGTAACTCCTACAGCTGCCAGCCTTTTGACGTGAGGAAGGTTTTTTCACTGATCAGGGAGGCGGCGGAACGGCTTGCAGATACCGTGATTGAAAATAAGGATTTTGAGGCGCTTATCCGGCAGTATGACCGGGAGGGTGCTTTTTTCTATTGTGACCCGCCTTATTATATGACAGAAGATTATTACGAGGTGTGTTTTCCGGAACAGGATCATATACGGCTAAAAAACGCGCTGGCAGAATGTCAGGGGAAATGGATGGTCAGCTATAACGATTGCCGCTATATCAGGGAGTTATATGCAGACTATTGTGTGACCGAAGTAAGGCGGCTGAATAATATGGCACAGCGTTATGAGAAGGGGAGCGAGTACAGGGAGCTGATCATTACCAACTATGACCCGGAGGAGAGACGGAACAGCAGCGGGCAGATGACACTTTTTGCTCCGGAATTTCTGGGAGGTGGGGGATGACAAATCTGGAAAAACTTTACCGGGCACGGGAATTGATCGAGTCGCGTACCGGAGGGAGACAGCGGGTTGTTCCGGGATGGGACGGTATGCCGACCGTAAGGATAGAGGATTCCTGCATGGTCGGCGTTTATTTTGCACTGATAAAAAATATGCTGACAGGGATGTATGACAGCCGGGTAAAGGGATACATCCGGACGTGCGGCGGATACAGGCCGGGGGCGAGGATGAAAGACCTGACGGAAGAATGTGCACAGATTGCTTCCCTCGTGCTGGATTTGGAAAAAATGGAGATCAGCGTGACAAAAGAGGAGGCAGAAGCATTTTGCCAAAACCTTGCGCAAACAGAAAACAGGGAGGGGAGTAGTGGAGAAGCGGATATATAAGCTGATGGATGCAAAAGGCAGGGTATTGATCCCAAAGGAGCTGCGTGTGGAAACCGGGATTGGATATGGGGATATCGTGGCGTTGGGGATAGCGGACGGGAAGGTAACACTGCGTAAAGTGACAGTGATCGAACCGGGTGACCAGTCCCCGGAGACGGTAGAAGCATTTGTGAGGGCAGCGTTCCGTACAATGCCGGACCGTTTAAGGCTGAGCCTGATATCAGACCTATCAGGGCTTTTAAATGAGGAAAAAACGGGATGAACAAAAAAGGTACAGGCAGGTGTAGGGACCCAACCGGTTCAGAAGAGAAAACGATTAATGAGAAGAAAGGAAAAGATGATGGAAAAAAGAAAAAAGGATGGCTGTGAAACCAGCCGTAATAGACAGAAGAAGGAAACTGGAAAAAGGAATCGTATCGTTTTGCTGGCAGGGGCAGGAATTGTGGCAGCGGCACTTTTGACAGGAGGACTTATGCATGGATGCAGGGAAAAAATCCCGACCATGCAGGAAGTTTTTGAAGCATATCTGGAGGGAGAGGACAATGGGCTGGAGATGCTTTCGGGACTGGGGGAGAGCGAAAAGGAAAAAGTGATCGATACTGCAATCCGGATGCTGGAGGGATTGTTCGGAGATGGAAGCTCCTTTGACCGTGAATCTGCGGTGAAAGCGCTGGAACAGGCGATTCTGGAATTAAATTTAGGGCTTTCCGGAGAGGAAATCCATCAGTTGGCGGAAGCTCTTACGGATTTATATGTGAATGCCTATCAGGAAGTGTACACATCGGAGCAAAAGACGCAGACGACGGTCAAACATCTGGAAAGCAGTGTGACAGCGCAGATGGAAGAAAACCTGTCGTCCGTTTCGGACCATCTGACGCAGTTGGACCTTCAGATACAGGATAACCAGAATACGCTGGAGCAGATTTTT
Organism: uncultured Lachnospiraceae bacterium; assembly: GCA_900539715.1. Classification (GTDB taxonomy): domain Bacteria; phylum Bacillota; class Clostridia; order Lachnospirales; family Lachnospiraceae; genus Gallintestinimicrobium. The sequence continues at coordinate 168,135 of UQDA01000001.1, read as the reverse complement.
TCCCAGGGGGAGTCTCTTGGGACATCTGTTGAAAAGCTGAAGGAAAAAACGGAACTGATCAGGGAACAGGTTTCGGAGTCCATGAAAGAGATTGGGGAAGGGCTTTCACGGGTCGATCAGGCAGTCGGACAGACACAGGAAAAGCTGGAGCAATATCATGCAGAACATGAAGAAACGATACGGGAAAGCTCAAAAGAACTGCAAAAGCAGATTTCGGGCGTCAGGGAGCAGCTGGCAGATGCACAGGAAACCCTTTCGGATACATTAAAAGAGATGGCTCAGAAAGGGAAGCTGCGTCAGGAGGAGCTGTTAAAGCAGTTTCAGGAATTGGACGATGCGGTCAAAAAGACACAGGAGCAGTTAACGGAAATCGGGGAGAGCGGACAGAAAGCGCTTGCAGAGCTCGGTACAGATTTAAAGGGAGAGATGGCTGACAAGAAGAGTGAGCTGGAAGGGATACTGGAAGAGCTGGAGAAGAATCTGCAGGGAACGGCAAAAGAAAATATGGAATATATAGAAAGCCGTTTCTCTTCGATGGAGCTTTTGACAAAGGCATCATTAGAAGAATTGTCTGAAAACATCAATCTGTCTGCAGCCGGGCTTCAGGAACGGCTGTCGGAAATCCATGTGCAGATTTCTGATACAAAAGAACAGATCGGCGCTGCGCTGAAAATGATGGACCAGAAACAGGAGGAAAACTGTCAGGAGCTGATGCATGCTATCGAGGAAGCCACAAAAAAGATAGACGGCGAACTGGAAGCTGCATATCTGCAGCTGGAGGTACTGATCACACAGCTTTCAGCGGATACAGAAGCCGATCATGCAGAAACGTTAAAGGTGCTTGACGGGATGCGGGCAAGCCTCGGGACATCAATGCAGCAAAACCTGGATCAGCTCAATGCGTCTTTTTCTTCCTTGAATAGTGCTTTGGAAGTTTATTTTGAGAAATTGCAGGAGGCGCAGGGTGCCGGTCAGGACGCTATCGGGGAGCTGGGAATAGATTTGAAGGGGAACCAGCAGATTATTTTAGATAGTATTTCTGCCCATGATGCGAAGGTACAGGAAGGGCATTCCGGTATCAAAGAAAGCATTACGCAGCATAACGCCAGCATGAATGCAGGGCTGGAAGGGGTCGGTAATGCTGTTGGCGCGTATCAGACCAGTATGCAGGAATTTCTTACGCAGCTTAAAACGGAATTAAACGACCAGTTAAAATCGGTTTTTACATTTGTGAGTAATGGAAAGCAGGGATTGGCATCCGCATTGCTCACAAAAGGGATGGAAGTAAGTCAGGATGCCACATTTTCACAATTTAGGGAAGCTATCCTGCAGATTCCCCAGAAGCTTGTGATCGGCGTGCAGGAGGTACCGGGGGAAATTTCCTATGATTACCATTACCACACAGACGCAGAGGGGACGCATGTGGGGGAGGTTGCACATCAGGATGTGGAGGGCGGCTGCTATACAAAGGCAGTTTACCATACCCATCAGAACGCCTGCTATAACTGGACGCATGAGCATAACAGCCATTGCAAATCCCATCCGATCTGGGTGGACTGGGCTGGCGGCGACCCGTATTGGGGAGTTGCTTATGATTGCGGTGACCAGCCGGCAAATAAGCGCGGCAGTTTAAAATGTAAGCTGCCCACATCAGAGGATGGGAAGCCGATTTATTATGAGCTGGGCTGTGGACTCAGCGATGGTCAGATTACCGGAGCGCACATCGTGTATCCGGAAGCCGGGAAAATGGATACAAGCCCGCGTGTGATGGAAGTGCCGGAAATAGGCCTGGAGCTGATTGTAAGACCGCAGGCAGATATAGCGCCTCCGCCGCCGATGCCAAAACCGGAGAATGGGGATGTACCCGAAACGGAAGAGGAAACTGTAGATACAGATAGCCCGACCGAAGCAGAGACAGAAGGGGAGAGTACAGAGGAAAGTACGGAAGAGGCCGGGACGCTTCCGGAAACAGAAGAGGCCATAGAAAAACCTGCGGAAACAGAAGAAATCCAGACGGTCGTTCCACCCGAGGACGGAGATGGAGAAGAGACTGAGCCTGGACAGGAAGAGGCGTCTGGAGAGACACACGGGACAGTAGAGGACATGACGGCAGAGGAAGGCGCAGGAGAAATGTGAGGTATATAAAGATGTATACAGAGAAAGATTGCGAACCATGTGATGGCTCCCAGTGCCTTATAGACAGGGTGGTCGTGTTACGGCAGGAGGAGAAAAGCGGTCAGATTTTCCTATGCCTCGGGGGAGAAGGTTCCGGGATTTTAGCAGAAAGGGGGGCGCTTCGGCTGATCTGTCTGGAAAACGGGGAAAGACATATCGGGTGGCGTGAAAATATGCTCGGTATATTGCGACCGGAACTTCTCGGGGAAAAGGAAAGGCTGCATCTGTCACAGATTTGTCCGGGTGGAAGAAAGCCGGAGGGGAATGGGCGGTACTGGGGGTATTGCTTTTTAGAGGATGGCAGATTGTCGGATGGGGTTGCCTTAAGAAGTATGGAGGAAGCGCACCGATATGTACTGATGCAGAAAAGATACCAGTACCGGATCAAAATCTGTAGTCTGGACGGACGGGTAATACTGGAGGAAAGACAGGGGAAAAGGGTAGAGCCTTCGGGCGACCTGCTTGAATAAAAGGATTTTGGGAGGAACAGATGGCAAAGCAGGTATGGATTGAAAACGGGATCATCGTGTTCTATGGGAACCGTGCCGGATATGTGAGGGAGGGATATGCGGTGGCAGACCCTGTATTCCACACGTCGGAGCTGGAGGGGTTTCTGAAAAAGCAGGGGCAGATCAGGGATATCGTTTGGGAAGAAGGGACGTTTGAACTGCTGGAAAGCCGGAAAGGTCTTAAGGAAGCCCCCGGAGGTGTGAAGCGGGTAAGAGTATGGCAGTTAGACCCGGGAGTGGATATTGAGATGAAATTTATCAGCTATGCGGAGACAAAGAGGCTGTTTGGGGAACCGGACAGGGTAAAGTATCGGATGGTCTATGACGGGATCGCCAAGACGGATGACCTTGAAAGCCTCTATTATGCGTTTCAGGCAGAGCTTCCGGAAGGATACAGGGGGCATGCCCTGTCTGTCAGCGATGTCCTGGAACTGTATGATGGACACGGAAGCACATTTTATTATGTGGATCAGATTGGATTTGTACAGATACCGTTTGAGGGAGCAGAGCTGGGGATGGAGTCATGTTTAGAAATGTAGCACGAGGAAGGGGAGGTCATGAAAAAACAGAACAAAAGAAAAAGGAGAGCACATTATGCAGGAGGTAGAGGTACGGATTACATCCGTGTGCCCGCCCGGAGGACAGGGTGGGATCAGAGCTTACGCATCTGCAACGATCGGAGGATGCTTTGGAGTGCGGGGAATCAAAATTGTAGAAGGAGGCGGAGACGGTCTGTTCGTGTCAATGCCAAGCCGTAAAACAGTGGATGGTTATTCGGAAGTATGTTTTCCTGTAACTGCAGAATTCAGGGAACAGCTTTATGGAAAGGTTCTGGGGGCATACCGGCAGGTGATGAGGGAGGTACAGGCAACGGCGGTGCAGGGATATGGAAGCCCGCCGCCGGGACCGGGAGAAGAAGCAGGGTATGTGCAGATGCAATGAAAAAATGGAGGAATGGGAAGATGGGAAAATGGAGAAATCAGATAAGGAAAGCCCACACGGCTGTAGTCATGAAAGTATGGGAGGCAAAGACAAAGCTGGCAGAAACGTCGGGAGAAGGATATGTGGATACCGCAGTAAAAATCCTGATCGCAGTGGTATTGGGGGCGCTGCTTCTTGCCGGGCTGTATGCATTGTTTAATGATACGGTACTGCCCACGCTGACGAACCGGGTCAAGGAGATGTTTGATTATGCAGGCTGAGCCGGCATTTCAGGCTGCAGAGGTGTTTTGGATGGAAATGCTGGTTTCTACAGTTTTTTTTTCTCTGCTTGCAGCCGCTTCGGTCAGGGACATCTGGTATCGGGAGGTTTCAGACCGGCTGCAGGCAGGGATTGTGATGACGGCATGCCTGAGGGTGTTATTTTTAAATGTTTCCCCGTGTTATATTCTGGGAGGATTCATTTTAGTGCCGTATTTGGTTGCGGCATTATGCGGAAAAGAGGGAAAAGGGATTGGCGGCGGGGATATTAAGCTGGCAGGGAGCAGTGGAATGGTCCTCGGTCTGCAGGGGGCGGTCAGCGCATCGTTGATCGGCCTGGTATTGTTTTTAGGATATGTCTATTTGCAAAAAAGGGCGGATGGAAAGGAAAAGGGTTTTCCATTGTGCCCTTTTTTGTGCTTTGGAGCGGCTGTTATTTATTGTTTACAGACAGGAGGATGGATGAGATGAGAAAAAAAGGAATGCTTGTGTTAGGGATCATGGCCGCTGCCACGGCAATAGGGATTTATTTTGGGCGCAGAAGAAAACAGGCGTAACAGGGAGGGGCGGTATACAGAACGCCCCTCTCTTGTAGAGAAAAAGGAGAATATCAATGCAGTTTTTTAAGAATCGGACAGTTTTGGGGGTAATGTGTATTGCAGCGGCACTGCTGATCTGTTTCGGCATCACGCCGCTTTTTAACAAAAGTCTTGCAAATAAGGCGGAGATCGTGCGGGTCGTAAAGCAGATTAAAAGCGGGGAAAAGATTACGGCGGATATGGTAAAGACAGTGGAAGTAGGAAGCTTTAACCTTCCTGAAAATGTAGCGCGAAACCCTTATGCGGTGATCGGGAAGTATGCGGCGGCAGATTTTGTGGAAGGGGACTATATCCTGACTTCCAAGGTGGAAGTGGAACCGGCTGCAGAAAATGCTTATCTGTATCATCTGGATGGGAAAAAACAGGCAATCTCCATTTCTGTAAAAGCTTTTGCCAATGGCTTGTCCGGAAAGTTAAAGAGCGGGGATATTGTTTCAGTGATCGCGCCGGATTACAAAAAGCAGGGGACGACAGAGATACTGCCGGAATTAAAATACATGGAAGTGATCGCGGTAACGGCATCCAGCGGAAATGATGCGAATACAGAAGCGCAGGAAGAAGGGGAAGAAAAAGAGCTTCCGGGAACCGTAACGCTTTTGGCAGCCCCGGAGCAGTCAAAGCTTTTGGCAGAGCTGGAGGCGGAAGGGAAAATCCATTTATCCCTGGTCTATCGTGGAGAACGGGAGAATGCTGAAAAATTTGTGGCTGCTCAGGATTCCATTTTAAAGGGATTGGAAAAAGAAAAGGACGGGAAGGACAACGGACAGACAGAAGATATGGAAGTGCATGTAACAGATACATTGCCTGAAAATGATACTGAAGCAGAAGATACAGCAGAGGAAAGCCTGTCTGCAGATGAAATACAGGAAAGCGAAGAAAGTACAGAAGAGCCGCAGGAGGTGCAGGAGCCTTGAATTTTATAAAAAACAGCATTTTCTGCCATCAGCCAGAGGAAGAGGAAGCGTATCGGGAGGAACCGGAAAACCAGATGCTTGCGGTGTGGGGGAGTCCGGGGTGCGGAAAAACGACAGTCGCATCCAAGCTTGCCATGCGGCTGGCAATGCAGAAGCAGGACGTAGCACTGCTTCTGTGCGATATGAATACGCCAATGCTGCCCTGTATCTGTCCTCCGGGGGAGCTGGAAGAAGAGCATTCTTTAGGAAGTATCCTCGCAGCAGCCCATGTGACGGAGAATCTTGTGCGGCATCATTGTATTACCCATAAGAAACTCCGGCATCTGACAATCCTTGGAATGCGGAAAGGGGAGAATGAATACACTTATCCGCAATATGAAAGGGTGCAGGCAGAGGAACTGCTGGAGTGTTTGAGGAAGATCGCACCATGTATCATCATTGACTGCAGCAGCTATATCGCCAACGATATCCTTTCCGCAGTTTCCCTGATGGAGGCTGATTCTGTGTTGAGGCTGACAGGGTGCGACCTGAAATCTGTCAGCTATTTTTCCAGCCAGCTGCCGCTTTTGAAAGAAAGTAAATGGGATGCGGACAAGCAGTATAAGGCTGCGAGTAATGTCCGGCCGAATGAAGCGAGCGCACATATGGAGCAGGTGTTGGGGAATACCGTATTCCAGATTCCATATTCCCGAGAAGTGGAAGAGCAGGTGCTGGAAGGAAACCTGTTTAAAGAGCTGGGATTAAAGGAGAGCAGAGGCTTTCGGAGGGCGATAGAGGCGGTAACCGGGGAGGTGTTTGGATGTTAGGCGAAAGGCGAAGCCGGGCCGGATGGTGCGCAGACCTATCTGAAGCTTTTAAAAATCCAGATGTAGAGGAAACAGAGGCGGCGACGGAAAGGGAGCAGAAAGAAGAAAAGGGACGTTTACCTGAAAACAGACCCAGCACAGGAAAAGAACCGGGCAGGATGAAAAGCAGCGACCTGTTTTTTGCCTCAGGAGAGAGCCGGGATTTTTCTTCCGTGCTTCGGGAAGTGCAGGGGTATCTGTCAAAGGAGTACAGCGGTCTTGTAACGGCGGGGGGAAGCGATGAAGTCAAAGCACAGATCAGGCGGTTTGCAGGAAAGTATATCCAGGACCACAGGATATGTGTGGCAGGGATGGGGACGGAGGAGCTGATCGATGCTATTTATTCCGAGATGGCGGAATTTGGCTTCCTGACAAAATATGTTTACGGAGAAGGGATCGAGGAGATTGACATCAACGCATGGGACGATGTGGAGGTACAGTTTTCGGGCGGGGAGACGAGAAAGCTGGAGGAACATTTTGAAAGCCCGGAGCATGCGGTCAATGTGGTCCGTCGGATGCTGCATGTATCCGGTATGGTGCTGGATGATGCAAGCCCGAGCGTGCTGGGACATCTGGCTAAAAATATCCGCATTGCTGTGCTAAAAACCCCGGTGGTGGATGAAGATGTGGGTGTCGCAGCGTCGATTCGTATCGTAAACCCTCAGAATATGAAAAAAGAGGATTTTATAGATGGCGGGACTGCCACGGAGGAAATGCTGGATTTTCTGGCGGAGTGTATCCGATATGGCATTTCCGTGTGTGTGGCGGGGGCAACCAGCTCGGGAAAAACAACACTTCTGGGGTGGCTTTTGACAACTATACCGGATAATAAGCGTATTTACAGCATCGAGAACGGTTCGAGGGAGCTGGCTTTGGTGCGCAGGAAAGAGGGACGGGTAGTAAATTCCGTAATCCATACCCTGACCCGTGACAGTGAAAATGAGAGGCAGCGGATTGACCAGACGGCGCTGCTCGATATGGCCCTTCGGTTTAATCCGGATATTATCGTAGTCGGGGAAATGAGGGGACCGGAGGCAAATGCGGCGCAGGAAGCGGCACGGACGGGAGTGGCGGTCGTGACGACAATCCATTCCATGAGCTGTGATGCGACATACCGCCGGATGGTTTCCCTGTGTAAGCGTGCAGTGGAGATGCGGGATGAAACGTTGATGGGTTTTGTGACGGAAGCGTATCCGATCGTTGCGTTCTGTAAGCAGCTGGAAAACAAGGAAAGGCGTTTAATGGAGATCATGGAATGCGAGATACTTCCGGACGGGACACGGAGCTTCCGGCCATTATTTGAGTATCAGATTGAGGAGAACCGGATCGAAAACGGGAAATTTATTGTAAAAGGCAGCCACCGGAGGGTCAATGCCATTTCGGATAGCCTTAGGAGGCGGCTGATGGAGAATGGGATGCCGCAGGAGATGTTGGTGCGGCTTGCTGCACCGTTGAATGGAAGGAAGGGACAGAAAAAATGATCGCAATAGAAACGCTTGCCTGTGCAGGGCTGGTAACAGGGCTTTTTTTGCTTCTGAATCTCAATATATCAGAATTTACAGAGGGGCTGTTTGATTCGTTTATCCATCCCAAGCAGGGGATCAGGGAAAAAATCAGGGAATCGACAGGGAAACGAAAGAAGGGAATCATGCGCCGGGAGATTCTGGAAGCACAGGAAGTGCTTGAATTGACCGGACGGGGGGAACGGTTTTCAATGGTGTGCGCCGTTTCACTCATACTGTTTTTGATCGGGGCGGTCTTGGCAGGGCTTTTGGGGAGTTTGCTCTTAGCCCCGGTTTTGGCGTCAGGATTTTTGTTTCTCCCGTTCTGGTATGTGAAGCTGACCGCGCACCATTACAAAAGGGATGTATCGGCGGAGCTGGAAACAGCGTTGTCCGTGATAACGACGGCATACCTTAGGACGGAGGACATCGTGACGGCAGTAGAAGAAAATATTTCGTATCTGAACCCGCCGGTATCAGAAGTGTTTGGAGCATTTCTGATGCAGGTGCGGATGGTGGACCCGGATATTGACGCAGCGCTGCATACGATGAAAAGACGGATTGATAATGAGGTGTTCGGGGAATGGTGTGATGCCCTCAGCGACTGTCAGAGAGACCGCAGTCTGAAAACGACGCTTGTACCGATCGTGTCAAAATTATCCGATATGCGTAATGTAAACGCAGAGCTGGAATACCTCATCGCAGAGCCGAGAAAGGAGTTTCTGATCATGGTCATCTTTGTGGTTGGGAATATCCCGCTGATGTATCTGTTAAATAAAGAGTGGTACGGAGTGCTGATGCATACTGTCCTGGGGCAGGTCATCCTTGCAGGGACAGCGGCGGCAATTTTTATTTCAGCGGGTTTTGTAGTGAAACTGACCCGTCCGATCGAGTACAGGAGGTAATACCAGTGACAGTTCTTCTTTTTTTATTTGGTGTATTTCTGGCGATGGGGCTGTTTTTTCTGGCAAGCTCTTTTTTAAGGCTCCCGACGCTCAGGACGGCGCGGGCAATGCTGGGGACGGTCCGGCAGGAAAAAAAGACGGTAAAGACCATCGAAGCCTATCTGATGTCAGCGGCAGTGTATCTGTCAAAATATATCCATATGGAAGCATACCGGAGAGGGAGGCTGGACCGGATATTAAAGTCAGGGGGAATGAACCTTTCCCCGGAAGTCTATCAGGCGTATGCCCTTGTAAAGGCAGGAGCAGTATTATTGGGTACCATCCCCTGTGTGCTTTTTGTTCCGCTCTTAACCCCGGTAATCGTCATTTTGGCGGTGCTGCTATACTTTCAGGAGATGCAAAAGGCCGACGAACGGTTGAAAGCAAAGCGGGATGAGATTGAAGCGCAGCTTCCGCGGCTGGTCGCAACGATCGAACAGGAATTAAAATCAGGCAGGAATGTGGTCGGGATGCTGGAGCGGTTTCGCATGAATGCGGGAGAGAGCCTTTCAGGTGAGCTGGATATCCTGATAGCGGATATGAGGTCCTCTAACTATGAAGCTGCATTAACACGTTTTGAATCAAGAATCAACTCCCCGATGCTGTCGGATGTGGTAAGGGGGCTGATAGGGGTGCTGCGCGGGGATGACAGTGCTGTGTATTTTCAGATGCTGTCCCATGATTTTAAGCAGATTGAACTGCAGAGGTTAAAGGCAGAGGCGCAGAAGATACCGCCTAAGATAAGGGTGTTTTCCTTTGTGATGCTGATGTGTTTTTTGCTCACATATCTTACGATTATTTGTTATGTGGCAATCGAGAACCTGGGCGGGATGTTTTAAAGAAAGAAGGGGAAAGATGGGAAAACGGTGGAAACGGCTGTGGCGGGACCGGAGCGGGGAAGGATATGTGGATATGGTCGTTCTGGTCCTGTGCGGGATGCTGGTGCTGGCGCTGTGTGTGCAGGTACTCCCGGTGTTTGTAAAAAAACAGCAGTTGGATGTGTTTGCTACAGAGCTGGTGCGGGAAGCGGAAATATCAGGTCGGGTGGGGGCAGAAACCGACCGTCGGGAGGAAAGCCTGATTGAAAAAACAGGTCTGGAACCGGATATCTCATGGTCGCAGGAGGGGCGGATACAGCTAAATGAGGATGTGTCCGTAACGCTCACCTATGAAACGAATATCGGTCTGTTTGGAAAATTTGGTTCGTTCCCGGTCACATTGCGGGCAGAGGCGTCAGGGAAATCGGAGGTGTATTGGAAATAAAAGGCGGATGGAAAGAAAAGATAAGAGGACTGGTGTGCAGGACGATAGAATGCCTTAAAGGGAAGGGCGGTTCAGGAGTTCCGATGGCGGCAGCGGTAACGTTGGCGTTACTGGTCATTTTTTGCGGGATCAGCGAGTATTTCCGGCTCCAGATTATCGCAGTCGGAGTAAGGGATGCATTGGAAGATGCGATCATCTCCGTGGTAAATGATAATTATGCAGGGGTCTATCATGGTGTGCGGGAGGGATATTCCGGAAGTTATCAGCCCTTTGGGGAGGATACTTGGGAAGAAACGCTGGATACGGGGGATGTGTACGGACAGCTGGACAGAATACTTGGGACACAGCTGGATGGCGGCAGGCGTGTCAAATATATGGGGGATGGACAGACAGAAGAATTTGCGCTGGATGGGCTGGAAGTTACGATACGGAATGCACCGTTTGCGCCATCAGACCCGTCGGGGACACAGCGTTTTGAAGCGGAGGGAATAATCCGGATGGAAGCCCCGGTGCGCTTTTTAGGGAAAATGTTATTACCGCTTGAGATGGAGTTGAAAGTTCAGGCAGGATATACGGAGGTTTTTTAGGTAGTGATAGACTTTGCGGGCCGTTTATAGTATGTTGTGGTCAGGGGAACGATGGATAAATATGGAGGAAGAGAGATGAAACTGACAGAAAAGGCAAAAAGGTATCTTCTGGTTTTGGGAGGCATTTTATTGTGTGCAGGGCTTTTGGTGGCAATCTGGTTCCAGTTAAAGCCGGAAGCTGTGCCGGAGGAACGGTTTGAGGCAGAAACCGGGGAAGTTACAGAGATAACGGTGGATATGGAACAGGAGGAAGAAAAAGGGCAAGGGGCGCAAAACGGGGATGGGATAGTGGAGACAGAACCGGAGAGCCTGCAGGCTGAAACAGAATCGGAAACCGAATCGGGAGAGACAGCACAGGATGGCTTGGAGAATGGGGCGGATGACGGACAGGAGAAGGACACTGTGCAAAGCATCCAGCCGGATGTGAAAAAACCGGAGGTGCCGGAGGAGGCGTTAAAAAACCCGGATCAGCAGCCGGGAGAAAATGCACCGGGGGAAACAACGGGGCAGGAGGAACCTCAGGCGGGCGACACGGATGGTGGACAGATTTTTATACCGGGCTTTGGCTGGGTGGAAAATGAGGGCGGCGGCAGCTCGGGAACTGTCGCGCAGGATATGTATGAAAACGGAAATAAGATAGGCGTGATGGATTAAACATCATGGGGAAAAGCACCGCATAGAGCGGTGTTTTTTTCGTATATGGGAGGAAAGCGGTGAAAGGAAAATGGAGGATTTTATGTGCTGTGTTCCTTTGTTGCTGGCTGTGTGCCATTCCAGTGAAGGCAGTGGGGGATGGAAATGTGGACGGCGGCGGGGGAAGCATGGGGCAGGGGAGCAGCCAGAATGTGTGGTCGCCGGGCAATGACGGGGTGCGTGTGACGGTGGTCCGGGCAGAGGGCAGGGAGCCGGTCACAAGGCCGGTCGACCTGACAAACAAAAAACCGAAAATAGATTACTCTTTCGGGAAGGTATGTAAACTTTCTTATTCTGGAGGAACTGCCCTGTCAGTGGATACAGGCACTTATGAATATGTGAACCCTGCGCAGGCACTGCCTAAGATTATCAGTTCTCAAAGCAATGGTGCTGCCAATATCGAAGCGATCAAAAATTATTTTACGGATGAACAGGTCATCAGGAGTATCGCAGGTTTGACCGGGATGGACTTTGAAGTGTTGGTAAGCGGGGGATATAAGCTGCTTTTAGAGCCGGTCGGTTATTACCGTTTTCAGGGGAGCATGATCGCAACGACCGCTACGGAAGCTGCGCTTTATGATGAGAAATTAAGCGGCGGGCTGCGGAAGCGGATGGTATCTTTTACGCATAAAAACCTTCCGCTGTCCATGTTTTTGGAAACAGGGGATTTAGGATATCCGGCGTGGGGAAAGAGCACGGACCAGACGGTATCGGATGAAGAAATAAAAAGCAGCCTTGGGCTTGGGATTGTCCGGTTTCAGGATATCCTGCCGGAAGGACCGGAAGTAGCGAGCTATGACTATGAATACCGGACAAATACAGAAGTCATCACGTCTGTCCGGATCAAGGGGGGACAGAGCGACCCGGAGCATCCGGTAACTGTGACATTTCAGATAGGTGGGCGTGATTACAGGGTAGAAAATGTCTATTATCCGGAAGGGGAGGAACAGCTGGCATGGGTACGATGGACAACGCCAAAAGAGGAGCAGGTCATGGAAATCCCTGTAACGGTAGAGGGAGGCGGAACTGCAGAAAAAGGGATCATTACGGCAAGGATTACAGAACTTGGGGAAAATCCCCCTCCGGACCCGAATGCGGACGATAGAAACGATAGCTTTCAGGCTGTGCCGATACCTTATCGGAGTGAAGCAACAACGACAGGATGGAGTGTGTGGAAGCCGTGGTGGAAGGCAGAATGGGTCTGGCATGAGACACCGGAGGCAGAGGAAGAGGGATATTGGGTTGACGAAGGCTGGTGGGAGTTTTTGCTGGAACGTCATTCTGCCAGCCTGAGTGCATCTATGGAGCTTTGGGTGGATGAAAAATCCCCGACTGCAAATGGGAAAACGATGAAATCAGGATACGGGTTTCATGAAAGGGTCATGACTTCTGTGCAGACGGACCAGCCGGATGCGGTAACCCCTGCGCAGAATGCAGTCACCTATTTCCCGGAATTCGGATATGAAACCTTCTGGAGATTATTAGAGCGCATGGGGGATGGCTATGGCATGTCTCATGAATTTTTTGAAAACAGCTACAGCACTTACAGGGGAAGGACCCATTTTACTCCAATCTGGTATCCGGATGGAAGTTATACGCCATATACATGGCTGATGGATTGTTGGACTCCGGCGGGGATGCTTGCCAGGAATCTGACGGATACCTTGCAGATACAGGGGAACCTCTGGGAAGACTGGCATATCGCGCCCCAGAATCCGGGGAGATGAAAAGAAGGGAGATTTTAAATGCAGAAAACAAAAAAAGTCGTGTGTTTACTGGGGGCTGTCATGCTGGCGGCAGGGATGATGGCGTTTCCCGTGTGTGCAAAGGAAGCAAATGTGGCGGGCGTGATCGAGGAAACATGGAGCAGTGCGGCAGGGCAGATAAAAACTGTGGTGGACAACGTGGTGTTCCCGGCGATAGATATGATCCTGGCAGTTTTCTTTTTCGGGAAGCTGGGGACAGCATATTTTGATTACCGCAAACATGGGCAGTTTGACTGGGCGCCGCCCGCTATCTTATTTGTGTGTCTTGTGCTGATGCTGACTGCGCCGATGTATGTATGGAAGATACTCGGAATCTGATAAAAAGGGACAGGGGAGCGGCAGATGTTTATATGGGATTTTGTTGCGGACACGGTCCTGGGGCAGATTACGGACTGGGTCTATGGACAGATCGTAGGATTTTTGGGAAGCTTTTTTGCTCAGATGGGAAATATGGGGGCAGACCTGTTTGAAATGGAATGGGTACAGGCAATCGTAATGTTTTTTTCCTGTCTGGCATGGGCTTTGTATGTGACAGGTCTTGTGGTAGCAGGGTTTGAGTGTGGGATAGAGTATCAAAATGGAAGAGGGAGCATACGGGAAACAGGGGTAAATGCGTTGAAGGGCTTTTTTGCGGCAAGCTTGTTTTCGACCGTGCCGGTGGAGCTGTACCGCCTGTGTGTATCGCTGCAGGCAAGTCTGACGCGTGGCCTGAGCGGTTCCGGGGAGACATTTGGGGAGGCGGCGCAGCGGATACTTTCCTCGCTAAAGGATGCCGGGACCTGGCAGGAAGCAGCTGTGTCGGGCGTGTTTGGCGGGATATCTGCAGTAGACAGCCCGATTTTAATGATATTCCTTTTGATCTTGATGGGATATGCGGTCATAAAGGTGTTTTTTGCAAATTTAAAAAGGGGAGGCATCCTTCTCATCCAGATTTCTGTTGGAAGCCTTTATCTGTTCAGTGTCCCGCGGGGATATACAGATGGATTTATCAGCTGGTGCAAGCAGGTGGTAGGGATGTGCCTGACAGCTTTTTTGCAGGCAGTGATCCTGACGGCAGGGCTGATGGCAGTAAAGGACCATGCGCTGTTGGGGATGGGGCTGATGTTATCGGCAGGGGAAGTCCCCCGGATCGCAGGGCAGTTTGGGCTGGATACAACAACGAGGGCTAATGTAACGGGGGCATTTTATGCGGCGCAGGGGGCGATAAACCTGACCCGGTCTGTGGTGCAGGCAATCACGGTAAAATAAAAACGATATCAGGAGGTTTGGAAATGGGATGCTGGGGAATCAAAGCCTTAGAGTCGGATGAAGGGCTGGATATTATAATCGAACTGGAAAAGATACTTCCAAAGGACGGGCATTTGCAGTTGGAGAAGTTGAGTGGGGGAAGCAAATGCTGGGATGCTTATGGGGATGTGTGCGAAGATGGGAAAGTGCATACAAAGCCAATGGTGTTGGCAGAGGTCATTATGGCGTATCTGGATGGGGAGCAGTATAGATTATATGGAGGTTCCGATAAAAAAAGCAAAGAAATGAATTTTGCAAAAATAACGCAGTTTGAAGGAAAGCGGAAAACGGTCATGGTAATCCGAAACTATTTGAAAGATATGCTGAGACGGAGCAGGGAAAGGAGCAAAGAATATCAGTGGAACGGCTGGCTGAAGGAAGAAAACTGGATTGGCTGGCAGGGGCATGTTGAAAATCTGATAAAGCGGCTGGAGGAGCTTTTGGAAAAGGAAGGGGATACTATCCAGTTTTGGAATGCAGGAATGCAGAGGGCTGAGAAAAAGCAGATGATGAAATTGGAATAAGGGGGAGCTGGATGTGGACATTGGGGAGTCTGTTCGATGGGATCGGGGGATTTCCGCTGGCAGCTGTCCATAATGGGATAAAGCCAGTTTGGGCAAGCGAGGTAGAGGCATTCCCAATCCGGGTAACAAAAATCCATTTCCCGGAAATGGAACATTTAGGGGATATCACGAGAGTCGACGGGAAAAATATCCCTCCTGTGGATATTATCTGCGGCGGCAGCCCCTGTCAGGATTTGTCCGTAGCTGGGAAAAGAAAAGGGCTGTCGGGAGAACGGTCAGGATTATTTATGGAACAGGTGCGGATCGTAAAGGAGATGAGGGATGCAGATGGTACAAGAGGGATATCAGATGACCTTAGACGACCTCGGTATATGGTCTGGGAAAATGTGCCGGGAGCATTCAGCAGTGCGGCGGGGGAGGATTTCAGGGCGGTCCTGCAGGAAATCATCCGGATCGCAGACTGTTCCTGTGATGTGCCTCGACCTGACACCGGGCGCTGGGAATCTGCTGGGGCTGCCATTTTGGGAAAACGATGCAGCGTGGCTTGGCGAGTGCTGGACGCTCAATACTGGGGAGTCCCCCAGCGTCGCCGTCGAATCTTTCTTGTGGCAGATTTTGGAGGACTCACCGCCCCAAAGATATTATTTGAGCCAGAAAGCGTGCCGGGGGATACTGGAAAGGGTAAAAGCAAGGGGGAAGAAGCTCCCGGAGCAGCTTCTTTGGGCGCTGAAGAAACAGGCGGGGATAGAAGGATGACAGGAGAAGAAAACAGGAAGTGTGCCATGAATCCCAGAAGCTATTGTATTACGGGAAATATTATCGGCAGACAGCTGCAGAATGGGGGAAATGGCTTGGGGTGTCTGCCGGATGTGAGCTACAGTCTGACGTGTATGGACCGTCATGCGGTATTTTGTGAGAAGGAAACTTATCAGAAAACAGTCGGGACGCTCACTTATTCAGATTATAAGGGAGCAGGAAACCAGTATATCAATGGGGATAAGTGCGTTGTAGAAAATAAAGAACAGGTGCGCCGCCTGACACCATTGGAGTGCGAACGGCTGCAGGGGTTTCCGGACGGATGGACGGATATTCCGGGGGCATCTGACAATGCGAGATACCGTGCCCTTGGAAATAGCGTGGCGATTCCCTGTGTGGACTTTGTCCTGCGGCGGATCGCTTGCTTTTTGCAGAAAAACAGAGAATTGGATGAAAACGGAGATTTTGAAGGCGTGTGAGGAGAAAAAAATATGTATATTTACCCTGATAATTTAAAGTCAAGGGCTACCCTGTGGCTTTGGCAATTAAAAGACCTTGGGATTACAGGGGTCTGCGCGGTGGCGTCGGTGCTGGCGCTGACACAGGCGGGAATCTTTTTCCCGGCAGTGCTGACGGCAGTTTATGCGTTTCTGACGATCCGTTTTGAGGATGCCAGCATTCTGGATTTTATCAGATATGCATGTGAGTTCTTCTTTATCCGTCAGCAGAGCTTTGAATGGAGGAGGTGTTCAGAGTGAGCGGATATATAGGGAAAAGGGAAAGAAAGCGGAGGCAGGAGACAGATACGCGCCATCTGATCGGTGTACAGGCACTTACGGAATATGGACTTGTGACATACGGTCAGGAGACGCTGGTGTATTTTCTGATAAAACCGGCAAATTTATCCGTGCTGTCAGAAGCGAGCATCGGGAGACGGATATATGCATTGATGACGGTGCTGAAAGGGGTAGCGGAAGTTGAGATGTTATGCTTAAACAGCAGGGAGAGCTTTGAAGAGAATAAACTGTTCTTACGCAGGAGGATGGAGGAGGAACAAAACCCTGTGGTGCGCAGCCTGCTGGAAAAAGACCAGAAGCATCTTGACCGGATACAGGTTCAGATGGCAACAGCGAGGGAATTTTTAATCATCGTCCGGTTGAAGGAGGAAGAAGAGCGGGAGGCTCTGGCTTATCTGTCACGAATTGAAAAATCCCTGAAAGAACAGGGCTTTTCTGTCAGCAGGGCGGGAAGGGAGGACATCAAGCGCCTTCTTGCCGTATATTATGAGCAAAATGTGACAACGGAAAAGTTTGAAGATTTTGACGGAGAGCGTTGGATCATTCAGGAGGATTAAAAGGGCAGGAACTTATATAACAGGAAAAAATCGAATCCCGGATGCCGGAAGGCAGACGGGATTTTTTCAGTCATGGAGGCAGAAAGTTGAAAAAACATCAGAAAGATTTTGAGGAAAACAGGGAAGATTCCCATATCCGGGAATTTCTGGATATGATTGCGCCGTCAGTGATCCGGTTTGAAACAGACCATTTTATATGCGGAAATACTTACCGCTGTGTATGGGCGATCAGGGAATACCCGACTGCGACGGATGAGCAGGCAATCCTGTCCCATCTCGGGGAAAAGGATGGCGTAACGCTCCACATCTATACCCGTCATGTTACGGCGATGGAAGAAAAAAGGATCATCAGCAACGCGGTAAATAAAAACCGGTTGGACCGGAGCAGCACGAACGACCTACAGCAGACTGTGCTGGCAGAAAGTAACCTTCAGGACGTAACGGCGATTGTGGCGCAGATGCACAGAAACAGGGAGCCGCTTTTGCATACGGCGGTCTATCTGGAGCTGTGTGCCCATGACCTGGAGCGTTTTAAGCTTTTACAGACAGAGGTACTGACAGAACTGATACGTGCGAAGTTAAATGTGGACCGTCTGCTTTTGCGGCAGCAACAGGGATTTCGGTGTGTGATGCCGACAGGGAGGAATCTATTCGGGGATCAGTTTGAACGTGTATTGCCCGCCAGCAGTGTGGCAAACCTTTATCCGTTCCATTATTCCGGAAAAACGGACCCGAATGGATTTTATGTCGGGAAGGATAAGTTTGGAAGCAATGTGATCGTGGATTTTAACAGACGTACGGATGATAAGACCAATGCGAACATCCTGATTTTGGGAAACAGCGGACAAGGGAAAAGTTATCTGCTGAAGCTCATCTTAACAAATTTACGGGAGGCGGGCATGCGGATATGCGCCCTTGACCCTGAAATGGAATATGAAGAGCTTACGAAAAATCTGGGGGGATGTTTTATCGACCTGATGGGCGGCGAGTTTTTGATCAATCCGCTGGAGCCTAAAATGTGGGATGACAGCAGCGGGCTAGAGGATGCGGATGCACCGCAGACGTTCCGCATCCGGTCGCGCTTGTCACAGCATATCAGCTTCCTGAAGGATTTTTTTAGGAGCTATAAGGATTTTACGGACAGGGAGCTCGATGTGATAGAGATCATGGTACAGAAGCTTTATGCCAAGTGGGGAATCAGTGACAGAAGCCATTTTGACCGCATGAACTCTTATGATTATCCTGTTTTATCAGACCTGTATGGTTTTATGGAAGAGGAATATAAAAGGTTTGATGAAAATGGTAAACAGATTTATACGGCAGAAATGCTGCAGGGAATCCTGTTGGGGCTGCATTCCATGTGCATAGGGGCAGAAAGTAAGTTTTTTAACGGGCATACCAATATCACAGACTCCGGGTTTATTACCTTTGGGGTAAAGGGACTTTTGCAGGCAAGCAGGAGCTTAAAGGATGCGCTGCTTTTTAATGTGCTTTCCTTTATGAGCAATGAACTGCTGACACAGGGAAATGCGGCGGCAAGTCTGGATGAATTTTATCTGTTTCTGTCGAACCTGACCGCCGTGGAATATGTGCGTAATTTTTCAAAGAGGGTAAGGAAAAAGGATTCTGCCGTGATCATTGCGAGCCAGAATCTGGAAGATTTTAATTTGGACGGCATACGGGAATATACAAAGCCGTTGTTTTCAATCCCGACCCATCAGTTTTTGTTCAATGCCGGGAGCATCGATGCAAAATTCTATACGGATACCCTGCAGCTGGAGGAGTGTGAATATCAGCTGATCCGGTATCCCCAGAGGGGCGTATGCCTTTATAAATGCGGGAATGAACGGTATAACCTGATGGTGCATGCGCCGGAGCACAAGGCAAAGCTGTTTGGTGATGCCGGCGGGAGATAAAGGGGGAAAATGGATCTTAGGGAGCAGCGGTTTGGGATTGAAATTGAAATGACCGGGATCACAAGGGCGGGGGCTGCGAAGGTAGCTGCCGCATATTTTGGGACAAGGTCGGAATATGTTGGCACTTATTACCAGACGTATGCAGTTGTGGATCAGGAAGGACGCCAGTGGAAATTTATGAGCGACGGCAGCATCAGGGCAGAGCGGAAAATTGACGGGGAGAGAAGGTCTGCGGGCGCAGTATATAAAACAGAAATGGTCAGCCCGATCTGCAGGTACGAAGATATTGAGAAAATCCAGGAGCTGATCCGGGCGCTAAAAAAGAAAGGAGCGATCGTAAATGAGAGCTGCGGCATCCATGTGCATATCGACGCATCGCCCTTTGATGCGGGGAAGCTGCGGAACCTTACGAATATCATGGCGGCAAAGGAGGACCTGATCTATAAGGCGCTGGGGGTGTCTGTGGAAAGACAGCACCGGTGGTGCAGACCTGTGGAAGAGCGCTTTCTGGAAGAATTAAACAGGCGGCGTCCGACCAGTATGGCGGCGGTAGAGGAAATCTGGTACAACGGCAGGAGCAGGAGGGGACAGCATTATGACCAGAGCCGTTACCATTGCTTAAACCTCCATTCGGTTTTCCAGAAAGGGACCGTTGAATTCCGGCTGTTTAACGGGACGCTCCATGCGGGGAAGATCAAGGCGTATATCCAGTTTTGCCTTGCAGTTACGGCACAGGCGTTAAACCAGACCTGTGCGAGCAGGATCCGGACGGAAACAACAAATGAGAAGTATACTTTCCGGACATGGCTTCTGCGGCTGGGGCTGAATGGAAAGGAATTTGAAACGGCGCGGTATCATTTGCTGAAGGATCTGCCGGGGTGTATCGCGTGGCGGGACCCGGCTCAGGCGATCGCACAGCAGGAGCGGCTGCGGCGAAAACGGGCAGAAAGCTGCAGGCTGCAGGAGCAGGCGGCTGATGAGGAAACGGAAACAGGGACGATGACGATAAGAGGATGAGGAGAGAAGAAAAATGGGCAGAAGGACAAGATTGTATATGGCATACGGGAGCAACATGAATCTGGAGCAGATGGCAGACCGGTGCCGGACCGCAGAAGTAGTAGGGAAGGGGATATTGAAAAATTATGAGCTGCTGTTCAGGGGCGCAAGGCACGGGGCGGTTGCGACGGTAGAGCCGCGGGAAGGAAGCAGTGTTCCAGTGGTGCTTTGGGAGATCGGTGCCTGGGATGAGGTGGCGTTAGACTGTTATGAAGGGTATCCGAGATTGTATGGGAAGCAGATGATGGAGGTGGAAGTGGACGGAAAATGCCAGCGGGTCATGGCATATGTCATGACTCCCGGACGGGAATTTGGGATTCCATCGGAACATTACGCAGAAATCATCCGGGAGGGATACCGGTCGGCAGGCTTTGATGTAGAGATTTTGGAGGATGCCATTCAGAGGGCGTATGGACTGGTGGAAAAAAGCCTGCAGGAAAACCAGCAGGACACAGGCGGTGTCAGGATGGGATATTAACAGATATCAGTATGGAAGGGGGAGGGCTTGTGTCGGTATCAGGGGCAGTGTTTGCCGTAAAAGCAGCGCTTACAGCAATGACAGATGAACGCGTCAGGACGGCTGTTTTGTCCGTGACAGCAGCCATATGTATCCCGTTTTTTCTTATCATTTCAGTAATGGTATGTTCCTTATCAGGTACTGCTGATCATAACAGGCAGGCTGTATTTTTGTCTTTTTATGGCAGTGGGGTATCCTTAAAAATGCCGGAGGAGTATAGGAGTTATGTCAGGGATATGCAGGAAAGCTTTCAAGACCTGGACAGGGAGATTGGGAAAATAAAGGAAGATGTCAGGGAAAGGACGCTGGATGCAGATCTGGTAAAAGCATATTTCTATGCGCTGTTTTTCGGGACAGAGCAGGGACATATGAGGAATGCCGATTACAGGAAATTTGCGGAATGCTTTGTTTCTTTTGAAGAAATAGAGGATGAGGAAGGAAATATCGTTACGGTAACGGTTCCTGTTTCTGACCAGAACCAGATATGCCAAAGCCTGTCGCAGCTGCTTGGAAAAGAGATACGTGTGGAGGATAAAACCAATGCCCGCAGGATTTACAGCCTTGTAAAACAGGGAGGGGGCATCGGGGGAGAAATATCTGGAGAAGCAGGGGAAGCGATGGGAGATGGAAGTTTTGCCGCATTGATGGAGGAAGCACGGAAATATATCGGGATGGATTATGTGTGGGGAGGAAGTTCCCCGGCGACCGGCTTTGATTGCAGCGGTTATATTTGCTGGGTCTATACACAGTCGGGGGTATGTTATCTGCCCCGGACGACAGCGCAGGGGATTTATGACCAGTGCGCCTCCGTATCACAGGGGGAGGCACAGCCCGGAGATTTGGTGTTTTTTACAGGGACATATGCTTCAGGAAGCGCTGTAAGCCATGTGGGGATTTATGTAGGTGGGGGAAGGATGCTCCATGCAGGTGACCCGATCGGGTATGCGGACTTAAACGCTGCTTATTGGCGGAGGCATCTGTATGGGTATGGACGGTTGTTTTAGCTGCGGATGAAAGCAGAGAAAGGGAACAAATGAAAAATACGACATTAACAATCACATTTAATACGGAGAAACTGGATGCGCTTTTCTTCCATATGGGGAAAAAGGATGCAAACCTTCAGGAAGAATTAAACGACATCATCCAGAAGCTTTATGAAAAATATGTGCCGCTGGCGACCCGCGAATACATCGATGACAGGGTAAGCCGGGAGGAAGAGGCAAGAAATACTGGCAGACGGCAGAGCAGGGCGGCAGCCAGAGGGGAAGAGGATTAGCCCTGTAAGCGCCTGTGAGCCGCTGTGTGGGCTTTTGGGAGCAGGGGCGGGGAAATGTGCATGAGAGCCAGTCAAGCGCGCGTTTGGCAGAGCTTGGGAAAGGGCAGGATTCCGGAGAAAAAGAGGATGGGGCAAGGTCGAAATGTGTGCGGGTTAAAGGGCGGGTGGCTTAAAAAAGCCCCCTCGCCCGTAATACACCGCCCGGCAAAGCCGTGCGGGAAAACAGGATGCCACCCATGAAACATTTTTCGCAGGGTTCAGGTGGCAGAAACGGCGAAAACAGGGAAAAGAAGCAGCTTTTTGGGTGGCTCTGCACAAAAGGGAAAGTGATAAAAGGAGAAAGGGGGATGGACACGGAAAAAATAAAATTTTCAATCCGGATGGATGAAGAGCTTGTCAGGACAGCAGATGCCTATGTGCAGGAGGGGATGGCGTTGAGCCGCACAGAGATGATAGAGGACGCTTTACGGTTTTATCTGGGATTCCTTTCTGCTGAAAAATCGGAGGATTATCTTTTGCAGTCCCTCTCGTCTATGCTGGGAGGGACTGTGAAGGACAGCGAAAACCGTCTGGCGCGGATGGATTTTAAAATGGCAGTGGAGCTGGCAAAGCTCTGCCATGTGATCGCATACAGCCATGAGGTGGATGAAGGGGATTTGCAGAAGCTCCATGCAAAATGTGTGGAGGAAGTCAGCCGTATCAACGGGACAGTTCTGTTTGAGGATGCATACCGGTATCAGAGGGGACGGGAATAAAAGTATATGGCAAAGCTGATTTTTACATCCCGCTATCTGCGGGATGTCCCTGCGCCGCGGATAGAACATTATGTCCGTTATATAGGAACACGGGAAGGCGTTGAAAAAATGGCAGGGGGACGGGATAACCTTCCAGCGACTAAAAACCAGAGACAATATATCGAGGAGATGGTCCGGAAAATCCCGGAGGCGAGGGAGCTGTTGGAATACATGGATTTTTCAGAGCATCCGACAATGGGGAATGCATCAGAGCTGATATCCTGTGCGTTGGAGCGTTATGTGGATTTCTCAGGGAGTATGGAAAATTATGTGGATTATATAGCGAACCGTCCGAGAGTGGAGCGGGTCGGGGAGCATGGTCTGTTTACTGACGCAGGGAAGCCTGTCATGCTGCGGCAGGTGCAGAAAGAGGCAGCGGAACATAAGGGCGTGATATGGACGCATGTCATTTCTTTGAAGAGGGAAGATGCCGCGCGGCTGGGATATGACCGGGCAGAACAGTGGATGGCGCTATTAAGGTCAAAGCGGGCGATGCTCTGTAAACATATGAAAATCGACAGCGCAGACTTAAGATGGTATGCAGCCTTTCATAATGAGGGACATCACCCGCATGTGCATTTGATGGTGTATTCTGCAAGGGACAATGACGGCTATCTGACTAAAGCATCCATCGAGGCGATGCGGTCGGAACTGGCACATGACATTTTCCGGCAGGATTTTGCAAACATCTATGATAAGCAAAATCAGGCACGAACAGAAATGAAGGAGGAAAGTGCGGATGTCATAAAACAGCTGATGGAAGAGATGAAAAGCGGGATGGTAAAAAACATGGAGCTGGAAAAAATGCTTCTTGCTTTATCAGAGAAACTGAGCCATACAAAAGGGAAAAAAGTTTATGGATATTTGAAGCGGGACGTAAAAAATCTGGTGGACCGGATCATAGATGAGATTGCGGAAGATGAGCGTGTGGATGCGTTATACAGGGAATGGAATAAATGGCAGGGAGAAATCCGGAAATTTTATGAAAACAGCCCGGAAAAACAGGTGCCGCTGTCGCAGTGCGTTGCATTTAAAAGTCTTAAGAATCTGGTGATCAAAGAGGCCCTTCAAATAAATCCTAATGTACGGATTGCTGAATGGATTCAGGAAGAAGCTGCGGTCAGGGAACCTTCTGTATTTTTTGCTACAGTAAGGCTGATGGCTGGTCTGCAAAAAATATTTCAGGAAGAGTTCCGAAAAGAAAACAGGACGGGAAGATACCATATTGACAGGAAACGGAGAAAAAAGCTGACTGAGAAACGGCGTGCGCAGGGGCATCGGACAGATGACCATGAACCGGAACAACAGATAGAAGGATAGGAGGCTGGAAAATGGCAGGTTTTATTTATTTTACAGAAGAACAGAAGCGGCGTGCCAATGAGGTAAATCTGGAAAGTTTCCTTTTACGGCAGGGGGAGCGGCTTTTAAAATCAGGCAGGGAAAAACGTCTTGCCAGCGACCATAGCATTACGGTGCGGGGAAACCAGTGGTATGACCATGCGATCGAGAAGGGCGGAGGAGCTATCGATTTTGTAAAAATGTTTTATGGGAAAGATTTTCCGGATGCGGTGACAATGCTTTTGGATGGAGAGCAGGGAGAAGTCTGTTATTCGGATATCTGTGAAAAGGGAAAAAGCAGGGAAGAAGGAAAGCCATTTGCCCTGCCGGAGAAAAATACAGAAATGCGGAGGGCGTTTGCCTACCTTACAACAACCAGAGGAATCAGCAGGACGGTCCTAGCTGAATTTATAAAACGCAGGATGATCTATGAGGACCGGAAATATCATAATGCAGTGTTTGTTGGATATGATAAGAGCGGTGTGGCACGTCATGCCCACAAGCATGGGACATTTACAGGGGGGAAGGCATTTAAGGGCAATGAAGAGAGCAGCGACCCGAAATACAGTTTTCACTGGACAGGTAAGAGCGGCAGGATTTATGTGTTTGAGGCACCGATAGACTTGCTCTCCTTTCTGACCCTATATCAAAAAGAATGGGAGCAGCACAGCTATGTGGCACTTTGCGGATTGTCGGAACAGGGACTGTTCCAGATGTTGGAAGATGTGCCGTACATCAGACAGGTTGCATTATGCCTGGACCGGGACAGAGCGGGGCTTCAGGCAGAAGAAAGAATACAAAAAAATCTGGAAGGGCGGGGATACCGGGAGGTGTTCCCGCTTTTTCCGTCAGGAAAAGACTGGAATGAAGACTTGCAGGAGCTGATGGCTAAAGGGAGGAGAGAAAACCTGCAGATGCAGTAGGGAAAAGTATGGGAAATTATCAGATTATTCTTTTTATTGTCGCAGGGATAGGGATGATGGCGCTTCTTGGAGGTTTGATGTTTTTATCAAATCAATATAGCCTGAATGGGATTAAATCAAAGACGGTGGGCGACGGACAGTATGGGACAGCCCGTTTTGCAACAGAAAAGGAAATTCGGGAAACGTATGTGAGAGTGGCTTATGAACCGGAAAAGTGGAGGCGGGGGGAAAATCTGCCCAAAGCTCAGGGATTGGTTGTAGGGTGGCGGAGGACCGGAGGGAAAATCGACGCATTGATCGACAGCGGGGATATCCATTGCCTGATGATCGGGGCTGCGGGCGTCGGAAAGACGGCCCATTTTCTGTATCCCAATATCGAGTATGCCTGTGCATCCGGCATGAGCTTTTTGACAACTGATACAAAAGGCGATCTGTTCCGGAACTATGCGGGGATTGCAGAGAAGTATTATGGATATCAGATTTCGATACTGGATTTGAGAAATCCGACTCGCTCTGAAGGAAATAATATCCTGACGCTGGTTAATAAATATATGGATATTTATCTGGAGGAACCGGAGAATCTGCAGGCGAAAGCAAAAGCGGAAAAATATGCCAAGATCACTGCGAAAACGATTATCTGTTCAGATGGCTCATCTGCAGGAAACTATGGCCAGAATGCATATTTCTATGATGCTGCAGAAGGGCTTTTGACTTCTGTAATCCTGCTTGTGGCGGAATATTGTCCTCCGCCGAAAAGACATATCGTTTCTGTGTTTAAGCTGATTCAGGATATGATGGCTCCGTCACCGGTAAAAAACCGCAGCCTGTTTCAGATATTGATGGACAAGCTGCCGGAGAACCACAAAGCGAAATGGTTTGCAGGAGCAGCCCTAAACAGCGGCGATCAGGCGATGGCGTCTGTCCTTTCTACGGCAATGAGCCGTATGAATGCATTCCTGGACAGTGAGATGGAGCAGATACTCTGTTTTGACAGTACGATGGATACGGAAAGCTTCTGCACCAAAAAGTCTGCGATTTTCCTTGTGTTGCCGGAAGAGGATAATACGAAATATTTTATGGTATCCCTGTTTTTACAGCAGCTTTACAGAGAAATGCTGATGATAGCGGATGAGCACGGGGGAAAACTTCCGAACAGGGTCATGCTGTTTGCAGACGAGATTGGAACAATCCCGAAAGTAGAATCGATGGAAATGATGTTTTCCGCAGGACGTTCCCGTCGAATCAGTATGGTACCGATCATCCAGAGCTTCGCCCAGCTGGAAAAAAATTATGGAAAAGAAGGCTCCAGCATTATCATAGACAACTGTCAGGATATCCTGTTCGGTGGCTTTGCCCCTAATTCGGAAAGCGCGGAAATCCTCTCCAAAGCGCTGGGGAACAGGACAGTCCTGGGCGGGTCTGTTTCGAGAGGGAAGCATGACCCGAGTCAGAGCCTTCAGATGATGGGACGTCCCTTGATGTCCCCGGATGAATTAAAGACGCTGCCCAAAGGGAACTTCATTCTGGCAAAAACGGGATGCTGTCCGATGAGGACGCAGCTGCCGTTATTTTTAAAGTGGGGGATTCACTTTGAAGAGCCATATGAGATGCCGGAAAAAGCAGCCCGTCCAGTGTTTTATGCAGACAGGTTTGAGCTGGAAGAGGAAATGATGCTTCGGAATGGTTTTTGGGAAGATGAGGAGGAAGAAGATGCAGATGAAGAGTGTGAGGAAGATTCGTTTTGGGAAGAGAGGCGAAAATCCCCGTTACGGACAGACTGAAAGGAGAATGCAGTGGGATATTTTCAAGAAATATATCAGGCGGAGATACCGCACCGGTGTGTGACGGTATATATGTATCTGAAAGACCGGACAGGCAGGGAAGGAACCTGCTGGCCCGCCATCGGAACCATTGCGCGCGATTTAGGCCTGTCGCGCAGCACGGTAAAGAGGGCACTGAAAGATCTGGAAGAGAAGGGATATTTAAAAAGGGAAATCCGACACAGGGAAAATGGGGGCTTTACTTCAAACCGCTATACCATTTTGTAATTTAAAAGGGCACACCTGGGGAGAAGTGTGCCCTGACAGTGAACCGGGGATAGGGGCAGGATGAACCGACAGGAAGGGAACAGGGGAAGAAAATGATAGGGGCAGAAGAAAAAATTATAGGTTATGATACTTTAATCTGCCTAAAAATGATAAAACAGTAACTAAAACAAATACAAATGCCTCTAAAAATAAAAAGGCCGGCATTTTAAATATGAAGAACAGACAGGCGATTGCAATGCTTAGAATGTAAGTAATGTTTGATTTTTTTATAAAAATATCGTTTTCAGAGGACTCGACCTTGCGATCAGGGTGGTCTACGGGACCGATCAATTTAAGAAGACCAATCGATATAAGGATCAGAGAGATACTGATCATGGGAGAAATAGTAACGTGTTTTACAAGAAAAAGACCGGAAAATAATAGGAAACAGGATAAAATTAAGCAGGAAATATAGTGGTTTGTATGAAAACCACCGGAATAAGAGCGAAGCGGGATGAAAAAGAGAAAAAAAAGAAGGCATTCCACCTCGGCATTCAGAAATACTGCAATGATTATGCTGCAAAAAAGGCTTACAAGGACTTCAAGCAGGTATAGAAAACCATACTCGTATGCGTCAGTATTTTCTTGAGAAATAAGCCCTTTTCTTAGAATATAAGCTGTTAATTTTTTGGATAAATAGTTCATGAGAAGCCTCCTGCATTGAATGAATTATTAAATACTATAATAAAATTGAAAGAGATTCAAGCGTTCCATTTGCCATGTTTTAATTCACATAGCTGCTTGGACATATCATGTTGACGGTCGGGACTGATTGAAAATAAGAGTTCTTTGCCATTGACAGCGAGAGTAATGGAAGTTCTATCCATCCGGCGAACATAGTCGTAATTTAAAAGATAAGACTGATGGGGGCGTAGAAAGAAATGACCACTAGATTTTAGTTGTTCTTCAATTTTATTTAGTTTACTATAAAATTCTCTTCGTTCTCCATTTCCAAGATACATATAAATGATACGACGATCACTTTCAAAATAGGCGATATCCCGAAAAGGAAAGCGAAAAAATTCTCGGTTGTATGTATATTCAAAGTATGAATGCATTCCGGCAATTAAATGGCAGGCATCTAAGAAGCATTCGGACAGTTGGGAATAGTCAACAGGTTTGTCAAGAAAACGAAATACACCAACTTCAAATAGTTGTCGTAGGTATTGATCGTAGCTTGAAATATAGACTAAAAGCGTGGCAGGGTCAAGAAGGCGAAGCTGTTTTGCTACAGAGATTCCGTCTATATTAGGCATTTCAATATCCATAAAAATAATATCGTAACGGATGCCTCTGTGAAGTTCTGCTAAAAGACTGTTGCCATTAAAAAAAGTTTCTGTTTCCAGCGGCATGGAAAGCGAGGCTGTTAAGGTGTGGAGCTGCTCCTCTATGCTTCCTGTAAAAGAAATATCATCATCACATATTGCCACTCTGATCATGTTCTGTTATTCCTTTAGTAGTTTTGTCGAAAGAATTTGTCAATATAGTATTTTCCTGAATATTTTCAAGTTGCTCAAGCATATTTAGCATTGCATCTTGCATCAGTGGGTTAAGACGCTGATATCTCTGCAAGAAATCATGAAATTGCTCAAATTCATTCATTGCCTGAAGCTGACGGGTTGAATCTCTTTTATTATCTGAGAGGCAGAGGATATAATCTGTGGTCACATTAAAAAATTTAGAAATTTTTATGAGCATCTCTGACGAAATATTTCCAGTCCCGTTTTCTATGCGGCTGATTGCTTGCTGGGAGGAGTGGAGAATTTTAGCAAACTGAATTTGGGATATCCCCTGGCTTTTTCGCAATTCTTTTAAACGGTTTGCGGGCATAATGATATTCCCTTCACTAAAAAATACTGTTTCTTATAATATTTTATCAGAATTAAATCATATTTATACCCGATTAAACGCTTATGCAAAATACATAAATAATGAGTAAAATGGATGCGAGAAGAAAAAATTACAAATAGAGCACTTGAAAATGACAAATTGAAAAATGAGATGAAATGGTTGATATAATAAAAATATAAAACAAAGTCCCAAAAGAACAAGAAGATATAAAAATTCAAGGATTTTGTTTTAATTATATTAAAAAGGAGGTGCTTCCGATGAGGATAGTTCAAAATAGCAAGATTTGAAGCCTGAATATTGTTTTTCAAAATTTAAATGGTATGCATGATTTAAGAAGGAGATTGAGATGAAAAAAAGAAATCACGTTATTTCAGTAATGATGGTATTTTTGTTGGCGATATCAATGGGAACAGTAGCTTTTGCAGCGGAAGGCTACCCTGAAGGAATGCATAATGTCAGTACAGTTGCTCCTCTGGAAATTGATGTATATGGATTAGGAAGACCAAGCACTGACGAATATGTGAATTTGGAAAATGAGTCACTTACATTTGCTGGTGAAGCACAGGCTAGTACATTGTACAGTAATAAACATTTTACCGGGAAAGAAAAAATTGGCTATTCTATTACAAATAAATGTGATAGTAAGCTTACTGTTAAATTTTATACATCAGGTGGCTGGTTTAAGTCCAAAAAGATTACTGTGGAAGGAAACGCAACATTGACAGGAACATTAGATGGGTTTGATAAAGAGGAGTTATATTATTTAACTTTTAGTGCGCCGAGTCATTTTAGCGGTTCGGTATATTAAAATGTCTATAAATGCATTAAAAATCTTAGCATTGATATGTATGGTGTTTGACCATATAGGGGAGTTTTTTTTAAACTCCCCTATTTGGTTTAGATGGATTGGAAGATTATCAGCACCTTTGTTTTTTTATTGCAGTGCATGGGGATTTTATTATACAAAAAATAGAAAAAGATATTTATTTCGGTTATATTTTCTTGGGATTGTAATGTCTATAGGAAATATTATTATATTTTTAGTATTAAAAAAAGCGAATGGGATAAATAATAATATATTTGTAACATTATTTTTAGGCTGCGTGATAGTTGATTTGATTGAAAGAAAGAGTACAAACAAAGAGAAGATAAGAGGAATAACATGCTTTACATTACATCAAATAATAATATTTACTTTATGTGTGGCTCTTGCAGAATTTTTAAAAATTCCTTGGTTTATTGGTATGAATATGCGTTACTACTTGTATGGAGCTTTATTTGGAAGTGTTATTTTTTCTGAGGGAAGTATATGTTTGGTGCTATTTTTTGTGATAGTATATTTTTTAAAGAAGAAAAAGAAAGAATTATGTGTATTTTTTCCCCTTTTTTCCTTTGTTTTAGAATTCTTGATTCAAAGAACTTATTATATGAGAGGAGCAATAGAGTATCTAGTCCCATTTAATAAGTTTCAGTGGATGATGGTTTTGGCATTTCCTCTTATTTTGATGTATAATGGGAAAGAAGGAAGAAAATGTAAGTGGTTTTATTATCTATTTTATCCTATGCATATTTGGATATTATATGCTATAGCTAATTTATAATATTTCAGAGCAAATTTGCTGATAGGTGTATGATTTAGCAGTGAATAAGATGAAAATTGATAGTAGAATCTTGATATATTGAGTTAATTGTTTGAAGAAGATTAATAACGTCAAAAAATTCTGTTGAGAATATGATATTATATGGGAAAATTTATTCAGGAAAAATCGGACAGGATAGAAATAGAAGAATAATTTTGAACGATGGAAAACAAAAGAAAAGAGGAGAATATGGATACAAAGGAAACGAAAAATTACAAATTACTGGACAAAAATTTAAAAGAAGTACGAAAAAAGCATTGGACAATGATTAAGCAACGTGTCGAAATGGAAAAAATTATTGATGAGTTTTATATGGAACCTAAAGTTCAGCTGAATGAAATGATGCAGCGCTATAATTATATGAAGAATAAATACAAAAGGCGGGAACTTATACATATCCCGCTTATATTTGGAATTGTTTTAGGAATTGTCCTTCCGACAATTCCATGGGAAATGGGAAAATTTGGATATTCACCCGATCAATTATTTGAAATATTAAATGAATTGCTGCAATTGGTCCAATTAACAGACAGTGTGATAGTAATGAAAAAGGGAATATTGCTTTTAGTTTCTTGGGGAGTTCTTTTATTATTATTTGCTTTTTTAACCTTGTGTCCGATAGTAATGCTTGGGGGATTTGTGTTTGAATATATGCAGCTACATTATTATGAAAATGAATACGAGTTGTGCAAATTAGAAAAAATTTTAAGAAGAGAAATAGATGATATAAAAGGTGGGAAAAAGGAACTAAAGGAAATTTGTAGTCCGGGAATAGTAGAAAGCATTCAGGAGGTGTTTGGAAAAAGATATGGGAGAGGATTGTTGTGGATATTACTGGCAGTTGGGATTTTAACGCTTCAGGTTCCGACATTTATCATCATTATTGTGATAGCAGTAGGAACAATATTTTGTGGAAAAGATTAAAGATTTGGTAAAAAAATATAAGTTGAAACTATAGAAATACATGGAAAATAAACAGAGAAATTATGAATTTTAAAAATGTTACTACCAATTGAGGAACGAAAATATTGACGTGTTTTTTAGAGAATGATTGAAGTGCTAAGAAAGAGAGAACAAATGATAAAAGCGGCAATATGCGATGATGATAAGTTATTTACCGGGCAGCTAGAAAGGCAGCTTCACAGTGTAGCAGAAGAACTTTCAATACCATTAGAAACAGAGATTTTTTTTGATGGTGCAGGGTTTTTAGAAGAACTAAATAGAGGGACAAGATATGACATTATTTTCATGGATATTGAAATGACACAGATGGATGGTATTTCGGCGGCAAAACAGCTTCGACATCTTGATCCAACAGTATTGCTGGTATACATTTCTGGCTATGATCAATACTTTCGGCAATTGTTTGAAGTGGGTGTTTTTCGATTTCTTGATAAGCCGGTGAATACAGAGCAGCTGTCAGAATGTTTTGTGGATGCCTGTAGGCAGATTTCTGATAGAAATGCTTGTTTTGAGTATACATGTAAACGCGGGTTTTTCAGAATCCCGTTCCGAGAGATTGCATATTTTGAAAGTGACCGAAGAGTTATACGTCTGTATCTTTGGAATGGGGAGTATAGGGAGTTTTACGGAAAATTAAATCAGATTGAAGAAGGGATGAAGGCAGGAGGGAGATTTTTTTTACGGAGTCATCAGTCATATTTGCTGAATTATGATTATGTTCGTCGGATGAATGCGACATCTGTGATACTTGCGGTAAACGGGAAAGAAATTGAATTTCCAATCAGTCCTGATCGGCAGTATGAAATGTCCAGACAGTTGTGTGAATTGAAGAAAGGAAAATGGAATATATGATGGATTCTTTTATTTTTGTTGTTTCAAAAGTTTTGTTGTCTGCGTTTTATCTGTTTACGGTTTATCAATATATGAGGATTTTTCTGGGAGAGCCGAAAAAAGGGTGGTTGAAGACTATCTTATGGAGCTCCTATTTTATTTTTCAGATAGTATATAAATTTATACAGTTTTTATCTCCACAGTTTTTTTGGGTGATTACAACGATAAGCTTAATGATTCTGGCATATTTTTCCTTTCGGGATAGTAAAAAGAAGAGTTTTCTTTTTGCAGTTATTATTAGCGTAGGATGGATGATTGCGGAAATAATTGTCATGCTATTTTTAAAATATAGCGGTATGTCGGATCGTGCTTTAAATGATGCTTGCGGATTTTTAGCAACAACTATAATGTTTTGTATTTTGCAGCTTTTAAGACAGATGGCAAGAAGCAAGGCTGTTGCGGGGAGATTCCCGACGCATAGATTTGCAGCCTTGATGGTGGTGCCTTTTTTCAGTGCAATCTTGATTTATAAGTTATTCTGGATTGCAGATCGATACTCGGAATTTAGCGGGACAGTTATTATGACAGGACTTGTGCTATTAGTGATTAATTATGTGATTTTTGAAACATATGAGTGGTTGGTACAAAGTGCAGGGATCAAAGAACAGTCGCTTTTATATGAGCAACAGTTGGAACTATACCGAAGGCAGACGCAGGAACGGGAGAAAAAGATGATAGAACAGAGGAGGTTTCGTCATGATATAAAGCATCACTTGATAGCGATTTTGGGGTTGGCAAAGCATGAAAATAGTGTACGGACAGCCGGATATATAAAAACACTATTAGAGGAATGGACTTATTCTGAGCGGGAAAGCAGGATTAGTGGAAATAGTATAGTTGATTCGTTATTGGCTTATTATAGAGATCAGGCAGAGGAATATCATATTCGGTTTGAGTGTGAGGCGAAGCTGCCGGAAGAGTTGCCATTTGAAGCGGGATGTCTAACGGTTATTTTTGGAAATTTGCTGGATAATGCACTAGAAGGAAGCCGGAAGAGAGAGGATGCCTGGATATTGGTTAGGGTATCTTATGAAAAGGGTGTGCTGTTTATAAATATAAGAAATATTTGTGATCCAAAGCAATTAAAGTTTTCAGGTGGAGAATATATAACGACGAAACAGGAGCCGGAGAACCATGGTTATGGGTTGAAATCTGTGGAACAGGCTGTAGAGGCGTATAGCGGGAGTATGGAAGTGGAGTGTCGGGATAATGTTTTTGATGTGATATTAGTTCTTTTTCCAAAATCTGACATGTAGATGGGCTTTTTATGACATGAGTAGATATAGAAGCTGTAAAAGTGGTAAGATGTTCTTATAAAAATATGAGGAGGTAGGAAAGATGGAAAAACAGTTAGCCGTCCTGTTAAAAAAGGTTGCAGAAAAATCGGCAAAAGTTTGTGTTAACACAAGGTGCTCGTTTTTTTCGTATCAGCCTAAACAGCCCAAGGACCTGAAAAAAATTGTAAAATAATGATGCAGCCATCTGGTGCAGCTTGCATTGGATGGCTGTTTTCATATTTAAATCATTTTTAACAGGGGGTTGGAGTAGATTAAAAATAGAGTTTTCCCAGATACTGTGGATGAAAATTATTTGGCGTGCCTGTTCTGTTTTAAAGACATGGAGGAACTCTATGGCGAAAGCAGGCAGGCTGCCGGATTTTCGGAAGATGTATCCGGAGGCCAGTGAAGAAATCATTTCAGTTTTGAAGGAAACAGAAAGGAAGATGCAGTATCAGGAATACGATCTGAAAGCGGAGCAGGCGGTACTTGATCGGAAAACAGGGAAAGTAAGTATTCTGCCCGGAAGGGAGGATTCCCTTGACAGAATGATGGAAGCGGGGCTGTTCCCGGACAGAGGGGAACAGGATATTGAGGCGGAAATATGTAGCAGACTTCAATATGAAAAATTGCACAGAGCGATCAGACAGCTGGAAAAACGGGAACAATACCTGATTATCCAGCTGTTTTTTTGCGGACGTAGTGAGCGGGAGCTGGCAGGGGAACTTCGTGTTTCACAGAATGCCATAAATAAGCAGAGGGGAAGGATTTTGCAGAAACTGAGAAAAATTTTACAGAATTTGTCATTTTAGGGTTGTCAGAAAGCTTTCCCAACGTGGATATAAGTAGGAGGGAAAAACTCCGGATATTTTCCGGCGCGGAAACTGAACCAGCGGCGGGAGAGCGAACATTGACAAGTCCATAACCGGCAGCATAAATACGTTAGCTGTTCAGCCCGGAAGGGAAAGCATGGCGGAGGAGGCGCGGCGACCATCTGCAGGCAGGAAAGATGCCTGTCAAACAAGATGACATCAAAGATGCAGAGCGGAAACAATCCATCCCCGGTCAGCCTGTGGCGGGCTGTTTGCAATGACCTGAACAGCCTATTATGATACTTCCGTCCAGTCACAGCCCTGCACGCGGGTGCGGGAACACGCAATGAGGGCGGCTCGGGGAGAACCTCGGAGGGGCATAAAACCCATGACAGCCAGAAGCCATGGCTGGTTTATGACTGCCGCCCAAGGGCGCAGAGCGTCCGATCCCGGGATGTAGTGTCAAATAGGGATATTGAGGAAACTGTTGATGAAGAACAGGCACGGCAGTTGATATAGATAATGGCGGCGGTTTTAGCCGTCGCCGTTTCAAAGGCTGTGCAGGAAGGAGAAAGGATGATCAAGAGGGGCGATGTTTACTGGGCAGATCTGCAGCCGACAGTTGGAAGCGAACAGGGCGGGGTACGGCCTGTGATGATCTTACAAAATGATAAAGGAAATTATTTTAGTAGTACGGTCATTATTGCACCGATGACGGCTAAGACGGGGAAACATAATCTTCCGATCCATGTGACGGTGTATGCAGGGGAAGCTGGAATTGGAAGAACGTCAATGGTGCTGCTGGAACAGATCCGGGTGCTGGATAAAAGCAGGTTGGGCGAATACATAGGGCATTTGGAAGCTGGTAGGATGAAAGATGTGGAATATGCAGTGGCGATCAGCCTGGGGCTGTTTGATGATACCGGGCTCGAAGAGGAGTTCGACGGGGAACAGGAAGAATATGAGCAGTTTCTACATATGTAATAGAAAGTGGTGGGAGGCACAAAAGGGATGAACAAAAGGGAAGAAAAGAAAATCTGTGAAATTTTAGAATCAGGCAGTATTGGGTATGCCTATCTTTTTGATGCAAAAGCAAGAAAAACACTGGAAAAAGTAGTGTCTCTGGAGCCAAAAAATCTGGCGGCGCTGTTCAGAAAGTATGGGACAGAGATGGAGCGGATGTCTGTGACGGATATGAGGGATAGAATGGTGTTGCGTGCAGCAAGTGGAAAAATCAGTTCCTGCAAGGATGGGGAACTGCGTCGGGAGATAGAGCAGCATCTGACAGCATTGTTATTGGCAGAGGAGAAAGCGACAGAGGTGCTGGAGGTAGATAAAAAAGCTGCAGACCAATACTTTGGGGAAGAGGATCAGGCAGTGACATGGGCGGAATATGGGATCTGGTTAAGATAATATTTTGACGGTATATGGAAGCAGCAAAAGCAGATGATTCCTCCACCCAGCGTTGAGAAAAGAAATTGGGAGGGACTTAGTTTGGAGAAAAAAGAGAGCAGGGAAGTCAGTTATAAGCTGGCTGTGAAGCTATTGGACCTGATGTTGAAAAATGGTTTTTTATTGCCGGAGGAATATGAAAAAATCGATGCTTTAAACCGTCTAACATTTAAACCGGAACTTTCCAAAGTATATGCTGAAAGCACTAGATATCCAGCAGAAATTGTGGTATTGTGTGGTGCTAACAGGAGAGGTAATTTTAAAGAGGGTATATCTGAAGATGGAGGAAAAGGAAAGCGATGGTAAAAAAGGAAAAGAAAGTCACACGGATTGATCCGGTCCGCACCATACAGTCCCTTGAACAAACACAGGAAAAACGAGTTTGTGCATATTGCAGGATCAGCACAGATTCTGAAGATCAGAAGCATTCGCTGGAAGCTCAAGTGGCATACTACAGTCGGCTCATTGGAGAGCGAAACAACTGGATTTTTTCAGGTATCTATGCGGATGAGGACAGGAGCGGAACAAAGCTGAATGGTCGGGATGAATTTCAGAAGATGATGCAGGACTGCCGGCGGGGACAGCATGATTATATTATCACAAAATCAGTCACACGATTTGCAAGAAATACGGTAGACAGCATTCAGGCGATTCGTGAATTAAAGGCTCTTGGAATAGGCGTATATTTTGAAAAAGAACGGGTTGATACCCTTTCTGAAAAAAGTGAACAGCTTCTTACTATCTTAAGTTCCATTGCGCAAGGGGAATCAGAGAATATTTCTGCAAATGTCAGATGGTCTGTGGTACGGAGATTTCAAAATGGTACCTTTATTATCAGTGATCCTGCGTATGGATATTGTAAAGATCCAGATGGAAATCTGATCATTGAACCGAAGGAAGCGGCAGTAGTACGGAGGATTTTTGAAGCATATCTGGGGGGAATGGGTTCCTATACAATTGCTCAGAGCTTACAGAAGGAGGGAATCCCTACTAGCCGGAAGTCAAATGGATGGCAGGAGGGAACCGTCAAAGAAATTCTTAAAAATCCGGTTTACGAAGGGGATCTGCTTTTACAGAAGACTTGTACTACAGAAGGCATACCATTTAGAACGAAACGGAACCATGGAGAACTTCCCCAATATCTGATCAGGGATAACCATGAACCTATTATCAGCAGAGAAGAAGCGGAAGCAGTTCGTAAGCTCTGTACATATCGAAAGGAACAGCAGTGTGTCAAGGACTCAGAGGCATATCAGAACCGTTATGCATTTAGCAGCCGGATTCGGTGTGGGGTGTGCGGCAGCATATTCCGCAGGCAAAAACTATACATAGGAAAATCTTATGAAAAAGTCCAGTGGTGCTGCCATAAACATATTCAGGATAGGAAAGCCTGTGGTCAAAAGGCAATCCGAGAAGAAAATATTGAACGTTTGTTTACCAAGATGTGGAACCGGCTGGCAGGAAATTATGAGGAAATATTGATGCCTTTACTGGCTGGGCTTAAAGCAGTCCCAAGAGATCCAAAGCAGGAAAGGGAGATTCGGAAGTTAAATTATCAAATAGAGGAATTGAGAAAGCAGAGCTACATGTTGCGGCAGGTCCTGGTGGACGGCAACATTGGCTCTGCTGTTTTTATAGAAAGGCGGAACCAGCTGGATTCAGAATTGGAAACGCTAATCCATAGGCGGCAGCTTTTAGAGGCGGATCAGTTCTTTGAACAGGAGATCATGCAAACAGAATATCTGCTGACTGTATTTCGGAGCCGCCCAACCAGAATGGAAAATTATGAAGAAGAAGCATTTTTGATGATCATTGACCATGCAACGGTATATCCGGGGCAGAAAATCCGGTTCTGCCTGAAAAATGGATTGGAGTTGGAAGAGTCATTGGAGGAAAGGGGCGTGGAAGATGGCAGGAATTAAACGACAAAAGCGTTTTCCAATCGGATATCGAATTCAAAATGGCAGGGCAGAGGTTGTTCCGGAAGAGGCAGAGTTGGTACAACGTATTTTTCGGGATTATTTGGAAGGGTCCACCACCTATGGAATTGCAAAGTGGATGACAAAGCTGGGAGTGCTGAATGCAAACGGACATCCTTCATGGAGTCATGCTTCTATCGGAAATTTGCTGAAGAACCCGAGATATTGCGGGGATGAATATTATCCGCCAATTATTTCAAAGGAGTTGTTTCTGCAGG
This sequence comes from uncultured Lachnospiraceae bacterium, assembly GCA_900539715.1. Classification (GTDB taxonomy): domain Bacteria; phylum Bacillota; class Clostridia; order Lachnospirales; family Lachnospiraceae; genus Gallintestinimicrobium. The sequence goes on along the minus strand of UQDA01000001.1, from coordinate 130,227 downwards.
TACAGGAGAGACGGGAAAATAGAACCAGCCAGCTGGGACGCAGGTATCATCCAAACAGTCATGCAGGTAAGGGCATTTTGAATGGAAAGATCTTTTGCGGAACGTGTGGATTAGAATATCGAAAATATGCGAAGAAGCGGCAAAAGCCCGGAGAAGATAAATGGTGCTGGAAATGTTCCAAGTATCAGAATGGGAGGAAGGTATCCTGCGGAAACCGGATTCTGTCAGAGGAGCAGATAAAAAATGCAGCACTGGCAGCCATGAATCTGGTGGCAGAGCATACGGAACTGGCACAGGAGGTTCAGAAAGAGAGCGCAGCAGTGGAAACACCCAAATACAGGAAGCTGACAAGACAGATTGAAGAATTTCTGCAGATTGAAGAGTTTTCGGCAGAAGAGATCAAAACATTGCTTTACGAGAGGGCAATGGAACAGTATCAATCTGCAGAGATAGAAAGCCGCGCTTATTATGGAAGGAAGATTGAAGAAATCCTGTGCAGAGGTGGAAAACAGGAATATTTTAATGAAAAATGCTTTCAAAAGACAGTGGAGAAAATCATGGTTTTTAAGAATGGAACCATGGATGTACATATGAAGAATGGAGTCGTAATCCAGATAAAAGAAGATGGAGGCGGGAAGCAGTGATGGAGGCAAGTATAAAAAAGAACATATCGATCATACCGGCAAAACCGGCGTATGACCGGAGCATCCGGCCGCAAATGCGAACCCTTCGGGTGGCAGCCTACTGCCGTGTCAGCACCCTGATGGAACAGCAGGAATCCAGTTATGAAGCTCAGGTACAATATTATACAGAGAAAATCAAAAGCAATCCGAACTGGAAACTGGCAGGGATTTATGCAGATGACGGAAAGAGCGCGACAAGTACCAGAAAAAGAGCGGATTTCCAGTCCATGATCGATGACTGCATGGCAGGAAAGATTGACATGGTCATTACAAAATCCATCAGCCGTTTTGCCAGAAATACCGTAGACTCCCTGACAAATATCCGGAAGCTAAAAGAAAAGAACATTGCTGTATTTTTTGAAAAAGAGGGGATTAACACTCTGGAGGGAAGCGGAGAACTGCTGATTACGATCCTGAGCAGCCAGGCACAGGAGGAAAGCCGAAATATCAGCGAAAACTGTCACTGGGGAATTGTGAGACGGTTTGAAGCAGGACAGGTTATTGTCAACCACAATAAGTTCCTTGGATATACGAAGGATAAGGACGGAAATCTGGTGGTAGTACCGGAAGAGGCGGAATTGGTGCGGAGAATATACAGGCTTTTTCTGGAGGGGAACAGCAGCTATAGGATTAAAAGAATCCTGGAATCAGAGGGGATCAGGACAGTGACCGGCAATACCGTATGGCAGGCAACCGTGATTGATAAAATGCTGACCAATGAGAAATACATGGGGGATGCCCTCCTGCAGAAGACCTATACCGTAGATTTTCTGACGAAGAAGAAGGTAGTCAATAAGGGGATTGTTCCCCAGTATTATATAGAGGATGACCATGAAGCCATCATACCAAAAGAATTATTTTACCGGGTACAGGAGGAGAAAGCCAGACGAGGAAATATTTACCGGGCAGCCATCAAGAAAAAGAGGGGAGAGGAGAAGAGTAAGTACAGCGGCAAGTATGCGCTGTCGGGTCTGATGATCTGCGCAGAATGCGGACAGCCCTACCGGAGGCAGGTGTGGTCTAAATATGGAAAGAAAAGCGCTGTGTGGAGATGTGATAACCGGTTGAAACATGGTTCCGAGCGGTGTAAAAATTCCCCGACATTAAAAGAGGAAATCCTTCATGAAGCCATCATGATGGCAATTGGCAAGGTGGTAGAGGATCAGGGCGAATTTGTGCAGGCATTCCGTGAAAACGTGATCCGGATTATCGGAAGCTATGGAAACAAAGCAAAACCGACAGAATACGATACAGAGATTCAGGAACTGGAGAAGCATCTGATGTCGCTGATTGAGGAAAGTGCCAAAGGAAACTGCGGAGAGGAGGATTTTGATCGGGAATACCGGAGAGTTACGGCGCATCTGAAGGAGTTGAGAAAGAGAAAAGAACAGTCCAGGAAGGAACAACGTCTGGCAGAAGCCTATGATCAGAGAGCTGGAGAGGTGGACGATTATATAAGGAAAGCAGGGGTACTGAGCAGGGAATTTGATAATGATTTGGTGTGGAGGCTGATCCAGACGGTTAAGGTTATTAATCAGAATAAGATCGAGCTCCAGTTCCGGTCGGGGATCGTGATGGTGCAGAGGCTGGATAAGTGGGAAAATTAGAAATTGATATCAGGAAAGAAATACGGGAACCGCCGGGTTAAAAATATAAAATCTAAACATAAAATGAGGCAGAGCGAACCTTGTAACAAAAGTGTGCCTGTGATAAAATTTAAGTATGATAGGGGAAGTATATGCTTCTGATAAAAACAGGCAGAGAAAGGAAGCAGAGAGATGAGTAAGGATTGGGAAGAAAAGTTCAGACCGGAAGATCTGCAGAGAATCCGTGGATTTCGTCTGATGGATGATGACTTTATGTCAAAATGTTTTGAGGAAAATATCGAATGTACGGAACTGGTGCTGCAGATTGTGCTTGGCAGAGATGATTTGAAGGTGGAAAAGGTAGCAATCCAGCATCAGCTTAAAAATCTGCAGGGCAGATCAATTATTTTTGATATTTATGCGACGGATCATGCCGGAAAAAGATATAATGTAGAAATCCAGAGAGCAGATCGCGGTGCGGGAGCAAAGAGAGCCAGATATCACAGCAGTTTGATCGATGCTAATGTGACTGAGCCGGGAGAAAAGCTGGAAAATCTGGTGGAAACTTATGTAATCTTTATTACAGAGCATGATGTGCTGGGAAAGGGAAAACCGATTTATCATATTGACCGGGTAATCAAAGAAACTGGCGAGAACTTTGGCGATGAGGCACATATTTTATATGTGAATGGCGAATACCGGGATGAATCGCCCATAGGGATCCTGATGCACGATTTTTCCTGTACAAATGCGAAGGATATAAAGTATAGAACATTGGCAGAACGTGTAAGATATTTCAAGGAAGATGAGAAAGGAGTGGCAGCTATGTGTAAGGCGATGGAAGATATGCGGGATGAGGCTGCTTTGGCAGCACGGTTAGAGGAAAGAAAAGAAGTGGCAAGCAGACTTTTGAAAAAAGGTGCGATGTCTTTTGAGGAGATTGCTGAGATTTCTCAGTTATCTGTAGAGGAGGTTCGTGCATTGGCGGGTAAAAGAGGGGCTTGATTTGATAACAAGGTGGATATAGTGATTGCTTAAAATGAAGGATATAGAAGGGGTACCAGAAAGTGGTATCCCTCTTCTGTTATACAACAAGAGGTGATGTTTTTGATGGAGATTAAGACTTTAAAAGATGAAATTATAGAGTTGATTGAACAGAAGGTAGAGGGAAGCTATTGGGATTTTAAGCAGGAGTGGCATAGTAATAATGCTGATTTATTGCATGACATTATTTGTATGGCAAATAGTCCGGCTAACCGCGATTGCTATATTATTATTGGTGTTATGGATAAAAACTGTGATATTTGTGGTGTGAGTCCAGAAAAACGAAAGAACCAACAGAACGTGATAAATCTGCTTCGTCAGAAGCCTAAGTGGGCAGGAGGATACATTCCGGAAGTATATGTAAAAACAGTTGTTATTTCTGAGAAGGAGATAGATGTTATTGTTATTAAACAAAGTGATGATACACCATTTTATCTTTTGGAAGATTATAAGGGTCAAGGCGCCCCCTTATTTAAAGGCGCTATCTATACTCGCAAAGGAGATACAAATACTGCGAAAACAGGCACTGCAGATGTGTATGATACAGAACTATTGTGGAAGAGAAGATTTGGATTATTGTATAATCCCTCACAAAGAGCAAAACATTATTTGAAGGATATAGAAAACTGGGAGATGATAGATGGGGATGCAGATAAATTTGGGGTTAATCGCTTCTTTTTCTATTACAGACCAGATCCAGATTATACGGTGCAGCTTACATATGAGGAGCCGGAAGAGAACAGCAGAAAAGTTACAGATATAAATGATGGCTCCATAGGAAGTCTTTCATTTTATTTATTTGCGTTTTGTAATGTGAGTTATCATACAGATTTTTCTGATAGAAGAGAGATTCGACTATTTTATAAAGATATACCGTTATTTACGAATTATCTGGAATGCATTGATGAAGGAAGAACAGAGATACTTCCGCCGGAACTCCCAGCAGTGGAGGCATATTATATTGAAGATAGTTTTCGATATCTTTTGTTTCAATTTGTTTTTGCACATGTATGTAGAAACTACTCTGAAGAGGCACTAAAAATGATTTTAAGGGTGGTGCCAGTATTTCACAATGAAAGAGAATATGAGACATTTCGGGAATATGTAAAATCCAGGGGATATGGTATTAACAAAATGCTAGGAGAAAAAATTGAAGGAGAAGCATTGGAACGATTACAGAAAATTGAGATTGGACTGTATGAGGGTTTTGATGTGCCTGGAGCCGCAGAACATATAGCGAAGGAGCTGAACGAAAATGTAGATTTAGTGATCAACTTTGCTTGTCCTAAGAATGTAGAGTATGGATTTATAACAGAACGGTTAAGACGAGGGAAGATGATTGTTGATTGGTTGGAAGAATGGAGAAATATGGAGAGATGTAATTGAAAAGAAGGAAATGGAGTGGGCTATAAGAATAGAAAAGGAGGATTCAATTGAATATATATGATTTACTAAATGAAATTGTTGTTGTGAAAAAGCGTGGTTTATCAGCAAATCTATTTGAAACTACAAAAAGAGAACAACTTGATACGGAGACAGATAAAAAAACATTTGATTTGTGTAAAAATATTTCTTCATTGGGAACAAAGGTAACAGATAAGGGAATCGAATTTCATCCATTTATGAGATGGGAAGGAAAGAGGACATTTGCTATAGAAGACTTAACAGAAGAAGATTTTATTAGTTTGCAGTCAATGGATTTATCCAAAGTTCCATTAAATCTTAGAGCAATCATAGCAGATATTCTGTGGACACAAAAAAGCAATTATAATGCAGCTTGTATAGCAGCTAATGCTTATTTAGAAATGTTCGAGTTATTGTTTTCGTATGAAAATTGGGTGGGGACATTAGATTTAATAAAACGTGCAATATTTATTTCGGCTCAAATAAAAAAGCAAGAGTTATATGAAAAATGTTGTAACACCATTTATGATCATATCATTAGAATTGATGGGCAGGATACAGACTTTTTATCTATATCGTTGCTTGATATTGTGATAAGACAAAAATATGGAGATATATCGGTAATATTAATAACTATTGATAAAATTATTCAGAACCAAATGAATAGTATTCTTAAAGTTGAGAGAGCATATGAACTAAAAGTAAAATGCTATAAGATTCAGAAAGATACTGTGTCAATAGCACGAACATACTTGGAATTAGCATCTTATTACGAGCGACAAACAGAAAAAGTGAATAGTAATGTGCAAGAGGTTTTTAGTGCGGAGCGTTTTTTGCAAAAAGCAGTTAAGATTTATAGAGATAATGGAGCGGTAAATGATGCGGAACGAGTGCACAAACGATTAGTAGAAATCCAAAGAGAAATTCCCAAATTGATGATGCCGATTATTACAGAAGTAGATGCAACTAAATTATATGAAAATATTAAAAGAAATATGGAAGGCATGACTTTTGAGGAGTGTGTGATTAGAATAGTTCAGATGACAATTTTTTATAAACGAGATGATATGAAAAAAGAGTTATTTGAACAGTATAAAAAATTTCCATTATGTCATTTGTTTGGGTCGAATAAGATTAATGCTTCAGGACAAAGTGTGTTAGCATTACCACCATTAGATATATCTGATCCGGGAAAAAATTTAGAATTGTTAGAATTGCATATTTTTCAAAAAATACTACAGAAGCAAATAATCGCAGGAAATTTTGTTTTAAAATTTGCATTACAATATATAAAAGAGTCATATGAATTTCAAGAAGAAGATTTGGTTTTTTTGACTAAGGATAATCCAATTATTCCATTTGGACGTGAGCGTATAATAAAATCTGCTATTTATATGTTTCTAAAAGGTCAATATTACGAAAGTATGCATATACTTGCGCCTCAAGCAGAAAACCTGTTTAGAAATATAGCGAAAGAGGTAGGTGGATTAACTGTTACTTTGGAAAATGATGGGACTTCAAAAGAGAAAGTACTTAGTTCGATTTTTGATTTGCCAGAGTTAAATGATTGCTATGATAATGATATTATATTTATATTTCGAGGATTATTAAATGAAAAGGCGGGGGCAAATATTAGGAACGAAGTTGCACATGGACTTTTAAGTGAGTCTAGTGCAGCTTCTGGAGTATGCTTATATTTTGCATGTGCGTTTATAAAATTGTTATCATATACATCGCCTCAATGCTATAGCATTTTGAAAACAAGCGATAAATTAAAAGTGTTTATAGAGCCAGAAAAAACAGCTTTGAAATTTAAACGGGTAAAGAATAGTATAGCAAAAGAAGAAAATTCTAACATATAGTCAGAGGCATGGCTGATATATAAAAAGTTGATTTAGAAGTGTGTTAGGGGGAATGTAGATTTCCGCTAAGGGAAAATTATGCCTCCCGGGAATCTGTTTCACAGCTTCAACACATGTGGAGACGGTAGTCTTGCTTTCCAAGGGAGAAATCGACTCGAAGAAAGTGCGGGTGGAGTTCTCACTGGAGGATATGGATATGTCCGGTTTCCAGAAGGGCGCGACTTATGAGCAGATCAAGGCGTATGTGCTGGAGCATTCTGGCTTGAAGGTATCTTCCCTGTACATCTCACAGATAAAACGCAAATGCGGGTTGGAGGTTGGGCAGAACTATAATTTGTCGAAAAAGGAAGATGCCAAAGTGCCGCAGTGTCCGCCAGAAAAAGAGAGCGCAATTAGGGAAGCACTGAAATTTTACAATCTTATATAGCATATAAATACAACAAAAAATCTAAACTTTTTAAAAGGCTGTACCACAGATTCTCGGCGGTACAGCTTTTTTATGGAGTTTATCCCTTTTCATTTTCGCTAACTCTCATACCGATGTATGGTCATTTTCTGAGATTTTTCCGATACTCTTTTGGCAATACGCCAAAATGACGCTTGAAGGTGTCTGAAAAACGGCTTTGACTATCGTACCCTACTTTTCTGGCAACATCTGCCACGCTCAAATCGGTGGACTGGAGAAGCTGCGCAGCGGCTTCCATACGGTGTTCACGAATATGTGCAGCAATCGATGTCCCATAGATTTCCTTAAACATATTTTTTAAGGTAGTTGGATTCATCAGATACTGTTTTGACAGGGATTCGATGGAGCACCGCTGTTCAAGATTTTCAATCAGCTGGTCATGTACCTGACGGATGATCTCCACCTGCTCTGAACGGTACTCTGTCAGGTGTTTTTCACGGCTGACTTCCATGCCGCTTAATACGAGCAGAAGCTCCAGAACTTTAACTTTTTGCCATGCTGTCCGCGTTTCTTCCGGCGATTGATAAAGTGCCTGAAAGATTTGCTGGACAATTTCGTTTCCTGCCAGCACCGTACATGTTCCGCCTTTACAATATTTTTCGAGCAACAGTTCCCCTGTGACAGAAGAACCTGCTAAAGGCATTGGCGGCGCATCAGTCAGCTGTTCCAGATCAATGCAAATCACGATACCTTCATAGGAACCGTTTGGAAGAGTGACAATGGAATTAACGCACGTATCCATTGTATTCAGCGAAAAATCACCTGACCCAAGATAAATCTGGTTCCCACCATACATATTCCATCCGATCTTACCTGATATACAATAGTTGATCTCCATCACATGAGCCAATGGCTCATGGCAGAATCGAAAACTGTCTTGACCGGATACGGAAAAAAATGTGATCCCAATACCGGGATATAGCTCTGTCATTTCCCCATGTGGCTCCCCTGTTTCACGATGGACAGCCTTCAAAATTTCTTTTTGCTTCTGTTTCACCTCAGTTTCCCCCTTTATTCCGGACAGGCAATCGCCATGACCTGTTCGATAGTTTTATGCAGCAGCCGGGCCTGACTATTGTCTGCGGCCTTATAATAGACTTCCTTGCCCTCTCTGCGGCTCACGATCAGATCACAGCTTCGGAGCGCACGCAAATGGTGGGAGACGGCAGGACTGGACATATCCAGCAGGGCAGAAATGTTAATAACACATTGCTCTGTGTGGCACAAAAGCCAGAAAATGCGTATCCGTGTGGTATCGCTAAGTTGCTTGAAAATATCTGCTACGGTTTCAAACCGGCTTACCTGAAACAGTGCTGTCTCTAAATTCGCAAGATCATGTGAAGCATCATGTTCATGGGGTAATATCTTATTTTTCACGCTCATTTCTCCTTTTTCGCTCATTTGGTAATTTCTTTCGCCTGTTTGGCAGTGGCTACACTGGATATATTGACTTTGGTGTCTGCGTGAATTATACTACAGTCATGACGATTAAACAACCACTTAATTGTTAAAAATCATTTTCAAAAGGAGATTTTTCTTATGAAGAAGACTTACAAAATTGAAGTTGACTGCGCAAACTGCGCAAATCTGATGGAAGATGCTGCCCGCAAGACTGCTGGTGTGGCCGCCGCTACCGTGAATTTTATGACGCAGAAGATGATCGTGGAATTTGACGAGGGGCAGGAACCCGGCGCAGTTATGCAGAATGTGCTGAAGGCCTGCAAGAAGGTAGAACCCGACTGCGAGATTGCCCTCTGATCATCGGATACCGCGAAAAAAGCGCCTGGACTGTACGCGGTTTTTCAGGCGCTTTTTTCACCAGAAACAAATAAACATTTGAGCAATTATTGAAAGGAGTGCTATCATGCAGGAAATGATCGAAAGCGGCCTTCTGGTCGTTGTAACGATTTTATCTATCATCCTTCTGTGCATCGGACAGGGAAAAAATAGCGGCATGACCAAAAAGCAAAAGGTCATGCTGTGGCGCATCTTGATTGCAACCGTGCTTCTGCTGGGCTTACAGCTTTTGGGCGCAGAGGCATTTGACCAACTGGGCGCAGCTGGGCGCTGGGTTCGTTTGGCGCTTCATCTGGTCGACTACCTGATTATCGGTTACGATATTCTGAAAAAAGCCTTCAAAGGCATCCTGAACCGTCAGGTGTTTGATGAAAACTTCCTGATGGCTGTCGCTACCCTGGGCGCGCTTGCACTGGCAATCTATGAAAATGGTGAGTATCTGGAAGTGATCGCCGTCATGCTGTTCTACCAGGTCGGTGAGTGGTTCCAGAGTTACGCCGTGGGGCGCAGCCGACGAAACATCAGCGACCTGATGGACATCCGCCCCGACTATGCGAACATCGAATGTGATGGAAAATTGGAGAAGGTCGATCCCGATGAAGTGGAGATTGGCAGCATTATCGTTGTGCAGCCGGGTGAGAAAGTGCCCATCGATGGCGTCATTGTTGAGGGAACTTCTACGCTGAACACGGCTGCGCTGACTGGTGAGTCAATGCCCCGTGATGCCAAGACCGGCGATGAGGTCATCAGCGGCTGCATCAACATGACGGGTGTGCTGAAAATCAAGACCAGCAAAGAATTCGGCGAATCCACCGTTTCCAAAATTCTTGATCTGGTTGAGAATGCTTCCTCCCGCAAGTCCAAATCCGAGGACTTTATCTCCCGTTTTGCCCGCATCTATACCCCGGCAGTCTGCTATGCGGCCCTGGCCCTGGCAATTCTTCCGCCGCTGGTTCAGATGCTCGGTATGGGACTGGCTCCTGCATGGGAGACATGGATTTACCGTGCCTTGACCTTCCTGGTTGCCAGCTGTCCCTGTGCGCTGGTTATCAGTATCCCTCTGAGTTTCTTTGCCGGTATTGGCGGCGCTAGCCGGGCCGGCGTTCTGGTGAAAGGTTCCAACTATTTGGAAACGCTGTCGCAGGTCAAAACGGTTGTCTTTGATAAGACAGGCACACTGACTCAAGGAGTATTTGAAGTAAACGGCATCCATCACAACGAGATAGAGGATGCCAAACTGGTGGAGTATGCCGCCCTGGCAGAGTCCGCTTCCAGCCATCCCATCAGCAAGAGCCTTCAGCGTGCATACGGCAAGGAGATTGACCGCTCCCGTGTCAGCGACATTCAGGAGATCAGCGGCAACGGTGTCATTGCGAAAGTAGACGGCGTTGAAGTAGCGGCAGGCAACGATAAACTGATGCATCGTCTCGGAATCGAACCAATTCCCTGTCACAGTGTCGGCACCATTATCCATATGGCGCTTAACGGGGAGTATGCCGGGCATATCGTCATTGCTGACATTGAGAAACCGCACAGTAAAGAAGCTCTCCGGGCGCTGAAGGCCGCTGGAGTCCGCAAGACAGTCATGCTGACCGGCGACGCTAAAAAGGTAGCTGATAAGGTGGCCTCAGATTTGGGGATTGACCAGGTGTACAGTGAGCTGCTGCCTGCTGACAAAGTTTCCAAGGTAGAGGAACTGCTGGAGCATAAGTCCTCTGACAAAGACAAAGTCGCCTTTGTCGGTGATGGCATCAACGATGCTCCTGTGCTGCGCCGTGCGGATATTGGTATTGCTATGGGCGCAATGGGTTCCGATGCTGCCATTGAGGCTGCCGATGTAGTCCTGATGGACGATGATCCGCTGCAGATCCCGAAGGCAGTCAAAATTTCCCGCAAGTGTCTGCGCATCGTTTATCAGAACATAGTGCTTTCCATCGTTATTAAACTTGCCTGCCTGATTTTGGTTGCCATTGGCATTGCCAATATGTGGCTTGCAGTTTTCGCAGACGTTGGTGTTATGGTTCTTGCTGTTCTGAATGCAATCCGTGCGCTGCGTGTGCAGAATCTATAAATGAACCCGTAAACAAAGCCAAGGGCGCAGGATGAAACAAGCCTGCGCCCATTTTAACAGGTGATTGAATATGGCTACTTTTGCGAATGAAACAACCCTACGGCAAACAGCCGACTTTTTCAAGATATTAGGCGATCCTACCAGAGTCAAACTTCTCCTTCTGCTATCCCAAAATGAGTATTGTGTCAGTGAATTAGCCGAGCAGACCGGCATGACCAATTCTGCCGTATCACATCAAATCAGTTTGCTGAGAGCAAAACGACTGCTGCGCAGGCACAAGTCCGGCAAGCAGGTATATTACTCTACTACTAACCCCAAAATTGACAAACTTATTGGACTGGTGCAGAACTACCTAAATTAAAATGGTGGTAAAAATTGAATCAGTTTAAGACACTTTCACTTCCTTTAGTGAAAATAAAATCCTATGAAATTTGTGCAGTAAGGAGCCGTGAAAAAGGTCGCATAGCTTGACCTGTGAAACCGAAAGGCATCATGACATTTGGAAGCCCTGTTGGCAAGGAGATTCCAAAGGGGAACAGCGTTCTCCTTTGTCTGGGGTGTTCAGAGGGGATAGCGTTCCCCTTTGACCGGAAGAATCCAAAGAAACCGGCGGTTTCGTGGCACACGATTTTCCGTAGGAAAGTCTAGTGTGTTATACCTTTGTGGAGCAGATGGCAGCCGGAAATGTAGCACACCCCGGAAAGTGTGGCTACAGTTGCGGCGTTCTGGCGGGAAAGGTTGCCCCTTGCGGGGCAGCATAAGCGACAGAAAAAGGCTGGCAGGCGGTGCGGATATGCACTGTCTGTCAGCCGTGTCATCTGCGAAACAAAGGTATATCAAAGCCCCGTCAGCCGCTGCTTACCATCATATCAGAACCACCACGGCAGCTTTTCGCGCAGGCTGTCCATCGCCTTGCCCTCCACCTTCTTTGTCCGGCTCTCGCTCAGATGGAAATGGAGCGCCGCACCGATCAGCGGGTGCTCGATTCCATCGGTAAACCCATAGCGGTACAGCAAATAGGTCTGCTCTCTGGCAGTCAGCTTGTCCAGCGCCGCATACAATTCTGTTAGCTGTTCTTTTTGAATGTAGATCTGTTCCGGGGTTTTGGTGTGAGGGTCGGCTATAGCTTCGATTCGCAGCATCCGTTCATCATCTGAGAGAACGTCATCCAGATATACCCTCTGGAAACCGGGGCCGTCTCTCTTATCCACCATCCGTTGTTCAAATTGAGCGAGGGCGGCGCGGATGCAGTCTGTCATGGCGTTGCGGATTGCCGGTGCTGCATAGGTTAGAAATTTCATGCCGCGTTCCGCATCAAACAAAGGGATCGCGTTCAGCAGGCTGATACTTCCCTCCTGCACCAAATCATCTAAATCAATTCCAATATCATTTTCATCCAGCCCCATGCTTCGGTATTGCTCCAACGCGATTTTTCGGATGAATCCCAGATTACTTTCCAGCAGAATGTCACGGGCAGCCGTATCCCCTGCTTGCGCCAGCCTGCACAGCTGCTCATTGCTCCGGGTCGGCATTTTGCTTCTCCTGCGCGTGGTCTAAGGTGGATTGGAGAAAATCCGTCAGCGCCTGACCAAACTTGTCCAACGCTTCCTTTTGCACGCCGTCCATTCCTGCCGCGCTCTGGGTGACGGCGGCGGAAATCATTTCCGGCGTGATGGTCGGTGCCTGGACATCCTGGCCTTTTGTCAACTCGGAGAACATCTGCTGGGTGATGCCCTTGGTCAAAGACTGCGCCACTGTGAAATCGTTGCCGATCTCTTTCTTCACTTCCCGCAGCGCCGCCATAAATGTGTTCTGTATCATCGTCAGGTCGGCCTGATATACAGGGACTTTCTGTCTGTTGACAGCTCTGGCCGCCTGCACAGCGGCATCCGTTTTCACATTCCGGCGCAGCATGGCGCTGAGGGTGGCAAGCATCTGATTCTGTCCGGCAAAACCGGCGGCCAGCGTATCGTCAAAATATTGCTCGATCATGTAGGTGACTTCTGCAAAGCGAGGGCTTTCCAGCAGACGGTTGACGATCTCCGCATTGGCTTTTCCTGTGTACAAATTCCGCGCTGCCTGTACCGACAGGCCCAGTTCTTCAATATCGAAGTTTGTCCGGTCAGGCGTGTTGACTTCCCCCAGCAGGAAATCTGTGGAGACTTCAAACACTTTCGCAATGCGGAGCAAATGTTCTGTGCTGATCTTATCGGTCTTGCCGCTGACAAACCGGCTGATGGCGCTCTCGGTGCTGCCGATGCGGGTCGCCAGCTGTGCCTGGGTAATTTTATGTTCCTTCATAAGCTCCTGCATCCGCTGCCGGATATTTCCGGGCAGATAGGCTCCCTCCATGTGACGCACCTCTTTTCTGAAAACTTTCTTTATCCATTATACCTTATAAAACCAGCGCGGGCAAATGCTTTCCGCTGGCTTCGCCGCTCAGAGGTCTTGCATTTTTGCAAGATTTCAGAGCGGCATTTTTTCGTTTCTTGCACTTTTAGCGGATTTTTCGGTCTATAGGCTTTTTCCCCGTATATTCAGGCAGACGGGCAGATACCGTCAATAAATTATGGAGGGCAAAGCCTATGAATATGTTTGAAACTGTAAAATCCGCTGTCACTATGAAACAGGTCGCCGAGCACTACGGCTGCAAGGTCAACCGGGGCGATATGATCTGCTGTCCCTTCCACGACGACCGGCATCCCAGCATGAAGCTGAACAGGGATTATTTCTATTGCTTTGGCTGCGGGGCCACCGGGGACGTGATCGACTTTGTGGCACGACTATTCGGTCTGAGCAGCTACGAGGCCGCAAAGAAGCTGGCCTATGACTTCGGCATCGACCCGGACAAGCCCCCGGCAGCGATGGCCTTGAAAAAGCCCTATCCATTGGCGCGGGCCTTCCGCAACAATGAGATGCACTGTCAGCGGGTGCTGTGCGACTACCTGCACCTGTTGGAACGCTGGAAGGTCGAGTACGCCCCACAGTTGCCGGAGGACAATCCAGATGACCGTTTTGTGGAGGCGTGCCATATGATTGAGTATGTAGATCATTTGCTGGACGTTCTCATGTTTGCGGAACTGGAGCAACGAGTGAAGGTGGTGGATATGTTGCTGAAGGACGGCACCATCGCCGCGCTGGAGCAGAGGCTCAAACGTCTGGAAAAGGAGGTGCGGCACCGTGGCGAAGAACGAGCAATCGCGTGAGGTCAACCAGCCAGTCTGGTTTGACGGCAAGAGTATCAATGAAGCCCTGTTTTGTGATGATTTTCTGAGCAGACACAAAATCATCTACACAAACGAGGCTTTTTTCACGCCCGATGGCCGTGTGACCAATGATCTGCCCCTACGCAGCGAAATTTTTGACGAGCTACGCTGCTGTGCGGTGAGCAACATCCCCCGCAAAATCAGCAATATTGTAGAACTGATAAAACTGGCGGCGCTGGTGGAGGACTTCCCACCGCAGGCTGACCGTATCCATCTGGCAAACGGCACGTTGTTTCTGAATGGCACCTTTACAGAGGGGAAACCGGAGATCGTGCGCTGTCGTTTGCCGGTGGCCTACAATCCCAACGCCCCCACACCGGCCAGCTGGCTGGCTTTTCTGGATGGGCTGCTTTACCCGGAGGACATTCCCACCTTGCAGGAGTTCGTCGGGTATTGTCTGATCCCCAGCAACAAAGGCCAGCGGATGATGGTCATTAAGGGGAATGGCGGCGAGGGCAAGAGCCAGATCGGTGCGGTGCTGTCCGCCCTGTTCGGCAGCAATATGAAGGACGGCAGCATCGGTAAAATCTCCGAGAACCGTTTTGCCCGCGCTGATCTGGAACACATTCTTCTTTGTGTGGATGACGATATGCGGATGGAAGCGTTGCGTCAGACCAACTACGTCAAATCTATTGTTACTGCACAGGGCAAGATGGATTTGGAGCGCAAAGGCAAGCAGAGCTATCAGGGCTGGATGTGCGCCAGGCTTCTGGCGTTCAGCAACGGTGACTTGCAGGCCCTCTTTGACCGCAGCGACGGCTTTTACCGGCGGCAGCTGGTATTGACCACCAAAAAGAAGCCTGTTGACCGTGTGGATGATCCCGATCTGGCCGAGAAGATGAAAGCGGAGATCGAGGGCATCTTCCTATGGGCTTTTGTAGGATTGCAGCGGCTGGTCGCCAATAACTTCAAGTTCACCGAGAGCCAGCGCACCAGAGAGAACCGGGAGGCCGTCAAGCGTGACAACAACAATGTGTTCGATTTTCTGGAATCCGAAGGTTATATCCGGCTGAAAGCCGATGCGTCCATCAGTTCAAAGGATTGCTACGACATTTACCGGATGTGGTGCGAGGAAAACAGTCTGACTGCACTCAAACGCCGCAGTTTCAGCGATGCGCTGGTGGCAGCCTGCGGCAAGTACAATCTGGAACACTGCAACACGATCACTAATTCGGCAGGACGCCGGGTGTGGGGATTTATGGGCATCGAGGCAGTGGCAAGGCCGCATATAAACGAGTTTACGGACGCTTCACAGTGTACGTACGTACCGGAAGACTGGCGGGATTGATTTCCGCTCTGGTCGCCGGTACGTATGTACGCAGCGATTAACCCTGTTACCTCATATATTGCAGGAATATTTCATGCGATTAAAGTGGTGGACATTGTGTCCACCACCTGAACCGTGAAATTATTCGTGCTTTTGTGATGTGAAGTAGTCGTGGTCATTTTGAACCCGACTACTTTAGCGAGATGAAGTGGGTGTGGTCATTTTGACTACGGCTAAAGCGGTCAGCAAAAGAGGTGATTTTGCAGGCGTATTTTAGAGTAATCTCAAAACGGCGAAATGTTTCTCGATTATCCGCATACAGTTCACAGAATAACGGCTCGCGGAACAGTGTACACGTTGCGCCATCTCGTACAGATACAGTCCGAACGATGAAAAGCCCCACATTTCCGTGAAGTCGAATATTCTGCCGTTGACCAATGATACGCGGGGAAGCATTTCTATCGCAAAACAGCAACTATAATAATTTTATCATCCCAAGAAGCCGGTACGCTATCCAGCGCATCCGGTTCTTTTTATGGGCAAGAAAATTTGGAGGATTACCATGAAATCAAATATCCGAAACGAAATCAAGGCGCAGATCATCCGCGCCGGGTACACCATGCAGGAAGTCGTTGATCTTCTGCATGACGAATATGGCTGGAGCGACAGCGTATCCAATCTTTCCGGGAAATTGCAGCGGGAGTCGCTGCGGTATCGGGAGGCTGTGGAGCTGGCCGATGTGCTGGGCTATGAACTGGTCTGGCAGAAACGGAGGGATTGAGCATGGAAAAAGCACAGTACGCGATTATGCGATTTGCAAAGTACAAGGGGCCAGAAATAGGAAATATCGAGGCCCACAATGAGCGCACAAAGGAGAACTACGCCAGCAATCCCGATGTGGATAGCAGCCGAAGCAAGTACAACTTCCATCTAGTCAAACCGCCCGGTAAGTACCGGGCGGAATCAGAGCGGCAAATTGCCGCTGCCGGATGTCGTACCCGGAAAGACAGTATCCGTATGATCGAGACGTTGTTCACTGCCAGCCCGGAGTTCTTCAAGGGGAAGAAACGGGCGGAGATTCGGGTGTTTTTCGAGGAAGCCCTGCACTTTCTGGAACAGCATCAATCCAAAGAGACAATTATATCCGCTGTGGTGCATATGGACGAGAAAACGCCTCATATGCACCTTTGTTTTGTCCCTCTGACGGAAGATGGCAGGCTCAGCGCCAAAGAAATTATGGGCAACAAAAAGAAGCTGACCTGGTGGCAGGATGAGTTTTGGAAACACATGGTCAAGAAGTTCCCAGATTTGGAGCGCGGCGAAAGCGCCAGTCTGACCGGACGCGACCACATCCCGCCCCGTGTGTTCAAGGAGATGACCAGACTGACCAAACAGAAGGACAAACTGGGGCAGCTGCTCACTGGCATTACTCCATTTAATGCAAAAAGCCGGGTGGAGGAAATCTGCAAAATTTTGGATACCTATATTCCCAGCGTGGAGAAGATGGACACGCTGCTGCGGAAATATGGCGTGGCTTTTACCAAAACAGCATCCGAAAACAAAAAGCTGAAAAGGAAAAATTCTGAATTAGAAGAATCCCTTGCATCGGCGCAAAAAGTCAGCACCTTAAAGCAGATCGAAGACCTCAAGCTGCGGCGCGACTATGACAGTGCTGTGGCAATTTTGGAACAGATACCAGCAGAAGTTTTGAACATCTATGCGCAGAGCAGCCATAGAGGAAAGGAGCGGCCTATTGAGCAAAGTTTATGATGATCCGAAATATAATGCGGCATTTGACCGCTGTGTTGATGTGATGGCGCGGCTGTTGCAGAAGTACGGGCCGCAGCTGTTGGGGCAGATGCAGGAGACTGCGAAGGATGGCTGCACACGGTCTGCGGTATCAGGAAAGCAACCCGTTCCTGTGTATCAGGAATTTGACAAAGCCGCTTGATAAAAACCGAATTTACACGTTGCGTATTTGCTTGGCGTATGCTATAATAAATACGCAACGTGTATTTTTGCTTTATGGGGTAAAGGAAATGGACTGCAAAACCAAAATAAAAGAACTGCGGGAAAGCACCGGCATGAACCGCAAGGAATTTTGTAAATATTTTCAGATTCCCTATCGGACTGTGACAGAGTGGGAACTGGATAACCGTCATGCGCCGGAATATGTGCTCCGTTTGTTGGAGTACTACATTCAGAATGAAGGTCTGGCGCAGCAGAAAGTAACGGATGAATGTTCAGAGATGGAAGAAAGGAGCGGCCTGCATGAAGAAAACTAAAACAAAATGCTATCTCTACACACGGGTATCTACTTCCATGCAGGTGGACGGATACAGTCTGGATGCTCAGCGCGACAAGCTGCGGAAATACGCTGAATACGAAGATATGGTAGTGGCTGGCGAGTATTCTGACGAAGGCTTTTCCGGCAAGAATATTCAGGGCAGACATGAATTTCAGCGGATGCTGCAAGACATTCAGGACTGCAAAGACGGCGTAGAATATGTGCTGGTGTTCAAGCTGTCCCGGTTCGGCAGAAACGCTGCTGATGTGCTGAATTCCTTGCAGCTGATGCAGGATTTCGGTGTCAATCTGATTTGTGTGGAAGATGGCATTGACAGTTCCAAAGATTCCGGCAAGCTGATGATTTCTGTCCTTTCTGCGGTGGCAGAGATAGAGCGTGAGAATATTCGGACACAGACGATGGCCGGACGGGAGCAGAAAGCCCGTGAAGGAAAATGGAACGGCGGCTTTGCTCCTTATGGATACTGCCTTGAAAAAGGCGAATTACTGATTGCTGAGGATGAAGTGGATGTGATCCGCACCATTTTTGACCGCTATATTCACACCAACGATGGTGTCAGCGGCGTGGCAAAGTATCTGAACCGGCAGGGCTTTGTGAAGAAGTTACGGCAGAACGGCACCATTCCCGGTTTTTCCGCCAGCTTTGTAAAAAGTATCATTGATAATCCGGTATATATGGGGAAAATCGCCTATGGCAGACGCCGGACAGAGAAGAAGATCGGCACACGGAATGAGATGCACGTGGTTGAGCAATCGGAATTCCCCGTGTATGAGGGGAAGCATGAGGCTATTATTTCAGAAGAAGATTGGAACCTCGCGCAGGAGAAACGGAAAGTCAATGGTTACCGGCGTGAGAAAGTAAATGACCCTACCCACGCACATATCCTGTCCGGTATTCTGAAATGCCCCTGCTGCAGCAAAAGCCTGTACGGGAATATTGCGAAAGCCCACAGCAAGGACAAAAAGACCCGCTATTACTATTACTGCAAGAACACAGTTACACCGACTGGTCATGAGTGTACTTTCCGGCTGAATATTGAGCAGACAGAGATGAACCGCATGGTAGCGTCAATTATCTCTGCTATGGTTAGTGATCCGCGTTTTGCGGATGCAATCAAGGCAAAAATCGGCTCCGCTGTTGATACGAACGACTTAGAGAAGCAGCTGGAAGCATTGCAGGCGCAGCTTCGGCAGACGTTGGGCACAAAGGCCCGCCTGGAACGGCAGATGGACGGTTTGGATGGGAATGACCCGTATTATGACCGGAAAATTTCGGATTTACAGCGCCGCTATGATGAGCAGTATGGTAAAATAGATGAGATTGAAGTTCAGATTGACGATGTGCAAAGCCAAATACGGAGCATCCGGCAGGAGAAGATTTCGGGCGACAATATCTATCGCCTGCTGCTGGCATTCGATCAGGTCTATGAAGCCGCCTCCGAGGTGGAACGGAAGGAGTTCATGCGGGCGTTTATTGAGCGGATCGAGTTATTCCCGGAAAAACAGCCGGATGGCAACTGGATCAGGAAGATTATCTTCAACTTCCCCGTTCCTGTCAATGGTGCAGAAGTGAAAGAATTGCCCTTGGAAAATGAAACAATGGTCGAGACTGTTGTTCTTTTGTCCAGAAAAAACCCAGATGATACGATTGAGGTCGACTTGGACTTGGATGAGCTTGATATTACTTCTGCTGAGTCAAAGGCTACCTATCAGGAAATCAAGGATTATGTGCTGAAAGAATATGGCTTAAAGGTTTCAACCTTATATATTTCTCAGATTAAACGCAAATGTGGTATTGATGTAGGAGAGCATTACAATATCTCTCAGAAAGAAAATCAGAAAGTGCCACAATGCCCGAAAGAAAAGGAAGATGCTATCCGAGCTGCTCTTGAACATTTTGCAATGATCTAAAGACCATTGCTGATTTCAAGGAGGAATAGCATATGAAATCAATTTTTGAAGAAATGGGCGGTACATATACTCTCGGTGCAGATGGAATGTATTATCCGGATTTGGAACTTCCGGAGGAAGAATCGCATTACGGAAAGTACGGCAGAATGCGTCTGCGCTATCTGAAAGAACACCATAAGGTGCTGTATAATACGCTTTTGCTGGATGGAGAACTGGTCAAACATCTGAATGAGGTAGATGATACTGCTAATCAAAGAATGGAACTGCTGACCCTGCAAATGCAGGAGCAGCAGGGCATAAACGAAGCATTAAAGGCTCGTGATCAGATGGCATGGGTTGGTGCTTGCAATAACATCCGAAATGCGGCAGAGGAAATTGTTTTGAATGAATTGATATATTGTTAAATCGAGAAGGAGGGAGTGATGAATTCCCTCCTTCTCGATTCTGAAGATATCATCTCTTTTGGAAAATGAAAAGGGATTTTGTAGAAAAATTTATGCTTATATACTAAAATGCACATAAGGAAATACAAAGCTCTACAAATTATTTATTTATGTGTAACGAATGATGATTTCCGGGTACTAACTTAGCAGAAAGGAGGAAGTACGATGGAATCAATGGAAGAAATATACCAAAACCACTCAAAAAAGGTCTATACGTTTCTACTAAGTAAAACATGTAACCATGAACTTGCAGAAGAATTAACACAGGAAACTTTCTTTTGCGCTGTAAATAGTATTAACAAGTTTAAAGGAAATAGCAGTGTATTGACATGGCTTTGTGGTATTGCTCAAAATCTTTGGCTCAAGTATTTAAGAGACAATAAAGCATTTGAAGATTTATCAAATTATGAAGACATGTTGACAATTTCTTCTGCTGAAGATGAACTATTTATCCAGTGGGAAAATGTAGAGATATTGAAGTCGCTACATAATCTTGATGAACCGATGAGGGAAGTTATGTATTTACGGTTGATTGGAGAAATATCTTTCGCTCAAATCGGTGAAATAATAGGCAAAAGTGAAAATTGGGCTCGTGTTAATTTTTATCGTGGAAAAAAAAGAATATTTGAGGAGATGAAGAAAAATGAATAAAAAATTGCAGTGCAATATAGTCAATGATTTACTACCTTTGTACATGGATGATTTGACATCCGAGGAAACAAATTCATTTATTAAAAAGCATTTGGAAGAATGCCAAAATTGTCAGAATGAATACCGGACGTTTAAAGCAGAATTAAGTAATTCAGCCAACAGGAATAATGCTGCAAAAATGCAAGAGATTGATTATCTGAAAAAAATAAACATATATCAAAAAATGAATTTTGTTTTGGGTGCAATCATCAGTTTCCTGTTTGGGGCATGTTTACCTGTATTGAAAGTTGGCATACCTGTACTTCTAAACGGAGCAGTCCCTGATTATTATCTGGCACGACTTCAAATCGCATGGCATATCGGTCTTTTGAAAATGACAGTTTCTGGAGTAATAGTGTGCCTTATTTATATGATTATTATGTTTATAATCAAGAAAAAGCTAAACAGCAAAACCAGTCGAAATAGTCAACCGTAAAGAGAGTGGGCTGTGTCCATCGTTTCAATCTGGCTTTTCAATAAATATAAGGGATGACAGCATAAAATGCTATCGCCCTTTTACATCATTTAGAAAGAGCCATGACTGCACTCCATATCAGAGTGAAAGCCGTGGATTTTAACTTGTGGTTAAGTTTTTATCTCCATGATTAACAACTGCTCGATTGTGCTATGAATATCAGCTTGCTATAATAAAGACAACAAAGAGCTTTTTGTAATATTCTCAAAGGAGATTAAGATATGCCTATGAACATAGTCATCCAAGAGCAACGCAAGCTACTTGGATTAACACAGGAACAGGTTGCTGATTATCTCGGTGTTTCTACTCCAGCTGTCAGCAAATGGGAGAAAGGTATCACAAGCCCTGATATCGGCCTTCTTCCTCCATTAGCTAGACTTTTGAAAATTGATTTGAATACATTGTTTTGTTTTAGTGAGGATTTGTCTGAACAGGAAATTGGATTTTTCTGCAACGAGCTCGCCAAACAAGCAAGGAATGATATTCTTTCTGCATTTGATGCAGCTGAAGCAAAGATACACGAATACCCACACAACGAACTGCTTCTTCTCAACATCACGATTATTTTGGATTCCATGCTTTTGCAGACAGCCGATGATACTTTACCCATCGATAGCCTTGATACAAAGATTTCAGACTGGTATTTACATCTGGCTGAGAGCAATGATGAAAAGATACGAAATAGTGCCAACTATATGAGAGTTAACCGCTATATTCGTAAGGGCAAAACAGATGCTGCACAAGAGGTTCTTGATACAATTCAAGATAAAACTGACCTGATTAGCACATTGCCGGATAAATTTTTGCTTCAGGTATCTATTTATATGCAACAACAAAAAGCAGAATTGGCTGCATTAGAACTGGAAAAGGCATTATTCAAAGAAATTACCAGAGTTCAGATGCTTCTAACGAAATTGATAGATGCTGAATTAGCTTCCGGAAACACAGAATCTGCTTGTAAGATTGCCGAAAAATCAAGTTCCATGGTAGATGTATTTGATATGTGGGAATACAACCGATATATTGCTTCTTATCAGATTTTGGAACAAAAGCAAAATGCAGATGCAACGCTTCATTTACTGGAACAAATGCTTGAAGCGCTCACTACACATTGGTCATTAACTGATTCTGTTCTGTATCACAGGATGGCACCCGAAACCAAAGCTATACAATCCCATGAGTTGATGCCAGTTCTTCTCAATGGATTAGAAACTGATCCACAATGTGCATACCTTCGAGAACATCCAAAATTTAGGGAGATTATAGACAAATACAAAAACAAATGAGGGATACGGCTGCTACTACCTTTCGGAAGTAACAGCCGTGTTTTTAATTATCGCTCGTATTCTTTCTTCTTTTGCTTCTTTGGTTGTGGGGTTTCCTGTTTCGGCATTTTCAGCTGTTCGCTGATAGAACGCTTTTTCTTCCGAATCGGCTGTTCCTGCAATTCTGCATCAATCTGCCGGTTAGCTTCATCAAAGGTTTCAGAACTGTATTTGTCCATATATTTTTCATATAGTTTTCGTACTAAACCAACTCTGCCATCAGGACGGAGGTTTTCACGCTCCTGCATCACAGCATTTTGATTTTTAGCTGTAATCCCATCTTTCACTTCAAGGAACTGTGCCTTATCGGCTTCTTTCTGTTCAGACAGGACAACATGCTGCTGTTCCAAGATTTCCAGAGCATTTTCCATCTTTTTAAGATTTTGCTTTCGGGCAGCAATACCATTATCCTGACAGTTAAGCTGAGAAAGCAGTCCGGCCTTTTGGAATTTCAATTCTTCAATATCTTCGGTCAGAACGGCAATCTGTTCACCCAGCTTACTTGCACGAATGAAATGGATGCCACAGTTTTTCTGTTCTGCAATCAGCTCTTTTTTCTCAGCGGTCTTGGCTTTGATTTCTGCCTTAACATTTTTGTATTCAGCCAGTATTTCAGCCAAAAGATTTTTCTGGGAAGTGACAGTTTCCTGCTGAGAAGTATTCACGATCAACTGATACTGAATCATAACCATGTGATCACGCAGAGTTTCCAGTGCAGAAGCGATGGCAGGAATATTCGCTTTGACTGCTTTCATCAGCTTCTGTACCTGTTTTTTCAGTTCACGCAGGAGCTTGTTATCTGCCTTGATCTGTCGGTTCAGTTCACAGCGGTCAGAAACAATTCCCATGGACTCCAGTTTTCTTGCGTGATATCCTTCGTGTACGGTCGGCTGTTCTGTCAGTCCTCTGGCGGCATGACTGCGACAGTCTACACGGTCAGCAATACCATGGCGTTCCTGTTCTTCATTGACAATTATTTCCCAACTCTTGCGCCACGCAAATATCTGTTCTTCGCTGTTCCAAAGCTCTGTAAGAGGGTTCTGTCTTCCGTAGCGTGTACTTTTCGGTGTCTTTGATGTTCTGATACATCCCTCAATTTTCTCAGCCTCAGACTGGGTTAAATACTCTTTTTTCTCCCCGAACTGATACAGATATTGTTTCTCCCAACCCTGTGTTTTGGCGGTTTTGAACTCATCAGCGGTAAAGCCACGTTCTTCCTCGCCACGCTTACAAAGATATTCTTTCTGTGTCTTTGCCTGCCACTTACCATGTTCATCCAAGGGGCGCATCGTGAAAAGTATATGGCTGTGTGGATTATGTCCCGGAGGATACGGGTCATGGATATTCACATCTGCGCACATACCGAGGTTAATACCTTGCTCACGAACAAAACGCTCCAACATACCTTTCCAATCATCCAGGGACAGTTCAGATGGCAAAGCTACTACAAGCTCTCTTGCCAGTCGGCTGTCCTTTGTTTTTTCTACGGACTTGACGGCTTCCCATAGTACCTGTCTGTCTTTCCAGTCCTCCGGTGCATACTGCGGCAGAAAGACTTCGCTATACAGACACCCGTGTTTTCTGGTGTAGTCATGGGTAAGCCCATCATAATCATTGTAGAGTCGGGAACAGGATGCATAAGCGGCTGCTGCTATCACAGAACGGCCTGCGCCACGGCTCACAACTTTTGCTTCCAAATGGAAATAATTCACTATTTTCCTCCTTCCTGTGCCGCAGCACAATTTTTGTTGCCATGCATGTCGATGTGAACATCCAGTGAATGTTCACTCGACTTCTTTTTCTGAAAAAGAAAATAGGTGCGGTGAATACTGCACCTATCTCTGCGATAAAACTGCCGGTGGCAGATTTTTGCAGACAGTTAGCGCAAGGTAGGGTACAATTTGTACCCCAACTGACAAACGCATCAGCGGTTGTACTTGCGGAAACTGCGTGGACAATGACAGCAATTTGAAAAAGTGTGGCATTGTACATCAGGCTCCAAAGGAGCCGCAAAGCCTCGCAGAGCGCACGACCCCGCAGGGGATACCACCGCCCATTTTATGGGTGGTGAGTAAGTGCGCCCTTCGGGATAGCAGCAAAGCTGCCAAGGTTTATACCTTCAATCGTTCTTCCGTATTCAATCGTCTTTTCAACTCCATCTTCACATCGTCAAGCTCCATAGTCTGAACTTCCGGGAAAACGCTCTCTAACACAGCTCCCATCTGGATCAATCGTCTGGTTCTTGCCTTTCGCTCTTTCTGACGGTTGCGTGCTTCAATTGCTTCCATTCTGTGCTGTGCCTGTAATAATTTCTTTTCATCTTCGGTCATAGGTCTGTTATTTGCCATAAAATCTCCTTTCTGGTATAGGGGTGGTACTGTAATCCGATGTAGATGGTGCAGATACAATTCGCTTTGCAATCTATAGGTTATCTGTGTGCTGACAGGCGAATTGTTCAGCACCATCGGTTGTGAAATTAAGTACCGGAATTTAATATTTTTCGTGCTGCCTGCATATTGGCGGCTGCATTCAGTTCTCGGATATTCTGATTGTTGATTTTCAGAGGAACACAGCGCTCCAATACTCGGTCATAAATTCTGGCTTTTGCCAGATCTTTCGGATGCTTCAACTCATCCAAGGTCAGATTGGTGGTTACAATCAGCGGTTTCTTGCTTCGGTATCGACTGTCGATCACATTGAATACCTGCTCCAGCGCAAATTCGGAACTTCGCTCAATTCCCAAATCATCAATAATCAGCAGACTGTATTTATTAAAACTGTCAATGAACTGGTTTCTATCATCGGAATACATTCCGGTCAGCGTATTTAGGATTCTGGAAAAGTTGGTCATCAGAACCGGAATACCTTTGTCCAACAGGGCATTTGCGATGCATCCGGCGAAAAAAGATTTACCGGTTCCCACATCTCCCCAGAGAAGCAGTCCCAATGAGTTGGATTTCATTTCTTCCCAATGTGCTACATAATCATGGGCTTTCTGCATTTCTGGATTGTAGCCTTTGTCATTGTCGAAGTTATAATCATGCAGAGATTTGTCTTGCAATCCGTTTGCCCTAAGTCGGGATACCTGCATGAGAAATTCCTGATGCTTGCGTTCAGCTTCTTCCTTGTCGTATATTTCCTGCTGACAACGGCAGCGAACAGTAGGAAGGAATACTCGTTCCTTTAGTTCAATTCGGTGCTGTCTGGGTGTATGACATTTGGAGCAATAGAGCAGCCCGTCAGCTTCATTCAGATATTCATCCTCTGCAAGCTCTCTTGGCTGAAACAGATCGTTCACAGAGTTGTTTATTGGTTTCACAGGCTTTCATCCTCCTTACATTCATAGGTTCGTATGACAGGAGCAGGATGGTCTTGCGATGCCCAGCTTCGTATGGTAGCTGCATGATTGGTATATTGCTTTCCGCTGGATACCATATATCTGGACAACTTTTCAATGTATTCCTGATAGTGGGGTACTTCGCTTTGTAGAGCTGACAGCTCCTCCGTGGTCAGGAAAACATTTTGATAGGAACCATAGGCGGTATGTTTATCCTTACTCTCTGAATTTGTTCTTTTAATATTGTTCTTCTCTTTATTACTACTGGACAGTTTTCTGTCTGTTACAGAGACAGTTTTCTTTCTATCAGCAGGACAGTTTTCCGTCTGTCTTACAGAAAGATTTCTGCCCATCTGAGTCAGATACTCCAGTGGATATTTGACATAGATTCTGTTTGGAAAACCTGCTCCCTGTCGTTTTCGGATAATCAGAGTTTCTTTTTCCAGAGCAGCCAGTGCGGTCTTAATGGACATTTCGCTTTTGTGCATGGCTTCTGCCAGATTCTTGATGGGGAAGAAAATGAACACATGACCTTGTTCATCCGTCCACCCATCATTTTTCTGTGACAGCCGTGCTCGGTCGAGCAAAATCGTATAAAGAATTTTGGCAGTTTCATTCAGTCCATCTTTGTCCAATAAAAATCTTGGAAATGCCATATATGGCGGTATCGAACTATCCTGTGTCAGAAATCGTGTCATGTGTTCACCTCCCTCCTGTAGGATCAGCTTGGAGAAAATTTATTCTCCAAGAAAATCCCAGTCCAGTTCTGCATCCGGTTCCTGCTGTGTGACCGGAGTTGCCACAACAGGCACTTGCGACAATCCTGCCATACAGCCAGCCAGAAATACCGGAAGTGTTTTCTCAATGGCACTTTCTACAGAGGAAATAATCTGATTTACAAATCGCTCCTCACGTTCTCTGGTTTCAAAGTAAGGATCATCCTGACTGCGATAATAGCGGTCAAAGTAATCCACCAGAGCCACGGCAATTACATTGCTATAGGACTTGAAGTGTTGCTTGTTCATGGTCTGAAGATATTGCCATGCTCGCATCTGTGTGTCTTTTTCCAGATTGAAGCGAAGATTTGTGCTGCGGATATTCTCGCTCATGGGTTACTCCTTCCTGCGAAGGCTGGCAAAGGCGAGATATTCATAACCTTTGGCTGTCGCACAAATATCATCCAGAATAGTCACTCGGCTTTCATCATACTGTCCGAAGTGCTTGACCAGACAACCGCCACCACCAACGATATACAGTCGCATCAGATCCGGATTGTATTCATAGCGGCGAAGTGTAGCGAAAATATCAGCCACATATCGTCTTGCTATAGAAGTAATACAGTCCAGATACGGCTTGCTGATATCAGCAGTTCCGAAACGTAACACTTGTTCAATGGTGGATTCTTCGATTTTTACTCCGAAGCTGTCCAGTACCGCATTCTTGGTGGCAATCATACACTGATTGACACCAAACTTTTCCGTCCAACAACGGCTTTCCACAGCTTTTTTGTTGTTGATATACAGAATGTTCATGGTGCCGTTTCCGATGTCTGCTAAAAGATTCGTTCCCTTGAAATTGCCCAGTTGATTGATGATGGCAGGGTACCCTTGCGGGAAAAGACTGCATCCGACAAATCGAATGTGATAATCTTTGCCATTAAAACGGAAGTTCACCTCCTTGTTGCGGAGCAGATAGCTTCGGAAATCTTCTCTCTGTTTGCGAATCCAGGTCAGCGGCAGACCGGCAGCCAGATGAACATCAGCTTCACGGATGCCGTACACATTCAATTCTCTGGCAACCGCCATCAGAGTCAGAATATAGTAGTCCTCATCCATAGCCTTGTCTGCGATAAATTCCTTGTGACCTTCCCCGATGCGATAATAGATACCGCCATATTCCAGAATGTTGCCGGAGAAGATCGGCTCGGTTTCATAGGCGGTCACTCCGGTAGGGGTAACTGTGTTTGCCGTCTTGATGTTGCCGTAGCCATGATCCACGGCAATGATTTTTATGTTATTCAGTTCTCTCATTTGCTCTGTACCTCCTTTTGCTTGTTTGTGTTCATAAAAAACGCCCCCTTTCAGTAGATTTGCTTTGAAATAGTACCGAATTTTTTGATTTGGTGCTGTTTTCATTGCAATTTCATTCTACTGAAAGAGGGCATAAAACTCATTGAGCGTAGATTGAGTGGAAATTGAGCAAAAAAAGCAGCCACACACCGTAGTGCATGGCTGCTAAAATGGGTTAGTGGATTTAAGATAATCCCATATATTCACTTATTTCATCTATGGTCGGAGAAATTTTCCCGTTTAATAATTGAAGCTTCTTTATAGAAATGCCATCGAAGAGACCGAGATTTTTATATTGGCTAATAATTTTGTATTCTTCTTTAGTAATTACATCACCATGAGCCCCTTTATTGCGCAAATCATATAGGTCTTCTAATACATCCAATAATGAAAAAGTTGTTGCATCCAAATCAATATTGTTATCTTTAACGTAGTCTTTCATTTTTCTCCAC
Source organism: uncultured Lachnospiraceae bacterium (assembly GCA_900539715.1). Taxonomy (GTDB): domain Bacteria; phylum Bacillota; class Clostridia; order Lachnospirales; family Lachnospiraceae; genus Gallintestinimicrobium. Next base: position 101,772 of record UQDA01000001.1, on the reverse strand, counting down.
ATTAGATGCTTTTGTGGTTTGTTTGGCAGGTTTAACAACTGAATTATTTCATTTACTTCGTGTTCGATAATTGCACAATATTGCTTTGTAAGAATGCTTGGTGCGATTGAAAATCTTTCATCTTTGTAGTAATAATCTTCTTCTATAACATCCGCAGATACTAAATCTAAAATAGATGATTTATCTAAACCTGAGTATTGATTCTTGTATAGCATATAAATACTATTTATTTTATTGCTGCTATGCCAATCAACGATGATTACGTCTATGGGATCAGAGCTTTCATATATTTGGATACTGTCAAGTTCATCATCTAAATCAGCAATCATATCAATATGTTTAATGTGAAAATCAAATTTTTTCTCTAATATGCAATATGCTGTTTGAAAAAATGCAATCATAGCTGAATAGCAACATTTCTGATATTCTCCCTTCATTGTGTATTCAGCCATATTGGTTTGCATCAATTCTTTGAGGACCGCAATATCATACGTCGATAACTTTTCGCCGGATAAAGCTTTTGCTTTTATATCTGTTTCAGGAACAAAAGTATTTAAAAAGGATTCGTAATGTTTGTTTTCTGGAACGGTCAACGCTAAAAGTCCTTGTAAATACTGAATGATAAATTTATCATTCACGTCCTGTCTGTTTAGTAAACACATACATTGTTCTATAAGTACAAGTGCAAATTCTCGTTCTCCTTTATAGACAGAATGTTTTACTAAGATTTCTTCGCCGTTGTCGATATAACTTCCATTAAGAATTTCTTGAATTTCACTATATGGTATTATCATTTTTCTTGTCTCCTTGTTTGATTAAGAAATATTTATTTAATGCTTTATTAACTGGTTACCTAAATATAATCCAGCTTGAGCGTACGTCCCAAGCAGTTCCTGTTTCTTTGCTTCAATCATATCAGGTTCAAACTCAAATACTGTTTCATAGATTTCCATAGCTTTCTGGAAATGAGATGTAGCCTGTTGGATTTCACCCATAGTCAGGCAGATACCGCCCATGGCTTCCTGAATGCTGGCATAATCCAGACCTGTATCAGAATTATATTCTCGGATCACACGACAGAGCTTTCGCAGAGCAGACAGTCCTATATCTGCCTGCCCCATATCCGTCAAAAGAACAGCATAGTTTGTAATCTGCACAACACTGTCATGGTAATAAGCCAGACCATATTCATCCATAATTCTGATAGCCTGTTCCATGCTCTCTTTGGCAAGTTCCAGTTTGTCGTTCATTCGGTACCTACCACCAAGATTAGCATAAAGGTTGGAAACCAGAAGTGCATTATCTGCTGTGACCTCTGGAATCATTGCAATGGCATCTTTCTGCATCTTGATTGCTTTATCTGGTTTCTTCTCATAAGCCGCCTGATAGCTGAGAAGAAGTGCTCGATCAGATACTGCACCTGTCGTAGCATCTTTCAACAAAGCAGATAGTGTATCAATAACCAGTTCCATTCCCTGATAATAATGATAATTCTCTATATACGGGAACACATCTTCCAAGAAACGGAGATATATTGGCATATCATCATTTTCGATTTGCTTTATAACAGATTCAATGGTCTGGAATAACTGCCTATAATAAGAAACTTCTTCTCCATGACGCAGACAGATCTGCTGTAAGCTGTCAAGCAATGCGTGGCAATTTTGAACGGAAGGTTTCGTTTCTTCTGTGGTTACTTCCTGAATCATTGGATGAAGAGCAAGTGTTCGACCTTCCATCGCCTTTATGAACCCTTTTTCTATCAGATCATTGACCGTATTCATATCACGAAGTCTCAGCCAGTTCGCAAACAATCTGTTTTGAATACCGGACAATGGTATCAATGCAAGGTTTCTCATAATATCTATTTCATCTTTAGAAAGCTGATACAAAGAAAACAAGGTATGAATGTGGTCATAATAGGTAGCCTTGCGATTTTTACCGTCTTTGGAAATGCCGATGGTATCGGTAGCATCCAAGGCGGCTTTTTCTTCTTTCAGCTTCTTTAACAGGAGCATTGGCTCCATAATTCCGCTTTCCAGCAGACGAGCCGACATTTCTACAGCCAAAGTATGACTATGTACCGTCTGGATGATTTGCTCTAAAATCGGACGATTCTTTTCAGCATCGGAATAGAAACATCCCATCAACTTAATCAGAGCTTCTATATCAGCGATTTCTTCCAAATTCATGGAAGTATAGTTGTCAAATCTGCTTCGGGTTGTGAACAGGATGTGGCAGCGATATTTCATAATGACCGGCAGTAAACTATCTTGTGTTGCTGTAGTATTAAAATTATCAATGATAAATAAGGTATCCTCTTTTAATGTACGCAGAAAACGGTTGTGTTTACGGAAGCGTTCTTCGTTATCGTCGTCTGGAAGATCGTTCGCAAAATCCATATCAGAAATATCTTGTTTCAAATCACCGGTGTAGGCAAGGTAAAGGATATTTGTATATTTTTTATTGTGTTGCTTCGCATAGGCTTTTGCTAATTCACTTTTACCAATACCGGCAATGCCTTGAAGAAAAACTTTTCCGTGGTCGCACAGTAACTGATGCAGTGTGGTAAGCTCGTTATCTCGTCCGCAGAAATGACGGCAAGGTCTTGGTGTACCGCCATCATATATAAAGTTTTTCACAACTGGAGAAAGCTTTCCGGCAGATAACAGGTTCTTGGTATTTGTATCTCGTTTTACAAAGGTATGTTCCATGCCAAAGCATAACGCAGAAGTCAGAAATACAGCTTCGTCCATTTTTGTTTCACAAGGATAGTTCTGAAGAAGATGTTCCTTGGTTTTATCTGAGATAGTCGTATCCTGTACCAGAATGTTATAGACTTCCTGCACTGCCATAGCACTGTCGTACATTATCGACAGTACGTTTCTGTGCATATCAGCAGCGAGTCGGTTTCGATTATGATTATTCATATAATATTTGGTGATACGAGGACTGATTTTTGCCTGTCCATTGAACCAACGGCAGACCAGACCATTATCAAAATCAAAATCCAGTGATTCATCTGAACTTAAAAAGCTGACAAACAACTGGTACATCATGTCAATCTGATTCATACTGTGGGCATCACTGATATAGTTACGAATGGTGGTGATGACTGAACTGAAATCTAAGTATTCCATAGACAGCCCTCCTTCAAAAAATGTAGTCAATTTACGCTCAATCCACGCTCAATGAAGTTTAAGGTTATTTATCCTAAAATGAACGTAGGTTGATGAAAGCATTCTACTAAATATTATAGCACGGCTTTCAAGTCAACGAAAGAGCAGTGGAAAGTGATTTGAAAGGAGGGGCTCATGGAACAGAATATAGCATTTGAGCGTTGTGTAGATTTTCTGGCTCGTATGATTGAGAAGTACGGACAAGAGCTCCTCGATGAAATCAATGCAGAAATGGATAAGGGAGTAGAAACTGAAACAGAGGATACAAAATCAGCGTAAATGGGTGTCGGGGTTGGCATCTATTTTTTATTGGAGCGAAAAGACTAATTAAACGTAGGAAGCTTGATGAGTATACAGGACAAATGTGTTTTGCGTAATTTTTCATGAAAAAATATTGCATAAAAAATAAAGGTGTGATATATTATAGATACAGATATAACAGAAAAGATTTCTGTTGGAGGTATGAAGGTATGATAATAGAAGTAAGAGTGAATAATTGTTTTTCTTTTTCGGATCCTATAGTATTCTCGATGAAGGCGGATATGAGAAACAAAAAGTTTGTATCTAACGTGCATAAAGAGAATAATTTTAATATTTTGAAAACAGCCGGAATTTATGGACCAAATAATGCTGGAAAGACTTGCCTGGTTAAATGCATACGTAGTATTGTAAACGTTTTTTTGAATCAGAATCCAGCAATTAAATCCAATATATTTACAAAGAGTTCAATCTGTCAAATGGGAATTTCTTTTTTGGTGGATGGCAGAGAGTTTTCGTATGATTTTTGGTACGATACAATGAAGAAAGAGTATCCATATGAGGAGTTTAAAGAAATTTTAAAAGATCAATATGGAAACGAAAAAGAAGTTGTTTGGTTGCTGAAGGATAGTGTTAACTCAAAATATCAATATGAAGATGAAGAACTTACAAAAATGATTCCGTTGGTTTCGCAAAGTAATTTGTTAGTATATTTGGTTGATACAAGTAAGTTTAAGTATTTAGCAGAAATGAAAGAACTTATTGTGAAATTTGCATCTAAGGTTGATATTGTTGATATGAACAATATTCCAATGGAAAGAACAATCAATTTAATGAAGAACAAAAATGACTTGCAGAAAAAAGTTGTTGAGTTTATTAAAAATGCTGATTTATATATGGATGATTATGCGTATGTAGATATGGATAAAATCCATGTCAAAATTGAGAATGTAGATGAAAGACCTGAGGAAAAAGCGCTTAATATACCTGAACAGATTATAGATCAAATTAGATTAGTGTCTGTATATAAAGGAATTCCAGTGCCGAGTATTTTGTTTGATTCTACAGGTACTAAGAAAATTGCAGCACTTGCAAGTTATATTATTGAAGGATTGGAAAATGGTAGAATTCTTGTCGTTGATGAATTGGACAGTAGTATTCATTTTAAATTGACGAGAGCCATTGTTGCTATGTTCAATAACGAATTGAATTCTAATTCACAGCTAATTTTTACAGTTCATGATATAAATCTTATGGACTGTAAAAAAATGTTCCGTAAAGAACAAATTTGGTTCGTTCATAAAGATCAGGATGGTGTGTATTTATATTCTTTAGCAGAATTCACAGCACAGCAAGGAGTTCGTGATACGACGGATATTATGGAGAAATACAGAAAAGGTGTATTAGGTGCTTTACCTGATCCAGAACTGATTCGTTCTTTGCTAAGTATTAAAGGAAATAAAAAGGAGGTACTTGCGGATGGCAAATAAACTTCCTTGGATTTTTTCTGGTAGTAAAGTATGCATTATATGTGAGGGCGATGAAGAATATGAATATCTTGATAAGCTGATATCATTAGATGTGTGGAACGAGAATTATAAGTTTACGTTGGAGAATGCAGAAGGTAATGGAAATATTCCAGCACGATATCAAGATAAGTATCAGAATGGTTCTTATGATGTAGTACTGGTTTTTTGTGACACCGATAGAAAACCTTATGAGCAATATGTTGATATTAAAAGAAAGATCAACGAGTTTCATGGAGTTGAGAATGCTGCTGACAAAGTTGTGATTTATGGAAATCCATGTACAATGCAAATTATTATTGAACATTGGGATGAAATTATGCTGAAATCACATCAGAAAAAGAAAAATGCTCCAATTATTTTTGAATTAACTGGAGTAGAAAATTACAAAGGAAGAGAAGATCAAAGACAGGAATTGTTTTCTGGAATTACAAAAGAGAATTATCTGGAAATGAAAGAACGCATCAAGAAATTACCGTCTGATGATACAATAAAAGGAAGTAGTAATTTCGGTCATTTTATAGAATGCTTTTCCATGAAAGATGATGCATGGATAAAGGATATTAATGACTTCTTAGAAGAGTAAACGTTCTGTAAAATTACAGGTAATGTATATGCAGGGGACGGGAAACAAAGTCTTCTGCATATCAAAAAGTCAGAAGCACTATGAATGTAAAGGGATTTTTTAATCTTGGATTAGCAGCTGAACGTAAAGAATGCTGATAAATAAAAAGCGAGAAAGTGTGGATAATTAAGCCACAGGAAGGAGTAAAGGATGAAATTAAAAGCATTAAGTCATTACGATGGGGATACAGATACAAGATTTGGCGATTGTATTTTATTGTATGATGCAACTACGCTAATCGTGTATGACTGTGGACATGAGAGACATGCAGAAGAAGTAGAAAATTTTTTGAAGAATAACCCATTGATTTCAGAGGTACATGTTGTAATATCTCACAATGATGAAGATCATACAAAGGGAGTCATAACCTTGTTTGATAGTTTGTATGATGAGAGATATGATGTGACGGTGTATTCTTCTTTGTATCTTAAAAGTGCTAAAAAAGTGCTGGATATTCTGGATGATGATAGGAGAACTCTGAAGGGAACGAAAGAGCGTATTCTTAAAACATTTGACCATATCAAAGAAATTGTTGAAAAAGCGCAAGAATATAATTTTATGGTTAAAGATGCGGCGGTTAATACGAAAGTTGCATCTGGAAGTATCGTAGGTCCAACAGAAGATGAATTTGTTAATGTAGTAGCACAAGCTGTCGAAGATGACAAAGTAACGAAATATGAAGGCGAGACTGTAATGAATGCAGCAAGTGTCCAGTTGAAATGTAAGGTTGATGATGGAAAGTCGGTTTTATTATGTGGAGATGCAACACCTGCATTTTTGCATAATTTAAATGTATATGGAATTATCCAATTGCCACATCATGGGAAGTTAGACAATGCTCAAGAGATTTTTGAAAAATTAACAGATTCTTATAGTAAGACATACCTTATTTCTGACAATACTGGTTCAGGACCAACAAGTGGAGGTTCGGACAAATTGGTTGAGTACATGAAAGACGAACTTTATGATCCTGCATTAAACACAAAAGATGGTGTAGTAAACTATCCGAAAAATGGTGGAATCAATGTTTCTGTCAAAAAGACACAAGGAGTGAAGCTTGGTGGAGTGGATACTTGGTTTTAGTGCTGATATTGTAGTAGATGCCAATCAACTGAAGGCAAGACATGAATATATTCAAAAGGTGACAAATTCAGAAGTATCACCTTGGTCTTTCCTTCAGTTGGGAGGAAAAATATATAAGCAATTCGTCTGCTGTGAATCAAAAGACGGATTGAATGGTGTTTTTATTACAGCCCATATTGGAGCTGTAAAAGGGTTGTGTGCAATAAAAGAAATAGCTACAAAGGATTTTGTTGTAGCCAATACCTGTATATGGGAGCGTTTTTCTGAAAAGGATACTTTGGCTGGAATGATGAAACATAACAAAAGCGCTGAATTATGGTTTGCTAAGCAAGCATTGTCAGTAGAAAATAAACATATTTTGAGGCAATCTACAACAGTAGAAGATATCGGTAAATTTGGGTTTCAGACTTCTGTGTCAGAAAGAAAATTGTTTGCAAACAGGCGAAAGGGTTTTATGGAGGCCGTAAACCTATCATTTAACAAAGTGTCGCCTATTATATTACCGACAGATTTAGGAGGAATAGTGTGAGTAGCATTATCGAAAAATTGGATTCATATCAAATAATGACAAATTTGTTGCCAGGAGCCTTCTTTGGCATTGCATTAGATTTATTGCTTGGAATGGCAATTCCGTTTCAAGGCGTAGTGGAGGAGATTGTGGTTTACTATTTTATTGGACTTATTCTTAATCGAATTGGTTCATTAGTTGTAAAGCCAGTCTTGAAAAAATGCAAATTTATCGTAGAAGCACCATATCCAGAATATGTTAAAGCTGTAAAAAAGGATTCGAAGATAGATATTTTGTCTGAGACAAACAATTATTTTCGTACTTTGTTAGCAGGAACTATTCTTTTATTTACAATTTATCTATGCATGAATTTAGAAACTATATATGGATGGCTCATATTTAATTGGAGATGGATTGCGTTAGCATGTTTGATTGCTCTGTTTTTATTTGCATTTAGAAATCAGACGGATTATGTAAGAAAACGTGTTGAAGCAGTAAATAGCCAAGATGAATAATTCTTATATAAAATCAAGAATTAATATTTTACATTACGTCCACTTTTTATATTTTGTATATATTGTAAAACGGAAAATCAATGTTATTCAGAAAATGGAATAATGTGGACCTGTTGTTCTATCATTTGAAACTTTGCTGCTATGTGGTAATCGAACTGAAAGCTTGTGATTTTGAGCCTGGATTTATCAGTCAGCTCAATATGTATCAGAATGTAGTAAATGATATTCTGCGCCATCCGAGTGATAATCCTACCATGGGATTGCTTTTGGTTAAAGGTAAAAATCAGACAGTGGTTGAGTATTCCCTTGCGGGATACCAGAATCCGATTGGTGTGGCGGAATGGAAAAATCAGATGGTAAAAGCACTTCCGGAAGAATTGAAAAGTAGCTTACCGTCTATTGAAGAAATCGAAAAAGAATTGGAGTAAATTGTGCAACAGCCTGTTGCACAATTACATATCACCCTATAGATGGAGGTGAATGGGAATTGAAAACGAAAAGATGTTACATATATACACGAGTATCTACTTCGATGCAGGTAGACGGATATAGTCTGGATGCACAGAAAGATAAATTAAAAAAATATGCAGAATTTCAAGATATGGTAGTTGCCGGTGAATACTCTGATGAGGGAAAATCCGGTAAGAATATTGAAGGGCGTCCGCAGTTTTTGCAAATGCTGAAAGATATTGAGTCAGGCAAAGATAAGGTTGAATTTGTCCTTGTATTCAAACTTTCCCGATTCGGGAGAAATGCAGCCGATGTACTTAGTTCCTTACAACGTATGCAGGATTTTGGAGTCAATCTGATCTGTGTGGAAGATGGCATAGATAGTTCCAAAGACAGCGGGAAATTGATGATTTCCGTCTTATCTGCGGTTGCAGAGATCGAGCGTGAAAATATCCTTGTTCAGACCATGGAGGGGCGCAGACAGAAAGCCCGTGAGGGTAAATAGAATGGTGGATTTGCTCCTTATGGATATAAGCTGGAAAATGGTTATTTATATATTGCAGATGATGAAGTTGATGTGATTCGTATTATCTTTGATAAATATGTGAATACAACCATGGGAGCATCTGCTGTAGCAACTTATTTGAATGAGCATGGTTATATGAAGAAAAAACGCCAAAACAATACTCTGGATATGTTCTCAGCACATTTTATCAAGTCGATTTTGGACAATCCGGTTTATTGTGGAAAGCTTGCCTATGGTCGCCGCAAAAATGAAAAGATTGCAGGAACCCGTAATCAGTATCATATTGTAAAACAGGACGATTACCCGGTTTATGATGGTGTGCATGAAGCAATCGTTTCTGAAGAAATGTGGCAGATGGCACAGAGAAAACGTCAGGAAACAGGTGTAAAAAGTGAGAAGATTTACAATCAGGAACACGAAAATATTCTGTCCAGTATCTTGCGTTGCCCTGTGTGCGGAGCTGCAATGTATGGTAATGTGAACCGTAAGAAGAAAAAGGACGGAACTTTATACAAGGATTACTACTATTACCATTGCAAACATCGTACAACAGTAAATGGTCATAAATGCGGATACAGACGACAGTGGAAACAGGAAATGGTGGACGCTGCGGTAGAAGAAGTAATCAGAAAACTGGTTACAAACCCGAAGTTTGAACAGGCAATCCGTCAGAAGATTGGTTCCAGAATTGATACCGAAGAATTGGAAACCGAACTGGAACAGCTTCGTAAGAAACTTCGTCAGTTAAATGGTGCGAAGTCGAAGTTGGGACAACAGATGGACAGTCTGGATGTAACAGACAAGCATTATGACCGTAAGTATCAGGATATGGAAGAACGCTTGTATAAACTGTATGATGATATTGATTCTGTGGAAGAAGAAATCGAGGAAGTAGAAACCAGAATCTATAACGTGAGACAGCAGAAAATTTCTGGTGATAATATCTATCAATTTCTTCTGTACTTTGATAAACTGTATGATAAGTTCACCGACGCTGAAAAGAAAGAGTTTCTTAACAGCTTCATTGAACGAGTTGATATATACGAGCAAGAGCAGCCGGATGGCCGTTTCTTGAAGCACATTAAATTCAGATTTCCTGTCTATTTTAATGGAAAGGAGATAGAGGAAATGAGTTGGGACAACGAAACAACAGTCGAGACGGTAGTGTTGCTCACAAGAGTGGACTAATAGAAATCCTTGAATTTACGCACTTTTTCGAGCATTTCACGTTTGATAAGACTGATTATTCTGAGCGTGGAAAGCACATGAAAAAGTATATTTGGGTAGTTGTAGCTGTCGAACTCGTGACAGTAGGTGCAAAAATAGAGCCTATGTCGTGACAGTAGTGCACTACTTGAATATGTTTGATATAAACAAAATAAGAATCGTCGGAAGACGCTTAACTTACAGCATTTCCTGTGGGTTAGGCGTCTTTTTTTGTTTTATTCCAAATCTAGGGAAGGAGGTGAATGCGTATGGCGGCTACAAGGTTTATTACGATGCATCAGAATAAAGGTAAAAGCGTAGCGAAGTCTCTTGGCGACAGAACAGATTATGCCAAGAATGGTGAAAAGACGGAACATGGCCAATATATCAGTTCCTACGCTTGTCAGGCTGAGAGTGTTGATGAAGAATTCATGCTCTCAAAAAGAGAATATGAGCGTCTGACAGGAAGACATCCCAGGGCAATATCATCGCTTATCAGATCAGGCAATCCTTTAAGCTGGGAGAAATTACACCGGAGGAAGCGAATCAGGTAGGCCATGAAACCGCCATGCGATTTACCAAAGGCAATCATGCTTTTATTGTAGCGACTCATACGGATAAGGCGCATATTCATAATCACATCATCTTTAATTCTACGAGTCTTGACTGCACCCATAAGTTTAGAGATTTCTTTTTTGTTGGTCTTGCTTTACAGAGATTATCGGATATCATCTGCCTGGAGCATGGCCTGTCTGTCATAGAAAAGAAGCCAAGTGAGCGTGTTAAGCGAACGACCTATCCTGAGAAGAAATCTTTCCGCGATGATATTAGAGATGCGATTGAAAAGATTTGTAGTGCTATAATAAAGTTGTAGTGGTCAAGCATTTTTGTAACACTTGTGGCTAAAAAAATATCATAAATCCATTATGCTGCCGTCCTCGCTTCATATGGAGTTCGATAACCATTAAAGCTGTGGGGACGCACATGATTATAATCAACATATGCGAATTCCTCTACAGTCTGATAAAGTGCTTCTTCCGTAGTGAATTCATACAAATTTGTGCACTCATTTTTCAATGTGTTGAAATAACGCTCCATCGGTGCGTTGTCATATGGGTAACCTGCTTTGCTCATGCTTTGCGTTACATTTACCGATTCACAGAATTCGGTAAATGCTTTCGACGTATATTGTGTTCCCTGATCAGAATGCAGGATTATCCCATCTTTGATAGATGGTTGCGATTCTAACGCCTTTTTCAGCGTGCGGACAGCAAGGTCACTGCTAATGTTCCGGTCTGTGATACTCGCGATTACGCTGCGGTCATAAAGATCCAGGATCGTGCAGTTATACCTTACCTCATGGTTCTTTAAAAACAGATATGTGAAATCCGTACACCATTTTTGATTTGGTTTTTCGGCAGTAAAATCCTGATGAATCCTGTTATCAAACACTTTATGCGGTTTGGCATGTTTGCAAACTGGTTTTTTGGGACGTACGACGGAAAATAGTTTCATCTCTGTATTCATGTATTTATGAATGGTTGTTGGGCTGTAGTGATATCCTTGGCGTGCCAGATAAACCGTCATGCTCCGGTATCCATCCACACCTCTGTGTCCATGGTAAATCTCCCGGATTTTTGCCTGTACCTCTGATTTTTGGGTATCATAATCCGCCTTCCGGTGTTTCCGGTAGTTATAATAAGCATTTGGGCAGATGTCAAGCCGCCTGAGCAGCCGGCGCAAGCCAAAATAATGATGGTATTTTTCAATAAACCGATAAGCCTCTAATCGATTTCTTTTGCAAAGAATGCCGCCGCTTTTTTTAAGAAAAGATTCTCCTTTCGTGATTCTTCAAGCTCTTTCTGAAGACGGAGATTCTCTTTCATCAACTCAGCTTCATTTGGGGATTCTGGATTTAAAATGGCTTTTGTCTGGCATTCTTCGCTAAATTCAGCACACCATTTGGAGATGCTGGCTTTTGATACGTCATACTCAGCGGTGATGCTTTTGTAAGTATGTCCTTCTTCCAGATGGAGACGGACAATTTTCTTCTTAAATTCAGGTGTGTAAGTTTGTGGCATAATAGTTCCTCTTTTCTTTCTGAGATGATTATATCTTATTAGCCACTACTGTTACAACTTTATTATAGTACTACAAGGAATATTGGACAGGACAGCACAATAAAATTCCAGAACCGCTATCCCTTAAGCGGAATGTTGATTTGCCCTTACTGCGGAAAAACGCTTCGGCGCAGACAGGTTTACAACAAAAAAATTCAATGGCTTTGTAGCACCTACATCGAAAAGGGTGTCAAGGCATGCAAAGGGATACGGATTGATGATGCAGAACTGCAGGAACTGAACATTGCGGAGCAGACAGTTGTCGAGGAGGTGATTCGAAATGGCAAGAAGCATTACAGTTATACCAGCAAAGCAGATTTCGACTGCGGAATCAGGAACAGCACAGTCAGTGCAGAAGTTGAGGATGGCAGCGTACTGCAGAGTGTCAACCGACCAAGAAGAACAGTTATTAAGCTATGAGAATCAGGTCAATTATTACACAAATTACATCAGCGAGAATCCACTCTATGAATATGCAGGGACTTATGCGGATGAAGGAATTTCGGGAACCAATACCAAAAAGAGGGATGAATTCAAGCGCATGATTGCTGATTGCAGGGCGGGGAAAATAGACATGATCATTATTAAGTCCATTTCCCGATTTGCAAGAAATACGCTGGATTGCTTGAACTATGTGCGAGAGTTGAAAGATTTGGGGATAGGGATTATTTTTGAAAAGGAAAATATCAATACCCTCGATGCAAAGGGTGAAGTGCTGCTTACCATTCTTTCCTCACTGGCACAGGATGAGAGCCGGTCCATTTCAGAGAACTGCACATGGGGAATCCGCAGAAGGTTTGAAACAGGAAAACACAAAATGAGTACAAAGCGTTTTCTTGGCTACGATACGGATGAAATGGGAAAACTGGTAATCAACAGGACGCAGGAACCGATTGTGGTTCGGCTGTATCAGGAATTTCTGGACGGAAAAACAACCGATTACATCAAGCGGATTTTTGAACGGGAAGGTGTGAAAAACTGGGATGGCGGTACGAAGTGGCAGTCCACAACCTTAATGAGTATGTTGGAAAATGAAAAATACAAGGGTGATGCCTTGCTGCAGAAAAGTTATACGGTGGATTTCCTCACCAAGAAACGTACACAGAACAAAGGGGAAATTCAGATGTTTTATGTGGAGGATGACCATGATGCCATCATTTCAAAGCGGATATGGGAATGTGTACAGCTTGAAATAAAACGCAGGAAAAAGTATCTGGAGGAGCATGGGACAAACTCCTATTCCCACCGGCCGGAAAGCAATCTATTTGCATCCAAGATAATTTGCGGAGACTGTAATAAGGTATTTGCACGGAAAGGCTGGCGGAGCAGCAGCACGGGCGTTGACCGTAAGGTATGGCAGTGCAGTGAACGCTATAAGGTTAAAGGAGTCATGGGATGTGCCAACCGCCATGTAGAAGAAACACTGATAAAGGCTTATCTGATGGCTTGGAACGCACTGGTGGAGAACAGAGAGGATTTCATGGAGCGGTGGACGGAGCAACTTCAGAGCGAGAACCTATTGGAAGGTTATCGAGCAGAGAAGTTCATAGAATACACCGATGGGGCAGAACCTTTGACGGAGATGGATACGGACTTCATGCTGAAAACGCTGGACCACATCAAGGTTTTGGAAGATGGAACATTGTTGGTGGTCTTCCTGGACGGAACGGAGATTGAATGTAAAAATGAAGAGGAGTAGGGAAAAATGCCGATTGGGAGTTACGATTCCTGATCGGCTTTTTTTCGTGCTCTTTTGCAGATAGTAAAAGGTGGAGTTTTATAGTAAAATATTATAATAGCGTGTAGAGATATCGATGAAAAGAATAAGTTATTATGTACTTTATTTGGTTTTGTGGAGGTACTGTTTAATATGGCTAACAGAATTTTCGATAAAAAGAATGTAATATTACTGAAAGTTAACGAAGATGATTTGAATACCTTTTTAGTTGATATGGATATTGATGACGAAGGAAATCCCAAATATTGCTTGGATGATTTTACCAAAGCCATATGCAATACAATTCCAGAATATGTTTTTGCACAATATGAAGATCCTAATATTCCTCAAAATGACATTGTTGAAAAGTTAAGAGAAGCGGCTCATTGCATTTATAAAATCAAAGATTTTCAATTAATGAAACAGTGGTGTGTAGATAAAGATATTAATGCATATAACGAATTAAAAAGATCCAGTACAGCAAAAAGGGGAGAATTTGGTGAGTTGTTGTTGCATTTGATATTAAGGGAATTTAAGCATACAATACCACTAATTTCTAAAGTTTATTTCAAAGATAGTGCGAGTGTGCCTGCACATGGATTTGATGCGGTACATGTTTCCACGAATGAAAAAATTTTATGGCTTGGTGAAAGTAAGCTTTATGATGATAGTAAAGAGGGAATAAGAGCATTAGTGAAAGATTTGAATGAACATATTAATACAGACTATTTAAATGATCAGTTTGTAATAATTAAAAAGAATCTGGATAATAATTCTATACCTGGCAGAGAGGAATGGATTGATACGATAACGAATTGTACAAAGCTAAGCGACAAACTTAATATTATAAACATACCAATGCTTTGTACTTATACACATGACATTTACAAAAAGTTTTCTGATATGAATGATCCTAATGCAATAGCCTACCACGAATTAAATATCAGAGAGTTAAAAGAGTATTTTGATACACAGAACAAAATGCCACTAAAAGACAGAGTTAATATTATACTTATGCTATTTCCTGTAAATGACAAAAATGAATTAGTCATTAATTTGCATAAACGTCTTTGGCATATGCAGAATATTTGAGGTGAAATATGGACAAGACAACAGAGATCATATTAGAAATTGAAAATGTAGAAAGAATCTCTTTTGAACAGAGTTTTAAAATTGTTTCATATTGCACACAATTGTTGTCACAACATTCAGCGGAAGCAGAATTATCAGCGAGGAAGATAGTAATACATGTTCTGAATAATTGGGGAAAAGTTGATAAAAATTTATATGAAGTGTGGGCGGATTTGATTGAAACGTTAGGATTTTATCCGTATATTCAAAAAAATAGTTCTGATTTAAAAATTATGTCTTTTGTAGACGATGTGCGAATGAGTTATTTTCAGTCAGATTTTTTAGAGAATACATATCTACATAAAGAGCAAAAGAAAATTTCTAATTATCTTTTGTCAGGAAAAAATATAATTGCTAGTGCGCCAACAAGCTTTGGAAAAAGTTTGCTTATAGAAGAAATCGTAGCTTCAAAAAAATATAAAAACATAGTTATCATACAGCCAACATTAGCATTGTTAGATGAAACTCGATTAAAATTGAAGAAATATGCCGATGATTACAAAATTATAGTGAGAACTTCGCAGCCATATTCTGAAGATAAGAGAAATCTTTTTCTGTTAACAGCGGAAAGGGTAATGGAGTATGAGCCTCTACCTCAAATAGATTTTCTTATTATAGATGAATTCTACAAATTGAGCCTTAGAAGAAAGGATGACCGGGCAGATACCTTAAACAATGCGTTTTTGAAGGTGGTAAATAAATTTCATCCCAGATTTTACTTCTTAGGACCCAATATTGATGGAATAACAGATGGATTTGCAGAAAAATATGATGCAATATTTTATAAGTCAGACTTTTCTTTAGTAGATTGTAATGTAATAGATAAGAGTAATTTAATTAACTGGAATAACAGCGATAAACAGATTGATAAGGAAAAAATCACAATTTTGTGTGAACTATTAGACGAGTTGCGAAATGAACAAACGCTTATTTATTGTTCAACTCCCGCACGAGCAAGGCGTATGGCCAAAGTATATTTAGAATATTTGCAAAGAATAGGACGAGAAAAGAATAATCAACTACCATTAGTAGAATGGATTAATAAAAATGTTTCGCCGGAATGGAGTTTAGCTAAGGAATTACAATACGGCGTGGCAATTCATGATGGCTCTTTACAAAAGCATATAGGGGCTTCAATTATTAAGTATTTTAATGAGGGACGGTTAAACTGTATTTTTTGTACCTCTACGATAATTGAAGGTGTCAATACTAGTGCTAAAAATGTAATTTTGTTCGATAAAAAAAAGGGAGGAAATGAAATAGATTTTTTTGACTACAGTAATATTAAGGGGCGTTCTGGAAGGATGATGGAACATTATGTGGGAAGAATATTTAATTTTTGTCACGTTCCGGTGCAGAAGTCTATTGTAATAGATATCCCATTTTATGAACAAGATCCAGAAATATTGACAAATGAAATACTTATTAACATAAAAAAGAATGATGTAAAGCAAGAGGTCAGAAATCGTTATGATCAGATTAATGCACTTCCTGCTGATTTATTAAGTATTATTAAACAAAATGGCGTTTCTGTAAATGGACAAATCAGGATTTATAACAAATTAATTAGTGACTTGAAATCAAAAAGCGTATTACAAAATATTCAGTGGAGCCAATTACCTACATGGGATCAAATGTACTATGTTTTAGAACTGGCAGAAAATAATCTATTTAACTTTGATAGCAAAAGGGGAGTGTTTTCAGTAAAGCAGCTTGCAAGATATTTAAATATGTATAGAACGAAAAAGAATATTATTGATATTGTTAATGATATTTATAATAGTAAAATTGGGACGGTAAAGACTTTGACAGATGAGAGAAAAGCAAGATATTATGATGAAGCTGTAGAAACCGCATTTCATATCTACAGACATTGGTTCCAATTTACTGTGCCAAAGGCATTTAGAGTTGTAGATAGTATCCAACGTCTGATATGTGAAAAGAGAAACATTAAACCAGGGTCTTATAGCTTTTTCGTACAACAATTGGAGAATGATTTTATACGTGAGAATTTATCGATTCTGGTCGAATTTGGGATACCAAGTAACGCTGTAAGAAGATTGGAGAATGTAATTCCATCTAATCTGTCAGAGGATGAAGTCATTGACTTTATTAAGAAAAATCGCAGCAATATAAAAAAATATTTGTTGCCGTATGAAAGTGAGCGGTTAGAACAGTGTATATAAAAATGAGTAGGAGAATGTTTATTGTTCCTTAAAATAATGTTTTAGATGAAAGAAGAGAATGTATGGGTAAGAAAATTGGAAGAAATGATCCATGTCCATGCGGAAGTGGGAAAAAATATAAATTGTGTTGCATCAATAAGATGTCAGAGGAAGAAATACAAGCATTGTATTTAGAACAATTTGAATTGACCAAAGGACTAAATGAGGCGAATAAGTGTCACAAAATATTAGATATTGGAAAAAGGATAATCGAACATCAACAAAATAGTATATGCGCCACAGGAACATATGTAAATATGGCACTCGCTAAAAGGGTATTATATTTATTAAATCATAATCAGTTAGATTTAGAGGAAGCTAAAGATTTTTGCTCACGTGCTCTTGAGTTGAAGTATAATAATCAAGTGGCATTGAGAATGCTGTATGGTATTTGTTTAGATTTAAAACAATACGGAGATGCGAACAAAGCATTAGCGCGATATGAAGATACTAATATATATAGTCCTATGAGTGTACAGATTGTAGAAGAATATCAAAATGCAATAGAATGGGCTAACAGAGAAGAGTATAGAGAAGATAATAAAAAAGGATTAGATGAAATAACCAATACATTATTTGAGAAATTTGGTATGAATGCAGGTTTATGTGCAGTTGCTATTTCATATTATTTAGGGGTTGGCAATGATGCGCTTAAAGCGTATGAACTTGGCAAAAGAGGTGTTGAGGAATATCCAAATTCGGTGACTTATAATAGTTTAGGCTGGGTATGTTTAACACCAGAAATTAATAGGAAGGATATTGCAGTTGGATTTTTTGAGAAAGCAATAGAATTAGCAGAAGATGGAGAATTGAAAAAAGATATTACTGGAAATTATTTTATTGCTTTGCTAGAGAACGAACAATTTAAAGAGGCTGAAAAAGTTATGTGTGATTTGATTGACGAACATCCATGTAATCAAAATTTTTCAAATTATGCAGAACTGTTGAAACGACAAGGAAAATTAGAAGATGCATTGGAATGGGGAAAAAAAGCGCTTTTTATTGTAGAGGATGATACAACATTATTAGTTGTTGCTGATATTTATAAGAAAATGAAGCAATACGGGAATGCAGTTTTTATGTATCAAAAATGCCTTGAACATATTAGTGTAGATGAGAATGTTTATCAGTTTCAAGATATAAATGGAAAACAATTGTATTCAATAGCATCTAACAATAGTCTTGGCATGATAATGTTTGAAGCTTTAAAAGGAATTATTTCAACATATAGTTTTTTGAGAGAGTATGAGCAAGCAAAAGCATATTTATTAATTGCGAAAGAAAGGATGCCTCAAAAAAGTGAGTGGGAAATATGGGAACAAACCTTACCAGAGATAGAAAATGCAAATCAGCGTTATATAGAAATTAAGGAGCAACTTAGCCAAAGCAGTAAAAAAGCCATACAGCAGAAACGTTCTGTTCGCCAGTGGGCGCTTCAACTGATACAGCTTCAGAATAATTCTGGACAATTAGATCTGGATGAAAACGATGATTGGGATAAATATTTAGAAAAAATGGACGAAGTTCTCAATCAAATGGTCCAGGCAGTAAATAAAGATAGTATCATATATCAAAATAGCCGGAATTGGGTTAATTCAACATATGCACATCTTGATGCAGATGCAAAGGAATTTTTAATTACGGCAGAAACTCTTTATGAAATACATAAAATGAGCATTATCGATTTTGCACCTATAATAGTGGAATATTGTAAGGTTGTTGAAAAGCAATTAAGGGTACTGTTGGTAAGTCAAATACCTAGCAGTATGCACATGCTAGGACAGATAATCGGTGTGATTTCGACAAATAATATACATCCTTATACCTTATATTTGTCAGATTTACGAGCTGTAAATCAATTGCGTAGAAATAGTGCACATACAGGATTATTAGTAAGAAATGATGTAGACACGATAAGAAATATTTTCTATGTAAATAATTTACTTAATAATCTTGTTTGATTTATATGCCATAATCGGGGTGAAAGCTATCCCCCCTAAGTGGGGTATAAACCTTTTCGCAAAAGGTGACAGTTTCGCTATTTAGTATAAGAAGTAACTTTCACCGCATGTGGAGACGGTTGTCTTGCTGTCAAGAAAAGATAAATAAGGGTCAAAAAGTGGCGTATTTCCGGGCTTTTTGCGAGGTGAGTATCATCAGAGAAGCCTTGCGGAAAGCTCGGTTTTCTTATGTGGAAACATATCTACTTTTCAGTCTGGCTGGGGAAAAATGAGTAGCCGGAGAATAGCGGTAGGGTTTAGACTGTGGGTTAGATGTCAGAGGTTGTGGCGCTAGGACTGTTGTCAGAGACGATCACAGTTCAAGCCACTCGATACTAAGAGGCAGATTTGACAGTGGAATAGATGATATTGAAGGAGGAACGAAAGTGGAGAAAGCAAAAAATCTATTGAGACAAAATATAATGGCTTTTATAGCTGTGGATGATTCGAGTGAATTCAAGGAAACTGTTTCAAGGCTTTGCAGCATTGAGCATTTCTATATGCTCATGAATAATTCAGGCTTATTTGTTTTTTAGAAAATTATTTTTCTGTAACCTGCCTGTTAGATTCGGATAACAGAACTCCGTTTTTTGTTGATTAAAAAAGGAAAGCAATGTCCCGCAGGCACTGCAATAGTAATGGAAAAGTATATTGATTTGAGTCATTTGCTATGTTGTATGAGACTGGTAAAGAGTTTTATCCATTGGTGATAAGACTCGAGAATATTCCTAAAACCCCGCCGTTTCAAAAGGGGGGAAGAAACGGCGGGGTTTTTGAGTGTATAGTGCGTAATTGTTGTGCGTTAGTAATGTAGAATTATGACTCGGGTATCACCTCCTTATGGGACTATCATACAATGTAAATGTGAACTCTTTTTGGGGAAAGAGTGAAAATAATCTGATGAATTTCTAAAGAATTTTTTTAGAAATATCTCATATCATCATTTTTGCCATCACGACGCTCATCACGATGCCGGCTGCGGTGGCAAACAGCGCGCCCGCCAGAGTATGGCGGGTTTTTGTGACCTTTGCCGCGAGAAAATAGACGGACATCGTATAAAAGCATGTTTCCGTACAGCTCATCAAAATGGACGTGACAAGTCCCAGATAGGAATCGGTGCCGTAGGTTTTAAAAATATCCAGCACAAGGCCGGTGGCGGCAGAAGAGGAAAACAGCTTGATGAATACGAGCGGCGTAAGCTCGGACGGAAAGCCGGTGGGCGCGATGATCCTTCCGGCGAGTTTTCCGAAAAAATCCAGAAAGCCGGAGGCGCGTAAAACGGCGACTGCCATCATGAGTCCGATGAGCGTTGGAACGATGGAAACGACAGTTTTTAAACCATCGGAAGCTCCTTTGATAAAATCTTCGTAGACGTTGCTTTTATGAATGAGTCCGTACCCCACGATGTAAAATATCAGGGACGGGATAATGATGGCAGAAAGATGTGCGAGTGCGTTTGCCACGATAGTCTGCTCCGTAAAAGGTTTTGATTCTAATATATTCTAAAGCCTTCGGGAAAATTCCGTTCATAACCCGTGTCGCTTCCGAATAGACTGTAACGAAAGAAGCGCCGCCGTTTTGCGCAGAAAAGAGCTTCGGGCGGCGGGGAGGGACAGGCATGGATGGATATAAAAGACAGATTTCCTATTTGGATTATATGGAAAACGGTGAAAAAACAGGAAACGCCGGTTTTGTAAAAGCGGAGGAAAACGCCGGGAAGACACGGATAGAGGTAAGGGTAAAAAATCTCCCTGCGGCAGTCAGCGGTGAAGTCCCGCTTTTGGAGGAAGGCGGCGGCGAGCTTGGGCGCATCAGCTTAAATAAAGGAGCAGGAAGCTGCTGTCTGGTCTGGGAAGGAAAGACGGAGGAGCGCGGGATTGAGAGAGTAAAAAGCGGCGGACTGCTGATAGCGCTTCCGGGCGGAAGGATGCTGAAAACGGTTTGGAAGGAACCGGTGTGGGTGCTCGTACAGAAAGAAGAGGCGGCAGAAGAAAAGGAAAACGCAGGAGAAGAGGAAAAGGACGAAGGCGCATCGGAGATAGTTCCGGCGATTGAATATCCGGAGCTGAAATGGAGAGATGCGGAGGCGATTTTTGAACCGGAAATGCGGATAAACAGTTCCGTGGAGGAGGACGCAGCGCAGGAAACCGGCAAAAGAGAGGATGCGGGAGAAGCCGGCGAAGAGACTGCGACACAGGCAGAAGTGAGAAAAGCGCCGCCGTCACCCGACGTTCCTGCGCCGGTGTCAGATTGCACGTGTAAGGGGGATAAATGGGAGCAGCTGTGTACGATGTATCCCGTTATCCATCCCTTTGGTGACGGGCGGGAGTATCTTTCTATCGCACCGGCAGATTTTGTAGTGCTGCGTCAGGAATACCATAAAATGACACACAACAGCTTTTTACTGCATGGTTATTATAATTACAGGCATCTGATATTGGGGCGGCTTAAGGAAGGAAACGGATGGCAGTATTATCTGGGCGTGCCGGGAAATTTTTATCATAGGGAAAAAATGGTAGCGGAAATGTTCGGCTTCGAGGCGTTTGAGGGGGAAAAAGACAGCGCGGCGCCGGGAGACTTCGGTTATTTCATGAAGAGAGTGGAAATCTGAATTTTTTATGCGGGAATTGTAAAGGGAGGGCGGCTTTGCTATAATACTTTTAGCAACAGTCCGGCTTGTGCCGGCCGGTTACGCAGAAGACAGGAGGGGTACGGATGCCGAAAAACAGCCAACGGATGACGACCGCACAGTTTGCGAAACTTCATGAGGTAAATAAGAGGACTTTGCACTATTATGATTCGATAGGCTTGTTTTCTCCGCGCGCAAAGGGGGAAAACGGATACCGGTATTATGATGCGGCACAGAGCATGGATTTTGAATATATCCGTATGCTCAAAGAGCTGAACATGAGTATAGAAGAGATAGATTCTTATGTGAAAAAGCCGAATGCGGAGGATTTTGTGCGCATCGCGGATGAAAAGCTTGCCGAGATAGAGGGACAGATAAGGAAGCTGAGGTATACGGAGCAGGTTTTGCGGACAAAGCGCGAACAGCTTTTTGCGTGCTGTAAGGATGAGGAACAGTGGCTTGGCGTGGAAGAGCTTCCGAGGCAGGTATATCTGACGCTTCCCATGGATGATGTGGAGGAAGGAATAGAGGATTTTTTCCGATATGTGAAGGAGAAGTGGGGGATTGAGCAATGTCGTATGGGGATAGGGAGTTATATTTCCCTTGATAAGGTCTTTCAGGGATGTTTTGAAGAATATGACGGGCTGTTTTCCCCGGCGTTGGATCAGAAGGGGCAGAAGGGCGCGCTCGTGCGTCCGGCAGGTCGGTATCTGTGCGGATATAATCGGGGAACATGGGAAAAGCTCCCGGAATTATACGCCAAAATGCTTGCTGAAGCAGAGCGGATGGGCGTACGTCTGACAGGCTTTGCTTTTGAAGCGGGGATGAATGATTTTGCGATTGCGGATGATGAAGAATACATTACAAAAGTTTTTATAAAAATAGAGGATTGACTTTACAGCGGCAGGATAGTTTATAACATAGAAGGAGCAGATATGGCGAGAGTGCGGACCGAAGAGGAAAAAGAGGCGGCGCGGCAGGCTGCAAAGCAGGCAAAAAAGGAAAGCTGGATAAGGGAACAGGAGGAAAAGCTTGGTCTTCATGAAAAATATATGAAGGAAGCTCTGAAACAGGCAAAAAAAGCGGCTCAGCTGGGAGAGGTCCCGATAGGGTGCGTTATTGTACATAACGGCGAAATCGTTGGCAGGGGATATAACCGGAGAAATACGGATAAAAGCACGCTTTCTCATGCAGAGCTGACGGCGATACGGCGCGCCAGCAAAAAGCTGGGGGACTGGAGGCTGGAGGAATGTACGCTGTATGTGACGCTGGAACCGTGTCAGATGTGTGCCGGAGCGATCGTGCAGGCGCGCATTCCGGAGGTCATTATCGGGTGTATGAACCCGAAGGCGGGATGCGCGGGATCAGTTTACAACCTTTTGCAGGAACCGGCATTTAATCATCAGGTGTCCATTTTCAGAGGTGTTTTGGAGGCGGAATGCAGCCAGGCGCTGAAGGAATTTTTCAAAGGACTCCGGAGAAGGCTGAAAGATTGACTTTAGAAAAAACTCTCCTATACTTGGGAGGGAATATGGCCGGAGGAAGAGGAAACAGGGATTTCCTTTGAAACAAAATGTAAGGTAAGGGGATAATTATGGCAGAAAATACAGAAGACGGAAAGAAGATACAATATCCGGAGGAGGTTTTTTTTGAGGATGCGCGGTATCGGAGGCTGATGATGCAGTACCGGTGCGCCATTCTGGAAGTGGAAACGAAGTTCCGCGTGCTGAATACGGAATTTTCTTTGCAGCACAACCGTAATCCGATCGAGACGATAAAGACGCGGTTGAAAAGTCCGGGAAGTATCGTTGAAAAGATGCAGAGAAAAGGCTGGGAGCTTTCGCCGGAGAGTATTGAAAGCCATATTTTTGACGTGGCGGGCATACGGGTGATATGTTCTTTCCCGGAGGATATTTATACGCTGGCAGAGGAGCTGATGCAGCAGGATGATATCGTGGTGATAGACATCAAGGATTATATCGCACATCCGAAGGCGAACGGCTACAGAAGCCTTCACCTGATATTGGATATTCCGATTTTTTTGTCGGATCAGAAAAAGCACATGAGGGCAGAGGTGCAGCTGCGCACGATTGCGATGGATTTTTGGGCAAGCCTGGAACACAAACTCAAATATAAACAGGATATTGAAGATGCGGACAGGATTGCCGTCGAGCTGAAAAAATGTGCGGACACTATCTGTCAGGTGGATAATCAGATGCAGGGAATCCGGCGTATGATAGAGCGCAGAAGGTGGGAGAGTGAGGAAGAACGCGGAGGTCTTGAGGAACATCGGATCGAGGAACGCGGAAATCTTGCGGAGGACGATTAAATGGACAGACGGAAAATGGATTTGAGGATCGTAAAGTATTTTTTACTGGCGACAGCATTGATTCTGGGAATCAGATATTTCGATGTGCTGCTTGGAGGTGCGGGAAATCTGTGGGGGATTGCCATGCCTCTTATTGCGGGCTGTGTGATGGCATATGTGCTGAACCTGCCGATGAGGTGGTTTGAAGGAAAATATTTTCCTGATTCAAAGAAAGCGATCGTAAAAAAAACCCGCCGTCCGGTCTGTATCGTGTTTTCTATTCTGGCAGTGGCTTTGATTGCCTTTGCGATTTTGAGAGTGGTGCTGCCGGAGCTGGCAAATGCAGTCGTTTTGATCGGACAGGCTGTTCCGGAGCTTGTGGAGGAGTCGATGGACTGGCTTGCGAAAAATCTGGAAGGATTTCCAAAGACTGCAGAGGAGCTGGAAAATCTTCAGATTGACTGGAATGCGCTGAGTGATACGGTGTGGCAGTATCTGAAAAGCGGATTAAGCGGCGTGCTCAATTCTACCGTATCGATCGTAAGCGGTGTGATCGGCGGAACGATCCATTTTGTGATTTCCCTGATATTTTCCATTTATCTGCTGTCAAGCAAGGAAAAGCTGGGACGGCAGGCCAAGGCTCTGGTACATGCCTATCTGAAGCCTGAGCTGATCGAACGGGGAAAACGGATTGTAAAAACGGCAGATCAGACCTTTTCAAGCTTCATTGTAGGGCAGGTAACGGAAGCGGTTATTTTAGGATCGCTCTGTACACTTGGCATGTGGATTTTCCGTTTCCCGTATGCACCGATGATCGGCGCGTTTATCGGGGCGACAGCGCTGATTCCGATCGTAGGAGCTTATCTTGGTGCGGGCGTAGGTTTTGTGATGATTCTGACACAGGATCCGCTGAAGGCATTTTTATTTATTGTCTTTATTATTGTGCTGCAGCAGCTGGAAGGAAATCTGATCTATCCCAAGGTTGTAGGAAGCTCCATCGGGCTTCCGGGTATGTGGGTACTGACGGCAGTAACGATTGGCGGAGGTGTTTTGGGAATTCCCGGAATGTTGATCGGTGTTCCTGTGGCGGCAACATGTTACAAGCTGTTGGGAGATGATGTGAGGCGGCGAGCAAAGACAGACACATGCAAGAAGGATGCGGCAGAAGGCAGAGGGGCAGACATGCAGACTTCACCGGCAGAAAAAAGCGGGGATGTTTCAGGAAAACGGTAGGGGAGAGATCATGATGTATGATATGACAGAATATCTGAGAAAGATTGATGAAGTGATTGCGAAGGGACCTTTTACGGACAGTTGGGAATCGCTGTCTGCATATCAGGTGCCGGAATGGTACCGGAATGCAAAATTCGGTATTTTTATTCACTGGGGTGTTTATAGTGTGCCGCAGTTTGACAGCGAGTGGTATTCCCGGAATATGTACATCGAGGGCTCAAAGGCATATGAGCATCATATCGCGACATACGGGAAACAGTCGGAATTTGGCTATAAGGACTTTATCCCGATGTTTCAGGCGGAAAAGTTTGATCCTGAGAAGTGGACAGAGCTGTTTGAAAAAGCCGGCGCGCGATATGTCGTGCCGGTAGCGGAGCATCACGATGGATTTCAGATGTATAAGAGCGGGATTTCGCACTGGAATGCATATGAGATGGGGCCAAAGCGTGACGTCCTCGGGGAGCTGACGGAGAGCTTTAGGAGGCACGGTATGGAAAACGGAGCGTCTTCCCATCGGGTGGAGCACTGGTTTTTCATGGGGCATGGAAAGGAGTTTGACAGTGATGTAAAGGATCCTATGGAGCGGGGCGATTTTTACTGGCCCGCAATGCCGGAGCCGGAGAATCATCATGATCTGTACAGTAAGCCGGAGCCGACAGAGGAATATATGCAGGACTGGCTTGTGCGGACCTGTGAGATCATTGATAATTATCGACCGAAGATTTTGTATTTTGACTGGTGGATACAGCATTCGGCAATGAAGCCCTATTTAAAAAAGCTGGCGGCATATTATTATAACCGCGCTGCGGAATGGGGCATGGAAGTGGTGATCAATTACAAGCATGATGCCTTTTCTTTTGGCTGTGCAGTGCCGGATGTGGAGAGGGGACAGTTTGCTGAGATGAAGCCCTACTTCTGGCAGACAGATACGGCAATCGCTTTAAATTCATGGTGCTATACGGAAAACAATGAGTTCAGACCCTATGAGGATATTCTTTGTGATCTTGTGGATATCGTGAGTAAAAACGGCTGCCTGTTGTTGAATGTGGGGCCAAAGGCAGACGGAACGATTTCAGATGAGGATACGGCGGTGCTGACCGGAATCGGGGAGTGGATGGCTGTCAACGGTGAGGCGATTTACGGCACAAGGACGTGGCGTAAATACGGCGAAGGCCCGACGCAGATAGAGGAAGGGCAGTTTACAGACCGGATTAAGAAAAACTATACTTCCCATGACATTCGTTTTACGACAAAAAACGGGTATTTGTACGCGACCGCATTAAAATGCGATACGGAAGGAAGCTATTGCATTACGTCGCTGGGAATCCAGGATGCGTCCCGGCATGCGAATTTTAATGGAATCATTAAAAAAGTGGAGGTGCTCGGGACAGACGAGCTGCCGCAGTGGAGCCGGGACGAGGAAGGTTTGAAGATAAGGACAAAATATCAGAGCGTTGGTCCGGTTGTTTTTAAACTGAGTATTGATTGAGAACATGATATAGCAAAGAGAGGCGTGTATACGTTTCTTTTTGCTATATAAGAAAAAAGCGTTGTTTTTCCTTTTGAAAAATAAGAGGAAAAACAACGCTTTTTATTATTGAATATCTTCGGAAGTTTCCGTGATCACGGAGTCCATTGTCTGTTGGACGATGCTTTCCATGATATCTCCGGTAAGGGCACTCGCCACGTAGCCGTATACATTTCCGTTCACATCTATCATGAAGGTGGTCGGATAGGCAGAAATACCATACATGGCAGAAATAAATCCGGTGTCATCCATGACAGTCGGGAAGGTATAGCCCTGATCTTTCAGGAATTTGGCGATATCTTCCGCAGAGCCTTCCCTGCCGAGGTTCGGGGTGGCTACGCCGAGGACGACAAGCTCCTCTTCATTTTGACCGTATTTTTCATAAAGCTCCTGGATTTCGGGCATTTCGGAACGGCATGGACCGCACCAGGTCGCCCAGAAGTTCAAAAATACGGTTTTGCCTTTGTAGTCAGAGAGCGTGTGTTCGTTCCCATACTGGTCGATGAGAGTGAAATCGGGTGCGGGAACAGTTTCGGGGGCAGACGGGGCAGCTTCGCCGCTGTTTGGTTTGGATGTTTCAGCAGCGTTTTCGGCAGTCTGTGAAGAGCTGCCTCCGGCGTCGGGAGCGTCTGCGTGAGCAGATGTTTCGCCGGTGCTGCCGGACGCGTTGCTGTCCTGATGATCTGCGTCATCTGCGGAAGATGTTTCCTGCGAGGATACAGCACCGTTTCCGAGGCTGGAAAGATATCCGGTCATATTGTTCATGAATCCGGTCAGTGTCATGAAGCCCATGAGGATGAGTAAAACAGCGCTGACCTTAACAGTATAGCGCACCACACTGCGGTATTTTTTGAAAAATCCAAGGACGGCTCCGGTAAAAAGGCCGACTGCGATAAACGGCAGAACGAATCCCAGCGTATATACGCCGATGAGGAAAAATCCTTTTCCGATCGTGGCGGAGGAGCCTGCCATCAAAAGCACGCTGCCAAGCGCAGGGCCGACGCAGGGAGTCCATGCGAAGCTGAAAGTAAAGCCGAGCAAAAACGCCGGCACAGGCCCCATGGCAAAGCGGTCGAGGCGCAGGGGTAGCCGGTGTTCCTGCTCGATCTTATCGGAGCGCCCGAAGATACCGAGCTGATAGAGACCAAAAAGTATCATGAGGATACCGCCGAAACGGGCAAACCATATCCGGTTTCCGGAAAAGAATCTTCCGAGCGCCGTGAATCCAAGCCCGAGGAGGAAGAAGGTAAAGCTGATACCAAGAACAAAAAACAGGGTATTGAGCATTACTTTTTTTCGGGGGTAGGTAACGGTTCCGTCCTCTTCTATTTTTTTTGCGCCGCCGGCAAAATAGCTGACGTAAAGCGGGATAAGCGGCAGGACGCAGGGGGAGAAAAAGCTCAGGACACCCTGCAGAAACACGGTGAGCGCAGAAACGCTCGTTTCAATGTTAAAATTCATGCAAAATAATCCTTTCTGAAAAATTTACTGTGTTTTGTTTGCTACATCCTAACATGAATGCGGCCGGGAAGTCCAGATAAAAGGGGCATGAGTGTGACGAGGTCACATTTGAAAATTCGTGTTCTGCGGCTTTTGCCGGAGGTATTGATAGGAAAGAAAAAAGCTGTACGGCGTCATACCTTGCTGTGCAGCCTCCGGTACTCGCTCGGAGAAGTCCCCATTTCTTTGCGGAACAGCCTTGAAAAATAGAAAGGGTCGGAAAAACCGCAGGAGAGTGCGGTCGTCTTGACGGCGCTGCCTCTGGAAAGGAGATGTCTTGCCTGGCGCAGCCGGAAATCAGTGATGAACCGACTGGGAGCGGAGGACAGCTCTTTTTGAAAAATGCGATAGAGCGTGCTGCGGCTGACGCCGAGCATCCGACAGAGCTGTTCGGCAGTGAAGGAGGAGTGGTGATAATTAGTGCGGATGAGACGGATGGCTGTGGATAACAGTTCGGTCTCTTCCGGGAGCGGTTGGGCACAGGCGGGAAAACCGTCTGCATAAATGCCGAGAAGAGTATAGAGCAGACCGATAGCTTCCGCGTGGTTTTTTCGATAAATGTCGATATGCTGGAGGCGGTCAAAAAGGAGTGCGAGAGGAGCGTCCGCAAGGGGAGGACATACTGGAGAGACTGGGGACATGGCGCTCTCCTGCAGGAGAACGGCGGCATCCCGTCCGTCAAATTCCACCCATGTATATTCCCATGGGTCGGCAGGATCGGGATAATAGTATATCGTTTCATACGGGCAGATGAGAAAGCTTTCTCCTGCGGAAATGGAAAAGCACATTTTCTGGGTTTCCAGAAAGCCTTTCCCATGCAGTACATGATGAATGATGTAGACCGGGCGCACACCCGGTCCCCAGGCGTGAAGGTCGCGGCAGTCCTGACGGCCGGTCCCGGACAGATTTAAGGAGGGCGCAAGGGGTGAGGAATCTGTAAAAATAGCCATATCAATACTCCGATTGAACTGATAATCCATGCTTATGCAACAAAACAGCATGGAAAAGAACTGAAATTCCATATTATAATGACCATACCTGAAAACGAAGAGGAGGTCAAGAATTATGGTAAAATTAACGCCCCCTATGGGCTGGAACAGTTGGAACACATTTGGAAAAGATATTAATGAGCAACTTATTATGGAGACTGCGGATGCGATGGTGAACGAGGGGCTTTTGGAAAAGGGCTATGATTATCTTGTTATCGACGACTGTTGGTCTTTGAGGGAGAGAGATGAAAACGGACGTCTTGTGGCAGATCCGGAGAAATTTCCGCATGGCATGAAAGCGGTAGCGGATTATGTTCACTCAAAGGGACTGAAATTCGGTATGTATTCCTGTGCCGGAAATCTGACTTGCGCGGGTTATCCAGGCAGCTTCGAGCATGAATTTGTGGATGCGGAGACTTTTGCGGAGTGGGGAGTCGACTTTTTGAAGTATGATTATTGTTATCACAGTCCGATTATTCACGGCAAATATCTGTACCGCCGCATGGGAATCGCACTGGAAAACTGCGGCAGGGATATTCTGTTTTCCGCATGCTCGTGGGGAGCGGATGAAACCCATGAGTGGATCAAGGAGACCGGAGCGAGCATGTGGCGTTCGACGGGGGATATTTTTGATACGTGGGAATCTATTAAGGATCTGACAAAGCAGCAGGAAAAGCTACATCCGTATAATGGCGTAGGCTGCTTTAACGATATGGATATGCTGGTAGTCGGTATGTATGGTAAGGGAAATGTAGGTCTTGCAGGATGCACCGATGTACAGTACAAAACCCACTATTCAATCTGGGCATTCCTGGGCTCTCCTCTGATGATCGGCTGCGACATCCGTAATATGAATCAGGCAACAAAAGATATCCTGATGAATCCGGAGATGATAGCGATAAATCAGGACCCGCTGTGCCGTCAGCCGGTGCGTCTGACAGGTGTCTGGTCCGGCGAGGATATGGTGATATATTCAAAACAGCTTTCCAACGGCGATATCGCTCTGGGACTTTTCAATATGAGCGACAAAAAGATGACCGCCAACTTAAATCTGGACGAGCTGGGACTCCCGATGAGCACTGGAAAGACGCTTAAACTGAAAGAGGTATGGACGGGCGAAGAGAGGAACGTACCTAATGCAACGCTGAGAAAGGAGCTGGAGCCATTTGACTGCGCTGTTTACCGCGGAAAGGTCGTGAGCCTGTAATGTCAGAATGCATGGCGTGTAAAAAGACGCTTACACGTCTGGATGAAAATACATACCGGAAATTTGTGAACAGGGGAGCAAGGCAGTTTTTGTGTAAAAGCTGCCTTGCGGAAAAGCTGGGTGTGGAGGAAACGATTCTGGACGAGAAGATTGAGCATTTCCGGAGGCAGGGATGCAGCCTGTTTGTGTAGCCGGTGTCTGGTGCGGATAAAACAGTCGCTCAGGGGGCGTTGACGTCATGTCATGTCCTGCGGTATACTTCTTTTTAGGGTACATCGGCGAAGCGGATGTGCCGAATACAAACAAAAAGAGAGAGGTTTAAGATGGGTACACTTAACTTGAAGATCATGGACAGTCTGACGAAGGTATTCCCGGATGAGGAACCTGCAGGGGCGGAAAGTCTGAGCATTTCAGCTTTGGGGGGAGAGACGGTTTCCGCAGTCGTGGCTTATGGGGGAGATCCTGATGAACGGAAAAACTGGAAGGTGGAAGTCGAAGCGCCGGAGGGACTTGCTGTGCGTCTGCGCAGCGTGGAGCTTGTTCCGTCTTCTTATCCGTGCCATGTGCGGCAGGATGACAATTATCTGAGAACAAAACCGGGCTTGTTCCCGGATCTTCTTCGAGAGCTGGATACAGTAGAAGGCGCATATGCGGTGCAGGATGTACCGGGACAGTGGCGCAGCCTGTGGCTGGATGTGGTATCGGAAGAAGAATTCCGGGGGGATGCCCGGATTGTCGTGCGCTTCAGCAGAACGGATGGGGAAAACCGGCAGGAAAACCAGGTAACGCTTTCCCTTCATGTTGTTGACGCAAAGCTGCCGGCGCAGAAGCTTCTGCATACGGAATGGTTTCATTCGGACTGCCTTGCAGATTATTATCATGTGGAGGCATTTAGTGAGGAACATTGGCAGATTCTGGAGAATTTCATTCGCTGTTATGCATCACGGGGAATCAATACCATCCTGACTCCGGTTGTAACACCGGCGCTGGATACGGAGGTGGGCGGAGAACGTACTACTGTGCAGCTCGTGAAAATTGTAAAAGAAGGAAGACAGTATTCCTTTGATTTTACAGATCTGAAACGCTGGATCACACTTTGTCAGAAATATGGAATTACTCATTTTGAAATCGCGCATTTGTTTACGCAGTGGGGAGCAAAGCATGCACCCAAGATCATGGCCTGGGAAAACGGGGAATACCGCAGGATCTTTGGCTGGGAAACATCGGCGGACGAAGCGGATTATGTAGAGTTTCTGGCTCAGTATCTTACGGCGCTGACCGGATTTTTAAAGGAAGAGGGACTGCAGGACAAGACTTTTTTCCATATTTCAGATGAACCGTCTCAGAATGATCTGGAGTATTACCAGAAAGCGAGAGAAATCGTGCTGCCGTATATTAAAGGTTTTCAGACGGTTGATGCGCTGTCTGATCCGCTCTTTTATGAAAAGGGGCTGGTGGAACTGTTTGCACCTGCAAATGATCACATTGAGCCTTTTCTGGAAAAGAAGGTGGAGGGACTCTGGACTTATTATTGTACTTCCCAGTGGAAAGATGTTTCGAACCGGTTTATGTCTATGCCGTCGGCGCGTAACCGGATTCTGGGCGTACAGCTTTACCTGTATCAGATTGCAGGATTTTTGCATTGGGGCTTTAACTTTTACAATACACAGTATTCCAAAAAGCACCTGGATCCTTATGCGGAGACAGCGGCAGGAAGCGTATTCCCTTCAGGTGATTCCTTCCTGGTATATCCGGGAGAGGGCGGTATGCCGGAAGAGTCTGTACGTCTGATGGTTCTGTATGAAGCGCTGGAGGATATCCGTGCCTTTGAGCTTCTGGAATCTTTGGCAGGACGCGAACGGGTATGCGAGATTATCGGGGAAGGTCTGGAAGAGCCGATCACCTTTAAGAAGTATCCGAAGGACAGTGCATGGCTCATCGGGCTGCGCGAGCGCATAAATGCAGAAATTGAAAAGGCGAAGAGATGAAAGAACGGATGACGGCGGCGGATATGGAAAAACTGATCGGTATGATCAGAGAGGCCGGAAGCTTTTTTGAAAACAGGGAAGAAGCCTCCCGTATTACGGTAAAGGGGGCTGCAGACTATGTGACGCAGGTGGATGTTCATGTTCAGGAGTTTCTCCGCGGCCGGCTGGAGCAGGAATGGCCTGAAATTCAATTTATGGGCGAGGAAAGCGATAACAGTGATGTGGACCCGGACGGCGCTTTCTGGATACTGGATCCGGTGGATGGAACAACAAATCTGATCCATGGCTTTATGCACAGCGCGATTTCTCTGGGATTGTGTGAAGGCGGTCAAATTGTGTGCGGTGTAATTTATCAGCCTTTTACCGGTGAGCTTTTCAGTGCGAGAAAAGGACACGGAGCCTTTTTGAACGGGGCGCCGATCAGGGTAAGTGAGGCGCGGGACATGTCGGAATGCCTGATTTCCGTAGGGACAACGCCTTATGAGCATGAATATGCCGACCGGAATTTTGAGATTTTTAAAAAAATCTTTCTGGATTGTCAGGATATCCGCAGAATCGGGTCGGCGGCGATTGAGCTGGCTTACGTTGCATGCGGCAGAATTGATGCCTTTTTTGAGATGAATCTGAAGCCCTGGGACTTTGCGGCGGGGATTATTCTGATCAAAGAAGCCGGAGGGACAGTAACGGATTTTGAGGGACAAGATCCGGTTCCCTGGAGAAACTGTCATATTCTCGGAAGTAATGAGAAGATCGGCGGGATATTGAGGGAACAGTATCTGAAATAAAGAAAATAAAAACCTGCTTTCAGATAGCTCGTAAGAGCGCCCTGAAAGCAGGTTTTTGTTTGGAAAGCAACCGTTTAGCCATATCGGCATGTTGCTTTGGAGGTTTTATTCTGCGTCGATGGTCTTTCCTTCTTTTACGACACAGATATTTGTCTTACCGGTATTGATCTCAATTTCATTACCGTTATCGTCATAGAATTTGGTAGGAGCAAAGTCGCCTTCTTTTTTCCATGTCACATGGATACCTTTGCCGTTTGTGAAGTAGTAGCCGTCCTTTGTGGTATCGTGGCACTGGAAGGACAGATAGCCTTTTTCGTCTCTCGTCTCATAGTGTGCGAACTGTACAAGGACGTTTTTGAATGCGAGCTGGGTATTGGTTGCGCCGTCCATGTGTTTCGGATCGCCCTTCTGCATACCCTGGAAACGGTAGTAAAGTCCGTCTTCCTCGTTGTACTCAAAATAGGTCTTGGTGATCGGGTATGCACCGGATAAGTCGATCTTTTTTGCAGGAATCGCATCGCTGTACTGTTCCAGTGTGTTGGGTTTGCTTTCCGGAGCAAATTTGAAATGATTTTTCTGGTAGTTTTCCGTGTAAGTCTCGGAGTATTTCAGAGCATCTACCGCTTTTGCAATGCGGTCGCCGCTTGTATAGGCATTATGAGGAGCCTTGCGATCGTTGGAACGGAAAAATGCGCCGTCATAAAGACCTTTGGTCTGGGATTTATCGCTTGCCAGAACTGCGCCGGTAATGTTGTTTACATAAGGTTTATTTATAATGTCAAGGATGTAGAAAGGACCGCCGATATGGGTATAAATCGCATCCCATTCAGTTGCCCAGTATACATAATAGTCACGGCAGCTTCTGATATTGCCGATCTTGTCCAGATTTTTCCAGTCTTTAAAAACAGCCATCAGACGGGTCATGTTGCCTTCTACGCTGCATTCATAAAGAATGTCCGCATTGGAAAGGTTGTAATGGGGGAGGGCAGCGTTTTCATTGGGGATCATCACAGCGATCGGACGCTGATTTTCGATGTCGCCGCTGATCCACTCATGTGTCAGATCGCTTCTTACCATGCCTTCTTCCGGGGGAAGGTCTTCATTGACGGTTTCCGTCTCGGTTTCAGTTTCGGCTTCAGTGGGAGCGACGGTGCTCTCGACCACGTTGTCAACCGGAACGGTTTCGACAGTATCCTCTTTGCTTCCGCAGCCAAACAGCATTGTCGCGCATGTCAGACCGGTTAAAAGAAATACGGCCAGTTTTTTCATGATAGTTCCTCTCTTTCTCTTTTCGTTAAAAAACCTATATCCTTATAGATTATACAGTAGCGTAAAAAGTTTGTCACTATTAAAATCATTAAGAAATTTATAATTTGAAGCGATGGCACAGCCGGATAATAACTTCTGGTAAAATCCTGCAAATGATGGTACACTTAGAAAAGAGAAAAGCCGTTTGGCAGATCAGATTTTTCAGGAGGATGACATGAACAAAATTATTGTTACCGGATGCAATGGTCAGCTTGGCCGTGCTGTTAATGAATTTTATAAAAATGATCCCGAAATCAGCTTTGTGAACACGGATGTGGATGAGCTTGATATTACCGACATCGATGCGGTATTAAAGCTTGTCAGAGAGGTTCAGCCCTATGCGATCATCAACTGTGCGGCGTTTACAGCGGTGGATGCCTGTGAAACCCAGTATGAGAAAGCCTTTGCAATCAATGCCATCGGTCCCCGTAATCTGGCGATTGCAGCAAGGGAGACAGGTGCGAAGCTGATGCATATTTCAACAGATTATGTATTTGACGGAAAAGGCACGAAGCCTTATGTGGAGACGGATGCGACCGCTCCGGCGAGTGCTTACGGTTCCACGAAGCTGGCAGGTGAGAAATTTGTAGAACAGTTTGCAGAGAAATATTTTATTCTTCGTACCGCATGGCTCTACGGAGATGGCAAGAATTTTGCGAAGACGATGCTGAAGCTGGCTGAGACTCACGATGTGGTCCGCGTGGTAAACGATCAGTTCGGATCGCCCACGAGTACGGTGGAGCTGACAAAGGCGATTGCGGCATTACTGTTTACGGATAATTACGGAATTTTTCATGCGACCTGTGAAGGAAGCTGCAGCTGGGCAGATTTTGCGGCAGAGATTTTCCGCCTTGCAGGCAAACAGACGAAAGTGGAGGGGATTTCTACAGAAGAGTACGGGTCTGTAACACCCCGCCCGCTGTATTCGGTGCTGGATAACCGGATGTTCCGCCTGACAACGGATTTTACGTTTGCAGACTGGCACGATGCGATTGCGGTGTATCTGAAGGATCTGTGATGAGGAATATTATATGAAAAAAACAGGGAAAGAAAGAAGGCTGTTCTGGCTTTTTGGAATCCTTTTGGTGCTGCAAGTGATTGCAGCACTCTGTTTTTGTATGAAAAAAACAGGATTCCACTATGACGAATATTATTCTTATTATTCTTCCAATGTGACGATGGGGCTTGTGCCGACAGATAGGGAATGGAAGCCGGGAAGCGAGATTTATAATGAATTTGCGGTACTGCCGGGAGAACAGTTTGATTTTGGAACGGTCGTAAGAATGCAGACTTATGATGTGCATCCGCCGTTTTATTATCTTCTTCTGCATGGTGTCTGTTCGTTGACACCTGGGATATTTTCAAAGTGGTCAGGGCTGGCGTTGAATCTGTTCTTTTTTATTGGAAGCTGGATGCTTCTGGCGTTGCTTGCGTGGCGGATGGCTGGCGCGGGCAGAGAAGAAGGGGAACAGGAGGAAGCGGCAGACAGGCGTTTTCGGCAGTTGGCCGTTTTGGGGATTATCCTGCTGTTTGGTTTTAATCCGGCAGTCTATTCCGGTATTATGCTGGTGCGGATGTATATGCTGCTGGGTTTTTGGGTGCTGGCAGCCACATGGCTGCATGTCAGGAGCCTGCAGGAGCGCAAAAGAGGCTGGCGCTTTTTTGTACCGCTTGCGGTGGTAGTCTATCTGGGATTTCTGACACACTACTATTTTGCGGTATACCTGTTTTTTCTTGCGGCAGCGATGGAGTTTTATCTGCTGTTTGAAAAGGCAGAGCATAAGACATGGGGACAGAAATGGAAGGATTGTATCCTTTATGCTGTTGTAGTGATCGGGTCGCTTGTGGCGGCGGTTTTGAGTTATCCTGCCTGCTTGGGACATATTTTCCGGGGATACCGGGGAACCGAGGCGATGGGAGCATTTTTTGACCCGGGAAATACGTGGGGACGGCTGAATTTTTTTGTAGGTCTTTTGAATGAATATGCCTTTGGGGGACTGTTTTTTGTGCTGATTCTTGTGCTGGCAGTACTGGCGATAACAGCATGGGCGCTTCAAAGATTGAAAAGGAGTGCGCTGCAGTCTGAGTCGGGAATACGGGGGCAGAAGCCATCAGAGATATCAAAACCTTCGGCAGATGCGGCAAAGGAGCAGGCGGTTGGCTTTTGGGAGCGTTATCGGATATTATGGATTCCGGCGGCAGCGTCTTTGGGATATTTTGCGGTCGTGACAAAGACCGCACTTCTGACGGCGGAGGAGGCAAACCGTTATCAGATTCCCATATACGGAATGCTGCTTTTGCTTGCGGTTATTCTGTTTCTGATGCTCGTTCGAAAAGCCGGCGGAAAAAAATGTTTTGCACGAAAAGGAATATGCGGAGCGGTATTGGCATTTCTTATTTTCCTGACTTGCGGTCAGATTTACGGGTTGCTGGATGGGGAGGTTTTGTTTCTGTATGAGGAGGATGCGGAAAATATTGTTTTTGCACGGCAGAATGCGGATGAGCCGATCATTTATTTTTATAATCCGGCGTTGATGTGGATGATTTGGGATGATTCGCTGGAACTGATGCAGTACGATCGGATTTATTTTGTGAATCTTGCGGATACATCTCCTCTTGAAGCGGAATGGCTGGCACAGGAAGACAGGGTGTTTGTTTATGCGGCGCGGACAGACGCTTCGGCAGCAGCGCTTGAGACAGCGGCAGCAGGAATGGGAAGACCGGTGGAGATGAAGAAAATCCGGGAATTGTTGTATTGTGATCTTTATGAAATCAAGAGGAAGGGATAAAGGAACGGTTTAGAATTTGGAATAAGTAAGGGATTGCAGTCAGTTGTCAGAAAATGAAAGCATCTGTCAGAAATGGTAGGTGCTTTTTTGATACATATGAGTGAGATATTTCAGAAATCCTCTCTTGACATATATAGATTATCTACATATAATCAATATATATAGATAATCTATATATAAGTAAGAAACAATGTTGCAATCGTGCAGGATATGGCTACATGAAAGAAGGAGGTAAAGATGGCACTTGAGAAAAGTCTTGTCTCAGGCAGCATGACGATGCTGCTTTTGGGACTGTTGAACGAAAAGGATATGTATGGCTATGAAATGATTGAGAACCTGCGGAAAAAGTCGCAGAATGTTTTTGAGTTAAAGGCGGGCACGCTTTACCCGCTGCTTCACGGAATGGAGGAAAAAGAACTTTTAACTTCTTATGAACAGGAAGCGGGCGGAAAGATACGCAGATATTACAGCATCACCCGGGAGGGAAAGCGATGCCTGAAACAGAAAAAAGAGGATTGGGACACCTATGCGAAGGCGGTAGAGAATGTGATAGGAGGTGCGGGTTATGCAGGATACTAAAAGGCGTATCCCGGATACTAAAAAGCGTATCCCGGATACTGAAAGTCGTATCCAAACATACGCGGAGCTGTGCGTCGGGCAGATGCGCTGCCGCGCGATGCGTCCCGTGGTGGGAAAGGAGCTGGAAGCCCATATGGAGGATCAGAAGGAAGCATATCTGGCGGAGGGTATGCCCCCGGAGGAGGCGGAACGGCTGGCAGTGGCGCAGATGGGCGACCCTGTGGAGGCGGGGATGGAGCTGGACAGGGTACACCGTCCCCGTATGGATTGGAAGGCGGTCACTCTTATCTGTTTTTTGGCGGCTGTCGGAATTTGGCTTCAGTTCATCCATGCTGGACAGGGCGGCAGCATACAGACGGCACAGCGGTTTATGGTATGCACGGGAATCGGCATCGTGCTGATGCTTGGCGTGTGCTTTGCAGATTATACGATACTTGGAAAATATCCGAGGCTGTCATGGGCGCTTGCGACAGCGGTGACGGCAGTAGGATATATGGGAACAGAGCAGATAAATGGCGCGAGCCGGGCGGGCTATATGGTCATGCTGATGGTCCCGTGTTTTGCCGGGCTCGTCTGGTTTTATCGGGGGCAGAAATGGATAGGCGTAGGAAAGGTGTTCGGCTGGCTTCTTTTGTCATGGGCATTGCTGCTCGTATGCGGCGGGCTGCAGGACGGTCTGATGGTAAGGGTATGGCTGTGCGGCTGTATCGTGATGCTTGCATTCGCAGTCGGAAGAGGATGGTATGGTATCCGAAAAAGCAAAGCAGTTCTGATACTTTTGATTCCGGCTGTGCTGGCATGCTTCTATATGGGAAGATTGTTTTTGCGGGGCGCGACATATCAGACAGAGCGGTTAAAGGCAATGTTCGGTATGATGACCGGGAAAGAAATCCCTGGGGATATGAATTATCAGTGGCTGGCGGTGCGGCAGGCGTTGGGACAGCTTAGGGCTGCAGGAACGGCGGGTGTCAGGACAACGGGGACAGTTCTTCCAAGTAATGAAAATTATGCACTTTTGTGGGTATCGGAAAATTACGGACTCCTCGGGGCAGCTTTGTTGCTGGCGCTTTTGGCGGCGCTGACCGTAGTTTTCTGCAAAAGGACGGGAAGGCAGAAAAACCGCCTCGGAGCGCTGGCGGGAGCGGGCTGTATTTATGTGCTCGCAACAACGGCGGCGATTCATGTGCTGACAAACTTTGGGGCGTTTATTCCCACAGACTGCGCGTTGCCGTTTATTTCGATGAACGGGGGACAGTGCATTGCACTGTATGTGCTGATGGGCATATTGCTGTCTGTGTACAGGGGCAGTGATATACGCCCGGAGCCCTCTGGGATCTGCGTGTCGGCTTTCGGTAAAAAGGGGCTGAAACTGTTGTAAAAGCTGCAATAGGCATGAAAAATCCACGAAAAATTGATGAAAAAATAGTTGCAGGAAGAACAAAGCATGGTATAATAAAAATACTGCGGCGCGGCAGAGCGGAAGAATTTTGCGGCGCCCATTTCCGAAAAAAGAGTCCGAGGAGGAAAAGTCATGCTGAAAAAAGCACCCATGAAGTTTGATAAAGAACTTTTCAAGGGCAGCGTAATCAATAATATTAAGACGCTGTATCGCAGAACGTTGGAGGAGGCGACGCCTCAGCAGGTATTTCAGGCGGTATCCTATGCCATTAAGGATGTAATCGTAGACAACTGGATGATAAGCCAGAAAGAATATGAGAAAAAAGATCCCAAGATGGTTTACTATATGTCGATGGAGTTTTTGATGGGACGTGCCCTTGGCAATAACCTGATAAACCTCTGCGCGTACAGTGAGGTACAGGAAGCTTTGGATGAGCTGGGTCTCGACCTGAATCTGATAGAGGACCAGGAGCCTGACCCGGCGTTGGGAAACGGCGGTCTTGGACGCCTTGCAGCGTGCTTTTTGGACTCCCTTGCAACTTTGAACTATGCGGCCTACGGCTGCGGTATCCGTTATCGTTACGGTATGTTCAGACAGGAGATTCAGAACGGTTTTCAGGTGGAAGTGCCGGATAACTGGCTTGCTGACGGATATCCGTTTGAACTGCGCCGTCCCGAGTATGCAAAAGAAGTAAAATTCGGCGGCTGGGTAAGCTCTTATACGGATGAGAACGGACGTACCATTTTCAAACAGGAAGGTTATCAGTCCGTAAAAGCTGTTCCGTATGATATGCCTATCGTAGGTTATGGCAACGGCATCGTGAATACGCTGAGAATTTGGGACGCGGAGCCGGTGGAGTGCTTCAGCCTGGATTCCTTTGATAAGGGCGATTATCAGAAAGCGGTAGAGCAGGAAAATCTGGCTCGCAATATCGTTGAGGTGCTTTATCCGAACGACAATCACTATGCAGGAAAAGAGCTGCGTTTGAAACAGCAGTATTTCTTCATTTCCGCATCCGTGCAGGAAGCTGTTGAGAAATACATGCGTACGCATAAGGATCTGCACAAGTTCCATGAGAAGGTGGCATTCCAGTTAAACGATACCCATCCGACAGTAGCGGTGGCAGAGCTGATGCGCGTGCTGATGGATGATTACTATCTGTCATGGGAAGAAGCATGGGATATCACAACAAAGACCTGTGCGTATACAAACCACACGATAATGTCCGAAGCACTGGAAAAATGGCCTATCGAGCTGTTCTCCCGCCTGCTTCCGAGAATTTATCAGATCGTGGAAGAGATAAACCGGAGATTTGTTCTTCAGATACAGCAGATGTATCCCGGAAATCAGGAGAAAATCCGTAAGATGGCTATCATTTATGATGGTCAGGTAAAGATGGCACATCTGGCTATTGTAGGCGGTCATTCCGTAAATGGCGTAGCGCGTCTGCATACAGAGATTTTAAAGAATCAGGAGCTGAAGGATTTCTATGAGATGATGCCTGCCAAGTTTAACAATAAGACGAATGGTATCACACAGAGAAGATTCCTGCTTCATGCAAATCCGCTTCTGGCAGACTGGGTAACAGACCATGTGGGCGATGAGTGGATAACAGATCTGCCGGCTATTTCAAAGCTTCGCATTTATGCGGACGACGAAAAGGCGCAGCAGGAGTTTATGAACATCAAATACCGCAATAAGGTACGCCTTGCAAAATATATCCGTGAGCATAACGGTATCGAAATCGATCCCAGATCTATCTTCGATGTTCAGGTAAAGCGTCTGCACGAGTATAAGCGTCAGCTTATGAACATCCTGCACATCATGTACCTGTACAACCAGATCAAGGATCATCCGGATATGGAGTTCTATCCCAGAACGTTCATCTTTGGTGCAAAGGCAGCCGCAGGTTATAGAAATGCGAAGCTGACCATCAAGCTGATCAACAATGTAGCGGATGTGATAAATAACGACCCTGTTGTGAACGGCCGCATCAAAGTCGTATTCATCGAGAACTACCGTGTTTCCAACGCGGAGT
This sequence comes from uncultured Lachnospiraceae bacterium, assembly GCA_900539715.1. Classification (GTDB taxonomy): domain Bacteria; phylum Bacillota; class Clostridia; order Lachnospirales; family Lachnospiraceae; genus Gallintestinimicrobium. The sequence continues at coordinate 60,423 of UQDA01000001.1, read as the reverse complement.
GGATTTTTGCCGCAGCAGACGTTTCCGAGCAGATTTCCACAGCCAGCAAGGAGGCATCCGGTACCGGCAACATGAAGTTCATGTTAAACGGCGCCCTGACTCTTGGAACGATGGACGGCGCGAATGTGGAAATCGTGGAAGAGGTTGGTAAGGAGAATGCATTTATCTTCGGCCTGAGCGCAGATCAGGTTATCCAGTATGAGAATTTCGGCGGCTACAATCCGATGGATATTTTCAATAACGATCAGGATATCCGCCGTGTACTGATGCAGCTTATCAACGGAACCTATTCAGCAAACGATACAGAGCTGTTCCGCCCGCTGTACAATTCCCTGCTCAATACGCAGAGCACCTCTAAGGCGGATACGTATTTTATCCTGGCTGACTTCAAGGCATATGCGGAAGCGCAGCGCAGAGTGGAAGAAGCTTACCGTGACGAGAAGAACTGGGCAAAGAGCGCGATACTGAACGTAGCAAGCGCCGGAAAGTTCAGCTCTGACCGTACTATTGAGGAATATGTAAACGACATCTGGCATCTGGACAAGGTAATCCTTCCTCAGAAGCTGGAAAAGACAAAATAAGCTCAGAAACAATACGGCATAGATTGTTTTCCGGAAAACGGCATGGCTTTGGCTATGCCGTTTTTATAGTGGGTTCAAAGTCAGAAAATTGTATTAGAGATATGGGTTATACAAAGGTTTCTTTTGCATCAAAGGCGGGCATCTCGCGTCTGACATTCGATAAACTGTTAAATGGCAGTATAGACAGCAAGAGCTCCTTTGACCGTCATTTGCAGAAGATATTGAAGCCCGGTCATAATAAAGGCTGCCCCCGGAATTGGTGTTGAAAATGGGGTTTTATACGATTTATTCCCACGGAAGCTTCCAGACCATTTCCTTATGTACCATAGAGGCATACTGCGAGGGCGTCATGCCGGAAATCTGTTTGAAGCGGCGGGAAAAATACTGGACATCAGAATATCCGAGTACGTCCGCAATCTGGGAAAAATTCATCCTGCGGCTGCGGATGAGCTGCTTTGCGGCTGATATTTTGAAGAGGGAAAAGTTGTGCATGACGCCGCTTCCTGTGTATGAAAGAAAAAGGGCTTCAAGACGGCTGCGACAGATAAGATTGTCCCGGCAGATGAGGTCAATGGAAAGGCGCTCGGATATATGGGCGAAAAGATAGGTGCAGACGCATAGATAGGAGAGAGTGTCTCCGGAAACAGAGTTGGATATCATAAGAGAACTCCTTTAGAAAATGCAGTACGGGTAAAAACGTACACTGATATTGTTTTCATGGTAGCAGATATCCGGCAAAAAGGACAGAGCAGAGCTGTTTTGAAAAAAATAAGATATACAAACCACCCGAAAAGATGTTATACTGAAATCTAACGAAAAGCGCCGGATGGCGCGAGTGTACGCAATATACACATGATTTTTATACTGGAGGGTAGGTATATGGGAAACTTGAATCTCGATGAGGTCAGAGAAAAAGTAGCGATGCAGTTTGCGTTGGAGGGGGAATTAAAGGAGCTGTCTGTTTTTGGGAACGGGCATATCAATGATACGCTGCGCGCGACGTGTGAGCTCGCGGACGGAAGGACAAAGCGCTATATTGTACAGCGCATGAATGACGGTATTTTCAAAAATCCCGACGAGCTGATGGAGAACGTCATGAACGTTACCTCTTTTCTGCGGAAGAAAATCATTGCGGCGGGGGGGGACCCGGACCGTGAGACGTTAAACGTCATTCCGACGAAGGATGGAAAGAATTATCTGACAGATGAAAACGGGGATTTCTGGAGGTGCTACATTTTTATCGAGGATGCGACAAGCTTCGACCAGGTGGAAAAACCGGAGGATTTTTACAACAGCGCGGTAGCATTCGGCAATTTCCAGAGACTGCTTGCAGATTATCCTGCGGCGACCCTGCATGAGACGATAAAAAATTTCCATAACACGGTGAGCCGTTTTGCGGATTTTAAAAAGGCTGTGGAAGAAGACGTGGCAGGACGTGCCAGGGACGTTCAGAAGGAGATTCAGTTTGTACTCGACCGGGAGGCTGACTGTCATGTGATATGCGACGCTTTGGCAAAGGGCGAGCTTCCTCTGCGCGTTACGCACAACGATACGAAGCTGAACAATATCATGATAGATAACCGCACCGGAAAGGGACTGTGTGTTATCGATCTGGACACGGTAATGCCGGGCTCTTCTTTGTATGATTATGGCGATTCCATTCGTTTTGGCGCGAGCACTGGTGCGGAGGATGAGCAGAACCTGGATCTGATCTGGTGTGATCTGGAGCTGTTTGAAATCTATACAAAAGGTTATGTGGAGGGCTGCGGAGGCAGTCTGACTGAAACAGAGATACGCATGATGCCGATGGGCGCGAAGCTCATGACTCTGGAGTGTGGCATGCGTTTTCTGGCGGATCATTTACAGAACGATATTTATTACAAGATTCATCGCGAGAATCACAATCTGGACCGCGCGAGGACGCAGCTCAAGCTGGTTGCCGATATGGAAGCAAAATGGGATGAGATGAACGCGATAGTGGAGAAATATATCTGATGCCTGCAATACATGTGATGATAAAGCCCGCATCGGGGCTTTGCAATATGCGCTGCCGTTACTGCTTTTACGCCGACGAGATGGAAAACCGGAGTCAGGCGTCTTACGGAATCATGAGTGCCGAGACGCTGGAAAATGTTATCCGGGAGACGCTTGCTTTTGCAGAGGGAAGCTGTACTATCGCCTTTCAGGGCGGCGAGCCGACGCTGGCGGGGCTGGATTTTTTCCGGGAGTGCATACGGCTGGAGCAAAAATATAATACGAAAAATGTGAAGATTTCCCATGCGCTGCAGACAAACGGCTATGTGCTGGATGAGGAATGGTGCCGCTTTTTTGCGGAGAACCATTTCCTTATCGGTCTGTCCGTGGACGGTATCAAAGCGACCCACGACTGCTATCGCAAGGATGCGGAGGGACAGGATACTTATTTCCGCGTGCTGGAAGCGGCGAAGAAGCTGGAAGCAGCGGGCGTTGATTTTAATGTGCTGACTGTGGTAAACGGGAAGACTGCGCCGAAGATAAGGCGTATTTATGAGAATTACAAAAAGCTTGGATTTTCGTGGCAGCAGTATATAGCATGTCTCGACCCTATCGGGGAGACACAGGGGCAGCAGGAATATTCTCTGACGCCGGAGGTTTACGGAAAGTTTCTGATAGAGCTGTTCGACCTGTGGGAGCTGGATTTAAAGCAGGGAAAACAGCCTTACATCAGGCAGTTTGAAAATTATGTGGGAATCCTGATGGGACAGTATCCGGAGTCATGCGAGCAGCGGGGCGTGTGCAGCTTCCAGAATATTGTGGAGGCGGACGGCAGCGTGTATCCCTGTGATTTTTATGTGCTGGATGAGTGGCGGCTGGGCAACCTCAATGAGGATACGTTCGAGACGATTCACAAACGGCGTCTGGAGAGCGGTTTTGTGGAGGCTTCTTACAATCATACGGAGGAATGCAAATCGTGCCGTTACTTTATGATATGCCGGGGCGGATGCCGCAGGCATCGGGAACAGACCGGGGAGCGTCCGGGGGAAAATTATTTCTGCGAGTCGTACAGGATGTTTTTTGATGCCTGTCTGCCGAGGCTGAAGGACATCGCACGAAACTGTATGCGGTAACAGCGCGGCAAAAATTGCATGGCAGTTTTTGCCGCGCTGTTTCCTGAGAAGCATGGTGAGGCAGAAAATGCTTGCATCCGGAAAGGTTTTTCGCTATACTGCTTTAATAAAACAAAGTGCAAGGAGGTATTTTCATGGTTACATTGGCAAATAGCGGCGCATGGCTCATCAATGGCGTCGAGTTGATATTGGATGAAGCCGGGGCGCAGGAAGCCGTAAAGGCGGCGCTGGGGCGCTCTATTGAAAAAGAAGAAGCGAAGAAGCAGACTATCGCGTACGGTATTCTGGAAAATCATAATACCTCCGGCAGTATGGATAAGTTAAAGATTAAATTCGACAAGCTGACAAGCCACGATATTACGTTCGTCGGCATCATTCAGACTGCGCGGGCGTCGGGACTGACGAAATTCCCGATTCCGTATGTGCTCACCAACTGCCACAATTCTCTGTGCGCTGTGGGCGGTACGATCAATGAGGACGACCATTTATTCGGTCTGACCTGTGCAAAAAAATACGGCGGCGTATATGTGCCCCCTCATCAGGCGGTTATCCATCAGTTTGCACGCGAGATGCTGGCTGGCGGCGGCAGGATGATACTTGGATCTGATTCCCATACCCGATATGGCGCGCTTGGTACGATGGCCATGGGCGAGGGTGGTCCGGAGCTGGTAAAGCAGCTGCTGAACCAGACTTATGACATCAATATGCCGGAGGTGGTCGGCGTTTATCTGACCGGAAAGCCGGAAAAGGGCGTAGGGCCGCAGGACGTTGCGCTGGCGGTTATCGGCGCAGTATTTGCAAACGGTTATGTGAAAAATAAAGTGATGGAATTTGTCGGCCCCGGCGTGGCAAATCTGAGCGCTGATTTCAGGATAGGCATCGATGTGATGACGACGGAGACGACATGCCTGTCCTCCATCTGGCAGACAGATGATGAGATACGTGATTTCTATGAGATTCACGGAAGAACAGAGGACTATAAGGAGTTAAAGCCCGGAGAGGCAGCGTATTACGACGGGCTGATAGAGGTGGATCTGTCGAAGGTAAAACCGATGATAGCGATGCCCTTCCATCCGAGCAATACTTATACGATAGAAGAGCTGAAGGCAAATCTGACGGACATTCTGGCAGATGTGGAAAAGAAGGCGCTTGTCAGTCTGGACAATGCTGTGGAATACAGTTTAAAGGACAAGGTGCGCGACGGAAGATTTTATGTGGATCAGGGTATCATCGCGGGCTGTGCGGGCGGCGGCTTTGAAAATATATGCGCGGCGGCGGATATTTTAAAGGGGAGCAATATCGGAAACGACGCATTTACATTGAGCGTATATCCGGCGTCCATGCCGGTTTATATGGAGCTGATAAGAAACGGCTGCGCGGCGACTCTGATGGAGACGGGCGCGGTTATGAAAACGGCATTCTGCGGTCCCTGCTTCGGCGCAGGCGATACGCCGGCAAACAATGCGTTTTCTATCAGGCATTCCACGAGAAATTTCCCGAACCGCGAAGGCTCCAAGCTGCAGAACGGTCAGATTGCTTCTGTGGCGCTCATGGACGCGCGCTCCATTGCGGCGACGGCTGCAAATCAGGGGCTTTTGACTCCGGCGACGGATTTTGACGGGCCTATCGGCAGATATAAATATCATTTTGATTCAAAAATATATCAGAACAGGGTATTTGATTCCCACGGAGAGGCAGACCCGTCTGTGGATATCCATTTTGGCCCCAACATCAAGGACTGGCCGAAGATGTGCGCGCTTCCGGAAAACCTCGTTTTACAGGTGGTATCCGAAATCCATGACCCAGTGACGACGACGGACGAGCTCATACCTTCGGGCGAAACGAGCTCTTACCGTTCCAATCCGCTGGGACTTGCGGAATTTACCCTTTCCCGGAAAGACCCTGCCTATGTAGGGCTGGCGAAGGAGATACAGAAGGCGCAGAAGGCTCTGGAGAACGGAGAAGACCCGCTGGCGGCAAAAGACGGGCTCGCTCCGGTCATGGAGCAGATTTACGCGCAGTTCCCGCAGGCAAAGGCAGAAAGCCTTGGCTTTGGTTCGACGATATTTGCGGTGAAGCCCGGAGACGGTTCTGCCAGAGAGCAGGCGGCGAGCTGTCAGAAGGTGCTGGGCGGCTGGGCGAATATTGCCAACGAATATGCGACCAAGCGTTACCGCTCCAATTTGATAAACTGGGGAATGCTTCCCTTTGTGATAGAAAAGGGAGAGCTTCCGTTTAAAAACCACGATTATCTGTTCTTCCCCGGCATCCGCCGCGCAGTGGAGGAAAAGGCGGAGACTATCACGGGCTACCGTGTGGGCGGCGATGGGATTTCCGCATTTGCCGTAACGCTGGGCGAGCTGACGGACGAAGAACGCAGCATCATTTTGAAGGGCTGTCTCATAAACTATAACAGAGTGGATGCGTAACGATTTTGCATAAGGCTGTCCGCCCTCTCATACAATGTCAATGTGAAGCAAAACGGCAGGGTATGGGAGGGACGGACATGCAGGAAAGAGAACTGAAAAAAGGGGGGGCGGGAGCCGTAAGAAGGAAACGGATGCAGGACCTTCTTACGGTTCTTCTTTTTATGCTGCTGCTCCCGTATACATGCAGCGTGGTAGTAAGGAGCGGGAGCGGTCAGGCGGTGGAAACACTGTCTGTGGGCGCAGAGCAGGAAGGTATTTTGTGGGAGTATGGGAACGGGAGCCGCAGGCTTTCGGAGGAGGAGTTTCTGACGGGGGCGCTGGCGGGATGTATCCCGGCGCAATATCGGGAGGAGACGCTGAAGGCACAGGCGGTCATCTTAAGAAGCACCCTGTATGCGGAGGGAAAAAAAGGAACCGGCGGTGCGGAAAGCAAAAAAAATGATGCGGCTGGTAAGCTCTGCGTCAGCGCGCAGGAGAGCGGTCTTACATGGCTTTCGGAGGAGGAGCGCAGAAGGCTGTGGGGAGAGGACTTTGAGGAGCTGGAACAAAAGTGCCGCCGGGCTGTGACAGACACGAGGGGGATATATGTGACGCAGGGCGGAGCAGCCGTGAGTCCGCCCTTTTTCAGGCTGAGCGCAGGGAACACGCGGAGCAGCGCAGAGATTTTCGGTCAGGAACAGCTGTCATGGTGCAGGAGCATCCCATGCAGCGGAGATGAAAGGGCGGAGGATTTTTGGGCAGAAACAGCGGTCAGCCGGGAAGGATTTGCGAGAAAGCTTGCTTCGGAAGGAATGATCCTGCCTGGAAAAAATGCAAAGATAGTGCTTGAGCGGGACAGCGCCGGTTATGTGCTGAACGTGTCCTGCGGGGATGCAGTGATGGAGGGAGAGCGATTTCGTCAGCTTTTCGGGCTGGCATCCTCGTGTTTTTCTGTCCGGGAAGAGTCGGGGAAGATTTATCTGCAGACAAAAGGCATCGGACACGGGCTGGGATTTGATCAGTATCAGGCGGATCTTCTGGCGGGGCAGGGAAAAACATGGAAGGAGCTTTTGGGGACATTTTTTGAAGGGCTGGATATCGTCGGGAAATAAGTCTGCATATTTTATATATCTGAGCCTATATATCCTGAGGGACATATTTCGTGGAGTTGTAAAAATCTCCGTTTTGTGGTATGATGACTGAAATCTATAAACAACGAGGCGAAGCATGTATACATTTGACAGCAGGGTGCGGTACAGCGAGACGGATGAGAGCGGGTTTTTGAGCATTGCTGGGATTGTGGATTATTTTCAGGATGTATCTACGTTTCAGTCGGAAGCTCTGGGGCTTGGCGTGGAATATCTGCACGGACAAAATATGGTTTGGGTGATGAGTGCGTGGCAGATAATCATCCACAGATACCCGTCGCTGGGCGAGAATATCGTGGCAGGGACTTTTCCGTATGCGTTCCGAAGTTTTATGGGAATGCGGAATTTTTTCCTGGATACGGCGGACGGGGAGCGGCTGGCAGAGGCGAATTCCGTATGGACGCTGATGGATTTCAAGAAGGGCGTGCCGGTGCGCGCACCACAGGAAATGCTGGAAAAATATGTGCTGGAAGAAAAGCTTCCAATGAAATATGCTTCGCGCAAGATCGGCATGCCGGAAGGCGGCAGGGAATGCGAGAGCTTTGTTGTCGGACGGCAGCATCTGGACAGTAATCATCATGTGAACAACGGACAGTATATTCACATGGCGATGGAGTATGTGCCGGCAGGGTTTGAGATCGGACAGATGCGGGCGGAATACAAAAAGTCGGCGCTTTTGCACGATGTCATCGTCCCGGTCGTAAAAAAAGAAGAGGACCGTGTGACGGTTTCTTTATGCAGCGAGGAACAAGCCCCCTATGCGGTGGTGGAACTGACAAGGAAATAGGAATATGCTGGAAATAGGTAAAATTCAGGAACTGACAATTGTAAAAAAGGTGGATTTCGGCGTTTATCTTGCGGAGAGCATGGATGCGTCGGAGAAAGTGCTCCTTCCGGGGAGGCAGGTGCCGAAGGATGCAAAACAGGGGGACAGGCTGGAGGTATTTTTGTATAAGGATTCCAGCGACAGGCTGATATCCACAACAGCGCGCCCGAAGCTGCTTCTGGGCGAGGTAGCGGAACTCAGAGTGGCTCAGACTGCAAAGATGGGAGCTTTTCTGGACTGGGGACTGGAAAAGGACCTGTTCCTTCCTTTTAAGGAACAGACGAAAAAAGTAAAAGAGGGCGACCGGTTCCCGGCTGCACTCTATGTGGACAAGAGCGGCAGGCTGTGTGCGACGATGAAGGTTTATCATTACCTTCATACGGACAGCCCTTACAAAAAAGACGATCGTGTGAGCGGATATCTGTATGAGATAAGCCGTCAGTTCGGCGCGTTCGTAGCGGTGGACAACCGTTACAGCGCCCTTATTCCGCCGAGGGAGATGTATGGGGAATTAAAGGTCGGCGATACGGTTGAGGCTCGGGTTGTAAGGGTGCACGAGGACGGAAAGCTGGATCTGAGCGTGAGGGAGAAGGCATGGCTGCAGATAGAGGCGGATGCAGAAAAGGTAATGGCGCTGATAGACAGCTTTGACGGAGCGCTTCCTTTTACGGATAAGGCTTCGCCGGAGGTTATCAAAAGAGAGCTTTCCATGAGCAAAAATGAATTCAAGAGAGCGGTCGGCAATCTTTTGAAAAACGGACGGATAGAGATCACAGAAAGAGCGATCCGCAGGCTTTAAGAGCAGGGCGGGGCGGCAGGCTTTGTGGGGGCAAGGGCTGCCGGAAGCTGGAATAGCAGGCAGAGATTATGAAAAGGTATTCAGTTTTGGGGATTTCCCTGATGGATTTTTCCGCAAGGGAAGGTTTGCGGAGGGCAGAGCGCTTTCTGCAGACGGGTGCGCTTAATACGACAAGCTACATAAATGCGCAGTCTCTGGCGGCGGCGTCCCGGGACGAACAGGTCAAGCAGTATCTGGAAGAAATGGATCTGATATTTTGTCTGGAGCCGGATATTCTGGAGGCGGCGGGCATCGCTTCTCCGGGGCGGGTCAGGGAAATCGAAGACAGAGTATTTCTTCGGGAGTTCCTAAAGAGACTCGGACGTCAGCAGGACAAGGTATATCTGATAGGAGATACGGTAAAACAGGTGGAGGCGCTGCAGGAAATGCTCCTGAATGTGCAGGAAAACTTAAATGTGATCGGCGCGCGGGGATATGAGGAATTTGACGAGCAGCCGGAGCGGCTTATGAACGAGCTCAACGAAGCTGCCCCGAAGGTTATTTTTTCACGGATGACATTTCCGGCAGACCTTACGCTGATGCATGTCGGGAGGAAGTTTTTAAATGCGGAGCTCTGGGTCGCTCTGCCGGATACGAAGCTGAAGGAACGTCAGCGTCCGACTTTTTGGGGAAATATCCGCAAAAAGCTTTTTCAAAAAAAGGTAAATGAGTATAATCAGGAAAAGGCGGAACAGTGATTTCGTCTTTTTTTACCTCTGAAGCATGAAGAGTTCTGTGTCGAAAATGTGAACATTGGGAAAGTGCATAAATTTTTTGTGGTTTGCTATAGCTTTTTTTGTGGTTTTCTTTTAAAATATAAAAAGGGTTATAGCGAAATTGCAGAGCGGTGCAACGGCTGTACCGCAGAATGCGTTAATTCAATATGGAGGAGACGGGGTTATGATTTCAAATCAGATTTTACAGAGTACGCTAGAGGGGCTCAAGGGGATCGCCAGGGTAGAGCTGTGTGTAGCCGATATGGATGGGAATGTGGCGGCGTCCACCTCGGGACCGACTAAGAGTCTGGACAGTTGTCTGCCGGCGGTCAGAGCGTTCATCGATTCGCCGGCAGACAGCCAGGAAGTGCAGGGCAATCAGTTTTTTAAGATTTATGACGACCAGCAGCTGGAATATATCCTTGTGGTAGGGGGAACCGGGGAGAATTTCTACATGGTCGGAAAGATGGCGGCATTTCAGGTGCAGAATCTGCTCGTTGCGTACAAGGAACGGTTCGATAAAGATAATTTTATCAAGAACCTGCTTTTGGACAACCTGCTCTTAGTCGACATCTACAGCAGGGCGAAGAAGCTGCATATTCCGGCGGACGCTGACCGCGTGGTGCTCATTATTGAGAGCGGCGGCGGAAGGGATAACAATATCCTGGAGCAGATGCGTCCCGTATTCGGAAACAATAATCGGGATTTTATTACGGCAGTGGATGAAAATAATGTCATTGTGGTGAAGGAGCTGACCGGACCGGATCAGGCGAAGGAAACAGAGGACTATGCCGCAGGCATCCTGGAATGGCTTGAAGCTGAGGGAGTGACAGACAATCGTGTGTCCTACGGAACGATCGTCCGGGAGATAAAGGAAGTCAGTCGTTCCTATAAAGAAGCGAAAATGGCGCTGGACGTCGGGAAGATTTTCTTTGACGAACGCGCTGTTATCGCGTATAGTGAACTGGGGATCGGGCGTCTGATTTATCAGCTGCCTATTCCGTTGTGTAAGATGTTTATCCGTGAGATATTCGGCGGAAAGAGCCCGGATGATTTCGATGAGGAGACGCTTACGACTATCGGCAAGTTTTTTGAAAACAGCCTGAACGTTTCGGAAACAAGCAGACAGCTTTTCATTCACCGCAATACGCTCGTGTACAGACTGGATAAGCTGCAGAAGTCCACAGGACTGGATCTGCGTGTGTTCGAGGATGCGATAACATTTAAGATCGCGTTAATGGTAGTGAAATATATGAAGTACATGGAATCTTTTGAATATTAGGATGGTGACAAAATTTGGCACAAAATGACAGGAAGAAAAAAAGAAGGCGGGAAGGCAGCGATGCCGTGATACAGCTTGACAGAGTAAGTAAGTCCTATTCCACAGGATCTCCAGCGCTGGACAATGTGAGTCTGACAATCAAACGGGGAGAATTCGTATTTATCGTGGGTGACAGCGGCTCGGGCAAATCGACACTCATCAAGCTGCTTTTAAGGGAGCTGACACCTACGAGCGGACGGGTTGTTGTAAACGGTTCCGACGTTGCGAAGTTAAAACGGCGTGAGGTGCCGAAGTTTCGGAGAAATCTCGGTATCGTGTTTCAGGACTTCCGGCTTTTGAACGACAGGAATGTGTATGAGAATGTGGCGTTTGCACAACGCGTCATTCAGATGCCGACCAAGCTGATGCACAGGAATGTTCCGAACGCCCTGGCAGTTGTGGGGCTTGCCGGCAAATATAAGGCGAGGACAAAGCAGCTTTCCGGAGGCGAGCAGCAGCGCGTGGCGCTGGCAAGAGCGCTCGTCAATGAACCGCCTATCCTTCTTGCGGACGAGCCCACAGGAAATCTTGATCCCAAAAATTCATGGGAGATCATGAAGCTGCTGGAACGGATCAACGAGGAGAAGGGAACGACGATACTGGTCGTAACGCACAACAGGGAGATAGTCAATGCGATGGAAAAGCGCGTTATCACGATGAAAAAGGGCGTTATTATCAGCGACGAGGAAAAAGGCGGTTATATCGATGAGGATTAGTACATTTTTTTATACGTTGAAGCAGGGGATTATCAATATTTTCCGCAATAAGCTGTTTTCACTGGCGTCGGTCGCAACGATATCCGCGTGCCTGTTTCTTTTTGGTCTGTTTTTCACGGTCATCCTGAACTTTCAGCATATGATCCGGACGGCGGAAGAGGGCGTTTCCGTTACAGTCTTTTTTAAGGACGGTGTGACGGATGAGGAGATGCTTGCTGTCGGAGAACAGATACGGGCAAGGCAGGAAGTCTCGGAGGCTGTTTTTGTGACGGCGGATGAGGCGTGGGCTGAATGGGCACCGGAAAATATCGGAGAGGATTACGGAGAGATATATTCTGAGAACCCGCTGGACGGCCTTGATAACTATGAAATCTATATGAAGGATGTGTCTCAGCAGGAAACACTCGTTGCATGGCTGGAATCCCTGCCTCAGGTAGACAGCGTAAAGCGTTCCGAGATGGCGGCGACGACGCTGACCGGCGTGAATATGGTCGTGGCATATACGTCTGCGGGCATTATCGCTATCCTGCTGGCAGTATCAATCTTCCTTATCAACAATACGGTTATGATAGGTATCTCTGTTCGTAAGGAGGAGATAGAGATTATGAAGTATATCGGCGCGACGGACTTTTTTGTCCGTTCTCCGTTTGTGATAGAAGGTATTCTGATAGGTCTGATAGGTTCCTGTATCCCGTTGGGCGTGATATATCTGCTGTATATGCAGGTGATGGAGTATGTGGCACTGCAGTTCCCTGCACTGTCCGGGCTGATGCAGTTCCTTCCGGTCTCCGAAGTATACCGTACCCTTGTTCCTGTATGTATGGGTCTGGGCGCGGGCATCGGATTTCTGGGAAGCTTTGCAACGGTGCGTAAGCATCTGCGCGTCTGATGAGGGAAAACGGAATGTGGAAAAAAATAAAGCGCGGTCTTGCAGGATGTCTGGCTGCGGTATTGGTCCTGACAGCAGCCCCTTGTGCTGTCGTACAGGCGGGGACGCTGGAAGAGAGCATTAAGCAGAAGCAGGAAGCTATCAGTCAGGCAGAAAAGGAAAAGAAAAAGCTTCAGTCGAGCATTTCCAATATTAAAGCGCTGGTAAAGGAACTGGAAAAGTCCAAGAGCAATCTGGAAACTTATGTGAAGGAGCTGGACGGTAAGCTGGCGGACATCGGAGAGAAGATAGAAGCGCTGCAAAAGCAGATATCAGAAAAAAAAGAAGAGATAGCACAGGCGAAGCAGGATCTGGAAAAGGCCCAGCAGGTCGCAGAGAAGCAATATGACGATATGAAAAAGCGGCTGCGCTTTTTGTATCAGAACAGCAAAGGAAGCGGTTATCTGGAGCTTCTGGTGAGCGCGGGAAGCTTTGCGGATATGCTCAATCAGGCAGAATATGTGGAGCAGTTAAGCTCTTATGACAGCCAGAAACTGGAGGAGTACCGACAGAGTGTAGAATATATGAAGCTCTGCAAACAGACGCTGGAAGAGGAAGAGGCGGTGCTTGCTTCCGCACAGGCAAGTCTTGAGCAGGAGCAGAAGGCGGTGGATGCGCTGATCGGGGAAAAAGAGCAGCAGATACAGGTCTTTCAGGGAGATATCAGCAATAAGGAAGCAGCGCTGAAGGAATATGAGGCGGATGTGGCAGAACAGAACGCTACGATAGCCGCTCTGGAGAAGGCCGTTGCAGCTGATAAGGCGAAGCTTGCGGAGCAGAACCGCATCAAGTATGACGGCGGTATGTTCCAGATGCCCTGTCCCGGTTACAAGCGTGTTTCCAGCGATTACGGAACGAGGATGCATCCTACTCTCGGCGTACAGAAATTCCATAACGGAGTGGATTTTGCGGCGGCGAGCGGGACTCCGATACTGGCGGCATACAGCGGAAATGTAGTGGCAGCTTCCTATAACAGCTCGATGGGAAATTATGTGATGATAGACCATGGCGACGGGCTTTATACCATTTATATGCACGCGTCCAAGCTGTACGTTTCCTCCGGACAGGCAGTCAGCAAAGGGGATCAGATTGCGGCAGTCGGATCTACAGGACGCTCCACAGGACCGCACCTGCATTTTTCGGTGCGTTTAAACGGCAGCTACGTAAGCCCCTGGGGATACTTAAAGTAAACCCGCCGCCGTGTGGGCGGAAAAAGTTCATAGAGCATTCGGCAGACCGGAACGGGGGATATAGGCTTCTAAATCCTTCGTTCCGGTTATATATATAAATAACAGGTGGTAAAAAAATGAGCAGAAAAAGAATTTTTGCAGGCGGTCTGATAGCCGGTGCAGCGCTTACGCTGGCTTTGGGCGGCGGGATTTTTACAGGAGTGCAGCTTTATCAGGGGATAAAGGCGAGCACTGCGGCAGGGCTGGAAGGCGGCGCCGGAGACGGAGAGCTTTTGAGCGCAGAGACAATGCGTAAACTGGGCGTTTTAGAAGAGATGGTAGATGATTACTATCTGGAGAGCGTCGATGAAGCGGATATGCAGCAGGGCGTTTATAAGGGAATGATAGAAGCCCTGAATGATCCGTATTCTGTTTATTATACGCAGGAGGAACTCAAGGCTCTTCAGGAAAAAACTGAAGGAATTTATTATGGAATAGGCGCACGTGTTTCTATTGATCCGGATACCCAGCTGCCCAAGATAGCGAGTGTGATATCCGGCTCTCCGGCGGAAGAATCCGGGCTGATGGCGAATGATCTGCTTTATAAGGTGGATGAAACTGAGGTTCAGGGAATGGATCTGAGCTCTGCGGTTGCTCTCGTAAAAGGAGATGAGGGCACGGCCGTACATTTGACCGTGATACGTCAGGGAGAGACGGGATATCTGGAATTTGACGTGGTTCGCCGTAAGCTGGAAAACGAGACGGTTACGCATAAGATGATGGATGACAACATTGGCTATATCCAGATACAGGAATTTGACGAAGTGACACTGGAGCAGTTTCAGGAGGCTTTGTCGGTCTGCAGAGGCTCGGGAATGAAAGGGCTTATCATCGATCTGCGCGGAAATCCGGGAGGGAATCTTTCCACGGTGTGCGATATTTCCAGGGAAATCCTTCCGAAAGGGCTCATAGTATATACGGAGGATAAAAACGGTAAGCGTGAGGAATATAGCTGCGATGGTACAAAGCAGCTCGGTATGCCGCTTGTCGTTCTGGTTGACGGAAACAGCGCCTCCGCATCAGAGATTCTGGCGGGAGCGGTAAAAGATTATGGAATCGGTACGCTTGTCGGTACAACAACTTATGGAAAGGGCATCGTGCAGCGTATCATGAAGCTTTCGGATGATTCTGCCGTTAAGCTGACAGTGAGCAAATATTATACGCCGAACGGAAATGATATCCATAAGATTGGTATTGCACCTGACGTAGAGGTACCCTTCGAGCCGGAACCGTATCTGGAAAATGGAACGGATAATCAGCTGGATAAGGCGGTGGAGATTTTGTCGGAGAAGATGAAGGGAGAGTGAATGTTGCTGTTCGCTGACAAGTCGGAGAATCGTAACGAGAGAACTTCCCATTGACGCATCTGAGGGCAGGGATTACAATGATAATAGACACATGAGGAAAACCGGGTCCCGGTTGGCACAGCTTTGAGAAAAGAGGGTGAGCATATGAGAGGACCAATGATGATTTTTGCAGCAGCAGTTTTTCTTTTGTTGATCGTAGCGTATCTGGCACAGAAAAAGTCGCCGGAGCAGCGAATCGGGGGCAGGCTTCATAATATGATCCTGCTTGGTCTTATGCATCTGGATATTGCGGTGGCTCAGGGGCTTCGATATGTGCAGCTTGCAGTAGCATCTGTCTGTCGCAGCTACCATCCTGCAGGAATGGAGCATTCGATTGCCGGCAAGAAGGCGCGGTTGGAAAACTATCGCAGATCGCTGGGCAATGCGGAATATGTGCGTCAAAGACATTACAACCGCAAGATTCTGGAGTAAAGCGGATACGAAAGCCGCCGGAATATTCCGGCGGCTTTCGTTCTGTGAGGGATGAAGAACAGGATAAGTCAGTTGGGTGATATGTAAAAGCGGCAATTTTTTTCTGCATAAAAATATAGAAAAAATGAAAAAAGTGCTTGCATTTTATAAAAACATATGATATTATAAATTTCGTCGCTGAGACACAGCGAAAAGTAAATGCGACAGTAGTACAGTTGGTAGTACGCCACCTTGCCAAGGTGGAGGTCGCGGGTTCGAGCCCCGTCTGTCGCTCTTCTTGATTAAGACAGTTTCCAGAGATGGGAGCTGTTTTTTTGTTCGACAGGAAATTTCCTTTCCTATCGAATAAAAAAACGATTATGCGTACTCGCGCGCGGCGAAGTTGTCGCTGGCGCGAAGTGTGCACCAGGGCACATACTTTTTCACACATATTTGTGTGAAAGGAAGATATTGCCTGACGGCAACGTTTATGAGTAACGTGAATATGTGCCCGGCATTTTAGACGGCAGAAAGTTAAATGGTGCGAAAAATAATTCTGACAGACTATTTTTTCGCTTACGTTCCGGAATGGAGATTATAATGGAAAAAACTCATAACGGCATCGCGCAGGAGTTCAATCTCATTTCTTTGCTGCGGTTTGTGGCTCCGACGGTAGTCATGCTCGTATTTATGTCGCTGTATCAGATGGTAGATGCGGTTTTTGTGTCAAAGTTTGTGGGAGAGAATGCGCTGTCGGCGCTGAACATCGTGTATCCGTTCCCAAGCATTGTCATTGCGGTCTCTATCATGCTGGCGACCGGAGGCAGCGCGATAATCGCACGGAATATGGGAGAAGGAAAAGAAAAAGAGGCAAAAGAAAATTTTTCATTTATCGTGCTTGTGGGAGCCGTTATCGGCGTGGCCATTGCTACAGCCGGCATCCTCTTTATCGAGCCTCTTATCTATATGTTGGGGGCAACGCCGTCTTTGTATGACTATTGCTATGAATATCTGTTTATCCTTGTCCTTTCGGTTCCGCTGTCGGTGTTCCAGATGCTGTTCCAGAGCTTTTTCGTAACGGTAGGCAAGCCGCATCTGGGGCTTACCCTTACGGTTCTGGGAGGGGTTTCCAACATTGTTCTGGATTATGTATTCATTGTGCTGTGCGGTTTCGGGGTAAGCGGCGCGGCGTTGGCGACATCTATCGGTTATTCGATACCGGGGCTTTTTGGACTGATCTATTTTGCGGTGAGCAGAAAAGGGACTTTGTATTTTGTAAAGCCGGTATTCCGGTGGGGAGTGCTGTTCAAATGCTGTATCAACGGTTCGTCGGAAATGGTAAATAATTTGGCAGTCGCGGTCACAACATTTTTATTTAACGTACTTATGCTGAAATATGCAGGAGAAGCGGGTGTGGCGGCAATCACTATTGTGCTGTACGCACAGTTTCTTATGACTTCTGCATTTATGGGATTTTCCAGCGGGATAGCGCCGGTCGTGAGCTTTAATTATGGAAGCGGCAATGTCCGTCAGCTTAAAAAAATATTCAAGATAAGCGTATGGGTCATAACGGTTGTTTCCGCAGCGGTTTTTGTGATAGCCGAAACATGCTCGGACGTGGTGATAATGGTATTTACTCCGGCAGGGAGCGAGGTATTCGGACTGACAAAATATGGTTTTGCGATATTTTCCTTCAGTTTCCTGTGCACGGGTATGAATATTTTTGCATCGGCGCTTTTTACGGCGTTTTCAAATGGAAAGATATCTGCGATACTGTCGTTTTTGAGAACATTTGTATTTTTGACGTCTTGCCTGCTTTTTCTTCCGCTGTTTTGGGGAGTGGATGGAATATGGCTCGCGGTACCGGTTGCGGAAGTGATGGCGCTTTTCGTATCGGTCTATTATCTGGTCAGATTTAAAAAAGTATACCAATATTAGTAAGAGGCGGCCTCTTTGACGAAGGAAAAATCGTAAAGAGGCGGCTTCTTTTTTGGAAATGTAAAAAAATTTACGTAAATTTTACAAAAACAGTAGCCAGACTTTACTCAGAGCTGTTACAATAGTGAAGAAAGTGTGAAAATTGTCGTAATTTGGAATGGAAGAAAAGAAAGAGAGGTTTCAACGTAGAATGGACAACATTTCAATGCTGTTTATGTTCATCGGCGGCCTGGGTATGTTTCTGTACGGAATGCATGTGATGGCAGAAGGCCTGCAGCATTTTGCCGGAGGCAGGATGCAGAAGCTGATGGGATTTCTGACGAAGAATAAGCTGATGGCGATTCTTGCGGGAACGCTGGTTACCGCTGTGATCCAGAGCTCGTCTGCAACGACAGTTATGGTAGTGGGTTTTGTCAATGCAGGAATGATGAATCTGGCGCAGGCGGTAGGCGTGATCATGGGCGCCAATGTGGGAACAACGATCACCGCCTGGATGGTATCCATGAGCGAGTGGGGAAGTTTCTTAAATCCCGAGTTTTATGCGCCGCTGCTTTTGGGAATCGGAGCGTTTATCGTTCTGTTTGTAAAGTCTGACAGGAAAAAACAGGTCGGTGAGATTCTGATTGGTTTTTCGGTGCTGTTCATCGGTCTGTCCTTTATGTCTGATGCGATCAAGCCGTATCGCGATGCTCCGATTTTTGCTCAGGCATTCCAGGTGCTTGGTAAAAATCCGTTTCTGGGTATCCTGACCGGTGCAGTGGTAACGGCGATCATTCAGAGCTCGTCCGCCTCTGTCGGTATTTTGCAGACGCTGGCGATGAACGGTGTGGTCAACTGGAAATCCGCGGTATTTATTACACTGGGACAGAACATCGGAACATGTGTAACGGCGCTTTTATCCAGTGTAAGCTCCGGCAGAAACGGAAAACGGGCAGCAATGATCCATTTGCTGTTTAATGTGTGCGGCGCGATTATTTTTGGCATTCTGATGTATATCCTGTTCGCGTTTGTTCCGGAATGGGGAATGTCTACGATGAGCAGCGTGGAAATCTCCATCTTCCATACCATATTTAATGTGACTTGTACGCTGCTGCTGATTCCCTTTGCGAATATGCTTGTTTCTCTGTCCGGCAGACTGGTGCCCGGCAAGGATGACGATATGACTGAGGTAGGCGCAGCAGTAAGACTGGAAAGACGTCTGGACAAGCGTATCCTGAACAATCCTTCCTTTGCGCTGGCAACTGCACAGAAGGAAGTGGCGGAGATGGGACGCGAGGCGTGCCTGAATCTGGAGATGGCGCTGGAGTCTGTGACAGAAGAAGGCGGCAGTAAGATACAGCAGGTTTATGCGAGGGAAAAAGAAATCAACGGCATGGAGAAGATTTTGACCTCGTTCCTGGTAGAGGTAGATAACCTTTCTTTGACAGAAGAGCAGCATGAACAGGTGAAAAATCTGTTCTATACAGTAAGTGATATTGAGCGTGCAGGAGATCACGCAGAAAATATTGCGGAGCTGGCAGAGAATATGCAGAGGGATCAGGTAACTTTTTCGAAAAAAGGAAAAGCGGATCTGGATTTGATTTCTGCACAGACATTGCAGTCTCTTCAGATTGCAGTGGAAGCACGGGAAACCGGAGCGATAGAAACGGCAGAGTCTGTTCGGGTATTGGAGCAAAGTGTGGATATGCTGGAAGGAGATCTGCGCGAGAAGCATATCAAACGTCTTTCTAAGGGCAAATGCGAGCCGGAAAGCGGCGTGATTTTCCTCGATATCATCAGCAATCTGGAACGGATTTCAGATCATGCAGTCAATATCGCGGATTATGTGAGAGCAGAAGCTCATATTGGTCAGGCATCGCAGATGCAACAGGGATAAAAATGTTCAGGGCGCGTGGATCACGTGCCCTGTTCTTTGTTTCATGTAAAAAGTACGTAAAATATTTGCAAATGGAGGGTATGATGATGATCTACATTATTGAGGATGATGAAAATATCAGAAATCTGGTGCAGGTGGCGCTGAAGGGTTCAGGATATGAAACCGCGGCGTTTGAAACGGCGGAGGAAGCGTTGGGAGCATTTAAAGTCAGAGAGCCGCAGCTGGCAATTTTTGATCTGATGCTGCCGGGAATGGATGGTCTGGAGGCAATCAGGAGAATCCGGGAAAATGAGCAGTGGAAAAAGCTGCCGGTTCTTGTTTTGACAGCACGGGACAAGGAATATGACAAGGTTGCAGGGCTGGATGGAGGAGCGGACGATTACATGACAAAGCCCTTCAGCGTGCTGGAGCTGCAGGCGCGCGTCCGTTCACTGCTCAGACGGACTCAGGAAGAGGAGACGGCGCTCCCCAGGATATTTGAATGTGGATCGATTTATCTGGATACGGATGCCAGAGAGGTAAAGGTGGACGGCAAAGAGGTGATACTGACGTACAAGGAGTATGAACTGCTGGCATATCTTGTGGAAAACAGAAACCGCGTTGTTTCCAGAGATGAGCTCTTGGATAAGCTCTGGGACTGGAGAGCGGATGTGGAGACAAGGACACTGGATATCCATATTAAAACGCTGCGGCAGAAGCTTGGTGAAGAAGGCGGAAAATATATTAAGACAATCAGAAGCGTAGGCTATCGGTTTACGCGTCCTCAGGAGTAAAAACCATGGCGAAGCATAAAAAGAAGATGTTCCGTAAAAACCCGATTCTGTTTCGGTTTGCAGTGGTGCTGGTACTTGCTCTGGCAATCAGCAGCCTGATCTCATCCGTTCTTTTAAGCGATCAGATGAGAAAGCAGAATGTTGAGGTATTAGAAAAAACGATTGCGGTTGTAGATTATTCTCTTGATTACAAAAAGCCTTTACAGGAACAGATCCAGGCTATCCACAGCTCGGCGCTGAGCGGGGATATCCGTGTTACGGTTATCGATCCGGACGGAACTGTCCTGGCAGATACGGATCTGGAAAATGTGGGAGAAGCAGAAAATCATCTGGGCAGAGAAGAGGTTCAGGAGGCGATACGGGAAGGACGGGGATGTTCCATCAGATATTCCGAAAGTCTGGAAAAATACTTTCTGTATGCGGCAAAGGTGACAGAGGATGGAGAAGCGGTGATCAGGATGTCGGTGCCGTATACGAATCTTTTCAGCTATATGATTGTGATTGTGCCTGTTCTTCTCGTGGGAATGGCGGTAGCCTTTGCGGTCAGTGTTGCTGTGGCGGCGAAGTTTTCCGGATATATCCGCTCGGATGAGATTAAACGGCAAATGGTCCAGATGGAGAGAGACAGAAAAATCCGGCAGGAATTTTTCAGTAACGCTTCTCATGAGCTGAAGACGCCGATCACATCTGTACGGGGATATGCAGAGCTTTTGTGTCAGGATTTTGCCAAAGACGAGGCGATGAGAAAGGATTTTCTGAACCGAATTATAAAAGAGACAGACCATATGACCGGATTGATAGACGATATCCTTATGATATCCCGTTTGGAAAGCAAGGATGCGGAAGTGACGCTGAGCCGGGTACAGATGGATCAGGTTCTGAATGAGGTACTGGATTCCCTTGCGCCGCAGGCGGCATCCTGTGAGGTGGAGATTTCCGGAGAATGTGAAGGCGTGTGTCTGCAGGCGAGCTTAAAACAGATGAGAGAGCTTCTGCTTAATTTGATGAGCAACGGCATCAAGTATAATCACCCCGGAGGGCATGTATGGACGCGGATATGGCAGGAAAAAGATGCTGTTTATATTGAGGTAAAGGATGACGGCGTCGGGATAGACCCGGAGGATCAGAAGAGAATATTTGAGCGGTTTTTCAGAGTGGACAAGGGCAGAAGCCGGAAGATGGGAGGAACCGGTCTGGGCCTTTCTATCGTGAAACATATTTCCGCATATTACGGCGGAAAGGTGAGTCTTGTGAGTGCGGTAGGAGAGGGAAGCACGTTTCTTGTCGAAATTCCGATGTCGGGTATAAATAAATTGTAAAAGCCGCCAGAGTTGACAATAACGGCATTTGGCGTTAAACTAAACCATGAGTTCAGGTATGGCTAGTTGGAATTACGTAATATATAGATACCTGGGTGTTAAGGAGGAAATGAGCATGAGAAAGAGCACAGTGAAAAAAACTGCGTCAAAGGCACCCGTTGTAAAAGAAGAGATTACTAAGACGGAATCCACAGTTTCTGTTAAGGCAGAGACAGCTGAACCTGAAAAGAAAGAAGAAACAAATGCGATTGTAAAGCAGGAAGCAGGTACAGTCGTTCCGGTGGAGAAAAAAGAGACTGCAGTTGTTGCAGTTGAGAAGAAAGCTCCTGCAAAGAAGGAGATAAAGGCGGCCAAGGAAGAAGAGAAGCCTGCTGTAAAGAAAGCTCCTGCAAAGAGGAAAGCTTCCGCTGAGAAGCCGGCAGCAGAGAAGAAGGCTCCTGCAAGAAGGACTGCAAAGGCAGCAGAAGTAAAAGCCGAGCTTGAGATACAGTTTTCCGGCAAGGAATACAGTATGGAGAAGCTGGTTGCCATCGCAAAGGACGTATGGCAGTATGATCTGGGCGGAAAGCCGGAAGATTTCAAGACTGTTAAGTTATATGTGAAGCCGGAAGAGAACGCTGTTTACTATGTGATAAACGGTGAGAAAAAGGGAAGCTTCGCAATCTGATAGAGCAAAAACAGCAGCCGCCGGACGGAGAGTTATCTCCGCCGGGGGCTGTTTTGGAATAAGGTATAAAGGCGGAGAAATCTGCCTTTATATTTTTTTCATAGTTTCTTTATAAGTATTTTCTGAAAAGCGGTTGACAATATGCATGGGGAGTGCTATCTTAAACATCAGAAAGCGTTAGCACTCAAATGAGTCGAGTGCTAATAAATAAAAAAGGCAGGTGAGAGCGTGGAACTGGATGAGAGAAAAAAGAAGATTCTGCAGGCAGTTATCCGGAATTATCTGGAGACGGGTGAACCGGTCGGCAGCAGGACGATTTCCAAGGATACCGACCTGAATCTGAGTTCCGCGACGATCCGCAATGAGATGTCTGACCTTGAGGAGATGGGGTACATTTTACAGCCCCATACATCGGCGGGACGGATTCCTTCCGACAAAGGCTATCGCTTCTATGTAGATACGATGCTGGAGGAGAGGGAACGGGAGGTCGAAGAGCTCAAGGGTCTCCTTTTTGAGAAGAATGAGAAGATGGACACCCTGTTAAAGAGAGTGGCAAGAGTGCTGGCGACCAACACCAATTATGCTGCGATGATAACGAGTCCGCAGTACCAGCGCAACAAACTGAAATTTATCCAGCTTTCAAGGGTGGATGAGCATCAGATACTTGCGGTTGTAGTCGTAGAGGGCAATGTGATAAAGAACACGATGCTTCATGTGGACGAGGAGCTGGATGATGCGACGCTGTTAAAGCTCAATATTTTGCTGAATACGCATCTGAACGGTCTTTCCATTGACGAGATAAATCTCGGTATGATATCTGCGATGAAGCAGCAGGCTGGAATCCACAGTTCGATCGTGAGCGGCGTGGTAGATGCGGTCGCGGAGGCTATCCGGTCGGATGAAGATCTCAGGATTTATACGAGCGGCACGAACAACATTCTTAAATATCCGGAGCTGACGGATAACCGGGAGAAGGCAAGCGAGCTTATCAATGTTTTCGAGGAAAAGAAAGTGTTGGGCGAGCTGGTTCAGGAAACGCTTTCGGATGAGAATAATACCGGCATTCAGGTCTACATCGGGAATGAGACGCCGGTGCAGTCGATGAAGGACTGCAGCGTAGTGACAGCGACCTATGAACTGGGCGAAGGGATGCGCGGTACGATCGGCATCATCGGGCCTAAAAGAATGGATTATGACAAGGTCATCGGTACGTTAAAGACACTGATGAACGAATTCGATACTTTATATAAAAAGTAGAAAGGAAGGCAGACGTGGCAGACGAAAGAATGGACGAAGAATTGAAGCAGGACACGCAGGAGCAGCCTGCAGAAGAGAACGCCTGCGATACGGCGGCAGAGACGGACGCAGATATGCCGGATATGAACTCTGATGATGCGGGAAGCCAGGATGCAGATTGCGATGGCAAAGACAAAAAAGGATTTTTCTCCAAGAAAAAGAAGGAAGACCCGATGAAGGCGCAGATCAGCGAGCTTCAGGATAAGGTAATGCGTCAGATGGCGGAATTTGAGAATTTCCGGAAACGTTCCGAAAAGGAAAAATCCGCGATGTTCGAGACGGGTGCCAAGAGCGTCATCGAGAAGATACTTCCGGTTGTGGATAATTTTGAAAGAGGACTGGCAATGGTTCCCGAGGCGGAAAAGGAAGCGCCTTTTGTGGATGGAATGATGAAGATTTATAAGCAGCTTCTGACAGAGCTTGAAAATCTGGGAGTTACTCCAATCGATGCGGTCGGCAAGGAATTTGATCCGAATCTCCACAATGCGGTGATGCAGGTAGCAAACGACGAGCTGGAGCCGGGAACGGTGGCTCAGGAGCTTTTGAAGGGATACATGTACAGGGATTCCGTTGTACGCCACAGCATGGTTGCCGTAGTACAGGAATAATCGACACGGCAGCATATGACCGTCAGGGATAAGAAGCTTTGATGCGGCGGCGCAAAAGCGCGAAGGCATTTTTTATAGAAGAGCGATAGTTATGTTTTTCAGATAGCCCTTTTCAGGGCAGAAGGAGAAAAGTTATGAGCAAGATAATTGGTATTGACTTAGGTACAACAAATAGCTGCGTAGCGGTTATGGAGGGCGGAAAGCCCACTGTTATCGCAAATGCTGAGGGTGCAAGAACAACACCTTCCGTAGTAGCATTCACAAAGACGGGCGAAAGACTGGTAGGTGAGCCGGCAAAGCGTCAGGCTGTTACAAATGCAGACCGCACAATCGCTTCCATCAAGAGACATATGGGAACCGATTACAAGGCTGACATCGACGGCAAGAAATATTCTCCGCAGGAGATTTCCGCAATGATACTGCAGAAGCTGAAAGCTGACGCAGAGAACTATCTGGGCGAGAAGGTATCTGAGGCTGTTATCACAGTTCCTGCATATTTCAATGACGCACAGCGTCAGGCGACAAAAGATGCCGGCAAGATCGCAGGTCTGGAAGTAAAACGTATCATCAACGAGCCTACAGCAGCAGCGCTGGCTTACGGTCTGGACAATGAAAAAGAGCAGAAGATCATGGTATATGACCTGGGCGGCGGTACCTTCGACGTTTCCATCATCGAAATCGGCGACGGCGTTATCGAAGTTCTGGCAACCAACGGTGACACCCGTCTGGGCGGCGATGATTTCGACAACAAGATCATTAACTGGATGGTTTCTGAGTTCAAGGCACAGCAGGGCGTAGATCTTTCCAACGACAAGATGGCTATGCAGAGATTAAAAGAGGCTGCAGAGAAGGCGAAGAAGGAGCTGTCCAGTGCGACAACGACCAACATCAACCTTCCGTTCATCAGCATGAACGCAAGCGGCCCTCTGCACTTTGATATGGATCTGACAAGAGCAAAATTTGACGAGCTGACAAGCGACCTGGTAGAGCGTACTGCAATCCCGGTTCAGAACGCCTTAAAAGATGCGGGCATCACAGCATCCGAGTTAGGTAAGGTACTGTTAGTCGGCGGTTCTACCCGTGTTCCTGCTGTACAGGAGAAGGTAAAACAG
Source organism: uncultured Lachnospiraceae bacterium (assembly GCA_900539715.1). Classification (GTDB taxonomy): domain Bacteria; phylum Bacillota; class Clostridia; order Lachnospirales; family Lachnospiraceae; genus Gallintestinimicrobium. The sequence goes on along the minus strand of UQDA01000001.1, from coordinate 35,259 downwards.
CTGACCGGTCAGGAACCCAGCAAGTCCTTAAACCCTGACGAATGCGTAGCGCTGGGCGCTTCCATTCAGGGCGGCAAGCTGGCAGGCGACGCAGGCGCAGGCGACATCCTTCTGCTGGATGTAACTCCTCTGTCTCTGTCCATCGAGACAATGGGCGGCATCGCTACCAGACTTATCGAGAGAAATACGACGATCCCGACAAAGAAGAGCCAGATTTTCTCCACAGCTGCAGATAACCAGACAGCAGTTGACATCAACGTTTTACAGGGTGAAAGACAGTTCGCCAAGGACAACAAGTCTCTCGGCCAGTTCCGTCTGGACGGAATCCCGCCGGCAATGCGCGGCGTACCGCAGATCGAGGTTACATTCGACATCGATGCGAACGGTATCGTAAACGTATCCGCAAAGGATCTCGGCACAGGCAAGGAGCAGCACATCACGATCACTGCAGGCTCCAACATGTCTGAGGACGATATCAACAAGGCTGTAAAAGAAGCAGCTGAGTTCGAGGCTCAGGATAAGAAGAGAAAAGAAGCTATCGATACGAGAAACAGCGCTGACTCCTTCGTATTCCAGACAGAGAAGGCTCTGGCAGACGTAGGCGATAAGATTGACGCAGGTCAGAAAGCCGGTGTTGAGGCTGATCTGAACGCGCTGAAATCCCTGCTCGAATCCACCAAGGACCAGGAGCTTTCCGATAGTCAGGTGGCAGACATCAAGGCGGCTCAGGAGAAGCTGATGCAGTCCGCACAGGCTCTGTTCGCAAAGGTTTATGAGCAGACACAGGGCGCAGGCCAGGCAGGTCCCGATATGGGCGCAGGTCAGGCAGATGCAGGTGCGAACAGCCAGCCCGATGATGATATTATTGACGGAGACTTCAGAGAAGTATAAAATAGTACAGGGTTTCAAAAGCGGGGGGACCAAATTTTTGGTCCCTATCCGTGCGTGTGGGGATAAGCTTTTAAAGGAGTTTTTTAGTTATGGCGGAACAGAAAAGAGATTATTATGAAGTCCTCGGTGTGGATAAAAATGCCGATGACGCCGCTCTCAAAAAGGCATATCGTGCTCTGGCAAAAAAATATCATCCGGACATGAATCCGGGAGATGAGGAAGCGGAGAAGAAGTTTAAGGAAGCGTCTGAGGCTTACGCGGTTTTGAGCGACCCTGAGAAAAGGCGCAAGTACGACCAGTTCGGACATGCGGCATTCGACGGCGGTGCAGGCGGAGCGGGTGGCTTTGGTGGCTTCGACTTTAACAGTGCGGATTTTGGCGACATATTCGGGGATATTTTCGGTGACCTCTTCGGCGGCCGCAGAAGCTCCGGAGCAAGAAGCGGCCCTATGAAGGGCGCAAATCTGCGCACGAGCGTGAGGATTACATTTGAAGAAGCGGTATTCGGAACAGAGAAAGAGATAGAGCTGACTGTCAAGGAAGAGTGTAAGACGTGCCACGGCACGGGAGCAAAGCCCGGCACAAGCCCGGAGACATGTTCCAAGTGCGGCGGAAAAGGGCAGGTTGTATTTACACAGCAGTCATTCTTTGGGACAGTCCGCAACGTGCAGACCTGTCCGGACTGCGGCGGCAGCGGCAAGATTATCAAGGAGAAGTGTACAGACTGCCGTGGAACAGGTTATGTTCCGATGAAGAAGCGGTTTGCGGTGACGATTCCTGCGGGTATTGACAACGGTCAGTGCAAGCGTCTGGCAGGTCAGGGCGAGCCCGGAGTCAATGGCGGACCCAGAGGAGATGTGCTCGTTGAGGTGATTGTCGGGCAGCATCCTATCTTCCAGCGTCAGGATATGAATATTTATTCCACTGTGCCGGTTTCCTTTGCAGTTGCGGCACTCGGCGGCGAGATTGTCATTGATACAGTGGACGGCAAGGTTATTTATGATGTGAAGGCGGGCACACAGACTGATACGAGAGTGCGTCTGAAGGGCAAGGGTGTTCCTTCCCTGAGAAATAAAGATATGCGCGGTGATCACTATGTGACTCTGGTGGTACAGACACCCGAACATTTGTCTTTCGAGGCAAAGGAGCTTCTGCGGAAATTCGACGAGGCGTCGGGTGACAGCCTGCATGCGGCGGAGCGGCTGAACGAAGACGGGCACCCGCATCATAAGGAAAAGAAGAAGAGGGGATTTTTTAAATAGGGCTTGAGACGGAAATGATTTTACAGGCGTTTTGTGCATTTTGCGGATGCACAAACGCCTGTTTTTATGCTATCATAAAATACTGACATAGTGTACCCGGAGGAAAATATTATGAAATGGAAAAAATTTAAGATAAAGACAGTGACGGAAGCGGAGGACATCATTATCAGTACCCTTTATGATATAGGTCTGGAAGGTGCGCAGATAGAGGACAAGATCCCGCTGACGGCAATGGAAAAGGAGCAGATGTTTGTGGATATCCTGCCGGACGGCCCTGAGGATGACGGCATCGCCTATCTGAGCTTTTTTGTGGAAGAAAAAGAGGACGGCAGCCTGGAATTGAACGGCGAGCCTGTGACCGAGGAGCAGATATGCGCGCAGGTGCAGGAGGAGCTGGACGGTCTGAGGATGTTTTGCGAGATTGGCGAGGGGAGTATCGCAGTGGATGAGACAGAGGACATCGACTGGATAAATAACTGGAAGCAGTATTTCCACCAGTTCTATATCGATGATCTTTTGGTCATTCCTTCGTGGGAGTCGGTAAAGCCGGAGGACGAGGGCAGGATGGTGCTGCACATCGACCCGGGCACGGCGTTTGGCACGGGAATGCATGAGACGACCCAGCTGTGCATCCGCCAGCTCAAAAAATTCATCACACCGGAAACGGAGCTTTTGGACGTAGGGACCGGAAGTGGTATCCTGGCTATTTTGTCATTGATGTACGGAGCAAAGCATGCGGTTGGAACGGATCTTGACCCGTGTGCGGTGGAAGCGGTTGCGGATAATATGAAAAATAACGGCATCGAACCGGATCAGTTTTCCATGATGATCGGCAACATCATTAGCGATAAGGAAGTTCAGGATGAGGTCGGATACGAAAAATATGACATTGTTGTAGCTAATATCCTTGCGGATGTGCTCGTGCCTCTTACTCCTGTTATCGTAAACCAGCTTAAAAAGGGCGGTATCTATATTACATCCGGTATCATCGACGATAAGGAGACCGTTGTGACAGAGGCGGTAAAGGCGGCGGGACTGGAAGTACTTGAGGTGACTTATCAGGGCGAGTGGGTGAGCGTGACCGCGCGCAAAAACTGAAAGGAAGCCGAAGCATGTATCAGTTTTTTGTAGAGCCTTCCCAGATTCAGGGAAGCAGGGTTGTGATTACGGGAAGCGACGTAAACCATATCAAAAACGTGCTCAGGATGAGGCCGGGGGAGGAAATCGCCGTTTCTAATGGCATAGATGGAAAAGAATACCGTTGCGGCATTGAAGAAATTTTAGAGGACGAGGTGGTGTGCGCCCTTCGTTTTGTGAAGGAGGACGGGCTGGAGCTTCCGGCGCGGGTGACTTTTTTTCAGGGCTTGCCCAAGGCGGATAAGATGGAATTTATCGTGCAGAAGCTCGTGGAGCTGGGGGCATATCGTATTGTTCCGGTTTCAATGAAAAGGAGCGTTGTCCGTCTGGACGCTAAAAAGGCAAAGGCGAAACAGGAACGCTGGCAGGCCATCGCGGAATCTGCCGCCAAACAGAGTAAGCGCCGGATTGTTCCGGAGGTAGGGGAAGTCTGTACAATGAAGGAGGCGCTGGAGCAGTGTGCTTCTATGGATATAAAGCTTTTGCCCTATGAGCTTTCGGAGGGGATGCCCCGCACAAAGGAGCTGGTCGGGAGCGTAAAGCCCGGTCAGGAGATAGGCGTTTTCATCGGGCCTGAGGGCGGCTTTGAAGAGGCAGAGGTGGAGCTTGCGCGCAGCGCAGGCTTTGAGGCGGTCACACTCGGAAAGCGGATACTCCGCACGGAAACGGCAGGTCTTACGGTGATGGCATGGCTGATGTATCAGCTGGAAGAGTGACTGCATATGATAGGATATAATACAGTCAGAAAAAGCAGGTGAAATAGTATGGAATGTTATCTGGATAATTCGGCGACCACACGGTGTACGAAAAGTGTTGCACAGGTGATGACTGAGGTGATGTGCGGCGCATACGGGAATCCGTCCAGTCTGCACCATAAAGGCGTCGAAGCGGAGCGGTATGTCCGGGAAGCGAGGGAGACTATCGCAAAGACATTGAAGTGTACGCCGAAGGAGATTTTTTTCACATCCGGCGGGACAGAGTCGGATAATCTGGCGATACGCGGCGCAGCATATGCGAATGCGCGGCAGGGACGGCATCTGATCACGACGTCGGTGGAGCATCCGGCGGTCTTGAATACGATGCAGTATCTGGAACAGCAGGGGTATGAAGTGACATATCTTCCGGTGGACGAGTATGGGCGTGTGCGCCTATCGGATATTGAGGCGGCCATGCGGCCGGATACGATACTCGTGTCTATGATGCATACGAATAATGAGATAGGTGCGCTGGAGCCGATTGCGGAAGCAGGAGAACTGATAAAGCGGGTGAATCCGAATACGCTGTTCCATGTGGATGCAGTGCAGGGATACGGGAAGAGCCGGATATATGTGAAAAGGATGAAGATAGATATGCTCTCGGTATCCGCGCATAAGATACACGGCCCGAAAGGAATTGGATTTTTATATGTGGGAGACCGGGTAAAGATACGACCGATCGTATTCGGCGGCGGTCAGGAGCGAGGGCTGCGTTCCGGTACGGAGAATGTTCCTGCTATCGCAGGGATGGCGCAGGCAGCAGAGGAAATCTATCAAAATCTGGACGAAGATGTTGAGCGCATGTACGGACTGCGTGCACGTCTGGAGGATGGGATACGGAGATTGGAGAACGTGCGGTTCAACACGCTTCCGGGCAGGGAGAGCGCCCCTCATGTGCTGAGCGTATCGTTTGCGGGAGTGCGCAGCGAGGTACTTCTGCATGCGCTGGAGGATAAAGGGATATATGTTTCGGCGGGCAGCGCGTGCGCATCGAACCATCCGGAAACCTCAGGCTCCGCGACTCTGCGCGCAATAGGCCTGGAAAAGGAGCTGCTCAATTCCACGATACGGTTCAGCCTTTCGGCGTTTACGACGGAGGAAGAGATTGACGATACGGTACAGGCGCTGGGCGAACTGGTCCCGATGCTGCGCCGTTACACGAGGAGATAAAGGAAGAAAAATATGGTTTTTAAGGCTTTTTTGATCAAATACGCGGAAATCGGCGTAAAAGGAAAGAACAGGGATATTTTTGAAGAAGCCCTGTGTCGTCAGGTAAAATATGCACTGAAGCGTTGCGAAGGGGAGTTTGCGGTACGCAGGACAAGAGGACGCATCTATATCGATGTGCTTTCTGATTATGACTATGAAGAAACGGTGGACAATTTAAAGACCGTCTGCGGCATCAGCGCCATCTGCCCCATGGTGCAGCTTGAGGACGAAGGATTTGACAAACTGTGCGACGATGTTATTTCTTATGTGGATGCACAGTATCCGGATAAAAACTTTACGTTCAAAGTACATGCGCGGCGTGCCCGCAAAAATTATCCGGTAGAGTCCATGGAGATAAACGCCCGCCTTGGTGAGAAACTTCTGGACGCATTCCCGGAGATACGCGTGGATGTCCATCATCCTGACGTGATGCTGTATGTAGAGATACGAGAGCATATTTATGTATATTCCATTGAAATCCCGGGACCGGGCGGAATGCCCGTCGGTACGAACGGCAAAGCGATGCTGCTTTTATCCGGCGGTATAGATTCGCCTGTCGCCGGATTTATGGTGGCAAAGCGAGGCGTGAAGATAGATGCGGTATATTTCCATGCGCCCCCGTATACAAGCGAGAGGGCGAAGCAAAAGGTTGTGGATCTGGCGAGGCTGGTGGCGCGTTACAGCGGTCCCATTTATCTTCATGTCATCAATTTTACAGAGATACAGCTTGCCATCTATGAAAAGTGCCCGCACGATGAGCTGACGATAATCATGCGCCGTTATATGATGAAGATAGCGGAGGAAATCGCAAAGAATACGGAGTGTCTCGGGCTGATAACAGGCGAGAGCATCGGTCAGGTGGCGAGCCAGACGATACAGTCGCTGGCTGTTACGAACGAGGTATGTACTCTTCCTGTATTCCGTCCGTGTATTGGTCTGGACAAGCAGGAGATCGTGGAGATTTCTGAAAAGATAGGAACATATGAGACGTCCATTCAGCCGTTTGAGGACTGCTGCACAATTTTCGTGGCGAAGCATCCTGTGACCAAACCGAACCTGAATGTTATCAAGAGGCATGAGGAAAATCTGGCGGACTGCATCGATGAAATGATGCAGCGGGCGCTGGATACGGATGAAGTGATCGTAGTGGAGGCGTAAAGCTTTTGTATCATGCGGATTAAGAGGTGTGCGCCAAGGCGTACACCTGCTCCGCGGACCGTTGTCGTCAGAGAGTATCCTTCTTTGCGAGAGTACGCATTACTGCATTTTTTATACGATAGAAAAGGAATTTTGCTGTCGCATAAAAAAAGGACTATGCGCTATATCCGCATAATCCTTTGGCACATCTGAAATTCCAATTAGATAAGGTAAGGCTTGAGAACTTCAAGAACAGCCTCAACATTGTCCTCTGCATGGATGTTTAAATCGATCGGCTTGGAAAGGTCCAGGCTGAAGATACCCATGATGGACTTGGCATCGATTACGTATCTGCCGGATACTAAATCGAAGTCGTAATCGAATTTGGTAATATCGTTAACAAAAGATTTTACCTTGTCGATAGAGTTTAAGGAAATCTGAACTGTTTTCATTTTAATTTACCTCCTTATAGGTTCATACCTTCTGCCCATATATTAACAAACTATGGTATCAAAAGTCAATTATCAAACATAACAAAAATGGTGGAGAATACTATGAAAAGTGTTGCATTACACAATTTAGGGTGTAAAGTGAATGCATACGAAATAGAAGTTATGCAACAAAAGTTACAAGAGAGCGGTTACGGGATTGTACCGTTTGAGGCGGATGCCGATATTTATATTATTAATACATGTACGGTTACGAATATCGCGGACAGAAAGAGCAGACAGATGCTCCATCGGGCAAAGCACAACAATCCTGACGCAGTAGTCGTAGCGGTGGGATGTTATGTGCAGGCGGATAAGGACAACCGGATGGATCCGTGCATAGATCTCGCGGTGGGGAACAACCGCAAAAAAGATATCGTGGAGATACTGGATGCCTTTTTGAAGGAACGGGAAGCTGACCGGGGACAAAACACAAGTGTAGAGCGTGTCCTGGAGGATACTGTGCCAGATATCGCCCATGAAAATGTTTATGAAGAAATGCGGATGGAAAAAAGTGAGAATCATACCCGCGCTCATATTAAGATACAGGATGGCTGCAATCAGTTTTGCTCTTACTGCATTATCCCGTTCGTGCGCGGCAGGGTCAGGAGCCGCAGACCGGAGGATGTCATTGCTGAAGTGGAAGGGCTTGCAGAAGAGGGATGCCGCGAGGTTGTCGTGACAGGGATTCATTTAAGCTCCTATGGCATGGATTTTATCGGAGAAAACGATGGTGATTATCTGGAGGGCGGAAAGGATCTGAGAGGGACTGCTTTTAAGCGTGCGTATCTTATTTCACTTCTGGAGCGCATCGCAGAGGTGGACGGGATAGAAAGAATACGTCTGGGCTCTCTGGAGCCGAGGATAATCACGCGGGAGTTTGCAGAACGGCTTGCCGGGATACGGAAGCTTTGTCCTCATTTCCATCTTTCATTGCAGAGCGGCTGCAACGAAACGTTAAGGCGGATGAATAGACATTATACGGCGGAGGAATACTATGAAAAAGTACAGCTGCTCCGCAGCGTTTTTGACCGTCCGGCGATAACGACCGATGTGATAGTAGGATTCCCGCAGGAGACGGAAGAGGAATTTGCAGAAACAAAGAAATTCCTTGAAAAGGTGCGCTTTTTCGAGATGCATGTATTCAAATATTCCCGGCGCAAGGGGACGGTGGCAGACCGGCTTTCCGGACAGCTGACAGATGCGGAAAAGACTGTCCGCAGCGCACAGCTTCTGGAACTGGACAGGGTAAATTCGGCAGAATACCGCAGTGCCTGCATCGGAACGGATATCGAGATACTTACAGAGGAGCAAAAAGAAATCGGCGGGAAGGCATATTGGGTAGGTCATACGAAAACATATGTGAAGGCGGCGTTTGCGGCGACAGAGGGAGAAAAGGATTTTTCAAACAGTCTTGTCACAGGAAGAGCGGTCTCGTTTTTGAATGATGAAATCCTGTTGCTGGATGAAATCCGTTGAATTTTTGCAAAAAGTAGGGTAATATATAAGAACAGCCGAAACTATTATGCGGGAGAAGCAAAACCCGGACAAAGGACGTGACAGTATGCAGGATTTGGAAAATACACAATATTTTAAAGTAGAAACGGAGCCGGTAAACGGTGTGAAGATGATTCTGGCGGAGGTATATGAGGCTCTTTCGGAGAAGGGGTATGATCCGGTGAGTCAGATAGTCGGTTACATCATGTCCGGCGATCCGACTTATATCACCAGCTACCGCAATGCTCGCGGGCTGATAGGCCGCGTGGAGAGGGACGAGCTGGTGGAAGAGATGTTCAAGGATTATATCGAGAACAATCATTGGAAACCTAAGAAATAAGATACAGACAGGAGAAGCGGGATGCGAGTGATGGGGCTTGATTTCGGTTCCAAGACAGTGGGCGTTGCCATCAGTGACCCGCTTTTTGTGACTGCTCAGGGAATTGAAATCGTAAGAAGACAGGATGAAAACAAGCTGCGCCAGACGTTGAGACGTCTGGAGGAGCTTATTGTAGAATATGAGGTTGGTCAGCTGGTAATAGGCCTTCCGAAGAATATGAATGCGACCGAAGGGGAACGTGTAGAGAAGACGAGAGAGTTTGCGGATAAGCTCTCAAGGCGGACCGGACTGCCGGTGGAGTTTGTGGACGAGCGTCTGACGACAGTGGCAGCGGACCGGACGATGATGGAAGCGGGCATCCGCAGGGAGAACCGGAAAGAATACGTGGATAAGATAGCGGCCACCCTGATTCTGCAGGAATATCTGGACAGGCAGCAGATGCAGAAGGAAATCGGTGCGGCGGATTCGGCAGAGTAACATAGAGACATAGCGACAGGAGACGATGACAGTGGAAAAGATTACATTTTGCCCCGAAGACGGGGAAGCAGTTGATTTTTATGTCCTGGAACAAACGAGACTTGGCGGCGTGGATTATATTCTTGTGACAGACAGTGAGGATGAGGACGGAGAAGCGTTGATATTAAAAGATATATCGGCACCGGAGGATACGGAGGCGGTCTATACGGTTGTTGATGATGACGACGAGATGGACGCCGTTGCGGCGATATTTGAGGATATGCTCGAAGACGTTGAGATTGAGAAGGAATAAACGCCTGAAGCTGGATGGTGCAGAGGGCATGGTTTATAAATATATTTTAGAATGACGGAGGTAATTTTACTTGAAACGGACAAAAAAAGTGAATAATGCGGGTCCTGGCCTTAAGGTGATACCGTTGGGGGGATTGGAGCAGATCGGAATGAACATTACTGCGTTCGAGTATGAAGACAGTATTGTTGTAGTAGACTGTGGCCTTTCTTTCCCTGATGATGATATGCTCGGTATCGATCTGGTGATTCCGGATGTTACCTATCTAAAGGAGAATATGGACCGGGTGAAAGGGTTTGTCATCACGCACGGACACGAGGATCATATCGGAGCTCTGCCGTATGTGCTGCGCGAGCTGAATATCCCGATATATGCGACAAGGCTGACGATGGGGCTCATCGAGAATAAGCTGAGAGAGCATAATCTTTTAGGGCATACAAAGCGCAAGGTCATCAAATTCGGTCAGTCTGTCAATCTCGGACAGTTCAGGATTGAATTTATCAAGACGAACCACAGCATCGTGGATGCGGCTGCGCTTGCGATACATTCTCCGGCAGGTACTGTTATCCATACGGGTGACTTCAAGGTTGATTATACGCCTGTATATGGAGAAGCGATCGATCTGCAGAGATTTGCAGAGCTTGGCAAAAAGGGCGTGCTGGCGCTTATGTGCGATTCGACCAACGCAGAGCGTAAAGGATTTACGCAGTCTGAGAGGACAGTGGGCCGTACCTTTGATACGATATTCCATGAGCATCAGGGCTCGAGACTTATCATTGCGACCTTTGCATCCAATGTGGACCGAGTGCAGCAGATAATCAATACGGCGCACAAGTATGGCAGAAAGGTCGTTGTGGAAGGCCGCAGCATGGTAAATATCATCGAGACAGCGATGAATCTGGGCTGTATCAATATTCCGGACAATACGCTTGTGGATATTGACAGATTGAAGGATTACCCGGACGACAGGACAGTCATCATTACGACAGGAAGCCAGGGCGAGAACATGGCTGCATTGAGCAGGATGGCGTCCAGCGTGCATCGCAAGGTATCCATCGGACCGAACGATACGATAATCTTTTCTTCCAATCCGATACCCGGAAATGAAAAGGCTGTCACGAGGGTGATAAATGAACTGGAGCAGAAGGGTGCGGAAGTTATTTTCCAGGACGTTCATGTATCCGGTCATGCCTGTCAGGAGGAGATAAAGCTGATGTATACGCTCGTCCAGCCCAAATACGCGATTCCGGTGCATGGAGAATACAAGCATCTGAAAGCGCAGGCGGGTATCGCGGAGGAGCTTGGTATCCCAAAAGAGAATATTTTCATTCTTCATTCGGGAAATGTGCTTGAACTGACGGAAGAAAAGGCGGATATCGTAGGGAACGTTCCGTGCGGAGCTATTCTTGTGGACGGCCTTGGCGTTGGAGATGTAGGCAATGTAGTGCTGCGCGACAGACAGCATCTGGCGGAGGACGGCATCATGATAGTCGTTGTCGCGCTGGACGGTATCACCGGGCAGATAGCGAGCGGACCGGATCTGGTATCGAGAGGCTTTGTATATGTGAAAGAATCGGATGCACTTATGGATGAAGCGCGCGATCTGATGGACCGTGTGATGGAAAGCTGCGTGAGCCGCGGCTGTACCGACTGGGGACGCATCAAGACGGTGATAAAGGACAATCTTGGTGATTTTATCTGGAAAAAGACGAAGCGCCGCCCGATGATACTGCCAATCATCATGGAAGTTTGAAAATATAAAAACGATGTGGGAGAGACGGTGTCATGAGCAGAGTAGAGGCAGCATTGGAAGAGCTGATAGCGGCAGTGATCGATTCTCCGGAATATCGGGAATTCGACCGGCAGAAAAAGATATTGGAGCAATACCCCGATTTAAAGCAGAAAATAGACAAGTTTCGGGAAGAAAACTTTTATCTGCAGCGTTCAGCGGAGTCTGACGAGCTTTTTGATAAGATGGATGAATTTTCCAAACGTTATGAGGAGTTCCGCAGGAATCCTCTGGTAGATCCTTTTTTGAATGCAGAGGTAGAATTCTGCAGGATGATACAGGGACTGAACCAGCAAATTGTGGAGGCAGTAAATTTTGAGTAAAAAGAGTACAGGCAGAAACGGGAGCAAAAAAAAGACGGCAGCAAAAAGCGTGGCGCAGAGCGCGGTCGGAACGATATTCAACATCGTTCTGGTCGTGGTCGCAGCAATGCTTATCTATCGTTTTGCCGTTTCTGCTTATCAGTACGGCGTACGCATTTACGGAGAACCGCCCGTATCAGAGGCACCGGGCACGGAAGTGACCGTGACGATAACGGACGGTATGGATTTTAAGGGTATCGCGGAGCAGCTGTGTGAGAAAGGGCTTGTCCGTGAAAAAACGCTGTTTTATATTCAGGAGCTTTTGTCCAACTATTCCGAAGATGGATTTACGGAAGGGGAATATATCCTTTCCACGGCAATGACGCCGGATGAAATGATGGACATCATGGGAGCGGACGGAGAAGAAAAATGATAGTAGAAGAGAGAATGCGCGCATTTATCAATTCTTTGGACCGGGGGACTCCGGAATGGCTGGATAACCTGAGGCGTCAGGCAGTGGAGGACAGGGTGCCGGTCATCCGGACGGAGACCGGGAGCCTGCTGCGTTTTCTGCTCGCGCTTGAGCGGCCGTCGTCCATTCTTGAGGTGGGGACGGCCGTTGGTTATTCTGCGCTTTTGATGAGCGAGTATATGCCGGAGGACTGCCATATTACGACTATTGAGAAGTATGAAAAGAGGATTCCGATTGCAAAGGAGAATTTCCGAAAGGCGGGCAGGGAAGATAAGATAACGCTTTTGGAAGGGGATGCGGCTGATATTTTAAAGCAGCTGGATACACCGTTTGACCTTGTATTTATGGATGCGGCAAAGGGACAGTATCCGCATTTTCTGCCGGAAGCGGTGAGGCTGCTTGCCCCGGGAGGGCTGCTGGTATCCGATAATGTACTGCAGGAGGGCGATATCATAGAATCGCGTTATGCGGTGACGAGGCGCGACCGCACGATCCACGCGCGGATGCGGGATTATCTGTATGAGCTGACGCACCATGCGCTTTTGGAAACGGTGGTCCTGCCGGTAGGTGATGGAGTGACGCTCAGCGTAAAAAAAGGAGAACAGACAACATGAGAAAACCGGAACTGCTGATCCCGGCAGGGAGCTTAGAGGTACTGAAAACAGCGGTCAATTTTGGAGCGGATGCTGTGTATATCGGCGGCGAAGCGTTCGGACTGCGTGCAAAGGCAAAAAATTTCGGCCCGGATGAGATGGCGGAAGGGATTTCCTATGCCCATGAGCGCGGCGTAAAGGTATATGTGACGGCCAATATCCTGGCGCACAATGATGACCTGGAGGATGCTTCCGATTATTTTTTACAGCTCAAAAATCTGAAAACGAAGGACGGCAAGTCTGTCGCCCCGGATGCGCTCATCATTTCCGATCCCGGGATGTTTATGGTAGCAAAGCGGGTATGTCCGGAAATAGAACTGCATATTTCCACGCAGGCAAACAGCACCAACTATGAGACGTGGTTGTTCTGGTGGAATCTCGGTGCGAAGCGGGTAGTATCGGCGAGAGAGCTTTCTTTAAAAGAAATCGCGCAGATACGGGATCATATTCCGTCTGATATGGAGATTGAGAGCTTCGTTCACGGAGCAATGTGCATCTCCTATTCAGGGCGCTGCCTTTTGAGTAATTATTTTACCGGACGGGATGCCAATCGGGGTGCGTGCACTCATCCGTGCCGCTGGAAATATGCGGTAATGGAAGAGAGCCGTCCGGGAGAATATATGCCGGTATATGAAAATGAGCGGGGAACCTTTATTTTTAATTCAAAAGATCTTTGTATGCTGGAGCATATCCCGGATCTTCTGGCTGCGGGCGTTGACAGCTTTAAGATAGAGGGCAGGATGAAGACGGCGCTGTATGTGGCAACAGTGGCGAGGACATATCGGAAGGCCATCGATGACTGTCTGGAATCCGAGGAAAAGTACCGTGCAAATCTCGACTGGTATCGGGAAGAGATAGCAAAATGCACTTATCGGCAGTTTACGACAGGTTTTTATTACGGGAAGCCCAATGAGGAAGCTCAGATTTATGACTCTAATACCTATCAGAGTGATGCAGTTTATCTGGGCATCGTATATGAAAAGAATGAAAAGGGTCAGGTGCGTACAGAGCAGAGGAATAAGTTTTGTAAAGGCGATATGATAGAGCTCATGAAGCCTGACGGACGTAATGTGGCTGCAGAGGTTCTCCAGATTCAAAACGGAGACGGGGAAGAAATGGAGAGCGCGCCCCATCCGAAGCAGGAGCTGTGGCTGAAGCTTTCGGAACAGGCAGAGGTGGGAGATATCCTGCGGGTGACGGCGAAGAAGGAGACTGGCGATGAATAACGTATTGAATGTGGAAAAGCTGTTTGGAGAAAATGTTTTTACTCTCGGAAAGATGCAGGAGCGTCTGCCGCGCAAGGCATACGCCGAGGTAAAACAGGTAATGGAGCATGGCGGTGAATTGAGCAGCGCGACTGCTGATGTGGTGGCAAAGGCGATGAAGGATTGGGCTGTGGAGCATGGTGCAACACACTATACGCACTGGTTCCAGCCGTTGACGGGCATTACGGCAGAGAAGCACGATTCCTTTGTGACCCATCCGGACGAGAGCGGCAGGATGCTGATGGAGTTTTCAGGTAAAGAGCTGATAAAGGGTGAAGCGGATGCTTCCTCGTTCCCTTCCGGCGGTCTGCGCTCTACATTTGAGGCGAGAGGATATACCGTGTGGGACATTACTTCTCCCGCATTTTTAAAGGAGGATGCGACAGGCGTGATACTGTGTATCCCGACGGCATTCTGTTCCTTTAAGGGAGAGGCGCTGGATAAAAAGACTCCTCTTCTGCGTTCCATGGAAGTACTTTCCACACAGGCGATGCGTATCGTCCGCCTCTTCAATAAAAATACAACCGCCACAAAGGTGACTCCTTCGGTTGGTGCGGAGCAGGAATATTTTCTGATAGACCGTGCGAAATATTTGCAGAGAAAAGATCTTATGTTTTCCGGCAGGACGCTGTTTGGAGCGCCCGCACCCAAGGGACAGGAGCTGGAAGACCATTATTTCGGTGTCATCCGGGAACGCGTGGGTGCGTTTATGAAGGATTTGAACGTAGAGCTGTGGAAGCTGGGCGTGACGGCAAAGACCCAGCATAACGAGGTAGCTCCCGCGCAGCATGAACTTGCTCCGGTATACGAGACGGCGAATATCGCAATGGATCACAACCAGCTCGTGATGGAGACGATGAAAAAGGTAGCGGAGCGCCATAATCTGCGCTGTCTGCTGCATGAGAAGCCGTTTGCGGGCGTGAATGGTTCCGGTAAGCACGACAACTGGTCCATCACGACGGATACCGGCATGAACCTGCTTGATCCCGGCGATACGCCGAATGAAAATATCCAGTTCCTTCTGGTGCTTGCCTGCATCATGAAGGCGGTAGATACTCATGCGGACCTGCTCAGGAGGAGCGCGTCCAACGTGGGGAACGATCTGCGTCTGGGAGCCAGCGAAGCGCCGCCTGCAATAGTGTCCATCTTTTTGGGAACGCAGTTGGAGGACGTAGTGCGTCAGCTTGTGGAGACAGGTGAGGCGCGTTCCTGTCTGGAGGGCTCCATGCTCCGCACCGGTGTTTCTACTGTGCCGGATCTGCACATGGACGCAACGGACAGAAACCGTACTTCGCCGTTTGCGTTTACAGGAAATAAATTTGAGTTTCGTATGGTGGGATCTTCTGATTCTATCGGAAGTCCGACAACGACCATCAACGCCATCGTGGCAGAGGCGTTCTGCGAGGCGGCGGACCGTCTGGAAGCCGCAGGCGAGGAGAATTTTGAAATTGCGGTACATGACCTTATCAAAGAATATATGACAAAGCACCAGCGCATCATCTTCAACGGAGACGGCTATTCGGAGGCATGGGTCAAAGAGGCGAAGAGGCGCGGACTTCCCGTATTTCCGACGATGATAGATTCTGTGGAATCTCTGACAGGGGACAAGGCGATACAGCTGTATGAGCGTTTTGGTATCTATAATCGTGCCGAGCTGGAATCCCGCAAGGAGATTTTATACGAAACCTATGTGAAAACGGTACACATCGAAGTGAAGACGATGATAGATATGGCATCCAAGGACATCCTTCCTGCGGTGATGCGTTACAGTCATGACCTGGCGGATACTGTGAATCTGTTAAAAGCGGCAGGGGCGGATACAACTGTGTCTTCAGGGCTGCTCCGGGAGATAAGCGGGCTTTTGGGCAAAGCTGCGGCTGCGCTGGAAGATTTGAGGTGGAAAGAAAAGGAAGGCGAAGAACTGGAAAAGGATGCCAGAAAGCAGGCATTTTTCTACCGCGATACGATTGTTCCTGCAATGGAGGCGCTGCGTGCGCCTGTCGACCAGCTGGAGATGAAGGTGGACAGAACATACTGGCCAATGCCGGGATATGCAGATCTCTTATTTGAGGTGTAAGGTCCGTTTCGATATGGAGGTAACAATGGAAACAGTTTTGGTTTCTGTAGACAGGGAGCATCCTGAAGAGGAAACAGTCCGCAGAGCGGGAGATATCATCCGGCGGGGCGGTCTGGTCGCGTTTCCGACGGAAACGGTATACGGTCTTGGCGGGGATGCCTTAAACCCGGATTCTTCGCGCAAAATTTATGCGGCAAAGGGAAGACCTTCTGATAATCCGCTGATAGTACACATCTGCGAATGGGAGGATATCTATCGGATAGCCGATCCTGTGCCGGAGGCTGCAGTCCGTCTGGCAGAGGCGTTTTGGCCGGGGCCGCTCACGATGATATTGAACAAGACGGAGCTTGTGCCGAAGGAAACGACGGGAGGGCTCGATACGGTGGCGGTCAGGTTTCCGTCAGATCCTGTGGCGCAGGAGTTTATCCGGGCTGCGGGCGGTTATGTGGCTGCGCCCAGCGCAAATACTTCGGGACGTCCGAGCCCGACACTGGCGCAGTATGTAAAAGAAGATATGGACGGACGCATCGAGATGATACTGGACGGCGGAGAAGTCGGCATCGGGCTGGAATCCACTATCGTGGACCTGACTGGGGATAAGCCGATGATACTGCGGCCGGGCTATGTGACAAAGGAGATGCTGGAGGCTGTTTTAGAGCAGGTGGATGTAGACAGGACGATACTGGACGTTAACTGTCATTTAAGACCAAAGGCTCCGGGAATGCGGTATCGTCACTATGCTCCGAAAGGGGAGCTGACGATAATCGAAGGCAGCCAGGAGAATGTGGCGGAGCGTATCTGTCAGGAAAGCCGTCAGGCGAAGACAGAAGGAAAAAAAGTCGGCATCATCGCAACGGATGAAACTGTTCTGCGTTATAAAAAGGAGAGCTGTGCAGACAGCATAAAGAGCGTGGGAAGCCGTGCGGACGAGGCTTCGGTCGGAAGGAGTCTGTACAGGATACTGAGGGAATTTGACGATGAGGATGTGGATGTGATGTTTTCGGAATCCTTTTCGGAAAACGGCTTCGGCCAGGCGATAATGAACCGGCTTCTGAAGGCGGCAGGACATCATGTAGAGCGGGTGTGACAGGAAGGATAAAGCATAAGGAGGAAGAAGATTATGATAGCGCTTGCGAGCGATCACGGCGGATATGAATTAAAATGCAGACTGATAGGACATCTGGAGGAGAGAGGGATTTCTTACCATGATTACGGCTGTTACAGCACAGAATCCTGCGATTATCCGGATTTCGCAAAACAGGCTGCGGAAGCTGTGGCAAACGGGGAATGCGAAAAAGGAGTGGTGATATGCACCACGGGAATAGGCATTTCTATCGCGGCAAATAAGGTAAAGGGCGTGCGCTGTGCGCTGTGCGGGGACAGTTTTTCGGCAAAGATGACAAGACTGCACAATGATGCGAACATGCTTGCGATGGGCGCAGGTATCGTTGGCCCGAATCTGGCACTGGAGATCCTGGATGTCTTTTTGGATACGCCTTTTTCAGAAGAGGAAAAGCACGCAAGACGGGTAGCAAAGCTGGAGGACTGAGGAGTTGACCGGCAGTTTGGGGAGCATTGAACACACAGGAGGAGATTAGTATGGCAAAAGCAGTGGTAATGGAACACCCGCTGATACAGCACAAGATAGGGCAGATCCGTAAAAAAGAGACAGGAACAAAGGATTTCCGTCAGATGATAGGCGAGATAGCAATGCTTATCTCTTATGAGGCGACAAGAAATCTGCAGCTTGAGGACGTTGAGGTCGAGACGCCCATCTGCACGACGACGGTAAAGCAGTTAAAAGGACGAAAGATGGCGATCGTACCGATACTGCGCGCAGGTCTTGGGATGGTAGACGGCGTGCTCCAGATGATACCGGCGGCAAAGATAGGACATATCGGCCTGTACCGCGACCCGGAGACGTTAAAACCTGTGGAATATTACTGCAAGTTGCCAGCCGACTGTGCAGAGCGGGAGGTCTTTGTAGTCGACCCGATGCTCGCGACAGGCGGTTCTGCTGTGGCTGCCATCCAGATGCTGAAGGAAAAAGGCTGTAAGAAAATCCATATGATGTGTATCCTTGCAGCTCCGGAAGGGGTAAAGGCAATGCAGGAGGCTCATCCGGACGTGGATTTATATATTGGCGCGCTGGATGAGAAGCTCAATGAACACGGTTATATCGTACCGGGACTGGGGGATGCGGGCGACCGTATCTTCGGCACAAAATAGATATCAGGAGCTGTTGGACAGGGCTGACGGGAGGCTGTATGAAGCGGGAAGATTATATTTCGTGGGACGAATATTTTATGGGAGTGGCGAAGCTTGCGGGCATGCGTTCCAAAGACCCGAGCACTCAGGTGGGAGCCTGTATCGTAGGGCAGGACAACAAAATCCTGTCTATGGGATATAACGGTTTGCCTATCGGCTGCTCGGACGATGAATTTCCGTGGGATCGGGAAGGCGAGACGCTCGAGACAAAATATCCGTATGTAACGCACAGCGAGCTGAATGCCATCCTGAACTACAGGGGAGGAAGCCTTGCGGGAGCGAAGCTTTATGTGACACTTTTTCCGTGTAATGAATGTGCAAAGGCTATTATTCAGAGCGGCATCAGGGAAGTTATCTATGACAGCGATAAATACGCGGAAACCCCGTCCGTGCGGGCATCCAAGAGGATGTTCCGGGCGGCGGGAGTGGCTTACCGGCCTTATTCAAAGAGCGGACGCGTTGTGAAAATGGAGCTTTGATGAGAAAACAGGGCAGAAAAAAAGAGGGACAGAAAAAAAGAAAAGGGCTACGGCTGGCGGCAGGGATGCTGGCAGCCGCACTGTGTTTTGGCATGACGCCTGCTGCGCCGGCTTATGCGGATACGATAGGGGAGCTGCAAAATCAGATAAATGAGGAAAAGGGAAAGCGTGAAGAGGCTCAGAACCAGAAGGAGCAGACAGAGGAGCATATCGGTTCTTTGAGCGGCGCGCGCGATTCTTTACAGGGGCAGTTAAACGGACTGACGCAGGATCTGACACAGATAAGTGGAAAGTTAGAAGAGATAGAGCAGGATATCATCGATAAAAATGCGGAGATAGACGAAACACAGGAGAAGCTGGCGCTGGCAAAGAAAACAGAGCAGGAGCAGTATGCGGCGATGAAAAAACGTCTTCGCTTTCTCTATATGGACAATAATCGGACGTATTATGAGATTCTTTTCCGGGCAAAGAGCTTTTCGGATTTGCTCAATCAGAGTACTTACGTTGAAAAGCTGCATGAATATGACCGGAAGCTGCTTCTGACTTATCAGGCGCAGCGCGAGGCGATAGAGGAGATGGAGGCGAAGCTCGAACAGGAGAAGGCGGAACTGGATGAGCTGCAGGCGCAGGCAGAAGACCAGAAGGCAAATATCATGGCGAGCGTCAGCAAGACTCAGAGCGGTATCAGCGCCTATTCCGGACAGATAGCGGATGCACAGGCTCAGGCGGACGCGCTGGAAGCGCAGATAGCGGCGCAGGATGAAAATATCGCGGCGCTCCAGAAGCAGCTGCAGGAGGAGATCGCTAAATCCCGTCTGGCGGCGCGCTCTACATGGAGGGATATTTCCGAGGTGACATTTGCTGAGGGAGACAGATATCTTCTGGCAAATCTTATTTACTGCGAAGCGGGAAATCAGCCTTATGACGGGCAAGTGGCGGTCGGATCGGTTGTGATAAACCGTGTGCTCAGTTCGGTGTATCCGAATACGGTGTCAGGCGTTATCTACCAATACAAGCAGTTTGCGCCGGTGCTGGACGGACATCTCGCGCTCGCTCTGGCAGAGAACAGGGCGACGGCGGCATGCTATAAGGCGGCTGACGAGGCGATGGCAGGCTACAGCAATGTGGGGCATTGCGTGTATTTCAGGACACCTATCCCGGGTCTGACGGGACTGCAGATAGGGGACCATATTTTCTATTGATTAAAATACCTTCCGTGGATAGGGGAACTGTCTCCCTGGTTATGGAAGGTATTTTTGTATTTGTCTGGCAATGGATGACGAAGGTCTGAAAAATGGCGGTACGGTTCTGACGAAAGATTGTTTTTTGCTCGAGTGCAAAACCAGCTTCATTGGGCCATTCACGGAGAGACAGTGGCAGAAATTCTTGAAGAACTTCGAGAAGAAGGAACGTGTGGTTTTAATGTGCAGTTCCGAACAAATTTACCAGCACACATCCGGCTACAATGAGCACTATCCCCAGAATTCCGATTCCGGTCATCTTCTGTCCAAAAATGATCCATGAGATGATGGAGGTTGCCACGATGCCGCCGGCACACCAGGTGGCGTAGGCGATTCCAAGGTCAATGCCGCTTAGGCATTTGGAGAAGGAATAATAGCACAGGACATAAAAGACGGCGCACCCAATGGAGGGCAAAAGCTTCGTAAAGCCTTCCGAGGATTTTAAAAGCGTGGTTGCGATGATTTCACATATGATGGCAAAGGTCAAAAGAAAATACTGCATGGATAGGTCTCCTTATTGTTCAAAAGTATTGATGGGGGAAAGAAGGCTGTCTAGCCTGCCGCCGTAAATGCGGGAAAGCAGCCGGTCTAAAGAAAGCAGAGCCTGTCTGAGCTGGGCAGGCAGAAGCCTTCCGTCATCCAGAGCGTCTACCAGTTCGTCCACGTCTACAACGCGGACAAAACCGTCCGGTTCGATAATGACGTCTACTAACAGGTCGGTAACGGTCAGTTTGTTTTTGGAAGCGTCATAGTCCGATGTGATGATATCACAGTAGTAATAAAGCAGAGAGCCATCGGCGCGGTAAAATTTGCTTATTTTGTATCCGTCCTTCAGATAATAGCAGGAAAAGCCGTGATCCATATTTTTCTTGGGGCGGATGGTCTTCCAGGAGGTGACGAGGATTCCGTTTCCACACTGCAGAATGCGGTCGTCCGGCAGGGAGATACACTCTTCGGGAATGAGTCGACGGCGATATAGAATGAGTCCGTCGGGGGAGTCGGGATAACAAAGGTCTTTTGCGTTTGAGGAAAGGGATGTGGGTGCGTGTTCCATAGAGCCGGCCTCCTTTGTAAAACAGTTTTGCCGCAGCGGCATATAATTGTATGATTTTACAAAAATTTTACTCCGCTGAATCAGGCAAGTCAAGAGGATTTCCGGCGTCTGTTGCCTTGCGGAGCGGGGACTCGTGTGTTAAAGTGTAATAAGGCAGGGCGCGGTACGGCACGTACCTGCACGAAGGAGAAACCGGGTTTCTCCCGGAAGATATTGTCTGGCGGCAATGGCGCCCGGCGCAGGTGTGCGCCAGGGTGTGTACTTTTTTAGAAAAACGGAGGGAAATCAGTATGGAATATCAGGTAAAGACTATCGCATCAAAAGACGAAATAGAGAGTTGTGAGCGGTTTGAGATAAGCAATTTTATGTGGACATGCCTTCAGCAGCCCAGAGCGTGGGGATGGATGGGATATCTTGAGGGGGAAGGCTTTTATGTGAAGCTCGTGTGCGAGGAAAAGGACCCGAAGCGCACGTTTACCAACTATATGGATATGGTGTGCAAGGACAGCGCGATGGAAGTGTTTCTGGCATTCCCGGAAGAGGGCGAAGCTCTGACAAACGACGTGATATATCTGAATTTTGAAGTGAATTCCAACGGGGCGATGTATGCGGCTTACGGGAAAGGCAGAAAGGGACGCAGCAGGATGCCTGAAAAATATCTGGAACAGTGCGGATGTCAGGCAAAGATTGAGGACGACCGCTGGACGCTGACCTATGTGATACCGGAGGAATATCTGAAAAACGAGGCGGGCGTGAAGGCTTTGGACCGGGATACGGAATTTTACTGTAACTTTTATAAAATCGCAGAAAGCCCGGAAATAGAGCATTATGCCTCCTATTCTCCTATCGAGAATGAAAAACCGAATTTCCATCTTCCGGTATTTTTCGCGAAGGCTCATATTATCTGACAGCCGGTATTAAAATCATTAAAAAGCAAAATGGGGCAGTGTGAAAAATAATCCTGACGGATTGTTTTTTACAGGCTTACGCTCCGGAATGGGGACAAATATGAAAAATATGACATTATGGAATATCGCGAGAGCCTGCAAGGGAAAGCTGGTCGTTCCGGCGGGAAAGAGCGCAGGGAGCTGTCCGAAGGCGGGAATGGCTGTGATACGCGGATTTACCGGTAAGGAAGCGGGACGTATCGTGCTGGATTCGCGAAAGGTGGAGCCGGGAGACGTTTTTGTCGCCACGAAGGGAGAGCGTGTGGACGGACACGACTTTATCAATGAGGTCTTTGAAAAGGGAGCGATAGGCGTTGTATGTGAAAAAGAGCCGGATCCTCTGACAGGACCGTGTATCCGGGTAGAGGATAGTTTTGCGGCGCTTAGGAATATCGCCTCTTTTTACAGGGAACAGATGCCTGTTCCGGTCGTGGGGATAACGGGAAGCGTTGGAAAGACGAGCACGAAGGAATTTGTGGCAGCCGTGCTGGCACAGAAATATAAGACGCATAAAACACAGGGGAATTTCAATAACGAGGTCGGTGTTCCGCTTACGCTATTGGCGATGCCGGAAGATACGGAGGCAGCAGTTGTGGAAATGGGTATCAACCATTTCGGAGAGATGCACCGCCTGAGTGAAATGGTGCGCCCGGACATTTGCGTGATGACGAATATCGGACAGTGCCATCTGGAGTTTTTAGGCAGCAGGGACGGGATATTAAAAGCGAAGTCTGAGATTTTTGACTGTATGAACCCGGAGGGGAGCGTGTGCGTCAACGGGGATGACGACAAGCTTGCGACGATTCAGGAGGTACATGGTAAAAAGCCGCTGCGCTTCGGATTTTCACCGGAAAATGATATTTATGCAGACAACATCGTAAACCGCGGGCTTCTTGGAAGTACGGCACAGATACATGCAGACGGGGAGGTTTTTGAGGCGGATATCCCGCTCCCCGGTTCTCACATGGTTTTAAATGCGCTGGCGGCGACTGCGGTCGGAAAGCTTCTGGGGATGACGTCTGCCCAGATAGCGGCAGGTATTGCGGGAGTGCAGGCGGTAAGCGGAAGAAGCCGCGTTATTTCGGCGAAGGATAAGGTGCTTATCGATGACTGTTACAATGCAAACCCGGTATCCACAAAGGCAGCGATAGACCTGCTGGCGCTTGCGGACGGCAGGAAGGTGGCGGTTCTGGGTGATATGTTTGAGCTTGGCGAAAATGAGAAGGAGCTTCATGCACAGGTCGGCGCGTATGCGGCGGAGCATGGAGTGGACTGTCTGTACTGCGCGGGTGCTCTTTCGGAGGCGATGTACAGCGCTGCAAAGGAGGCGGGCATTGCCGAGGCAGAGCATTTTAAAGATACGGACGCGCTGCTCGCCGCCCTGCCGGAGCTTTTGCGGGCAGGCGATTCCGTGCTGGTCAAGGCGTCCCACGGGATGGGATATGATAAGATAATAGAACAACTGGATCGATAAGGAGGAAGCGGTTATGCCCTGCACAACGATTTTGATCGGAAAAAAAGCAACCTACGACGGTTCGACGATGATAGCACGCAACGATGATTCGGGTTCGGGACGTTTTACGCCCAAAAAGTTCGCGGTCATTCATCCACAGGAACAACCGCGGGTATATGAATCTGTTATTTCTCATGTAAAAATCGAGCTTCCGGATGATCCGATGCGCTATACGGCGGTTCCGAATGCCGTGGAAGGGGAAGGAGTCTGGGCTGCAGCCGGCGTGAATGCGGCTGGTGTGGCGATGACGGCGACAGAAACGATAACCTCCAACGCCCGGGTGCTGGGAGCAGACCCTCTGGTCGTTTATCAGCCGGCGACAGACGGCGGGAAAGAAACTGCCGGTGGTATTGGGGAAGAAGATATCGTGAGCATCGTTCTGCCTTATATCCGCAGCGCCCGGGACGGTGTAAAGCGTCTGGGAAGCCTGCTGGAGCAGTACGGAACTTATGAAATGAACGGGATAGCATTTCAGGACCGGGATGAAATATGGTGGCTGGAAACGATAGGCGGACATCACTGGATCGCGCGCCGCGTACCCGACGAGGCATATGTGGTGATGCCGAATCAGTTCGGAATCGATTATTTTGACCTTGAAGACGCCTTTTCAGAACAGAAGGAGTATATGTGCTCTTCTGATTTGAAGGAGTTTGTTGAGAAATATCATCTGAATCTGGCGATGGACGGGAGCTTTGATGTAAGAAGCGCCTTTGGCAGCCATGATGATGCGGACCATGTATACAATACGCCGCGCGCATGGTATATGGAGCGCTGCCTGAATCCGAATACCTTCCGATGGGACGGGGAAAATGCGGATTTTACGCCTGTTTCGGATGATTTGCCATGGTGTCTGGTTCCTGAAAAAAAGATTACCGTGGAGGATGTGAAATATGTGCTCTCCTCCCATTATCAGGGAACTCCCTACGACCCTTACGGAGCCTATGGGGACAAATCGATGCGGGGCGCATACCGCGCGATAGGGATAAACCGCACGGACTTCCTTTCCCTGATACAGATACGTCCGGGGATGGCGGAAGGATGTAGCTGTCTGCAGTGGCTTGCTTTTGCGTCGAACGCCTTCAATGTGATGGTCCCGTTTTATGCGGATGTGGAGGAAGTACCGGAATATATGGAAAATACGACCGACGAGGTCTCCACGGACAATTTTTACTGGAGCAGCCGCATGATAGCGGCGATGGCGGACGCTTCCTACAATAAGTCCGTATTCCATGTGGAGCGTTATCAGGAGACTGTGGCGGCGAAGGGGCATGAGCTGATAAACCGTTATGATGAACTTTTGTCAAAAGAAAGCGGGAACGAAGCACGCCGGAGGATTTTGAAGGCGGAAGCGAACCGTGCGGTGTCGGAGATGGTAAAAAAAGAGACTGCCCGGACGCTGGACCGGGTGCTGTACGAGCTGAGCTGCCAGATGAAAAATGCATATTCCAGGTCGGATGCATAAAATGACGGATTAGGAAATGGGGATTGCCAAATTGCGACAGTCCCTGTTTTTTTTGTTCGATAGGAAGGTTTCTCTCATGTCGAACAGAAACTGATTATGCGCACTTGCACGAAAGCGCATACTTTTTCACATCCAGAGGTGCATACTTTTTTATTTCAGAAGTATCCAGTGGGGCAGAAAATATTCCATTGGTGCGGGACATCTTGTAATATGCGAATAGTTTGATAAGATAAACAGGCAGATGAAAACTGCTGCGGGGCATACGACCGCAGAAGCTTTCAGGCAGCGGAGAAAGGGGGCATGTCATGCCGCTGTTGGGACTTTATGAAGAAAAAAATTTAAAAGCGGCAGACTGCGCCCGGAGGGAAGAGTCTTTGCGGGCGATAGAAGGGGCTGTTCAGGTCCTCTGCGCCGGAAGCGATAAGATACGGGAGGAAGCAGAGACGGACGGCACATGGGAAACAGTGCGCGCACAAGGAAGTACAGGGCATTTGAAAAGAACCGGGGAACAATCCGGGGCGCGTTTTGAGAATTCTGAGGTATTTTTAGAGAAGCTGGACGCTCTTATCCTGCACATGCCGGAAGGCGCCGGAGCATTTTTGACGGCGGAGCGGATATGGGAGCAGAGAAAGGAGCTTCCCGTCATTTTTGTGGCGAACAGCCCGGAGGAAGTGTTCGCGGCGCTTTCGTATCCGTTTTTCCATGTTGTGAGGGGATATGCGCTGGAACAGGACCTGGAAGCGGCTCTGTGCAAGCTGAACCGGATAAGAAGGTCGGTCGGGGCAGGGATGAGGAGCTTTGTGTGCCGCAGTATCGTGGGAGGGAAGCAGGAGACGGAGGCGGCAGTCCGCGTATCCCTGCGGGACATTTTATATATCGAAAGCCGGAGACACGAGATATGGGTGCACTGCCGCACAGAGGTATTTATTACAGACCAGACGCTCTCTTATTGGGAGGAGGAGCTGAAAAAAGCGGGCTTTATCCGGGTACACAAAAGCTTTCTGGTCAATCTGTATCATGTGCGGAGGCTGGGACGCGAGAGCGTCGGCTTAGATTCGGGGGACGAGCTTTTAGTAAGCCGTTACCGGTATCCGGAAGTGAAAATAAGATTTGAGGATTATCTGCGCCGGGCGGAATTTTTCTGACGGGGCAGAGGGAGGTTTATCATGGAGATAATCACGGTCAGGCATCTGAAAAAGGAGTTTGCCTACTACAAAAAGAGCGCGGGATTAAAGGGCTCGGTACACAACCTGTTCCATCGGGAAACGCTGATAAAGGAAGCGGTGCGGGACGTGTCCTTTTCAGTGAAAAAAGGGGAGATGATGGCGCTGTTAGGACCGAACGGCGCGGGCAAGACGACGACGCTGAAGATTTTGTCAGGCATTTTGTATCCCACGTCAGGCGAGGTGACGGTCAATGGCTTTGTGCCGTGGGAGCGTAAAAATGAATTCAAGCGCGGTTTTTCCATCGTCATGGGTCAGAAAAACCAGCTCTGGTGGGACCTGCCTGCCAGCGACAGCCTGTATCTGAACAAGTGTATTTTTGGGGTGGACGATGCGGAATACAGAAAGACCGTGGAAGAGCTGGCAGAGCTTCTGGATGTGAAGGAGCTGATGAATGTGCAGGTGCGTCGGCTTTCTCTGGGGGAGCGGATGAAGATGGAGATACTTGCAGCGCTCGTACATCGTCCCGGAATCCTGTTTCTGGACGAGCCGACGATTGGCTTAGACATTGTTTCCCAGCAGAAAATCCGGGATTTTTTGAAATATTACAACGAGCAGACAAAGACGACGGTGATACTGACGAGCCATTATATGCGCGATATCGAAGAGCTGTGCGACAGGGCGGTCATCATCAATAGAGGGCTTCCCGTATATGACGGCGCGCTTTCGCAGATAAATACCCTGATGGGCGATAAAAAGCTTTTGACGCTTTCTGTGAGCCGCCCTGTGCCGTCCGGTGAGCTGGAGATTTTTGGAAAGATAAGGGGCAACAGCGAGACTTCTATCGTACTCGAGGTGCAGAGGGAGCGTCTCAAGGAGACGGCGTCCGCGGTGCTGGCGGCGCTTCCGGTGGATGATTTTACGGTGACTGATATTCCTCTGGAGGAAAGTATTGCGAAGATATTCCAAAAGGAGGTGGCGGTATGAAGACATATCGCTGTGTGTACCGGATGGGGATAGAGCTTTCGTTGGAATATCGGGCGAATTTTGTCCTGAGCCTTTTGAGCACGGTGTTTCCTATCATCATCCAGACATTTTTGTGGAATTATCTGTATGGGCATGGCGACGCCGGGGCGATGACTGGCTACAGTTATCCACAGATAATGGTGTATACGTTGCTGGCGGGAATGGTCTCCAAACTCGTTTATACGGGCTTTGAATATGCGGTGAACCAGGATATCAAAACAGGCGGACTGAACAAATATCTGGTGCGTCCGGTTGACTATTTTGCCTATCGCTTTTTCAATCACATGGGGGAAAAAAGCGTGCAGATGGGGCTTTTAACGCTCGTATCGGCAGGGCTCATCGGATTTTCGGCGGCATTTCTGGGGCTGGAATTATCCGTGGGAAGGATTGCGGCATTTTTTGTATCGCTGGTGCTGGCGGTAATCCTCAATTTCCTGATTTTTTACTGCGTGGCGCTCATAAGCTTCTGGCTGACGGATGTGCATCTGATATTCGGAACTGTGAGCGTGGTGCTGGTCGTGATAAGCGGAGGTGTGTTCCCGATGGATATCTTCGGGGAAACGGCGGCATTTCTCATCGGTCTTCTGCCCTTTGGATATACGACGCAGTTTCCGGTCAACATTGTAAACGGAAAGCTTCTCTGGGAGCAGGTCGGCAGCGGATTTTTATGTCAGTTTTTATGGATAGCGGTATTTTTTGCGCTGGCAAGAGTGCTGTGGGCGAAGGGCTTAAAGCGGTTTGCGGCGGTGGGAGGCTGAGATGAAGAACGGAACATTTGGGAAAATATCAGAACGGGCGGTCAGATACGGACGGCTTCTGGGCGTTTTTTTGAAAATGTCTCTGATGTCGCAGCTGGAGTACCGCGCGAATTTTGCCGCCGGAGTGGCGGTAGAAACAGGCTGGATGCTGATAAAACTTTTATATGTGGCGGTCGTTTACCGGGCAGGTACAAATATCGGCGTGCTGACGCCGGATCATATCCTTTTGTTTATCGGCGTATATGTGCTCCTGACGGGCGTATATATGCTCTACTATGGGAATTTTACGGGACTCTCCACGATGGTGCGGGAAGGACAGCTGGACATGTACATGGTAAAACCGGTCTCCCTGCAGTTTCTGGTGACATTGCAGAAGCTGGACATTTCCCTGCTCCTGCCGGATCTTGCGGCGGGAGTCATAATGATCGTCATCGGCTGGCAGAGAGCGGGGCTTCCGGTCACGGCGGGGGCGATAGCCGGATTTATCTTCTTTTTGCTCTGCGGGTGTCTGCTGACGTACAGCCTGTTTTTGCTGCCGAACCTGCTGGCATTCTGGACGACGGCGACACAGGGGCTGGGAGAAATGACGGCCGCGCTGTGGGATTTTAACAATATGCCGCAGATGATATACGGGAAGTGGATGCAGCGTATCGGTACCTTTATCCTGCCGATTTTTGTGATAACGAATTTCCCGGGGCTCTTTCTTATGGGCGAGCTCAGTCCGGCGATGATGGCGTGGGGCGTGCTCTCCCCTGTACTGGCATTTATCATTACGCGTATCGTCTGGAAGAAAGCAATTAAGAATTATACTTCCGCCAGCACATAAGAGGGGGACACGATTCTCTTCCGGCAGAGAAAACTCTCCGGTCAGACAGATTCCGGGCAGGGGCAGAGGGAGATTCCGGCAGCAGATGACTTCTTGAACGAAGGGGAATTTTCAAAGGCTGCGCCTTTTACAGTATGGCAAACGGGACTTGTCTGAGCGCAGCGAAGCTGCGCGAGTTTGACCGTTTGACATACGCCCTGTAAAAGACGCAGCCTTTGTATAAAATTCCCTGTGAGTGAAAGCGGAACCTGCTGTCGGAATCTCCCTCTGCCCCTGCCCGGAATCTGTCTGACCGGAGCGGATTTAACGGTTACGCGTTCCGTTTTTCGTAGGCGTGTATCCAGTCCGCTTTCAAAAAGTAGATTAAAAAGATTATCGAGCTTAAACTCCACGTCAGCGGGTATGCCCAGAAGATGGTGGTGATGACGGGAACGAGCTTTACCATGACCGTGATGTAGGTCACGCGGATAATGCACCAGCATGCCAGCATGACAAACATCGGCACGGTAGCTTTTCCGGCACCGCGCATGATGCCCGCGATACAGTGAGAAAATGCCAGCAGGAAGTAGAACAGTGTGACCGTGCGTGCCTGGGTGACGCCGAAGGAAACGACCTGCGGGTCATTGTTAAAGGCGGCGATAAGGTACGGGGACAGGATGTAGATGCACACGCCTACCAGCTCGGCAAGACATATCGAGCAGATGATGCCGAAATGTGCGCCCTTTTTGGCGCGGTCGTATTTTTTTGCGCCGAGGTTCTGGCTGATGAAAGTGGTGAGCGCCAGAGAAAAGCAGGTGATAGGCAGAAAGCCGAAGCCCTCGACCTTGGAATAGGCGCCGCAGCCGGCGACTGCCATTTTTCCGAAGCTGTTGATATTGGACTGTACGACTACGTTCGCTAAAGCGATGATAGAGTTCTGCAGTCCGGCGGGCAGACCGTTCTGGATAATCTGCTTGAGCATCGGAAGGTCAAAGCGGATCTTGGAAAGGGTCACGCGGTATTCCTCAGGGCTGTGCATCAGCCGGCGCAGGCAGAGCAGGGCGCTGACGAACTGGGAGATGATGGTCGCAAGAGCGGCGCTCCCGACGCCCCAGCGGAATACGCCGACAAAAAGCAGGTCGAGCGCGATATTTATCATGGAGGACAGTATGAGATAATAAAGCGGATGCCTGCTGTCTCCGATGGACTGGAGGATGCCGACCAGTACGTTATAAAGGACGAATGCCAGCGAACCGGCGAAATAAATCCTGAAATAGAGGATAGAGTTTGGCATGACGTCTTCGGGCGTCCCCATCCAGACGAGCATCTGCGGGGCGAGGATAAGACCGATGATAGTCAGGAGTACGCCTGCGACAAGGGCGAACGCTACGTCCGTATGGATGGCGCGCTGCAGTTTTTCAATCTGCCGTGCACCGTAATAGCGGGCGACAACGACGCCCGCTCCCATGGCGATGCCGTTAAAAAAGCCGACCATCAGAAAGATAAGACTGCCCGAAGAGCTGACTGCCGCGAGGGCATCGCTTCCGAGGAAGTTTCCTACTATCAGGGAGTCGGCAGTGTTGTATAGCTGCTGGAACAGATTTCCCAGAAAGAGCGGGAAGGCGAAGGTGATTATCTTTTTCCAGATAGGACCTTCTGTCATCAGTGTGCTGGATTGTGTTTTACTCATTTTCTTCCACCTTTTATCGTTTTATCTGGCGGAGCCGCAGTCTGTAACGGCGCCGCATAGTCCAGTATAGCACAAAAAGCAAAATTAAGAAAAATTTTTGAAATTTTTTTAAAATCTTTTACAGATTTCGACTTTCTTCCTAAAAAAGGTGTCCTATAATAGAAAGACCTCAACAGGGGAAAGGAGGAGAAAAGTATGGGTAAAGGAGAAAGGGGATTTTGCAGACAGGTGGCGGTACAGCAATGGAAGAATAATTTCCCGCTCTGGATATCGGGGGTGTTTTCGGGGGCGCTTCTTGTGTTCGTTGCGGTATGCTGGGCATTTCAGGAGAAGGGAACGCACGCGGCGCTCATCCTGTGCTGCGCGGGCATCGCATTGTTCATCGTCGGCAAAAAGAGCGTTTGCCCGGACAGCGTCAGCATTGAGCAGATGGAGGTGATAGGCGCGACGCCGGCACAGATTCAGGGAATCATCGGCTGGCAGATGGCGTGGATGTATCTGGCGGCGGTTCCTGCCGGGGCGCTGGGGGGCGTGCTGGCATACCTGACGATGATAGCAAGATAGAATTTAGGGGATGACGAAACGGACAGAAGATGCTATAGTAGACCCCGATGCGGGCATACAGGAGCAGCCCGCAAAGGGAGGAGCTGCCGTTATGGCGACAATATTGCTTATTTTAATCTATATCGCGTTCATCAGCCTGGGACTGCCTGATGCGATACTTGGCTCGGCATGGCCGGTACTGCATCAGGAGCTGGGAGTTTCCGTATCCTGGGCGGGAATTTTGAGTACTATCGTTTCAGGAGGAACGATAGTATCGAGCTTTTTTTCTGCAAAGCTGATAGAAAGATTCGGGACAGGAAAAGTTACGGCGGTCAGTGTAGCGATGACTGCGGCAGGGCTGTGGGGCTATTGCCTCTCACCGGGATTTTTTTGGCTCTGCCTGCTGGCAGTCCCGCTGGGTATCGGTGCGGGTGCGGTGGATTCCGCGTTAAATAACTTTGTGGCGCTTCATTATGAGGCGGCGCATATGAACTGGTTGCATTGCTTTTGGGGCATAGGGGCGACGGCAGGACCGCTTTTGATGTCGCTTTTTCTGACAAAAGAAAATGGCTGGCGGACAGGCTACAGCACTATTGCAGCGATGCAGTGCGTCCTGGTGGTCTGCCTGCTCATAAGCCTGCCGCTGTGGAAACGCTTTGAAACGGGACGGCAGGAGCAGTCGGAGGGAGAAGCGCGGAGGAGCGCCGGACTGACAGAGCTTCTTAGGCTTCCTGCGGCGAAGCCTGCGCTGGTCTCATTTTTTTCCTACTGTGCGGTGGAGGCAGCTGCCGGACTGTGGAGCAGTACTTTTCTGGTACAGCAAAAAGGGCTTGCTGCGGAAACGGCTGCCCGCTGGGTTTCATTATTCTATATGGGAATCACGGTCGGAAGAGGACTGGCAGGAGTGTTTGCCCTGCGTTTTAACAATAAACAGATGATAAGGATGGGAGAATGGCTGTGCCTGGCAGGCTGCGTCCTTCTGGCGCTGCCGGGGACGGCATGGCTGAGCCTGGTAGGGCTGATATGCATCGGTCTGGGCTGTGCCCCTATCTATCCGGCGATGCTGCATGACACGCCGAACCGTTTCGGAAGGGATATCAGCCAGAGTATCATGGGGATACAGATGGCGACCGCATATGTGGGCTGCCTGCTGATGCCTCCTTTTCTGGGATTTCTCGGAAAGACGTTCGGATTTGGGATACATCCGTTTTTTCTGCTCACGCTGGCGGCGCTGATGCTTGTTACGAGCGAGCGGGTCAACCGGGTGCTTGCAAAGCGTTGAGGTAACAGTTCAGATGCGCCTATCCGCACAACATGATATGGCTGAACTGATACGCGCTGAATAAAATATTGCCTTTTTCACTGTAACGCGATAAACTAATAAAAGAGTAAGTACAGGAGGAAAAGGTATGTTTGAGAAGTTGAACGAAGTGGTTTTTGCGGTGGATGACGTGATATGGGGCTGGTGGCTGATCATTCTGCTGTTCAGCACGCATATTTTTATGACGTTTAAGACCGGATTTATCCAGTGGAAGACGATAACAAAAGGAATCCGTCTTTCCGTGACAAAGGACCACAAGGCGGAGGGTGAGGTCAGTAATTTCGGGGCGCTGACAACGGCGTTGGCGGCGACGATAGGAACAGGGAATATCGTGGGAGTCGGGACGGCTATCGCCCTCGGAGGCCCGGGCGCGGTATTCTGGTGCTGGCTGTCGGGTGTGTTCGGCATTGCGACAAAATATGCTGAATCTCTGATAGCGGTAAAATACCGGGTGAAAAAGAGAGACGGCAGGATGCAGGGCGGCGCGATGTACGCTCTGTCCAGAGGTTTGAAATGGCAGCCCCTTGGCAAAATACTGGGTATGACGTTTGCGGTATTTGCCGGCTTTGCCTCCTTCGGGATAGGCTGTGCGACACAGGTCAATGCCATTGCGTCTGTCGTGGAGGAAACGGCGGGTGTGCCGGGGTGGCTGGTCGGTCTGGCCGTGGCGGCGCTGACGGCGGTCGTTATCTTCGGCGGTATCCGTTCTATCGCCAGGGTGTGTGAGAAGCTGGTCCCGTTTATGGCGCTTTTTTATGTGCTGGGCTGTATCATCATTTTGGGGATAAATTATGATTATATTATTCCGGCGATCCGCACGATACTTACGCTGGCGTTTGAACCCGGCGCGGCGGCAGGCGGTCTTGTGGGTACGGGCGTGATGATGGCGATGCGCTACGGCGTGGCGCGCGGGCTGTTTTCCAATGAATCCGGCCTCGGTTCTGCACCGATCGCGGCAGCGGCGGCACAGACGCGCAATCCTGTGCGGCAGGCGCTCGTCTCTTCGACAGGTACGTTTTGGGATACGGTCGTGGTGTGTTTGATGACCGGTCTGGTGCTTGTTTCCACGATAATGAAAAATCCGGCGATAAATGCAAATGAGATTACAGACGGAGGCATCCTGACGACGCTGGCATTCGGGCAGATACCGTATCTGGGGCCGGCGATACTTACGCTGGGAATCATCTGCTTTGCGTATTCGACGGTGCTTGGGTGGGCATATTACGGAGAGCGCGCAGTGGAATATTTTGCAGGGAAAAAGGGACTTCTTCCGTACCGCATTTTATATGTGGCAGTTGCGGCGATAGCCCCGGTGGCAGTGCTCGATGTGGTGTGGGCGCTGGCAGATATTCTGAACGCGCTGATGGCGATACCGAATCTCCTGGCGGTCCTGCTTTTGTCGAATGTTATCGCAAAGGAGACGAAAAAATATATCAACGATTTAGAAGCGTGGGAGGAAGAAGAGGTTCCTGTCGTGGACGACTGAGGATGGGATTTTGGATACAGACGATGGGAACAGAGAAAATGCGGAAAGGGATGGCTCCACGCCGTCCCCCTTTTATTCGATAGGAAAGGAACTTTCCTATCGAATAAAAAACACGATTATGCGCACTCGCACGAAGAGAAATTATTGCCTGCCGGCAGTGTTCGCCAGGGCGTATACTTTTCATATGGATGTGCACATCTTTTAGAATACCCCCTGCACGAGTAGCATATACAGCGCCGTTCCTCCGCCGACAGATAAAAGCAGGCTGTGCTTCCATTTATGTACGGCAATGACAAAAACTGCAGCTATCAGCTCCGGCAGGCCATGGGAGCCGGAAAGAACGGAAACATTTTTAAAGCAGTATACGACGAGCATGGCGATGGAAGCGCTCGGCAGGACGGCGCCGAGATATTGTACGGCACGCGGCGTTTTTTTTCCGTCAGGGAAGAGCAGGAACGGCAGCGCGCGGGTCAGAAATGTAGCTACGGCGATGATGGCGATGGTAATGCAAAGCTGGAAGAAAGTCTGGGATGTCATTTGTCAAGCTCCTTTTGAAAGATGAGTAGTGCGGCGAGGATGCCCGCCATGGAAAAAATAAGGAATCTGTCCGGCCCGAAGGCTATCAGGCATACGGCGGTGATACCAAGCCCGATAAAGGCGGAAAGATGCGAGGAAGCCTTTTCCCATTGTTCCACAAATATAACGAGAAACAGGGCGGTCATCGTGAAGTCGATACCGGTGGAATCAAAGGGCAGGAATTTTCCGGCGGCCGCGCCGAGGCAGCAGCCTGCGATCCAGTACAGCTGGTCGAGTAGGGCGATAAAAAAGAAAAACCACGATTCATCCACTCCTTCGGGAGGTTTGGCGGAACAAAGCAGGGAATAAGTTTCGTCAGTCAGGGAAAATATCATATAAGGCTTTCTTTTTCCCGCCTTTTTGAATGGCTTTAACATGGACAGCCCGTAAAAAAGATGCCGGGCGTTTATCATCAGGGTGAGCAGGATGGATGAGACCGGGGAAAACGGGGCTGTCATGAGCCCTATCGCGGCGAACTGTCCGGAACCCGCATAGATGACGATGCTCATAAACAGTGCCCAGACCGGGGAAAATCCGTTTTCCGCCAGAAGGACGCCAAAGGCGATACCTAGGAAAAGATATCCCATCAAAATGGGGAGAGTATGCGGAAAGGCAGCGCACAAAGCCTTTTTTTTCATGGATAAGACCTCCTGTCATAAGAAAAGATAAGCATACAGCAACACGTGAACGCGTTACTGCAACAGATTAGAGACAGTGTAAAACTTTTGCGGGAAAATGTCAAATTTTTTTGCGCAAACATTCGTTTGGCTGTATGATAAAAGGGCAGATGCTTTCAGAATTGAGAAAATGACATGCCCGACAGTTTTTTATCATTGAAATAAGGCTACCGCAATCCCACTGGCTTTAGACGGTGGGTTAAGGTAGCT